>JAFIEI010000045.1 GCA_020832565.1 Salinarimonas sp. | reverse complement strand
CTCGGCCTCTGCTTCCTCGGCCGGAGCGCGCCTGCGGGTACGCTCGGTGGCGTCGCGCGACTCGCGCTCCGCAGCCGCCTCGCGTTCTGCGGCTTCGCGTGCTTCGCGCTCTGCAGTCGCCTCACGTTCCGCGGCTTCGCGCGCCTCGCGTTCGGCAGACGCCTCCCGTTCTGCAGCTTCGCGCGCCTCGCGCTCCGCAGTCGCATCTCGCTCTTCGGCTTCACGCGCCTCGCGTTCAGCCGCCTCTCGCGCTTCACGCTCGGACGCCTCAGCGGCTTCCGCCTCGGCGGCCTCTCGCGCTTCACGTTCTGCCGCTTCGACGCGTTCGCGGATTTCGGCGACTTCGCCTTCGGCGGCTTCGACCTGCTCGGCCAAGGCCTGCGCCTCGTTTCGCGCGGCCTGCGCTTCGGCGCGCGCTTCCTCTGCCTCGCGGGCGGCGGCTTGGGCGCGTTCGATCGCGGTTTCAGCCTCGGCATCGGCGGCGTCGATTTCCGCGTCGCTGCTGTCGGGATCGTCCGCGACGGAATCGGCTGCGTCCTGCGCGGCATCGGCATCATCGGCGAGCTCTTCGGCGCGTTCCGCCAGTTCCTCGGCGCGCCGCGTCAGTTCTTCGGCGCGACTGCGGGCCTCGCGCAAACGCTCCTGTGCCTCGCTGACCGCACGCACGGCCTGCTCGAGGGCATCGCCGTTCAGTCCGGCTTGCAGCGTCACGGATGAGGACTGTCCGTATGCGCGGGTTGAGATGTCGGGAGCAAGCAGCATCGCCATCGGAATGGCCGTGCTGGCGAGGAGAAGGGCGAGGCGTTTCATTCTGATATTTCCCTGTTCGCTTCCAGTAGCGCGATGTCTTACGCGCCCGATCATTCATGCGCGTCACCGGATGAACGGCGCCTGAAGGGATCGGTTCCCTTCCGGTGAAGGTATGGCCGTTATGTGGCGCGGTCGGCGCTTCGGGAGAGCCGTGGCAGCGCTGAACGATCGCGCAAAGGCATAAGCGTGATCGACCCGGCCTGCGCCGCTTGCATGACGATACGGCGGCGACCTAATCTTCGGCCATGGAACCGTTTCGACAAATTCCCCGTGGCGCGGAGGTCTTTTTCGACCATCTTGCCCATTTCGTGCCCGACATGAACGCCGCGAGCGCGGCGCTGGAAGCGCTGGGCTTCGTCCTGACGCCGTTTACCGAACAGCAGAACCGCACGCCGGATGGTTTCGTGCCAGCCGGGACTGGCAATCGCTGCGCGATGCTGGCGAGCGGATATCTGGAATTTCTCTCCCATTGCACCGATACGCCGCTCTCCCGGCGCCTGCTTGCGGCGCTCGATCGCTACACGGGCGTCCATCTTCTGGCGATGAGCGTTGCGGATGCCGAGGCGGTGCGCGCGCATCTCGATCGCGCAGGCTTCGCGCCGGACGAGGCGGTTCGGCTCACCCGTGCAATTCCGCTTCCCGATGGTGGCGAGGCGCAGGGGCGGTTTTCCGTGGTGCGCGTGCCGCCGGAGGCGATGCCCGAGGGGCGCATCCAGGTGCTGTCGCATCACACGCCCGACATCGTCTGGCAGGAGCGCTGGACCGCCCATCCCAACCGCATCGTCTCGCTGGAAGCAGCGCTCGTCCTCGTCGAGGATCCGACAGAGGCGGCTCAGCGCTTCGGACGCTTCCTCGGGCGCGAGCCGGCACAATTGGATGCCCGACGGCTGATCCTGCAGCTCGATCGGGGCGCACTGGTCTTCACCGATGATGCGACGCGCTTCGGCTTGCCCGCTGCCACGGCGCTGCCGCAGATTGCGGCCTATGCGCTGGGAAGCGATGACCAGGCGGCGAGCGTGGTCCGGTTCATTGCGGGCGGCGCGGTTCGCGTCGATGCCGCAACGGCGCGGGAGCAGGACGGGGGCGGCGCGCTCCTCGCCCTGCCGCCGGCCCTGGGTGGCCATGTGAGTATCGGCCCGCCATCACGATCGCCCGACTGGGCGCGCTGACGGCTGGCGCTCCTCCAACTCGGTTATGGCCATTTCCGCGCTTGCGGATTGCCGCTGGCCGCACGATAGCATGACGCTCGGATCCGCGAGCGGACGAGTGAGGTTGAAATGCGCGATAGCGATCAGGGCGACTGGCGGGAAGCCCTCTATGAAGAACTCGTCGCGGCACGGGTCAGCCAGGTCGCCTATGTGCCCGATGCCGGCCACAGCCATGTCATCACGCGCTGCCACGAGGATCCCGCGATCACGCCGATCGTGCTGACCACCGAGGAAGAGGGGATCGGCGTGCTGGCCGGTGCCGATCTCGCCGGTGCGCGCGGCGTTCTGCTGATGCAGTCGAGCGGCGTCGGCAATTGCCTCAACACCTTCTCGCTGGTGCGCAATTGCGGCTTTCCCATCGTCACGATCGTGACCATGCGGGGCGAATGGGGCGAGTTCAATCCCTGGCAGGTCCCGATGGGGCAGGCGACGCCGGCGACGCTGGAGGCGGGCGGTCTGGTGGTGCAGCGCGTCGATGATCCCGGCGATGTGCGCGCGGTGGTGAAGCACGCCCTTCACATGGCGTTCGAGGGGGGCACGGCGATGGCGGTGCTTTTGTCCCAGCGATTGATCGGGGCCAAAACGTTCTAGGAACACGACGTTTCAGGCAAAGGCCGGGCTTCCGGCGCGAGAAGAGAGAGAGATCGAGTGCGATGGAAACGCAGCAGAATAACGGTTTCGAGCGGCGGGAACTCGTGGCGCAGATCCTGCGCGATCGGTCCGATGATCTTCTGGTCGTCACCGGGCTGGGCTCGCCGACATACGACGTTGCGGCGGCAGGCGACGATCCGCGCAATTTCTATCTCTGGGGCGCGATGGGCTCGGCGGCTACGATCGGGCTCGGCCTCGCCCTTGCCCGCCCGCAGGCGCGGGTGCTCGTCATCACCGGCGATGGCGAGATGCTGATGGCGCTGGGAGCATTGGCGACGATCGGCGTCGCGCGACCGTCAAACCTCGCCATCGCCGTGCTCGACAACCGTGCCTATGGCGAGACCGGCGGGCAGGCGAGCCATACGGCGCATGGCGTCGATCTCGTCGCCATGGCCCGTGCCGCCGGTTTCAAGGAGACCGCGCATTGTGATGCGACCGACGGCTTCGACGCGCCGCGCCGCCTGCTGCGCGAGGCCCCTGGGCCGGTCCTCGCCGCCTGTGCGATACGCTCTGGCGAAAATCCGCGCGTCATGCCGGCGCGCGACGGGCATCACCTGCGCGCGCGTTTCCGCGAGGCTATCGGGGTGGCGTAAGGGCGCGCCTTTCGCACCAGCGAGACCGATGAGCCGGAATTCGATGCTCTCGGCGCTGAAATCAGAGCGCCCGACGCCGTCGCTCGCCCTCTCCGCATGATGCAGCGCGGCGCAGTCCGATCAATCGGGGCCGGCCGCGCCGCCGCGTCATCGATCACTGTCACTCCGCGAACACGGACGTATGAGGGGCCCCTGAGGCGTGTGTGAAATAATCGCTAAAACCCTCTCGGCAACCAAAGCGCGATCGGCGGGAAGAGGATCAGCAGGCCGACCAGGATCAGCGAGCACAGGATGAAGGGGAAAGCGGCGACGTAGATGTCGCGCATGGTCGTCTCCGGCGGCGCGACGCCCTTCATCACGAAGAGCAGCAACCCGAATGGCGGCGTCGTGAAGCTGATCTCCAGCGCGAGCAGCATGATCAGCGCGAACCAGATCGGGTCGTAGCCGAGGCTCAGCGCGAGCGGGAAGAAGATCGGCACGGTGAGCAGCATCATCGAGATCTGCTCCATGAACATGCCCAGCACCAGCAGCACCGCGAACATGGCGAGCAGCATGAAGACCGGATCGAGATCAAAGCCCGTCGCCCAGTTGATCAGGCCCCGCGAGGCGCCGGAAAAGGCCATGAGCTGGCTGAAGGTGGCCGAGCCGAAGACGATCAGATAGGCCATCAGCGTGACCTTGAGCGCCCCCTCGATCGATTTCTTGAGCGCCTCCCAGGTGAGGCAGCGGAAGATCAGGGCGAGGATCATCACGCCGAGCGCGCCGAACGCTGCGGCTTCCGAGGGCGTGGCGATGCCGCCCATCATCATGGCGACGATCGTGACCATCACGCCGATCATGGGCAGTATGTCCCGCGCGATCAGGATGAGCTTCTCGCGCCCCGTCAGCGGCTCGACATCGTAGGGCGGTGCGGCGCTCGGATCGATCTTGGTCTGGATCCAGATCGTCGCGAGATAAAGGCCGGCAAGCAGGAGCCCGGGTATGATCCCCGCAACCAGCAGCGCGCCGATATCGACCTTGGCGAGCGTGGCGAGCAGCACTGCGAGCGCTGAGGGCGGAATGATGATGGCGAGCCCGCCGGTGCCGAGGATCGGCCCGATCGACATGTTGTTTTTATAGCCGCGCCGGTTCATCTCCGGCACCATCAGCGAACCGAGCAGAGCCGTCGCCCCCATGGAGGATCCCGAGAGCGTGGCAAAGCCGGTGCCGCCGAGCACGGTAACGTAGGAGAGGCGTCCCGGCAGCCGCCCGAGCAGGCCGTCAATGGCGTTGAACATGCGCCGCCCGAGGCCGGTATGGAAGAACACTTCTCCCATCAAGAGAAAGAGCGGGATCGGCACGAGGGCAAATGATGTCAGTGAGCCCAGCCCGTTATTGAGCAGCTGGATCACGCCGCGCTCGCCGCCCATGAAAATCCAGGCGCCGACGATATTCGCAGCCAGAAAGGCGAGCGCCACCGGCATGCCGAGCGCCATCAGGAAGATGATCGAGCCCAGAAGCAGGGCGAGGGCCTGATACCACTCCATTACTCGTGGATCCCCGCTTCACCGGAATGCATCAGCTCACGCCCGAAGGCGAAGCGTGCGAATTCCACGGCCATCAGGCCGAAACTGATCGGAAAGGTGATGGTCAGAAGCCAGCGCGGGTAGAAATAGGCGCGCACGTCGAAATCGTTTCGCGCGATATTGAGCTGGACGAGATCGATCCCCTTCCAGGTGAGGATCGCGCAGACGACGACGCAGGCCAGGGCCACCAGCCGGCTGAGGGCCCGCCGCAGGGGCGGAGGCAGGGCGGCGGTGACGAGTTCGATATGCACATGCCCCTTGCGCCGCACCAGCCAGGGTGCGCCGAGCATGGTCATGTAGAGAAGCGCGTATTCCGAGGATGTGAACAGCCAGGCCATCGGCTGCATGCCGAAATTGCGCATGCCGACGCTGACGATGATCGAGATCATCAGCCATGAGAGCATGGCTGCGGCCACCAGCGCCATCAGCGTGACGAAGGCATCATAGCCGCGCACGATCCATCGCAGGGCGCCGGACATGAAACACACCTCGAAGATCCGTCAGGGGAAACCGCCGGGCACGCACGATGCCCGGCGGTCGTGTTCGGCTCGGCTCACTGCGCCGCTTCGAGATCGTAGAAACGCTCGATCAGCGTGTCGTAATGGGTCAGCCCCATCGGATGCTGCTCCATCTGCTCACGCATCCGCGCCCAGGTCTCCTCGCGGGCTGCTTCGAGATAGCGCGCGGCTGCATCACCCTCGAGCGAGAAGGTCGTCATGCCGCGCTCCTCGAGGATTTCGAAATCCTCGTCGCGCTGTGCGCGCAGGGCCTCGACGCTGGCCTGCTCGTGGTCGATCGCCGCCTGCTGCAGGATCTCCTGTGCCTCGGGCGTCAGCGCATTCCAGCTCTCCAGATTGACGATCACGCCGAGATCGGTGGAGAAGAAGGAGGGTTCGATGCGATAGTTCAGGAACTCGTCCCAACGCAGATCGACGAGGCCGATCTGGGTCCAGCCGGTGGCATCGACGATGCCGCGCTCGAGCGCCGAATAGACATCGGTCGTCTGGATGTCGATAACCTGCGCGCCGAGATAATTCGTGAAGAACGCATTGTAGACCGGGTTGCCGCGCAGGCGGATGCCCGAGACGTCGAGATTGCCGTCCGCATCGAGAGCCGGCTCGTTCACGGTCCACAGATTGTAGGTCACGCCCGAATCGAACCAGCCGAGATAATAGACTCCCATCTTCTCCTGATGGATCTCGTTGATCAGATCGATGCCGCCATTCTCGCGCGCCTCGATCGCGGTGACGTTGGAGGCCACCAGCGCATCGCGCTCGGGAAAAGCACCGGCGTAGAAGCTGCCGGGCGAATAGGCCATGTCGACGATGCCGTCGCGCACGGCGTCGGCCTGCTGGAACATGCCGATCGCTTCCGGACCGCCGCGCACTTCGATCTGGATCACGCCTTCGCCGCGCTCGTTGACCATGTCGACGAAGGAGAGGAAGCTCTGGGTGTAGATCAGGGATTCGGGAAAGGCATGAACTGCGCTGATGCGCTGCTCGGCCATGGCTCCGGATGTCATCAGCGCGGCCATACCGACGGCAGCGCCTGCGAGAACGTGTTTCCCTGCAAGTACGTGTTTCATGGTCTTCTCCCAGTCAGGGGGCTTTGCGCCCCGTTCTTGATGAAGAGCGCGCCCATCGCGCTCCCCGTCCGCGCCGGGGCCGTAACCCCGGTCGAAATCCCCTCACGAGCCGACACCATGCGGCCAGACCCAAGGTCGTGCTGCGCGCCGGGCCGCGATGAAATCCGTGATCTCCTGCGCATGCGCGCGGGTCAGATCGATATCGTCCCAGCCGTTGATCAGCTTGGTGCGCCAGACCGGATCGATCTCGAAGCCGATGACCCGTTCGCCTGCCGTGATGGTGCAGGCTTCGAGATCCACCGCGAGATCGCCCGGCGTCGCCGCCAGCAGCGCATCCGCATCCGCTTCGCTTACGCGGGCGGGCAGAAGCCCGTTATTGACGGCATTGCCGGCGAAGATGTCGCCGAAGCTCGGTGCGATCACCGCGCGAAAGCCGGCATCGGCCAAGGCATAGACCGCCGCCTCGCGCGACGAGCCGCCACCGAAATTGCGCCGCGCGACGAGCACCGAGGCACCCTCGGCGCCGGGATCATTAAGCGGGAAATCCCGAATCGGCGCGCCATTCGCGTCGTGGCGCAGATCGTGCAACAGGAACCTGCCGTAACCCTCGGAGCGTGGCGCCGACATGAAGCGTGCCGGGATCAGCTGGTCGGTATCGACATTCTCGAAGGGCAGCCCCACGGCGAGGCCCTGATGTCGCGTCCATCCCGTCATCACAGCCTCCCTTCGAGCAGAGGCCGCGCATCGGTGAGATGGCCGGTAACGGCTGCGGCGGCGACCATGGCGGGCGACATCAGATGCGTGCGCGCGCCCGGGCCCTGGCGGCCGCGGAAATTGCGGTTGGTGGTGGAGGCGCAGCGCTTGCCAGGCGCGACGATGTCGCCGTTCATCCCCACGCACATGGAGCAGCCCGCCGCGACCCATTCCAGCCCGGCCTCGACGAAGATCCGGTCGAGCCCTTCCTCCTCGGCCTGCCGTTTGACGAGGCTCGAACCGGGGGAAACCAGCCCCGGCACCTTCGCCTTGCGCCCGGCGAGTACGGCGGCGGCGGCGCGCAGATCCTCGATCCGGGCATTGGTGCACGAGCCGATGAAGACCTGGTCCACGGCGATCTCCGACAGCTTCATGCCGGGCCGCAGATCCATGTATTCGAGCGATGCGCGGATACGCGTGGCTTCCGATTCGGACGCAGCCCGCGCGGGGTCGGGGACGCTCTCGCTGATCGGCAGGGCATCCTCCGGGCTGGTTCCCCAGGTCACGATCGGCGCGATCTCGCCGGCATCGATCACCACCTCGCGGTCGAATTCGGCTTGCCCGTCGGAAACGAGTTCCGCCCAGGCGGCGAGTGCCTGTTCGCGCGCAGCGCCCTGCGGCGCGTAGGGGCGGTTTTCGAGATAGGCGAAGGTGGTGGTATCCGGCGCGACCATGCCGCAACGCGCACCGCCTTCGATGGAGAGGTTGCAAAGCGTCATGCGGCCTTCCATGGAGAGCGCCCGCACGGCGGAGCCGGCATATTCGATCGCCGCGCCGCGCCCGCCATCGGTGCCCAGCCGCGCGATCCAGTTCAGCGCCATGTCCTTCGCCGCGACACCCGGTGCGAGCGTGCCCTCGAAACGGATGCGCATGCGCGCCGGTTTCTTTTGCCAGATCGTCTGGGTGGCGAGCACATGGGCGACTTCCGTCGCGCCGATGCCGAAACCGAACACGCCGAAGGCGCCGTGCGTCGAGGTGTGGCTGTCGCCGCAATTGATCAGGAGCCCCGGCAGGGTCAGCCCCTGTTCCGGCCCGACCACATGCACGATGCCCTGGCGCGGATCGTCGAGCCCGAACAGGCGAAAGCCGTGCCTGGCGGCATTCTCTTCCAGCGTCGAGACCATCCGCGCAATCGCCGGATCGGCGATGGCTTTGCCGCGTCCGCGCGTGGGAACGTAGTGATCGGCCACGCCGAAGGTGAGTTCCGGCTGCGCCAGGCTCTGGCCCCGCTCGGCGAGCTTGCGGAAGGCGTGATGCGAACCCTCATGGACGAAGTGGCGGTCGACGAAAAGCAGCGATGCCCCGTCCTCGCGGGCATGAATTTCATGCGCGCGCCAGATCTTGTCGAACAGGGTCAGTGACGTACTCATTCGGCAGCCTCCCCCTTGTCCGGCGGGGGCGCAGGGGTTTGCGGCGTCGTGACCGGCGACCAGCGCCGCGCATCGGGCTCGCCGACCCGGTCGAGGGTCATTTCGAGGCGATAGCGATCGGGCCGGTAGAGCGCGCTCAGATGCTCGACGCCGCGCCCCTGCGCATCGAAAACGACGCGGGTCAGCGCGATCAGGGCGGCGCCGGTTGCAACGTCGAGCGCCTCGGCGACATCCGGGGTCGCGAGCGTCGCCGAGATCGACTGAGTGGCATGATCGACCCGCACGCCGGAGCGCTCGAGCAGGCGAAACAGCGGCGTCGTGGCGAGATCGGCTTCGGAATAGTTCTGCGCCACGTCTTCGGGGACATGGGTTGTGAGATGCGAGAACGGCGCGCCCTCGATCATGCGCACGCGCACTGCGCGCTGCACGCGTTGCTGCGGCGGCAGATGCAGCGCCTCGGCGATTGCGGGGGGCGCAACGCAATAGGAGAAGGCGATGAGCCGCGCCGTGGTGGCTTTCGCCATCTCGACGATCTGCGGCATCAGCGTGGCGAAATCCGCCGTGATCGCCTTCTGCGCAGTCTGTTGCTCACGCACGATGGTGCCGCTGCCGGCGCGGCGCTCCACCAACCCGTCCGCCACCAGCCCTTCGAGAGCGCGGCGGATGGTGACGCGGGAGACGGCGAAACGCTCGGCGAGTTTCAATTCGCCCGGCAGCGCGTCGCCCGGCCCGTGCGCGCCACTGACGATCTCGTCGCGCAAAAGCAGGTAGACCCGCTGCGCCTTGCCGCCATCCGGCGTGAGAACCGTCACCGCCTGCTCCACCTGATCACCCTCGCGCTTGCGTGTCCGATACGGGATCACGGGAGGGTATGGTATCCGGCAGACGCAAGAATGCAAGCATCTTGTATCATTGGACTTGCATAAAATGTCTTTTTTATCGTGTTATCATCTGTATTATAAACCAGACAGGATGTGGCGCTACCAGGGCGCCTTCGCTGCGCAGGGAGACAGCCATGCCGATCGTGACCGTGACCGTGCTCGAGGGCTACGATTCCGCCACGCGCACACGGCTGGGCAAGCAGGTGACGGATGCGGTGCGCGCCGTCGTCGATGCGCCGCCCGAGGCCGTCACGGTGATCATCGACGAGGTCGCCCGCGAGAATTACCTGCGTGGCGGCGAGCATCGCGTACCGGGCCCGCCACGCCCCGACCCGGCGCAGATCGTCCATGATTTCCTCACCGCGATGGAAGCGCGAGACCTCGATCGGGCGAAAGGCTTTCTCGGGGAAGGTTTCGAGATGGTGTTTCCCGGTGATGCGCGCATGACCACGCTCGAAGAACTCGTCGCCTTCGCCGGACCGCGCTACCGTTTCGTCAAGAAGAGCTATGAGCGCTTCGACGCGGTGCCGGGCGGCGACATCGCCATCGTCTATTGCTTCGGCACGCTCAACGGGGAATGGCCCGACGGGGAGGCGTTTTCCGGGATCCGCTTCATCGACCGGTTCGAGATCACCGGTGGTCGGATCAGGCGCCAGCAGGTCTGGAACGACATCGCGGAAGTGGTCGCAAAGCAGGACAAGGGAGCGCGCGCATGAGCCGCGATATCGATCCGATCACGCTTGCCGTCCTCGCCGGGCGCATGGAGCAGATCGCCGACGAGATGGATGCGACGCTGTTTCGCTCGGCCTTCAACCCGATCATCGCCGAAGCGCATGACGCCTCGCACGGCATCTATCACGCGGCGACCGGCGATACGCTGGTGCAGGGCAAATCCGGCCTGCCGATTTTCGTGGGCGTCATGGCATTCGCGGTGAAGGCCGTGATCGACAAGGCGGCGCGCGACGGCGATCTCGCGGACGGCGATACCTACATCTTCAACGATGCCCATCTGGGCGGGACGCATCTCTCCGACATGCGGCTGGTGCGGCCTTATTTCCATGAGGGCGAATTGTTCTGCTACCTCGCCTCGGTGGGGCATTGGCACGATGTCGGCGGCGCGGTTCCGGGCAATTACAATCCGTCTGCCAGCGAGGCCTTCCAGGAGGCCTTCATCCTGCCCCCGGTCAAGCTTGCCCGGGCGGGCGTGATGCAGCAGGACATCGTCGACATTCTCCTGCGCAATACCCGCCTGCCGCAATCGGCGCTCGGCGATCTCAACGGCCAGATCAACGCCCTCGATCTCGGGGTGAAGCGCCTCGACGCCCTGCTCGCGGAATATGGTGCCGAGACGGTGCGCACCGCGCTCTCCGCGCTCAGCGACCGGGCCGAGACACTGATGCGCGCCGAGGTGGAAAACCTCCCGGACGGGCGCTGGGAAGCGGAAGACTTCCTCGACAATGACGGGATCAGCGATACGGCTTTGCCCATCCGCGTGGCGCTGGAGATTTCCGGTGACCGGCTGAGCCTCGATTTCACCGGCTCGGCGCCGGCCACGGCGGGGCCGATCAACATCTCGGAAGGCACCGCCATTGCCTGCGTCTATGTGGCGATCAAGCATATCTTCCCCGATCTGCCCGCCAATGCCGGGGTGATGCGCCCGCTCGACATCACCATCCCGGCGGGATCGATCCTCGCCGCGGAATTTCCCGCACCGACGGGCGGCTATACCGAGACCATCCTGCGCATGATCGACGTGATCTTCGCCGCCGCCTCGCAGGTCGCGCCGGAGCGCGTCGTCGCCAACGCCTACGGCACCATCAACGCGCTCTCCATCGCAGGGCATCGTGCCGACGGGCGGCGCTGGGTGATGTTCAGCTTCTATGGCGGCGGCCATGGCGGCACGCCGGAGGGGGACGGGCTCGATCACGGCAATGCACCGATCTCGACCGCGACGATCCCCCCGGCGGAAATTCTCGAAGCGGCCTATCCGGTCGCATTCCGGCAGTGGGCGCTGCGCCCCGACAGCGCCGGTGCGGGCCGTTATCGCGGCGGAATGGGGGCGGTCTACGAGATCGAATTGCTGGAGGAGAGCGCCGAGGCGTTCCTCTTCGGCGAGCGCGGACGCTTTGCACCCAAGGGTGTCGCGGGCGGGGGCGAGGCGGCGCTCAACCGTTTCAGCTATGAGCAGGATGACGGCTTTCACACCCCGCCGCTCGCCTCCAAGATCGTCGGCATCGCCCTCAAGCGCGGCCAGCGGGTACGGCTCGAGACACCGGGAGGCGGCGGCTACGGCCCGCCCGACCAGCGCGATCCGCAGGCGATCGCCCGCGACGTGGCGCGCGGGCTGGTCAGCGAGGAGCGCGCCGATGCCGATTACGGAACCGCATGGCGGGGGATTGCGAAATGACGCGCACACGCATGATCGGCGTCGATGTCGGCGGCACCTTCACCGACGTATTCTTCCTCGACGAAGCCAGCGGCGAGGCCCGGGTCGCGAAGGTCCCCACGACCAGGCCCGACCAGTCCGGCGGCTTCCTGGCCGGCATCCGTGCCCATGGTGAGGATCTGGAAGGCGTGGCGAGCGTCGTGCACGGCACCACGGCGGGGACCAATGCGTTGCTCGAACGCAAGGGCGCGCGCATCGGCATCATCACCACGCAGGGCTTTCGCGACGTGCTCGACATGCGCCGCCGGGACCGTCCGCGCACCTGGGGGCTGCGCGGCAATTTCGACCCGGTGGTGCCACGCGAATTGCGCATCGAGGTGCCCGAGCGCACCTTCGCCGACGGTACCGTCGAGCAAGTGGTCGATCTCGACGCAGTGCGTGCGGCTGGCGAGCATCTGCTCGCGCAGGGCTGCAAGGCCGTCGCCGTGCTCTTCGTCAATTCCTACGCCAACCCCGCCAACGAGCAGGCGGCGGTCGCCGCACTTCGGGCCTTCTGGCCCACCCCGCATGTCTCCGCCTCCAGCGAGATCCTGCCCGAGATCCGCGAATACGAGCGCTTCTCGACAACCGCCCTCAACGCGTATCTCCAGCCGGAAGTCGCCGGCTATATCGGGCGCCTCGCCGGTGCGCTGGATGAAGGCGGGTTCGGCGGCGAGTTTCTGATCGTGCAGTCCAATGGCGGCGTCATGGATGTCGATACGGCGCGCCGCCTGCCCGTACGCACGGCCCTGTCAGGGCCGGCAGCGGGCGTGATCGCAGCGGGTTATATTGCGCAGAATGCCGGTTTCCCGAATGTGATCACCGGCGATATGGGCGGTACCTCCTTCGATGTTTCGCTGATCGCCGGCGGCAAGAGCGTGCTCAGCCCGCAGACGAGCATTGATTTCGGTCTCGTCGTGCGCACGCCGATGATCGAAATTGCCACGATCGGCGCGGGCGGCGGCTCCATCGCCTCTGTCGACAAGGGCGGGCTGTTGAATATCGGCCCGGAAAGCGCCGGCTCCGATCCCGGCCCCGTCGCCTATGGCAGGGGCAATACCCGGCCCACCGTGACCGATGCCAACATCGTGCTCGGGCGCATCGATTCCGAACGTCCGATCGGCGGCGGGCTGGCGCGGCTCGACATCGAGGCTGCGCGCGCGGCGATCGCCGAACATGTCGGCAAGCCGCTCGGCCTCGATACGGATGCGGCGGCGGAGGCGATCATCACGGTGGCGAATTCCCGCATGGCCGGCGCCATCCGCCTCGTTTCAATCGAGCGCGGCTTCGATCCCAAGCAATTCGCCTACATGCCCTTCGGCGGCGGCGGTGCGCTGCATGCCTGCGCGCTTATCCGCGAGGTCGGGCTCGCGCGGGCCATCGTGCCGCGCTATCCCGGCGTGACCTCCGCCATGGGCTGCGTCATCGCCGATATGCGCCAGGATTTCGTGCAGACGGTGAACGCGCTCACGGCGCAGGTGGATGTCGCGGGGCTTGGCGCGCTGATGCAGACGCATGTCGATGAAGGACTGCGGCTGATCGATTCCGCCGGGATCAACTTCGCCGGGCGCGAAATCATCTTCGAGCTCGACATGGCATATCTGGGCCAGACCCATACGGTGGCCGTGCCGCTGACGGTCACCCTCGACGCCGATCACAAGGTCACCCCGCCCACCCGCGAGGCGATCCGGGCGGCGTTCGACGCGGCCTATGAGCGCGTCTACGGGCGGCTTCTGCCCGGCGGCGTGACGCGTGTGTTGAACCTGCGCACGGCGGTGATCGGGCAGCGCCCGAAATTCGACCTTTCCACACTTGCGCCGGGACCGGATGCCGATGCGGAAAAAGCAAAGCGCGGCACAAGGCGGGTCTATGCTGCGGGCGCCTGGCACGAGGCGACGATCCTCGATCGCCTCGCCCTGCCGGTCGGCACCATCATCAACGGCCCCGCCATTCTGGAACAGGCCGATACCACCATTTTCATCGAGCCCGATCATGCGGGACGCGTCGATGATTTCGGCAATGTGGTGATCACCCGCGCGGATGCGCAGGGTGACGCTTGGAAAGGAGACTGAGCATGGCACGGATCAGCGCGATCAACCCGCACCGCACGGCGCTCCTGACCATCGATCTCCAGAACGACTTCCTGCACCCGGAAGGCGCCTATGGCCGCGCCGGGCAGTCGGCGGAAGCGATCGCGGCCCTGCCGGCGCGGATTCGACCGCTGGCCGATCGCATCCGCAAGGCGGGCGGGCATTACATTTCGGCCCAGTTCACCCTGGTGCCCGGGCGCGGCGGCGAGCCGCTGATTGCGGCCCATCTGAAGGAGCTGCGCCCCTTTCTCGGGAAGGGCGACTTCCTGCCCGGCGCCTTCGGGCACAATCTCGTCTCCACCCTCGCGCCGGCCGATTTCACCATCGAGAAGGTCGCCTACAGCGCCTTCTATCAGACGCGCCTCGAATATGTGATGCGGGCGGTGGGCATCGATACGCTGATCATCGGCGGGATCGTCACCAATGGCGGCGTCGCCAGCACGGTGCGCGATGCGCATCTGCGCGATATCAACACCATCCTCCTCTCAGATGGCTGCGCCGCCTTCCGCGAGGAGGTACACGAGGCGACGCTGGTTTCGCTGGGCAGCGTCACGCAGGTGATGAGCTGCGGTGAAACGCTCGCCATGCTGGGGGATGAATGATGTCCGTGCCATCCTTGAAGTCGCGCCTTGCCGATCCGCGCATCCTGGTCGCGCCCGGCGTCTATGACGGCCTCACCGCAGCGCTCGCGGAAGCAGCCGGCGCGCAGGCACTTTATCTGTCGGGCGCCGCCGTCGCCTATACGAGGCTCGGGCGTCCGGATATCGGGCTCACCTCCATGACCGAGATGGCCGATACGATGGCGCTGATCCGCGACCGGGTGGCGCTGCCCGTGATCATCGATGCCGATACGGGCTTCGGCAACGCGCTCAACGCCCAGCGCACCATGCGCGTCTATGAGCGCGCCGGCGCCTCCGCTCTGCAGGTCGAGGACCAGTCCTACCCCAAGCGTTGCGGGCACCTCTCGGACAAATCGTTGATTCCGACCTCGGAAATGGCCGGCAAGATCGCCGCCATGGCCGATGCGCGGGCAAGCGGCGAGACCCTGATCATCGCACGCACCGATGCCATCGCCGTCGAGGGTTTCGATGCCGCGATCGACCGCGCGGAGGCCTATCTCGCGGCCGGCGCCGATGTCCTGTTCATCGAGGCGCCGCGCTCCGGCGAGGAATTGCAGCGCATCTGCGAGATCTTCAAGGGCCGCGCGAAGCTGATGGCCAACATGGTCGAGGGCGGCCACACCCCCATCACCGCCGCCGCCGATCTGGAGAAGATCGGCTTTGACCTCGTGATCTTCCCCGGTGGCATCGTGCGGGCGCTCGCGCGCACGGCAGAGCAGTATTATGCGAGCCTTTTGGCCAATGGTTCCAACCGGCCTTTTGCCGAAAACATGTTCGATTTCGGCCAGCTCAACGAGCGCCTCGGCACGCAGGATCTGCTTGCCGAGGGCAAACGCTATGATGCCGGCGATCAATAATAGCGCAGATCCTGCGTCTTGCCGGCGAAGACCCGGTAGATGAAGCTCGTATAGAGCGCGATCAGCGGCAGCACGATGCAGGCGCCGATGAACATGATCATCAGCGATTCATCGGCAGCAGCCGCCTCCCATACCGTCATCTGCTCGGGCACGATATACGGGTAGAAGGAATAGGCCAGCCCGTAGAAGGCCAGGAAGACGACGGCGATCGCCCCGGAAAACGGCGCCCAGCTCAGGGAATCCGTGCGGTTGGGCAGCGCCTTGAGCACGAAATGCAGGGCGAGGATCAGCGCGCCGGTGATAAGCGGGATCGGCGCCAGCATGACAAGATAGGGCATGGCGAACCACTTCTCGAAGATGCGATCAGAAACGAGCGGCGTCGCGATCGAGACGGCGGCCAGCCCGATGGCGCTGAGCCATAGCGACACCTTCGCCCAGCGTACGGCGCGCTCCTGCAATGCGCCCTCGCTCTTGAGGATCAGCCACCCGGCCCCGATGAAGGCATAGGCGGCGGCAAGCCCCACCGCGACGAGCCCGGCAAAGGCGACATTCATCAGCGTGCGCTCGAAGCCGAGGATATAGAGCCCCAGCATATAGCCCTGCGAGAGCGCGGTGAGCAGCGAGCCGCCGAAGAACGCGCGGTCCCACCAGACCTTCTGCGCCGGATCGACCTTGGCGCGGAAATCGAAGGCGACCCCGCGCAGGATCAGCCCCAGCAGCATCACTGCCACCGGCAGGTACAGCGCACCGAGAATGACGCCCTGCGCGAAGGGGAAGGCGACGAGCAGCAGCCCGACGGCCAGCACCAGCCAGGTCTCGTTGGCATCCCAGAACGGCCCGATCGAGGCGATCATCTTGTCCTTGTGCTGGTTCGTCAGCCCCGACAGGATGCCGACGCCGAGATCGTATCCGTCGAGGATGACGTAAAGCAGGATCGAGACGCCCATCAGCCCGACAAAAGCGACGGGAAGCCAGGAATATCCTCCGAATAACGCGTCCATTGTTGCATCCTCTCACATTCGTATTCGGGCGGCGTGCTTGCGCTGCATGTGCATCTCCCCTCTCCCTCCGTGGAGAGGGGCCGGGGGTGAGGGGCCTTTATGAAGGGCAGCGCCGGGAACTTTTCAGCCTCTCGGTTCCACCCTCACCCCTGTCCCCTCTCCGCAAGGGAGAGGGGAACGCCGGCATCGACCGCTCACTCCGCCGGGATCGGCCCGGCGACGCGGCCGCCGCCCTTTGAAACGCGGGCCTCCGGTGTCACCGCCTGACCGCTGGTCGCGGCGGCGCCGTCGCGGCGGGCGAGGTGGTAGAGGGTCCAGACATAGGCCGCCGTCAGGGCCGCGTAGATCGCGAGATACATGGCGAGCGTGGAGGCCACCATGCCGGCGGGGGTCGTGGTGACGGCCTCCGCCGTGGTCAGGACACCGCTGACCAGCCAAGGCTGGCGACCGATCTCGGTCACATACCAGCCGGCCACCGTCGCCACCCAGCCGGAGAAGGTCATGGCGACGAGCCCGCGCAGCATCCACGGTGAGGGCGCGCCCCGGCGATAGAGCTGCCAGGAGCCGAACCAAGACACGGCCAGCATCAGGAGGCCGATACCGACCATGATCCGGAAGGCGAAGAAGACAGGAGCCACCGGGGGATGCTCGACCGTGCCGTCCTCGCGCACGAAGTCGTTGAGACCGGGCACGATGCCGGCGGGATCGTGTTCGAGGATCAGGCTCGCGCCGTTGGGTATGGCGATCTCGAAGCGGTTCTCGCGTGCCTCCTGGTCGGGCAGGGCGAAGAGTACGAGGGGGACGTTACCGCGCGTTTCCCAGTTGCCCTCCATCGCGGCGATCTTGGCCGGCTGGTGCTCCAGCGTATTGAGCCCGTGCAGGTCGCCGGCGAAGATCTGCGCCGGGATCAGCAGCGCCGCCATGACGATGCCGGTGCGCAAGGCCTTGCCGACACCCTCCGAACGATCGCCCCGCAGGTAACGATAGGCGGAAATACCCGCGATCAGGAAGGCCGCCGTCAGCCCGGAAGCGAGCAGCATATGGACCAGGCGATAGGGCATGGAGGGGTTGAAGATCACCTCCCACCAGCTCGTCACATAGGCCACGCCTTCGCGCATCTCGAAGCCCTGGGGCGTGTGCATCCAGGAATTCAGGACGAGGATCCAGAAGGCCGACATGGTCGTGCCGACGGCCACCAGCACGGTCGCGATGGTGTGCACCCGGTTGGAGACCCGGTTGAAGCCGAACAGCATGATGGCGAGGAAGGTCGCCTCGAGGAAGAAGGCGGTCAGGATCTCGTAGGCGAGGAGCGGCCCGGCAATGTTGCCCACGCTCTCCATGAAGCCCGGCCAGTTGGTGCCGAACTGGAAGGACATGGTCACGCCGGAGACGACGCCGAGCGCGAAGGTGAGGGCGAAGACCTTCACCCAGAACTTGTAGGCATCCATCCAGGCCATGTCGCCTGTGCGGTTGTAGCGCAGCTTGAAGAAGAGCAACACCCAGCCGAGCGCGATGGTGATCGTCGGAAAAAGGATGTGGAAGGTGATATTCGCCCCGAACTGGATTCGGGACAGCATCAGAGTGTCCATCATCGTGAACCCTCCTCGTTATCGGGGGATGGAATTTGGGAGCCGTCGCGCTTGATCGAGAAGCCGAGCCGTTCCCGGAAATCGAGCACGCGCGAGATTTTCGAGCCGAGCTTCATCAACTGCACCAGCCGTTCGGTCTCGATGGCGCGCACATCGGCATACCAGTCGGTGAGCATGTCGATGAGATCGTGCATCTCGCGCATGCGCTCCTGCGCATGACGTTCGAATTCCGATTCCGGTCGCTCCATTAGGGTTTCGCGCAGAAGCGAAAGCGTCGGATCGATCTCGCGCTTCTTGCGCTCCTCTATCAGCGTGCGCACGATCACCCAGATATCCTCGGGTGCCGCGAAATAATCGCGCCGGTCGCCCGGCTTGTGGCGCAGCCGCACGAGGCTCCAGGCCTGGAGCTCCTTGAGGCCCATGCTCACATTCGAGCGCGAGACGCCCAGAGCCTCGACGATATCGTCGGCATTGAGCGGTTCGGGCGCGACGAAGAGCAGGGCGTAGATCTGGCCGACGGTGCGGTTGACACCCCAGCGCGAGCCCATCTCGCCGAAATGGAGGACGAAAGTCTGTACCAGTGGGGGAAGGTTCATGGCCTTGTGCGTTTCACGCCTTTCCGAGTTTTCAGTTATTTCTGAAATATCGGAACGTGGCGGTAAAAGGCCATGCGACCCGCTGTCGCTTCCCGGATGATCAGCGCGACAGCAGGCCCGTATCGCTTGTGCAGCTCAGCCCTTTCGATAACGCCGCGCGATCAGCGCATCGAGGGAGAACATGCCCGGACCGCGCGCCATCACATAGGCGAGTGCCACGGCCCAGAGCCCGTGCGTCACCCAGGCCTCGGGGTAGACGAAGAACTGGATCACCGCCGTCATGATCAGGAGTGACAGGGCGGCGTAGCGGGTGGCGAGGCCTATCACCAGCATCACGGGGAAGACGTGCTCGGCGATGGTCGCCATATAGGCCGCGAAGGCGGGATCGATGAGCGGCAGGGCATATTCATGTTCGAAGAGGAAGAAGGTCGAGTTCTTCAAGGAGAACCCGTCAACCTTGGTGCGCCCGCTCAACCAGAACACGGCGGCGGGGAAGATGCGCGCGCCCAGCGCGATGAGCGCATGCGGTGTCTTCGCCATGATGGCGTTGCCGGTATCGATCCAGCCGGCGAGGCGCTGGTCGAGCGGTGGGTTGGCGGTGGGTTTTTCGGTCGGATCGGCAGGTGTGTCGAGTGTCTTCATGGCTGATCTCCGGACAGGGCTTCGTTGTCGTGGGAAATGTCGAGAGCAGTGACGAGGCCGAGCGAGACGGCACGTCCGAGCGCATAGCCGGGCTCGAAAGCGGGGTCGCGCGCGAAGGCGGTTTCAGCGGCGCGGGCGAAATGTGGATCTTGGCGAAGTGCAGCGATGAAAGCGGCTTCGCCAGCTGGCAGGGAAAGCGTGATGACGCCGTCATGCGGGCGCGCGACGAGCGCTGTCTCGGGCTGCGGTGCGGTGATGCGCTGCGGCGTCGCGCCCGGCTGGTTCATCCGCCAGATGCTGAAGGCGGGATGGTCCGAGGCCACGAGGCGCAGGCTCGGATGCAGGCTGATGCACAAGGTATCCGGATCGGCCTCGGCGAATCCCGCCAGAGCCGCAGGCGGGACGGGCTCGGCATCTTCGGCGCGATAGGCTTCGCCGCGCGCATACTCGATCCGCGCCACATCCGCGAGATAAGGCAGGCTCTGCGCCGGCGGGAAAGCCGCGAGGAAATCGGGGAAGGCGTCGCCATATTCCATCAAAACCGGCGAGCGCGGCGGATGCCCCTTGATGAAGGCATGCGCGACACCCTTGAAGAAGGCCTCGCCGACGAGGCGTTCGATCACCGGAAACCGTGTTTCGAGCGCCTTGATCAGGCTGCTTGCGACATTGTTGCGATAAATCGCGAAACGCGCCCGGGCGATTTCCGGCGGGTAGGGGGCGAGGCCGGCGGGAGGGGTCTCGCCGAACAGGGCGCGCGCAAAGGCGGCCTGGCCGTCATGGGTGTCCTCATGCGGCATCGACATGACGGCCTCCCGATGCGCGGCGCCCCTGCAAAACGGCCCGCGCGCGCTCGGCCTCCGCCATCAGCACGGCGAAATCGGGCACGTCGTTGTCCCATTCGATCAGGGTCGGCGCGCGCCCGGCCACGGCGGCCACCTCCGCGTAGAGCGTCCAGACCGGATCGGCCACGGGGGAGCCATGGGCGTCGATCAGGAGCGGCGCGCCGTCGGGCAGTTCATCCTCGTCATGCCCGCCGAGATGGATCTCACCGACGGCCTCCATCGGAAAATCGGCGAGGTAGGCGCGCGGGTCGAGGCCGTGATTGGTGGCGGAGACGAAGACGTTGTTGACGTCGAGCAAGAGGCCGCAGCCGGTGCGCGAAACGATCTCGCGCAGGAACTGCGTTTCTTCCAGCGTGCTCTCGGCGAAGGCGACATAGGTTGACGGATTCTCCAGAAGCATCTGCCGCCGCAGCCGCGTCTGTACCACGTCGATATGCTCGCAGATGAGCGCGAGCGTTGCCTCGGTATAGGGCAGCGGCAGCAGGTCGTTGAGGAAGGCCGTGTCATGGCTCGACCAGGCGAGATGCTCGGAAAAGCTCTCCGGCTGGTAGCGCTCGCAGAGGGTGGCGAGGCGCTCCAGATGCTTCGCATCGAGCGGGCCGGCACCACCGATGGAGAGGCCGACCCCGTGCACCGAGAGCGCGAATTCCGCCCGCAGCCGCTCCAGCCGCCGATGCGCCGGGCCGCCTGCGGCCATGTAGTTCTCGGCATGGATCTCGATGAAGGCAAGATCCGGCTTCTGCGCGAGGAGATCGTCGAAATGCTCTGCCTTGAACCCGATCCCGACACCCTCGGGCAGGTTCGATGGGGTATGTCGTTCGCGGCTCATGGTTGTCTCCCGTCATGCAGTGCTTCCCTCGCCTGAGGGGAGTGGCAGGGGTGGGGTGCGATGTCGGAAATGCGCGACTTGAACCCGGTCGCGCACGACCGTCCTCACCCCACCCTTATTCCCTCCCCTGAGGGGAGGAGATCCGGCGCGCTCAATTGCGCGCTTGCAAACGCTTCGAGATCAGGCCGGACGGTCGATCTCGGTGAGTGAGCCGGGGCCGTAGGGGGTATCGATATCCTCACAGGTGCCGGCGGGGACGAGCGTCCAGGCGTTGCCCTGATAATCGACGGTGGAAGTGCCGGCGCAGGTCGTGCCGGGGCCGGCAGCGCAATCGTTCTCGCCGGCAAGCGATATACCGTAGCACTTGTCCATCTCATCGGCGTGCACGGCGCCCGGGGCAGCGGCGAAACTCAGCGCGATGGCGACGGAGCCGGCAAGGGCGAGCGATTTGGTGTGCGACTTGGTTATCGACATGGGTCATTCCCTTCTCTGGTTTGTCAGGGAACCGTGTCGGTTCCCGCAAGAAGGTTCGCCTGCCGGATATGCTTCGTTACGCCGCACACGCTCTTGTGTTCATGTGCTCACGAAACCTCACGCATGTGTCATCATGCCGCGCAGCGCTACCGATGCCGAGGCACGACGCGCAGGCTTTACCGGATCTTCGTCATTGCCTGTAATACTTGCAGGAATATCGGTGATCAGTCTGCCACTGGGGCGGGCTGAACTCCCTTCCTGCAACGAATATCGGGCTTGCCATGTCGATGCTGACCATCCTCGTACTCGGTGCTCCCGCGCTGATTATCCTCGCCGCGATCTACGACGTCTTCACGATGACGATCCCGAACTGGTTGTCGCTGGCCCTTGTCGGGCTGTTCGTCGCCGCAGTCCCGTTTCTCGGGCTCGACTGGTGGACGATCGCGATGCATGTCGCAGCGGGGGCGCTGATCCTCGCCATCGGCATCGGGATGTTCGCCGCCGGCTGGGTCGGCGGTGGCGACGTGAAGCTCGCGGCTGCGACATGCCTGTGGGTCGGGTTCAGCCTGATGATCGAATATTTCTTCATTGCAGCGATCTTCGGCGGTATCCTGACACTCTTCATCATCCTGATGCGTCGCCTCCCGCTGCCGGCATCAGCGCAGCGCGTCGACTGGATCGAGCGGCTGCACAATCCGGCGAACGGCGTGCCCTACGGTGTCGCGCTGGCCTTCGGCGCCATCCTCGTCTTTCCGCGCACCACGCCATGGATTGCCATCGCCATGATGTGAGGCGACCGATCGAAACAGGCGGGAGCGACGGAAATCGCTGACCTCGACGGGTCACCCCGCGAGGAACTGCCAGATCAGGAAGCCGATGGCGAGGAAGGGCAGGCTGCGTCCGACGATGAAGATCCGCCAGGACCACCAGCGGCTGCTGGCGCCGAGCGCGTAGACGATCTTCTGCGGCGGCATCAGCCAGCACAAGAGCCCCGCGCCGATCACCCCGGAGGCGATCACGGTGTTGGTGCCGGCGAACTGGTCCATGAAATCGAGGAAGGGCATCCCGGCGACAGTGAGCTGGACCGGCGTGAAGCTCAGCGCAGAGGGTATGCCCAGCACCACCATAAGCCCCGCGACGATGGCCACCGCGCGAATGTGATGCAGCCGGAACTCCTCCTCGACCGCTGCGATGATCACCTTCAGCCCCGCAAGGCAGCTGGAGAAGGCGGCGGCGAAGAACATGAAAAAGAACGCGATCGCGAGCCAGGTCCCGCCCGCCATGTCGTCGAAGACCCGCGGCAGGGTGGAGAAGGCGAGCTCGCTGCCGGCGCCCGGGTCGAGCCCCTGCGAGAAGACGAAGGGGAAGATCATCCAGCCGGCGAGCAGCGCCACGGAGGTCTCGGTCACAGCGACGATGAGGGCGGCGCGCGGCACATGCGTCTTGCGCGGGATGTAGCTGCCATACGTGACGAGATAGCCCTGGCCGATCGCGAGCGTGTAGAAGGCCTGGCCGAAGGCGAAAAACCACAGCGTGGGATTGGCCAGCGCACCCGGCTCCCAGGTGAGCAGGAAATCGCGTGCCTGCGCCCAGCCGTCCAGCGTCGAGGCGAAGCCGACGAGCCCGGCGATCAGCAATGCCAGAAGCGGCATCAGCACCTTCGAGAAATTCTCGATCGCCTCGACGCCCCGAATGAGGAACAGGGCAGCGAGCGCGGTCACGGCGAGGAAATACCAGATCGAATTGTAGCCGGCGGTGAACTCGCCGAAATCGCGTACACCGAGCCGCAGCGCATCGATGGTATAGCCGAGCGTCCAGCCGGTAATGACGAGGTAGTAGCTCGTGATCACCACGGTCAAGAGCACCACGAACCAGCCATAGGCGGCACCGATGCGCGCCACGTTGCGATAGGTGCATACCACATTGCCCTTGCGCACCCGCCCGGCTGCGATCTCCAGCATCATCACCGGCAGGGCGACGACGACGAGGGCGATCAGATAGGCCGCGATGAAGGCCCCGCCGCCATTCTCGCCGACCATGTAGGGAAAGCGCCAGAGATTGCCGAGCCCGACGGCGGCAGCCGCCATCGAAAAGACGAAGGCCGTCTCCGACGACCATTGCGCACGCGTTTTCGGGTTGGCTCCCTGCTCCGACATGGCTCGCCCTCCTGCTCCCGGATTTCAAGCACGGGGAGGGGGGCTGACGCAATCCGCGACGCGCGGGCCGGCGTCAGGTGCGCAAGTCGCGCCAATCGCGCCAACGGCGGACGCCGACGGGTATCAGAGCCAGCAGCGCCAGCCCCACGAGGGCGGTGATGATCTGCGGTGTCATCACGCTCCCGAGCGAAATCTCCTCGCCACGCGCGAAGACGCTGCCGAGACCGGCGCCGACCGACGAGAAGACATAAGTCGCCGGGGCGATGCCGATGAAGGTCGCGGCGACGAAACTCGTCAGCTTCACACCGAGGAAAGCGGGGGCGAGATTGACCACGAAGAACGGAAAGACCGGAACCAGCCGCAGGACGAGCAGGTAGTTGAATCCGTCCTTGCGAAAACCCTCGGCCATGCGATTGACGGCACCACCGGCATGCTTGCGCAGAAAATCTCCGATCGTCGTGCGCGCGATCAGGAAGATCGCCGTGGCACCCACCGTGGCACCGACGACCGTCAGCGTGCCGCCGAGCAGCGTCCCGAAAAGAAAGCCGCCCGTCACTGTCAACACGGCGGCGCCGGGGACCGAAACGGCGACGAAGACGGCATAGAAGAGCAGGTAGGCGATCACCGAGGTAACGAAATTCTCCTCGACGAAGCTCTTCAATGCACCCTGGTGATCGGCAACGGTCTGCAGGTTGACATATTCGTCGAGGCCGAAGGCGAAGAATGCGGCGACCAGACCAGCGAGCACCACGAAGGGAGCGATCCGCCATGCCAGACGCTTGCCGGTCAGCGCGGGAGGCGCCGGCGTGTCGATCTGCGTCGTTTTCTCAGTCCCGTGCTCGATCATTCAAATTTCCTGACGCTTCGATTTCGCCCGGCGCACCGGGCCACGCTATCCGGGAACGCCCCGTTCACGGGCTGGTTTCATATGGTTCCAGATGGGGTGCAGTCGCGAAGGGATGCAAGCCCGGACTGAACCGGCTGACGGCTTTGTGTACGCGCGTGAGTGTTGATCGGATCGGAGAGCGGGCCTCGATGAGCTTGCTCAACGTATTACTCCATATCGTGAATTTTGATTTATTAAATTTCATTCTGAAGCATCAATTTTGCTGATTGCATGAGTTTGGAAAACGTTTACGATATTTCATCTTATCCCCATGTATTGATTTCATCGACACATCATGCTGCTTGATAATTGGCAGGTTTTGACTTACATTTTCTGAGTGATTCGGGTTTTCTTCTCTGAATCTCCCCCTTGTGGGTTCGTTTCCTCCCTGAACTTGGGCCGCAAGTCTTGCGGCCATTTTTTTGTGTCAGTAAGAAATTCTCGAAAAACGGTTCATTTCCGCGATTTTTCAGTTTGCGATTTGCTTTCGCCCCCATATTTACGCCGAATTTCAGTGAATTGTGGCGATTTGCAATTTCGTGGTGTGGCCATCTCAACCCGTGCGACGATTGCGTCGGGCAGCGGGATGAGGCAATGACGCATTCGGTTCCCGACGCTGACTGGATCAGACCATGCCGCAAGCCTCCACATCTCGCACCTGCCTCGCCGTGATCCTCGCAGCAGGCGAGGGCACGCGCATGCGCTCGGACAAGCCGAAGGTCATGCACGAGATTGCCGGTCGCCCGATGCTGGGTCATGTCCTGACGGCGGTGCAGGCGGCAGGTGCGACGCGCATCGCGGTGGTGGTCGGTCCCGATCGCTTCGATGTCGCCGAAGCCGCCCGCGGGTTCGCGCCCAACTGCGAAATCTTCGAACAGCGCGAGCGTCTCGGCACGGCCCATGCCGTTCTGGCCGCGCGGCCCGCGCTCACCGAGGCCGTGGACGACGTGATCATCGCCTTTGCCGATACGCCGTTGATCGATGCCGCGACATTCACCCGGCTGCGCGCGCCCCTCGCGGATGGCGCCATCATGGCGGTTTTGGGTTTCGAGGCCTACGATCCCACCGGATATGGCCGGCTGATCGTGGAATACGGCAGCCTGCAGGCCATCCGCGAGGAGAAGGATGCGAGTGTCGAGGAGAAGCCGATCTCGCTGTGCAATGCCGGCCTGATGGCGTTTCGCGGCGAGCGGGTCCTGTCCCTGCTCGATGCGATCGGCAACGACAACGCCAAGGGCGAGTATTATCTCACCGACGCCGTCGCGCTCGCGGCCGGGCGTGGCGAGACGATTGCCGTCGTGCGCGCGCCCGAGCGCATCGTCCAGGGCGTCAACGACCGCGCGCAACTCGCCTCCGCCGAGGCGGTGATGCAGGAACGCCTGCGCGGGCAGGTGATGGCGAACGGCGCGACCCTGATCGATCCGCCGAGCGTCCACCTGAGCGCCGATACGGTGATCGGGCGGGATGTCTTGATCGAGCCGAACGTCTTTTTCGGCCCCGGCGTCAGCGTCGGCGACCGTGCGGTGATCCACGCCTTCTCGCATATCGAGGGCACGGCGATCGGGCAGGGCGCGCAGATCGGACCGTTCGCGCGGCTGCGCCCCGGCACGGAACTCGCCGAGAAGGCGAAGGTCGGCAATTTCGTCGAGATCAAGAAGGCGCAGATCGGTCCCGGCGCGAAGGTCAATCATCTCAGCTATATCGGCGACGCGGTGATCGGCGCCGGGGCGAATATCGGTGCCGGCACGATCACCTGCAATTACGACGGCTTCGACAAGCATCTCACGACGATCGGCGCGGGCGCCTTCATCGGCTCCAACAGCGCGCTGGTGGCTCCGGTGACGATCGGTGCGGGGTCCTATGTCGGCTCCGGGTCGGTGGTAACGCAGGACGTGCCCGACGACGCCCTCGCCATCGCGCGCGGGCGCCAGTTCATGCGTGCGGGATGGGCTGCGAGCTTTCGCGCGCGCAAGACCGGCAAGGTGCAGGGTTGAGCCGCGTGTGGCCGAAAGCCTCGGCTTCGTAAGCAATTTTGCAACAATGCGTCAGATAAGTTGATTTGGGCGCGCTGCCCGTCCTGGCTTACCCATGACCGGCAAAAGGTCGTGCTTTGCAGTGCGACGCGGTGCAGCCAGCAGGAGAGGGGTAGCGAACATGTGCGGCATCGTCGGCATCATCGGCAAGGAGCCCGTGGCCGGGCGGATCGTGGATGCGCTCAAGCGCCTCGAATATCGCGGCTACGATTCTGCCGGCGTCGCCACACTGAGCCGGGGTGCGATGACGCGCCGCCGGGCCGAGGGCAAGCTGCGCAACCTCGAAGACAAGCTCGACCGCCAGCCGCTCGACGGCATCATCGGCATCGGCCATACCCGCTGGGCCACGCATGGCCGCCCGAACGAGGCCAATGCCCATCCCCATGCCACCGACGATCTCGCCATCGTTCATAATGGCATCATCGAAAATTTCCGCATCCTGCGCCACGAGCTCGAGGATGCGGGCGTGCGCTTCGAATCCGAGACGGATACCGAGGTAGTCGCGCGTCTCGTGAGCTACGAGATGGCCGGCGGGCTCGACCCCGTGGCTGCAGTGAAGAAGGTGCTGCCGCGCTTGCGCGGCGCCTTCGCGCTCGCTTTCCTCTTCCGGGGCCGGGAGGATCTGATGATCGGGGCCCGCAAGGGCTCGCCGCTCGCCGTCGGCCACGGCGAGGGCGAGATGTTCCTCGGCTCCGATGCGCTCGCGCTCGCGCCCTTCACCGAGACGATTACCTATCTCGAAGAGGGCGATGTCGCGGTGCTGACGCAGACCTCGCTTGCCGTCTTCACCGAGGAAGGCGAGCCGGTCGAGCGTCCGGTCCAGCAGATTACCGCCGGTGCCTTCATGGCCGAGAAGGGCAATTACCGCCACTTCATGGCCAAGGAAATCCACGAGCAGCCGGAAGTGGTCGGGCGCACGCTCGCCGCCTATACCGACATGGCGAGCGGTCTCTCGCGCCTGCCTGACGGCGTGACGGTCGACTGGAAGTCGCTGTCGCGCATCACCATCACCGCCTGCGGCACGGCCTATTATGCCGGGCTCGTCGCGAAATACTGGTTTGAGCGTTTCGCGCGCATCCCCGTCGAGATCGACGTCGCTTCGGAGTTCCGCTACCGCGACGCGCCGCTCGACGCGAACGGGCTGATGATCGTGATCTCGCAATCGGGCGAGACGGCGGATACGCTCGCAGGCCTGCGCTATGCCAAGGAGCATGGCCAGACGATTCTCAGCGTCGTCAACGTGCCCACCTCCAGCATCGCCCGCGAGAGCCACGCCGTGGCGCAGACGCTGGCCGGTCCGGAAATCGGCGTCGCTTCGACCAAGGCCTTCACCTGCCAGCTCACCGTGCTCTTCGCCTTGGCCCTCCAGGCCGGGCGGGCGCGCGGGACCCTGAGTGAGCAGAACGAGCGCGAGATGGTCGAGGCGCTGATCTCGGTCCCCGGCCTGATGAACGAGGCGATCCGCCACGAGGCAGCGATCGAGCAGCTCGCACGCGAATTGTCGAAGGCGCGCGACGTGCTCTATCTCGGGCGGGGCCCCTCCTATCCGATGGCGCTGGAGGGTGCGCTCAAGCTCAAGGAAATTTCCTATATCCACGCCGAGGGCTATGCGGCGGGCGAGCTCAAGCACGGGCCGATCGCCCTCATCGACGAGAGTGTTCCCGTCATCGTCGTGGCGCCGCATGACGACGTGTTCGAAAAGACCATCTCAAACATGCAGGAAGTCGCCGCGCGCGGCGGGCGCATCATTCTGATCACCGATGAAAAGGGTGCCGAGGAGGCCGGGATCGAGACGGTGGCGACCATCGTGATGCCGGACGTCGCCGCAATCGTTGCGCCGATCCTCTACGCGCTTCCCGTGCAGATGCTGGCCTATCACACGGCGGTGTTCATGGGTAAGGATGTCGACCAGCCGCGCAATCTGGCGAAATCCGTCACAGTGGAGTGAGTGCCGCGCCCGGATCGCTCCGGGCGCGCGCGGACAATATCCGTTTTATCACACCATCGCGAAAACGCGGGCCGGCCCGCCGGTGCCGCCCCGGATCTTCGGAGCGCCGAGGACGAGCGTGGCGCCGGTTGCGGGCAGGGCGCTGAGATTGGCGATGCATTCCAGCCCCCAGCGATTGGTCGGCAGCCATTCGTAATGCGTCGCGAAATCCTGCGAGGGGCCGTAATCGAGCGATAGTGTGTCGACGGCCATGCCGATGGCGCCCGTCTCCTCGATCAGCATCTGTGCTGCCTCGATATGGAAGCCGGGGAAGTGCATGACCCCGTCATCGTCAACATTGCGGAACTTGGCGTCGTTGACGAACGCGTCCCAGCCGGAATTCATCGCCACGCAGCAATTCTCGGGGAGCGGGCCATGCGCCTCGATCCAGGCGCGCAGATCATCCGGGGTCACCTGCGCATCAGGATCAGCATCGGCTTTCTCGCGGATATCGACGATGGCCAGCGGCACGACGAGATTGCTCAGCGGAATTTCCGCCACGCTCTGCCCGTCTTCGGAGAAATGCAGCGGCGCATCCACATGCGTGCCGGTATGCTCGTTGATGGTATTCACGTTGAGATTGAACATGTGCTCATCCCAGGTGAAGACCTCCTCGACGAAGAACTGCTGCTCGCCGAAATAAGTTGGGAACTCGGGAAAGAGCTCGTGGGTCATATCCTCGACGCGCATCGCCCCCTGCGCCCGCGCGCCGGGTGCCATCGCCAGCATGCCGCTCGTTGCCGCTGCTGCTGCGGCGCCGCCCGTGGCAGCGCGGCGAAAGAAATCACGCCGGCTCATCATCCGGCGCTTGACGCTCTCCATGACGCAATGTGTGCACATGTTCGACTTCCCCTCATTCGGCATTGTTGCTCTGTGAGAGTGAGTGGAGCGCGAAATCATGGGAAGCGCAAGTATTCAGATCATCGAACCAAGAAGCCGTATGTTATAACATCGCGAATTCAGTCGGATCGCGCGTAGGGCCGCGCCGGAGCGAACAGGTAGATTACCAGCGCGGCGGCCACGAGCAAGCCGAAGGCGCCATACAGCGTGGCATAGCGCTCGCCCGCATCCAGCCCGGCGCGCTCGCTGGCATTGATGAACTGGCCGGAAGCCCATTGGATGATGCCGGCGCCCGAGATGAAGACGAAGTTCATGAAGGTCACGCCGCGGCCGATCAGGTGCCTGGGAAAGAAAAGCCGCGCATGCGCCATGATGACGCCGTAGGTCAGCCCTGCGGCACCGATCAGGCCGATCAGCGCGACGCTCGCCGCCGCGCTCTGTGCGCCGAATGCGGCGAGGGCGAAATAGGCACCCGCCGTCACCACGCTGCCGATCACGGCGGTGCGTTTGGTGTCGCGAAAGAGCCGCTCCAGCGGGGCGTAGGCGAGGGCGCCGATCGACATGGTGATCGCCATCAACAGGGCCGCATTGCCGGTCGCTGTGACGCTGTAGTCGTGGACCTGGGCGAAGAACGGCGCGATCCAGAGGCTGCGCGTGGCGATCACCACGGCGTAGCTGACGAAGGTGATGGGCAGGATCAGCCAGAGGGTGCGCAGCGATGCGATCTCGACGAGCCCGGCGATCATGCCGCCGCTGCCGTCCTGCGCATCGATCCGCTCCGGGTCGCGCAGGATAAAGAAGCACAGGAGCGCCGAGAGCGCGGTGATAGCGGTGATCCCCGTCATGCTCCAGCGCCAGCCGACCAGTTCGACGGCAATTGCCAACGGTGTCGCGCCGAGCAGGTTACCCAGGGCGCCGAAACCGATGAAGAGCGACGTGAACATGGCGAATTTCTCAGCCGCGTGGTTGCGCGCGAAGAGATAGAGGCTGCCCATCAGGATCGCCGAGCAGCCGATCCCGATCGCGGCCATCGCCGCAAGTGCCGAGATGAAGCCCGTCGCCGCCGCCATCAACCCGCAGCCGAGAACGGCGATGATCATCGTATAGGCGATGGTGCGGCGCGGGCCGTAGCGATCCAGCGCGTAGCCGACTGGAAACTGGGCCAGCGCGAAGGCGGCGAACCAGATCGCCGACACGGCGCCGAGCTGGGCGGAATCGAGCCCGAGATCGCGGCTGAGATCGCCGGCGACGATGGCGAGGAACGCGCGGAAGAACTGGCTGAGCGTATAGGCGAAGAGCAGCGTGGCGAAAATGATCATGGCGCAGGCGGTCGCTCTTCGAAACCGTGTGTCGTGCGGCGTGCGATGCCGGTCGTCCGGAGATCACCACCCGCCCCGACAATGCAGTCTCAGGCGCGAAAGACCAGCCGTATGGGCGCGCTTGAGGATTTGAGAAAGCGCCGGGAT
>JAFIEI010000001.1 GCA_020832565.1 Salinarimonas sp. | reverse complement strand
CCTCGTCAGAGAGATACCAGCTTATCTCCCTGTCCGAAATCCGGGGTCCACCTCAAAGAGCTCCGTCAGAAGCAGACCGTGGCCGAGGCAGAGCGCGCCGTATTTCGCGATGCAGATCAGCGCGAAAGCTTATCCGCCGCTTGCCGCTCGCGGGTGTGATCATCAGGATCTTCACCAGCGTGAATGACCCGATGATCCGTCGAGTTGAGCCGGTGCGACACGCGTCCTTTCCAGCAGCGACACATCCTTCGCCGCCTGCTCCAGCATGACCAGGCAGAAGACAAGTACTTGGATGAGATCAGTTTCCATTGCTCCGGAGTCCCTTGCGGTATGAAACTCCCCTTTCATCGTCGCCCGGCGACGGAGGTTCAACGAGGCGCGGAAGCGGGACCGGTCCGGGCCTGCGCGGTGCAGTCTGCCGCCTTCATCGATCGATGCGGTACGCCCCGTTGATGCGGATCTGATCGGCGATCCATCGCGCGTGGAAGGCGGCCTCGTCAGCCGAAGCGCCACTGACGGTAAAGGAGCCGACGATTCCCGATACCTGTTTGGGCGGCGGTTCCAGGCACGCCCCCGGTGCTTTGCGGGCGAGCCCGTGGATGAGGTGCGGATGTTCCGGGAAGCTGATCGACTGCAAGTGATCGACCCCGTCTTCTGCAAAGAAGGAGCGCGAATCTATGAAGCAGACCGGTTCACACGGCACAACGCCGCTTTCCCGCCCCGTGCCGAGGCGCAGCATGACGTCTTCGATGCGTGTACCGTAGGCCCGGTTCATCGCGAGCATGACGTCGCTGCCGACGAGGCGCGGGTTGAAATCGATCAGTTCGATGCTGCCCGCAGCGTCGACCATCATCTCCATGTGAACCGCGCCGTCACGATACCCGATCGCCGCAAGGATGGCTTCGGCTTTGCTCAGGATCGCCACTGCGGCGGCGGGCTCATAGGGAAAGCGAAACCCGAGTTCGATGACGGGGTTGCGCGTGTAGAGATTACGACCCGTTATACCGATCGGACGAAAGTGTCCCGCTTCCACAATCCCCTCGACGGAGAGCAGTTCGCCATGCGCGGCTTCTTCGACGAAGACGCCGGATTCGAATTCGCGCAGATAATGGCGATCGACAGTATCCTTGATCGTGCCGCTGATCATTTCACCATAGCTGCGTATGGCATCGGCGACATCCGCCTGCGAGCGGCATCTGCGAACGCCGAGGCTGTCGACGCCGCGGCGTGGCTTGAAAACGGCATCACCCGGGAAAGGCCATCTCGGTGCATCGGCGAGGCAGGCGGCGTCTAGGCAGGCGAGCTGTGAAAGGCCGGCCCGCTGCAGTTTTCGACGCAAGCTGAGCTTGTCGGTCCAGGATGCGATCTCGTCGGCTTCCGCATACGGCAACCCGAGCAGCCTGCGGATCTCTGCTTCGGCGGGCAGGCAGAGTTCACTGCGGGAATGCACTCCAACGGTTGCGTGACGTTCGATCAGATTGCTCAGCTTTGTGCGGAATCCGGCATCGGGGCGCCAGTAATCCACGATATGCCAGTCGCTGATCGCGTCGAGGCAGGCGCGATAGGGTTCACGCACGGCTTCGATTTCATGCCTGTCGGCCGTGACCACGATGGGTTCGTAGCCCTGCTCGCGGGCATACTGCGCGATCTGGAGGGAGGCGGTCTGTGGTTCGAGAATGAGGATCGCGCCTTTCGTGGCGCTGGGATAGAAAGGTTTCATGTCGTTGCTCTCAGTCCTTCCACCAGGGCGTGCTGAGGTAGCGCTCGCCGCCATCGGGGAAGATCGTCACGATCGACTTGCCCGCATTTTCGGGTCGCCCCGCGAGGGTCAGCAGGCCGTGGAGTGACGCGCCGGAGGAAATGCCTGCGAAGATACCCTCCTCGGCATAGAGTATGCGCACCGCCCTGACCGCATCCTCGTCAGAGACAGTGAGGACTTCATCGATGACGTCGATATCGGTGGTATCGGCGATGAAGCCCGCATTCAGGCCCTGGATGCGGTGGCGCCCTGGTTCGCCGCCGGAGAGAAGGGCGCAGTTCGCCGGCTCGACGGCGACCACGCGAATGCCTGGGTTGTGTTTCTTGAGCGCGCGCCCCGTTCCCGAAAGCGTGCCGCCGGTGCCGATCCCGGTGACGAACATGTCGACGTCACCGGCGAGATCGCGCCAGATCTCCTCGCCGGTCGTATCGGCATGCGCGCCCGGATTGCCGGCATTCTCGAACTGTTTGGGCATCCACGCATTGGGCGTGCGCTCGACGATCGCCTCGGCGGTCGACATCACGAGAGCGAAGCCCTCTTCGGCTGGCGTCTGTACGACTTCCGCGCCCATAGCTTCCAGAATTGCGGCGCGCTCCGAGCTGACGCTGTCGGGCATGACGACGATCAAACTGTACCCCCGGACGCGGGCGATCATCGCGAGACCGATCCCGGTATTGCCGGATGTGGGCTCGACGATCGTCGCAGGGATACCGGGTCTGAGGTGACCCGCCGCTTCGGCATCATCCACCATGCGAAGGGCGATGCGGTCCTTGATGCTCGACATCGGATTGAACATTTCAAGCTTCCCGAACAGGCGTGCGGGCAGCTGTTTTTCGAGGCCGCGCAGCCGGATCAGCGGTGTGTTGCCAATCAGATCCGTAATCGCGTTGTAATATCTGGGTTCAGTCATCCGATTACTCGTCACTGGTCAGGCTCGAGCTGCGCCACTGGCGGATGTAGATCGCCATCATGGTCATGCGGTAGGCCAACTCAGCGAGCATCACCCCCGTCAGTGCCAGCCCGAGGCCCGGACCGAGCGCGTAGGCCAGCGGCAGAAACAGCAGCCATTGCGAACCGGCCGATATGCGCAGCACGAAGGCGTAATCATGAGCGCCTTGCAGGACCTGCCCCAGTATCGCGGCATAGGTGTAGGCTGGCAGGGCGATCGCGGCGATCTGCACCGCTGGGCGAAACTGCGCCGCAACCGCGGGATCCTCGAGATAGAAGTGGAGCATCGCCTCGGCGATGATCGCGAGCAGCACGGCATAGACGACGACGATTGCGACGCCGCTATGGACGATGCGCCAGCCGCTGTCGCGCGCAAGCTCCGGATCCGTTTCGCGCTGGCGCGCGATTGTCGCGATTCCGAACGATCCGCAGGCATTTGACAAGTAGATCGGAAACAGCGTCGCCTGTGCGATCAGCTGGTAGACGGCGAGGCTCTCGGTGCCGAGACGGCCTACGATCCAGAAGGAGATGATCCAGCCCGCCGCGTAGATCGCCTGGCCCGATCCCGATTGCGCCGCATGCCGCAGGAACGGCCCTGTGAAGCTGCGTTTCGGCCGTAACCGGAGAAGGCATGTGACGCTGACCACCGACAGGATGGCGAATGCATTCATCGCCGCGCCCACGGCATAAGCAATTGCCGTGGCGATTCCGATCCCGAATACACCCAAAGCCGGCAATCCGAGGAGCCCGAGGCCGAGGATCAGGCTCAATGTGACATTCACGAACTGGATGGTCAGATTCACTCGTGCGAAATACCAGGCCCGTCCGATCGCCGTGAAATAGCCGCGGCAAACCGCATTCCAGAAATACAGCGGCAGTGCGATGATCAGGGGGATGATGTAGCCGAGAACGGCGCGCACGACCTCGGGATCGTCAGTGACCAGCGCCGCGACCGGGCGGACCCAGACGAGAGCCAGGCCGGCGAGAGCGATGCTGATCAGGAGCGCGAAGGTGATGCCGTGGACGAGTGCTGTGTCGCGCTCATCAGCGCTCTCGGCCCGGCCCAACGCACGACCCGTATAGGATTGCACCGCGTTCGCGAGGCCGTTGGCGAAGGCGAAGAGCAGAAAGAAGAAGAAATTGGCGATGCCGACACCGGCGATTGCCGGCGCGCCGAAGAAGCTCGCGACGAGCGTATCGGTCAGGCTCGTCAGCATGGTCGCGCTCATGCCGACGAAGATCGGCGTCACGCCGGTGACGACGGCTCTCGGGCCGAGGTGTTCGCGCGGCGCGGGAGACGCCGCTCCGCCGTGCGGGCCGGGGTTCTGCCTGTCCACCATCAGCGGGTTCCCGGCGCCGCGACGCGCGCCTTGATGATCTGTGCCGTCGCGACGATCTTGCCGTCATCCGCGCTGCCTTCGATACGGGCCTGCGCCTGCGAGAAGACCATGCGGCGCCCGGCACGTGTCACCTGCGCTTCGAATGTGACGCGGGCCCCGCGTTTGGCGGCTCGCAGGACGCTGATCGCCAGTGATGTGGTGAGGGGATAGGAATCTGCCTCGACCATGGGAAGGGTTGCGAGCATGCTGGTGACATCCATGAGGCTGTAGATCACGCCGCCATGCAACGTCTGGCCGAGATTATCAATCGATTCCGTTACGGTGACGCCGGTTCGGCAATAGCCGGGACGCTGGGTCAGGAGTTCGACCCCGCAATATCGTTGATAGGCATGGGCGAGCAATTCGGCGCTGCGTGAGTCGAGCGGAGCCTGCTGCACGACCGCGCTGATATCATTTTCGACCGTCATCGGTTGCTCTCCGCATGGTTGCGCCTCAGGTCGCGGACGATAATCTCGTTCATGACCTCCTCGCTTCCGCCTCCGATTGCGAGAAGCCGCGCATCGCGAAACATGCGCTCCGCCAGCGATGGTGCGACGCAGCCTCTCGCGCCGGCGAATTGAACCGCCTCGCGTGCGACCAGTTCCAAAAGGCGTGTCGCAGCGTTCTTGGCCATCGCGATATCCGTCTGCGGCGGCATGGCCGGAGCGCCGTCTTCGCCGAAACTGGTGAGGAGCGCATCAACGAATGTCTCGACGATACGCAATTGTGTGGCGCTGCAGGCGAGGCGGTGTGCGGGGGCCTGCTTCTCGGCAAGCGCGCAGCCGTCGATCTCGCGCATGCATGCATCTGCGAGCATTTCGTCGAAGAGGAGGCGCGCGGATGTGATAGCGAGAACCGCGAGGTTGACGCGTTCCAGTGCGAGTGCGGGGCGCAACAGGCGAAGCGCGGAGCCCGGTTGACCGACGAGCCGCGCCGGTGCGTCCACGAACGTGAGGTGTGCCTGTGGCAACGCCCGCCAGCCGAGGGGGACAAGCGGCTGCTTGCGCACTCGCTCACCACTTTCGACGAGAAACAGACTTGGGCCGCTATCCGCAAGGCAGGCGCTGACGAGCAGGTATTCCGCGCGCGTTCCGTTGCAGATGAAAGCTTTTTCACCGCTGATCCGATAATTCGAACCGTCCCGCTGCGCGTAGCTGCGTATGTCTCGCAGGTTGCTGCCGCCATGCGGCTCGGTCAGTGCGAGTGCGATCATGTGTGTGCCGTTCCAAATCGATGGCGCGATCTCGTTCGCGCATTCTTTGCTTCCTCCGGCAACGGCGCTGAGCGGGACGAAGTGCGAGCCGAGGCCGACGGCGATCGACTGGGCGCCGCCACGTGCGAGGCCGCGAATGAGCATCGCCCTGCGCATAAGTCCGGCGTCGAGTGGTGCACACGGCGCGTCGTCGCTACTCATGCCGACGCTGAGGATACCTGCCTCCCCGGCTTCGCGATGCAGCGTTGCGGGATAGCGGCCCCCCGCCTCCCATTCCGCAACCTGATCACGGATCTGGGCCTCGACGAAAGCTTCCAAGCGCTGGCGAAACTGCTCCGCGTTCATCAGAATACGGTGCTCCGGGCCAGCTTGCGGAAATCCGCATAGATCGGTTCCAGCGACTTCGTGTTCACGGCGGCTTCGCCATCGAAATAGAAAAGCCGGGTGATGTCGCGCATCACCTGCGCCATTTCCCGTGATCGGCCGGCAACCCGCCGCCGATACCGACGCAAGGCGCCTTCGATATCACCCTGCCTGCTCGACAAGAGCGCCTGGACCAGCGCAAAACCGTTCTCGAGGCCCAGGGTGTAGCCGTAGCCGAGGGTCGGGAGCACGCCATGGGCGCTGTCTCCCACCAGGACCACGCGTCCGTAGTACCATTCATGATTCTGTTCGAGATCGAGCAACGGATGGGACAGGATCACATCTTCAGGCGTCCGCCTGACGAAATCGGGCAGCGGATCACGCAAGGCGCTGCAATGCCGGATCAGCGCCTCGCGGTCCATCAGGGGCTTGTGATGATGGGGATATGCCAGAAACCAGTACCGATCATCACGGGTCGGAGAAAGCGGGTAACTGACCAGTCTGGAGGTATCGAAGGCAAAGATCTGACACAGATCTCTCCGCAGCAAGCGGCAGTCGAAAGCAACCAGGCCGCGGGCTGCTGCGACGCCGCTATCGACGACCGAGATTTTCGGATGAACCGAGTTCCGCACTGCCGAATGAATGCCGTCGGCGCCAATGACGAGGTCGAACCGTGACTCCGTTCCGTCGGCGAAGCAGACGGTGACATCGGGGCCGTTATCGTCGACGGCAATGCAGGCCTTGCCGAAGCTGAGTTGATCTGTTTCCAGCAAAGCCCGCAGCGCCGCGAGGAGTGTACCGCGCACATACATCATGGCCGGTTGCGAAAAGTCGAATTCGGCCAGACGCACCGCCGTTTGGTGTAGCTCCTCGCCATAGCGATTGTTGGTCTGGAAGTATTCGACGGCGTGGCCGCGTTCGAGCAGATCGTCATCGCCGGCGAGGAAGCGCATGATCTGCGCCCCCTGTGGCCAGACATAGATGCCCGACCCGCTATCGACAGGTCCATCCGCACGTTCGAATACCTCGGCGCGGATTCCAAGCTTCAACAGAAGCGCCGCTACGGAGAGCCCGGTCAGGCCGGCGCCGATGACCGCGATCCTCATCCTGCCAGCCTCATATTCATCGTATCGTTGTTCGAAACCGCGTAGCGACGCTGTAGCAGACAGAGGCTGGTGATCTCCATGAGGGCGGGATCGCAAGCGGCGCGCTGTGAGGCCGGCATCGTGTCGAGCTTGTCCACGAAAGCTTTGACCTTTTTCTGATTGAAGAACGGCAATGACGCCAGGTCGGGGCCGTTGATGACGTCGCGAACCAGTTCGTGAAGGCGTGCCTCGCGCTTCGCGGTGGAGGGCGGTGCCCGGAAGTAATGCTTCTTGCGCTTATAGATGGCCTCCGGGAGATAGGGACGCATCGCTTCCCGGAAGACGTATTTCTCGACAGATCCGCGGATCTTCATGTTGACTGGCAGGCGGCATGCGGTCTCGATCACGTGGTGGTCGAGGAGAGGGACGCGGCCCTCGATCGAATGCGCCATTTCCATCCGGTCGCCGAGGGTCGTCAGGACGAAGGCCGGAAGGAACGTCTTCGCCCAGAGATACATGCTGCGGTGGACGGGCTCGACGCCGGCGAGGCGGCGGTGATCCGCCATGTTGTAGAGCATCCGGTAAGGGGCCATTAACTTGGCGAGGTTTGCGGCCTGATCCGTCATCAGTGCCGTCAATTGCGTGAACCAACCCGCCTGATTATCGATCCAGGAGATGCCGTGCCCCAGCCGATCCGTAAGCCATGCGACGTCAGCCGGCGGGGTCTCGTGCCGATAGGCTGCCTCTGCGTCGGCGAGCTTCTCGCGCGCGGCGGCGATGAAGCCGGGATCCTGCCCTTCCGGATTGAACAGGATTGCGTCGCGGCGGAAATGCGGATACCCGCCGAAAACCTCATCCGCGCCCTCGCCGGTAATGACGGCCTTGTAGCCCGCATCACGCACCGCGCGAGAAAGTAGGTACTTGGCGATACCATGCGAATTGAAGAACGGCGTTTCATTGTGCCAGACGGCATCTTCGAAATGATCGGCCAGGTCATTGCTGCGGACCGCAACATCATGCAGCATCGCGCCGCAATGATCGGCGGCGATTTGGGCAAATCGCTGCTCGTTCAAGGCCTCGTCTTCAGGAAAGCTGATATTGAAAGCTTCGAGCGGCTTGCCCGCCAGACGGGTTGCGACTCCGAGCATGGCAGAGCTGTCGATCCCGCCTGACAGATAGATTGCGATGGGAACATCGGCCCGCATGCGCAATGCGACGGCCTCCTCGATTGCCGCTCGCATCCCCCCTATCGCTTCGTCCTCACGGGTGGGGGTTGCGCCCGGCGCTGTGGAGAAGTCGAAGTCCCAATAGGTCTGCTGCGTCAGGCCCGCGCGCGTGGCAAAGATCATCTGGCCGGGGCGTACGGCCCGGATACCGGCGAACAAGGTACGGTCACCCAGATAGAAAGCCCGTGAACAATAGGATTCTTCATCCCAGACCGCAGGCACACCCATCGCGAAGAGCGCCTTCGCTTCAGAGGCGAACAGAATGGCGCCGTTATGTTCGGCATAGAAGAGTGGCTTCACACCCACGCGATCGCGCATGCCGATCAGCATGTTCTGCTGCGCGTCGTACAGCAGTAGCGCGAATTCGCCCCGCAGGCGATGCAGCCCGGCAGCACCCCATTCGCGATAGAGTTTGAGCGCGACTTCGCTGTCACTGTCGGTTTCGAAGCGATGGCCGCGCGCGGTCAGCTCGGCGCGGAGCGTATCATGGCCGTAAAACTCACCGTTTACGACGAGATGGAGTTCAGCCTGTGCATCGGAGATCGGTTGGGCGCCGTTGTCGAGACCGATCAAGGCGAGACGCGTATGCCCGAGGCTGCAGCGCCCACGCGGGTGATGCCAGACGGCGGCGCTCTCCGGGCCGCGATGGCGTAGGGCCTGAAGGGAACGCCCGAGATCGTCAGCCCCAGATCGCGAGCCGTCACACCCGAGGAAGCGGGCGGCAATTCCACACATGACTATTCTCCGCTGCAGCCGTCATCGAAGGGAGTGAGACAAGTTTCTTCGGCACAAATACAATTTTAAATTGTGTTAATGAGGCGGCATGGTGATAGCCTACGCACTATCTTTTGTCAATATACAGCATATACAGCAATTTTAAGTTTTAAATCATGCTTTTGTCGCTTCGCCAAGGCTCTTGCTGCGTGGCCTAGTAGCGTTCCTCGGCTTCGATCTGCGCGATTTTGTCGATGGACTGCGGGGAAGCCGAGCGGTTCACTTACTCCTCACGCACGGCGCGGGCGACGTGGTCGGCGAGGCGCTTGATGATGTAGGAAAGCGGGGTGCGTCCGCCGATCTGGATGAAGGGCTGGACCGTCATTCCGGCAAGGAGCGCGAGGTCTTTCAGGCGGCCGAGTTCCTGGACCTCGATGTCGATTCGCGCGAGATACAGGCCTCTCCGGTCAGGGGACCCCGGCTGAGATCGTGCGGATGCGGCCCTCGATCTCGGGGGTGGAGCGTTGTTTGAAGGCGGAGAGCCACAGCGCCGCGACCTGGCCGATGGCGGCCTGGCCGATGGCGGCCTGGCCGATGGCGACCTGGCCAATGGCACCGTGGCCGATATCGGCTGCCTCGATGCGCACCTCGACGAGTTGCTCTCGCTATTCGGCGAGTTGCGCCCGCATCCTCCGCAGTTCAGCCACGCGCGGAAACGGTATCATGGCCTGCTCCTAGAGTCGGTTCACGCCATCGAGTTCGTGGCCGACGAGATCGATTTCGTCGTCCTTCGCCGTGATCATCATCTACAGCGCCTTCGCTTCCTGCAAACGCAAGACGGTGATTTCGAACCCCGACATGCTCACCCGGATGCGCCGCAACTTTGCAGCGACCTTCGCCCAAATGGGCTTTCAACTCGCGGTCGCTGCGCGCCCTTGAGCCGAGAAGATCCCTGGACACGCATTCTGTGGATCACGCGCGACGGTTATGACATAGGTGTTCGCATCTTTATTCCGACCGGCGCGCCATTTTTTTAAGTTTCAGCATTTTCTTACACGATTCCTGTCGTTTCACGGGTCTCGCTTCGTCGCCGACATGCGTTTTGAATCGACGCGACGCCGTACCGGGAATTGCGCTTGACCGAGCCGTAACCCGACCTCCACCTGCTGCCCCCACCTTGACCCGCAGCCTTCGAGCGGCGATCAAGGGCCCGGGGGCGAAGCAGCAAGGGAGTCCGGAATATGGAAACCGATCTCACGCAGATGGTCGTGTATTGCCTCGTCATGCTGGAGAGCGCTGCAGCGGACATGTCGATTCTGGAGGGGACGAGTGTCGCAGCGGCTCAGCTCGAAGGAGCGATCGCCGATTTTTCGGCGCGGGTCGAGCAGAATTTCGCGCCCGCCGAGGCAACGGCGCTGACTGCGGAGGTCGAGCAGGAGACGGCAGAGATGCCGGTGGTCGACCGCCAGGAGGCAGTGATCTTCTGCGTGGAGAACGCGGACTCGCTCTGACGGGCTGCGGCGACCGGCTTGCGTATCGGCGAGGCGCTCTTCGTCGATGCGCTACTTGTCGGGACGCTCCAGGGGAAAGGCGAGATTGATCGATTTGCCCCTCTCCTGCGGGCGGATTTCCACGTCGCCGCCGAGATGGGCGGCCATGCTGCGGATGATGCGCAGCCCCATCGAATCCTGCTCCTGCCCCGGCCTCCATTCACCCGGCACCTGCGCCCCGTCATCGGAGACCGAGAGGTGGACGTCGTCGCCATATTTGCGAAGCGCCACGCGAATCTCGCCCTCGCCATCGGGATAGGAATGCTTGCAGGCATTCGTGATCAGCTCGTTCATGATCAGCGCGAGCGGCACCGCCGAGGGGCGCGGAATCGGGATCGGTTCGGCTTCCACACGCACCTTGATCCTGTCGGAGGAATAGAACTCCTCCAGCAGGCGTCCGAGGCGCAGCGTATAGTCGGGATCCTCTCCGAGCCCGTCTTCGCGGCCATACAGTAGCCGCTGGATCTCCGATAGCGCGCGCAGGCGCTGCTCGACATCCTCGATGACGAGACGGGCCTGCTTGTCCTCGACACCCTTCATCTTCATGCGGATCAGGCTGCCGATCATCTGCATGTTGTTGTTGACGCGATGATTGAGCTCGCTCAGCAGATCCTTGTACTGCTCCGCCCGCGCACGAATCTGCTCCTGCTTGTCCTGGATCGAATCCGCCATGCTGTCGAAGGCCGCCGCGAGGCGTCCGATCTCGTACCGCGAATGCGGGACCTTCGATCGCGCTTCGAGATCACCACCGGACATTCTGATCGCGGCCCCAGTCAGCAGGCGCACCCACCGCACCACCAGCGATTCGCTGGCATAGGCGGCGGCAAACAACGCCAGGAGGAGAATCGCCATCGGCGCGGCCAGCGTATCGCGCAAGGCCGTGCCGTAGCGCTCGAATTCCATGTATTGCGGCATGCCGACGGCGATGATCAGGCCACCCGCATCGGTGCGCTCGAAGCCGAATACCCGATCGGAACCGTTCGCCGACGTGCCGCGGATCACCCCGCTGCCATGCGTCGCCATCTGAAGCCGAACATCTTCGACGGGAATGGTTTCGCGGGGGGCGTCCAGATCCTCGTTGTCACCCCCCTCCGCACGATAATGCGTGAGCACCTCGCCCTCGTCACTGATTGCCGTGACAGTGCTGCCCGGGGGCAGATTCAAGCGCCGGGTAATGAATTCGAGCCAGCGCAGGTCGATACCGACGGCGATGGCGCCTGAGAACCGATCACCGAACTCGCGTATCGGAAGGGCGGCGATGATCAGTGGCACCCCGGTCTGCCCGACCGTGTATTCGCTGACGACCATTTCCTCGGAGTCACCGAGTGTTTCGAGGAAATCGCTGCTGGGAAAGTGGCTCGGCAGTTCGGATTCGCTTCCCGCGCACAACAGGCCCCCCTCCTGATCGATCAATGTCAGGGAGGTGAAGGAGGGAAAGCGATCGGCCCATTCGTTGAGGAAGATCGTGCATTCCGTCTCGCTGACGGGACGGGTCTCGAGCAATTCGACGACCGTATCCATCATCACGCGGGCGTTTTCGATGACGTTGGTGTGCTGCGCCGCCTGAATATCGGCGAGGCGCTTTGCGTTTTCCTCGATCTGCGTCCGCTCGTTGGTGAGCGCGTTCGCCGCGAGGAATATGGCGACGATCATGCCCGGCAGAGAGGCCACGAGCAGGATTGAAAGGAGCCGGCTTCGAAGCGAAAAGCTTGCGAATTTCGCGCTCAGCCGATTTGGCAGGCTTTCCCTTTCACCAGACGCTTCACTGCTCAAGCCACCCTCCCCCAATGAACAAGCTCACGCGCGCCCAAACCCGCAGCGAGCACGGGCTGTTAACGCCGAGGCTGGTTTCGTGTTCCCGGATGAGGTCGAGCACGCCGGTGGAGGGCTCGGGGCGATCGGCGCGAGGTAAACGCCCCCGCGCCGTATCCGAATACCGCTATCGCCCGATTGCTCAGCTCGCCAGGGCGAGTTCCGCATTCTCGGTGAAGGCCGCGCCGTGCATCACCGTCTCGGCGAGGCCGGGGGCGAGGCTCGCCTGGTTCTCGGCGAAGAACCGGGCCAGCGCAACACGTCCCGCAGCGAGCGGATCGCCCTCCGGCGTCGCGAGCGCGGCTTCCGCGAGCGAGGCGCCTCCGAGCGTCAGGCCGAACAGCCGCAGGTAAGGCGTCGCGCCGGCGAGCGCATCCTGCTGGGCGTTGCCGGACATGGCCTTGAGCAGATGGCTCGTGGCACGGTCGAGGGCATCGACCGCATCGCGCAAGCGGCTCGCGGTATCGCCATAGGCGGCCCCGCCCTGCTTCGTCACGCGATCGGCGACCGCACGCAGCCGCGCGATTTCGCTGCGCACCGTGTCTCCGCCGGAGAGCGGCAGCTTGCGCGTCACCAGATCGATCGCCTGGATGCCGTTCGTGCCTTCATAAATGGCGAGAATGCGCGCATCGCGCAGATGCTGCGCCGCGCCCGTCTCCTCGACATAACCCATCCCGCCATGGACCTGCACGCCGAGCGACGCGACCTCGTTTGCGAGATCGGTCGAGAAGGCTTTCGCGACCGGCGTCATCAGCGAGGCGCGCTCATGCGCCTTGCGGCGCGCATCCGAATCCGCCGCCGCATGGGCGCGGTCGAGGGCGCCGGCGGTGATGTAGCAGATCGCGCGGGCTGCCTGGGTGAAGCCCTTCATCGTCATCAGCATGCGCTGGACATCCGGGTGGGCGATGATCGGCGCCATGCCCTCGCCCTGCCAGGATGCCGCGCGGCCCTGGCGGCGATCGCGGGCATAGGACAGCGCCAGCTGATAGGCCCGTTCGCATGCCGCCACGCCCTGCAGGCCGACACCGAGGCGCGCATTGTTCATCATCGTGAACATGCAGGCCAGCCCGCGATTCTCCTCGCCGACCAGCCACCCCGTGGCGCCGCCCTTGTCGCCGAAGACCATGGTGCAGGTCGGAGAGCCGTGCAGGCCGAGCTTGTGCTCCATGCCGTTGCAGAAGACGTCGTTGCGGCTGCCGTCGGGAAGGATCTTCGGCACGAGGAAAAGCGAGATCCCCTTGGTTCCCGCCGGCGCATCCGGGAGGCGTGCGAGCACCATGTGGACGATGTTGTCCGTCATGTCGTGTTCGCCATAGGTGATGTAGATCTTCTGACCCGTGATCCGGTAGGTGCCGTCGCCGGCGGGTTCCGCGCGGGCGCGCAGCGCTGCGAGATCGGAGCCGGCCTGCGGCTCGGTCAGGTTCATCGTCGCGGTCCACTCACCGGAGACGAGCTTGCCGAGATAGCGCTCCTGCAGCTCCGGCGTCGCATGCTTCGTCAGCGCTTCGATGCCGCCCATGGTGAGCAGCGGCGCGATCCCGAAGGAGAGCGAGGCCGAATTCCACATCTCGATACAGGCCGCGTTGAGCAGGCCGGGCAAGCCCTGACCGCCGTGCTCCGCCGGACCGGGAAGCGCGTTCCACCCGGCTTCGGCCCAGTCGCGATAGGTTTCCTTCCAGCCCGGAGGCGTGGTCACCGCGCCCGCATCGAGCTTCGGCCCCTTGGTGTCGCCGATGCGGTTGAGCGGCGCGATCTCGTCGGTCGCGAACTTGCCGGCCTCCTCGAGGATCTGGTCGACCAACTCGGCCGAGAGATCGGGATGCAGCCCCTCGGCGAGCGCCTCGTCGAGGCCGGCCACATGACGCATGACGTGGACCATGTCGGTCACGGGCGCACGGTAATCCATCTTCGTCCTCCAATGCCGCACGCGCGTTCCAGCCCTGCCGTGGCGTGCCTGTTTCTTCGCCGGGAAGCGTATCTGCAGCGTGTTTCGATGCAGCCGACGTTTCCTGACCAAGAGTTATGTGAGCAGGGCTGCGAGGGCAATGGGGCAAATGTCGCAAATGGCGGGCACCCGGTTTCAGACCCCGCGCCACAGGCCCAGCAGCGTCAGCATCGTGCCGATCAGGAGCACGGCGACGGCGGCATAGCCGGCATTCCAGCGCGTCCCGACGGTGAAGGAGCCGTATCCCGTCAGTCGCCCGATATACATCGTCGCAGCCGTGGCCGGAGAGGAGGCGATCGCCATGCCCCAGCCGATCGCCAGTGCGCTCGCAACCAGCGTCGGATCGACCCCGTAGCGGGACGGATCGGCCATCACGCTGGCGAGCACCGCGACGGTGATCAGCGGATTGGCTCCGATCAGCCCGAACAGGACGACGAGCAGCATGAACAAGGCCGGCACGAAAACCGGCGGCAGACCCTGCGGGCCAATCAGCGCATCGATGAAGACCTGCGGCAGGAGCATCCCGATCAGCGTGCCGGCATAGGCGGCGTTGCCGAGAACGGAGATCTCCTGACGCTGCTGTGGTGCCTGCTCGACGATATAGCTGCGCAGCAGGGCAAGCCCCGCAGTGCCGGTATCACGCACGACCCAGACCAGCCCGATCAGCGGCACGAAGAGGATCACCCCGTGGATCAGCTGCCCCGGCGTGAAACGCTCGACCAGCGCGGCGGCGCTCGACAAGAGCACCAAAAGAACCACCAGCGGCAGGAGTGCGGCGAAGGAGAAGGGCACGGCATCGCCCGTCCCCGCCGCCCGCCGCGAGGCGCCGCTATCCAACACCCAGCCTGCGATTGCCGTCATCACCGCCAGCACCGTTCCGATCAGCACCATGAGCGGCCATTGCGCACCCGAGACACCCGTCGTGGCGATGGCGAAGGCGACCGTCAGCGGGCACCAGAACATGGTCAGCGAGAAGCCGCGCAGCATTGCCAGCATCATCCGCCGCTCGCGCGCCTTCGCGACGGCTGCATCACCGGGCGCGGCCTTGATCGCATCGCGGATCATCCCACCGAACAGCGCAACGACGCCGAAATTCAGGATCGCGGCGAAGAGCGTCGTCCCACCGAGCAGAGCGAAGTAGCGCCGCCCCGGCGGCTGGCGCACCAGCATGGCGCCCGTTTCGTGAACCATCGGCGAAGTCTGCGCCGCCACGCGCAGGACGCCGAGCGCCGAAAACAGCACCATGATGAAGACGCTGCGCCAAAACGCTTCCGCCACGGCGACGAGCGGAGAGGCCAGCACGAACACGGCGATGATCGTGACCACGGCACCGAATGTCAGATGGCTCCAGACGAAGCGGGAATAACGCGTCGCCTGCGCGACGAGATAGAACAAGGCCGCCGCCATGCCGATCAGCATGAGCGGGCTCGGCGCACCGGCTGCCAGCGCCTGCGTCGCCTCCCCCGATAATGTGGTCACCAGCAGGGCAAACCAGGCAATGACGAGCGCGAGGCCCGAAGCGGCATCGATGCGTTCTGTCATGGGCCGGGTTCCGGTGGAGGCTGCGGGCGGGCTGCGCCGCGATCGGATCGCTCGGACCGGGCGTTAGAGATAGTCGGATCGCAAATGCCACGCCGCAAGCCCGCCCACAAGCGGCACGACTACCCGATCCGCAAGCGCAAAGTCACCTGATCAGGATCACGGTGCGATGATCCAGGTGGCTATGAATCACGCATCGCGCCGCGCTTTCCAGAGCGCATAGGCCTGCGGCATGCATACGGCGCAGGGGCGATAGCCGGCGCTCACGGCACTCGCCTCGTCGGCGAAGAAGACGCGATGGCGTGTATAGGGCCCGCCGCGCGCAATCGCGGCAATGGCCGCACGGCAATCGAGGCGCCCGTAGATACGGCTCTTCGCATGACCGCCGAAGCGCCCGGGCTGGGATGACGGGAAGGGGCGATCCGCGTGATCGCGCAAGGTGTAGCGCGCCGCCATTCGCCCCTCCCCGTATCCGTCGAGCTCAGTCCGCCATCGTCAGCACGATCTTGCCGATATGGGCGCTCGAATCCATCCGCGCATGCGCCTTGGCGACATCTTCCAGCTTGAAGGTGGAATCGATGATCGGCTTGCAGCTTCCTTTCGCCAGCAGCGGCACGACCTTGTCGCGCAGGGAATGCGCGATCTCGGCCTTCTGCGCCACGGAGCGCGGGCGCAGGGTCGAGCCGGTATGGTGCAGGCGCTTGACCATCAGGCGGCGGAAATCGACCTCGGCCTTGCCGCCCTTGAGGAATGCGATCTGCACGATGCGGCCCTCGATCGAGGCGGCGTCGTAATTGCGCCCGATATAGTCGCCACCCACCATGTCGATGATCAGGGGCACGCCCTTGCCGTCGGTTGCCTCCTTGACCACCGCGACGAAATCCTCCTCGCGATAATTGATCGCGCGATCGGCGCCGAGCTTGCCGCAGGCCTCGCATTTCTCCTTTGAGCCGGCGGTGACGAACACGGTCGCACCGAAAGCCTTGGCAAGCTGGATCGCCGTCGTGCCGATGCCCGACGAACCGCCATGGATCAGCACGGTCTCGCCGGCCTGGAGCCCGCCGCGATCGAACATGTTGGTCCAGACGGTGAAATAGGTCTCGGGGATCGCCCCGGCCTCAACCATGGAGAGGCCTTCGGGCACCGGCAGCGCGTTGTCTTGCGCCACCACCGCGTAATCGGCATAGCCACCGGAAGCCACCAGCGCCATCACCCGGTCGCCGGGCGCGAATTCGCGTGAACCTTCGCCGCAGGCGACGACCTCGCCCGCAATCTCCAGGCCGAGAATGTCGGAAGCGCCCGGCGGCGGCGGATAATTGCCGAGCCGCTGGAATACGTCGGGGCGGTTGATCCCGCCGGCATGGACGCGCACGAGGATCTCGCCGGGCCCGGGCTGAGGCACCGGGCGTTCAACGATTTTCAAGACTTCGGGACCACCGCCGCCATCCGCGATGACGGCACGCATCGTTGCGGGATGTGTCATGGTTTTTCCTCCGTTCCTCACCGGTTTTGCGCGCGACCGGGCTGATTTGATCCGTGGATCGGGCCTCGCATGCCCTACCGGCATTGGCAAGCATGGGTCATGTGGCTTACCCTGTGGGCAGAATACGGCAAGCAGAGGAGATGGCCATGGCATTCGATCCATTCGCGGACGAGACCGTGCGCCCCCAGGCGCAGGCCCGCAACCACGTCGTCGGCCAGGACCTCACGACGTTGTCCATTGAGGAGATCGACGAGCGCATTCACGTCTTGCGGGAGGAAATCGCGCGGCTGGAGGAGATGCGGTCGCAAAAGCAGGCTTCGAAATCGGCGGCTGATGCGATATTCAAGGCTTAAGCTCGGCCGTGTGTCATTTTTGTGCAGTTATTCTCGATTGGACACGGGGCGTTAACCATTGCTTAAGCTTTCCAGTTTATGAATCGAGATATCCAGACTTCTGGATGTCGAGTGGCTCCTGTCCACTCTGTTTGACGCCTCCCTGTTGAGACTTCAGAGCCGCCTTCTGGCGGCTCTTTTTTGATTCATCCACAGCGTTAACCTTAACCTTATGTAAACAGCGCGCCCTCCCCCGTTCGGCGTTAGTTTTGCCTCGTTCCGTATGAACCAGGTCCCGGCGTATTCGTTTGGGACAGGATACGGACAATGCGTAAAGCAGGAGGCGAGGCATGAACGCGGACATTACTTTTCGGGAAGATGGCGATCCGGTTGATTTCGGTCGCACTTTCGTCGGCTCGGAGGCGTTTCGTGCCCTGTTCAGCGAGGGAATGGGGCTTGTCGAGGAAACGGCGGCCTATCTCGACGGGGACGGGCGCGAGGAATCGCGGCTGCTTTCTCGCCAGGCTTCCCTGACCTATGCCAGCGAGAGCATGCGCCTGACTACGCGGCTGATGCAGATCGCCTCATGGCTGCTCGTCCAGCGCGCCGTAGCCGAGGGCGAGATCTCGCCGGAACAGGCCTTGCAGGAGCAGACGCGCGTGCGGCTGACGACGCCGGAATCGTCGAACCCCGTATTCGATACCGCGTCCCTGCCGCCGCGTCTGAAGGACCTGATCGGCCATTCGATGCGCCTGCATGCCCGCATTGTTCATCTGGACAAGCTCATTTCCACCGATGAGCCGGCGCGCCCGAAGAACGACAGCCCGGTCGCTGCACAGCAATGGTTGATCCGCTCTGCTTTCGGAGCGAATTGAGGTACGTTTGAGATATTGCGATGCTCGTTGCGCATCGCATCATCTCGCCTCGAGACGGGGCTGAGCGACAACTGCTGAACCCTGGCACCTTGCCATGCCGGGCCAGCGCGATATCTCGCGTCGATGGCACAAAACCTCGACGCCCTCTCCTCCTTTCCCGATGACGGCATCGCCGTCGTCGCCGGCGCGACCGGTGGCATCGGCTCGGCATTCGTGCGCGCGCTGGAAGCCTCCGGGCGCTTCACCCGCGTCGTCGCGGCTGCGCGCGGCAACGATGCGCGGCTCGATCTGCTCGACCCGACCGCCATTGCCGGCTTCGCCCGGTCGTTGGAGGGGGAGCGCATCCGCCTCGTGATCGACGCGACGGGCTTCCTGCACGACGATACGCGTATGCCGGAGAAGTCGTGGCGCGATCTCGATGCCGATCACATGGCTTATTCCTACGCCGTGAACGCCATCGGCCCGGCGCTGCTGATGCAGCATCTGCTGCCGCTCCTGCCGCGCGAGGGCAAGGCAGCCTTCGTCACGCTCTCGGCCAAGGTCGGCTCGATCAGTGATAACCGGATCGGCGGCTGGTATTCCTACCGCGCCTCGAAAGCCGCGCTGAACCAGATCGTGCGCTGCGCCGCCATCGAACTCGACCGGCGCTGGCGCGAGGCCCTGTGCGTGGCGATGCATCCCGGGACGGTGCATTCCCCGCTCACCCAGCCATTCGCCAAGAGCGGGCTCAACGTGCGCGAGCCGGATGTAGCGGCGGGCGAAATGCTTGCCGTTATCGACGGTTTGACGGCCGAGGAGAGCGGCGGTTTCTTCGATTATCGCGGCGAACGCCTGCCCTGGTAGGGACAGGGTAATGCCGCATGTCGAACGGCGCGACACATCACGCCGGGGAACAGGAGACGATGATGCGGCATTTCATGACGATTGCAGCGGCCCTGCTGCTCCTGACCGGGCTCGGCCTCGCGCAACAGCCCGGCGCAACGGCGCAGGAATCCGGCAACGGCTCGGCCATACGCGATGTGATCACGCGCCAGCTCGATGCCTTTCTCGCCGACGATGCCGCCCGCGCCTACGGCTTCGCATCACCGGGAATCCAGCAGCTGTTTCCCGGCGAGGAGCGCTTCATGGGGATGGTGCGCCAGGGCTATCCGCCGGTCTACCGCCCGCGCAGCCGGGAATTCGGCGATCTGCGCCAGACCCCGCAGGGCCCCGTGCAGGAAGTCACGCTGATCGACGCCAACGGGCAGGCATGGCTTGCGCTCTATACGATGGAGCAGCAGCCTGATGGCAGCTGGAAGATCGCCGGCGTGCGGTTGGTGCGGCAGGATGCGGTGGCAGCCTGAAACGCGCAACGATCCCGATCAGGCAACACCGGCATCGGTGATTTGCTGCGCACAAATCGTTGCATCTGCATCTATCCACAGCCGTGTTTCGAGCCCGTAATCATCCGCGCCGGAGAGCCACCAATAACCGCCTTTCCGAACGAAGCCGTAGCGCGGTGCGACGTCGAGGCGCGCGAATACGAAGCTGACGGCGGTGGCGCGGTCGGCAAACGTGTCTTCGAAGCAGCCGTTATCAACGACTTGCCCGTCGCGGTTGACGAGACCCCAGTGCACGAAAAACGCCATCACACCTACTCCAACAGACGCTCTGCTTGGTCGCCTACAATCTGGGGCAGATTGCGTCCATATCCAGGGCAATCCACACTTACAAAAGCATCTATCCAATTCCCCCCGCCTCACGACAATCCATACATTGGTGCATGAACGCGAAGGCGCCTTGGTGTCGGCTTCCCCTTGCGATGGTGCCGTCGGCGCCCGAACCTGCCGCTGAACCGGTCACCCGAAATCCGTTCGCGAAGGGGCATTTGCCATGCAGAATCTCACCATCGATCCGCAGCGCCTGTGGGACACGCTGATGGATACGGCGAAGATCGGGGGAACGCCCAAGGGTGGCATCTGCCGCGTGACGCTCACCGATCTCGACCGCCAGATCCGCGACTGGTTTCGCGCCGAATGCGAAAAGCTCGGCTGCACCGTCAGCGTCGATACGCTGGGCAATATGTTCGCCGTGCGCCCGGGCAAGCGCAACGACATCGCACCGATCGCCATGGGCAGCCATCTCGACACGCAGCCGACCGGGGGCAAGTTCGACGGCGTGCTCGGCGTGCTCGCCGGGCTGGAGGTTCTGCGCACGATGCATGATCTCGGCTACGAGACCAATGCGCCGCTGATGCTGGTCAACTGGACCAACGAGGAAGGCGCACGCTTTGCCCCCTCCATGCTCGGCGCCGGCGTACATTCCGGGCTCTATGCGCCGGATGTGGCCGAGGCGATCACCGATCGCGACGGAGTCAGCCTGCGCGAAGCCCTCGAAGGCATCGGCTATCGCGGCGCAGTACCGGTCGGCGAGACAGCGTTCTCGGCCATGTTCGAGCTGCATATCGAGCAGGGCCCGATCCTCGAAGCCGAGGGCAAGACGATCGGCGTCGTCACCGGCGTGCAGGGCATGCGCTGGTACGATGTCACCTTCACGGGCCGCGAATCCCATACCGGCACCACGCCGATGAAGCTGCGCAAGAACGCCCTGCTCGGCGCCGCGCGTATCGTCGAGCGCGTCGATGCCATCGCGCATGCCCATGCGCCCCATGCGGTGGGAACAGTCGGCATGGTCGAGGTCCGCCCGAATTCGCGCAACGTGATCCCAGGAGAGGTCTTCTTCACCGTCGATTTCCGCCACCCGGAAGCCGCCGTGCTGGATGCCATGGAGGCTGCGCTGCACGAAGCGCTCGAGAGCGTCGCCGGCGAGATCGGGCTCGCCTGCGAGCACCGCCGCGTCACCCATAACCCGCCGGTGATCTTCGATGCGGAATGCATCGACGCAGTGCGTCGCGGCACGCAAAAGGCGGGGTTCGACAGCCGCGAGATGCTCTCCGGCGCCGGCCACGACGCCGCCTACACGGCAGCGATCGTTCCGACATCGATGATCTTCGTGCCCTGCGAGGGCGGGCTCAGCCACAACGAGGCGGAGAACGCGACCCTCGAGGATTGTGGCGCGGGCGCCCAGGTGCTCCTCAACGCCGTTTTGAATTACGACAGCCGCTTCGCATCCTGACGCGAAGCGGTCCCTCACGCTTTCAGGGTCAGAACGCTCCCACCGGCAGCATCCGCATCCTCGTGGTCATGCGTGACGAGCAGCGTCGGGAGGCCGAGCGCCCGGGCGTGGCTGAAGACGAATTCGCGGATATCCTTGCGCAGGGGCCGATCGAGCTTGCTGAACGGTTCGTCGAGCAGGAGCGCGCGCGGGGAAGCGAGCAGCGTGCGCATCAGCGCCGCGCGGGCGCGCTGGCCGCCGGAAAGCGTCGCCGGATCGCGATCGTAGAATCCGCCCAGCCCCGCCTGGTCCAGCGCCTCCTCCACCCGCGCCCGCCTCGCGCGCCGCCCCGTGACGGCGGCGTCGAGTCCGAAGGCGAGATTGGCGCCGACACTCAGATGCGGAAACAGCAGGTCGTCCTGGAAGAGAATCCCCAGACGCCGCTGCTGCGCCGGCAGGGCGGTGATCGGGGCGCCGTCGAGCAAGACCTCGCCCCGCGCGGTGAAGGCCTTGTCGAGAAAACCCGCGACATAGGCGAGCAGCGTCGATTTCCCCGATCCGCTCGGCCCCATTACGGTCACGACGTCACCGGGCGGGATGTCGAGATCGAGCCGCGAAAGCAGCGGCGCCTCGCCGATGGCGATGGTGATGCCGCGCAGGACCAAGCCTGCCGGGGATGCTTCCTCGCGGGCCGGGTTTATCTGTTTCGTCAAAGCCACGCCGTCCATCATGCCAGCCCTTTGCGATTGCGGTAGATCAGCGCCGGCAGGGCCAGCGCGATCGCATAGACGCCGAGCGGCAACAGCGCCTGGATGAAAGCATAGACCCCGATCACGCGCCTGTCGCCACCGCTCGCGAGCGTCACGGCCTCCGTGGTCAGCGTCGCGATCCGCCCCGCACCCGCGAAGAGCGTCGGCAGATAGAGCGCGATGCTCACCGAAAAACCGATGGCGCAAGCGATCGCCAACGGGCGCGCCAGCATGGGCAGCTTCACCGTGAAGAAGATGCGCACCGCCGAGGCGCCGAGCGCGGCGGCGCTGCGCGCATAGCGCGGATCGAGGGCGCGGAACGGATCGGCGAGCGAGAGGAAGACATAGGGCATGACGAAGAGCAGATGCGCCCAGATCACGGCGAACAGCGTCGCATCGAGGGAGAACTGCACCAGAAGCATCTGCGCGCCGAAGAGAAACCCGATCTGCGGCACGAGGAGCGGCAGGTAGAGCGCCCACAGAGCCCCCTGCCCCACCGAGAGGCCGCGCCGCTGCTCGTTTTCGAGACAGGCCAGCGCCAGCACCACGGCGACCAGCGTCGCGGCAAATGCGATCAGCGCCGTGACCCCGGCAAGCGCGGTCACGCTGCCCGCATGCTGCTCCCAGACCCGCAGCGACCAGCTCTCGGGCAGAAAATCCGGATAGCGCCAGCGATGCGCGAAGGACCATGCGGCCACGGCGACGAGCGCCGCCAGCGCCAATACGCCGCTGCTCCAGCCGAGCAGCGCGGCGCCGCCCCAGAACGGCTCTGCGACGCCGCGCCGCTTTCCGCGTGCGACCCACAGGCGATGCGCCATACCCACGGGTATCTCCATCAGCCGCCACAGGCCGATCCCGGCGACGACGATGAAGAATTGCAGGGTCGCCGCCGCCGAGGCGGGGTAATACATGCCCAGATCATAGCCGGCGAACCAGCGCGCCGCGACGACGGCGAGCGGGGGCGGATTGCCCGGACCGAGGATCAGCGCCACCTCGACATTGGCGAGCGAGAAGGCCAGCACCGCGTAGATCGGCAGCCGGATCTGGCGATAGATCTGCGGCATGATCACCGCGACGAAACCGCGCGCCGGCCCGTATCCCAGCGCCGAGGCCGCCTGCAGCATCGGTCGCATCGCCACCTGCGTGCTCGCGGCGATGATCATCAGGATCAGATAGACCGTCTCCTTCAGGACGAGCCCCGCGATCAGGCTCAGGCCGAGGGCATCGTTCACCGTGGCGATCGAGGGAGGCCGCTCCCAACCCGTCGCCCAGGGCGAGAAGGCCCGCACCATCAGCCCGCTCGGCGCCACGAGAAAGGCGAAGCCAATGGCGATGGCGACATGCGGCGTCGCCAGAAGCGGCGGGATGGCCGCGCGCAGGGTCTCGAAGGCGCGCGTCCCCACGCTCGTGGCGCAAAGCGCGATGGCCAGCACCAGCGAGATCACGGTCGCCCCGAAGCCGACCGTGATCGTCAGCCACAGGGCCGAGCGGAAGCCCGCAAAGGCAGCGAGCTCCCGCCACGGGTCGAGCGAGAAGTCGCGCGTGCCAAGCACCGGCAGGTAGCCGAAGGCCGGCAGCAACGTCCAGAGCAGGCCCGCGCCGATCGGGCCGAGCAGGATCGCCAGAGTGAGGATCGGCGCGAGACGCAGCATCGGATCAGCGGGTGGTCCGCGCCTCCCAATCCTCCGTCAGCCGGGTCATCCAGGAAGGATGCGATTCCATCTGCACATCGGCGATGTCGTCGGGGCCCGGCATTGCCGGATGCGCGGAGGCTTCCTCGAACAAAGCGCGTTCGTCTGCATCGAGGGCATCCATGTCGAGCACCGTGAAGGCGCCGAGCACGGTGGGATCCTGCGCCCGCGCCTGGGCCAGCGGCGACATCAGGAAGTTCGAGACCACCATGGCGCCTTCCTTGTTGGCGGCGTTGTAGGGGATCGAGACGAAGGAGGTGTTGCCGATGGTGCCATCGTCCAGAAAATAGACCCGCGCGCTTTCGGGCAGGAGCCCGGTCTCGGAGAGTAGCGCCGCCGTGGCGGGGTTGAGGGTCACCGCGATCTCGATCTCGCCGTCATCGAGCAGACGATCGAGATCGGCGCTGGAACCGGGGAACTCGGCACCACCGCGCCAGAAATGCGGGCGGATTTCCTCATACCATTCCCAGAGCGGCGCGGTCGCCTCCTCATAGGTCTCGTCGGTCGCTTCCGCGTAGAGCACGGAGGTGTCCGGCGCGAGCGCGTGCAGCGCCTGCTTGAGGAAGGTCGCGCCGAGGAAGTTACGCGCATTGGGGTGTGTCAGCAGGCCCGGATTCGCGCGCGCCCAGTCAAGCATGGCCGGAATCGAGCCGGGCAGGCTGTCGCGATCGACGCGATCCGAATCATAGACGAAGGCGAGCTGCGCCACGCGCCACGGCGCCGCCATGCCGTCCACGGGTACGGTGAAATCAATCAGGTTGGAGGGGTTTTCCTCATCCACCAGCGCGAAATTGGGCAGCGCCTGCGTGAAAGGGCCAAAGAGCAGGCCCTGATCCTTCATCGTCACGAAATTCGCGCCATTGATCCAGATCAGATCAACCGTGCCGCCCGTGTCGCGCCCGGCGGCACGCTCGGAGACGACGCGGGAAACCGCTTCGGCGGTATCGGTGAGCTTGACGTGCTCGACGCGCACGCCGTAGCGCTCGCGCACCTGATCGCCGACCCATGCGATGAAGGCATTGCCCTTCTCGTCGCCGGCCCAGGCATTCCAGTAGACCGTCTGGCCCTCCGCGGCGGCGACGATCGCATCCCAATCGTCGAGCGCGACCGGTGCTTCGCTCTGCGCATCGACCATTGTCGGCGCAAAAAGAAGCGCCGCCGACGCAATGCCGGCTAGCCATTGTCTTGCGGGTCGGTTGATCAGTCTCACGCAAATCCCTCCCATAATACGGAATACGTCGCGCCCGCTCCGGGCGCGCTGTCACCTATACGCCTCAGTCGGACGATTCGTTACACCTTCACGCATCCGTGAACGGCCCGTCGGGTTTGCCAGCGCGTGATGCGGGCGTTAAAGAAGTACATTCAATTCTGCTGTATGCAGTGACGATGGGTGAAGGTTTTCGCTGCGGGGGCGCGGGGACCACTGGAGTTCAAGTATGAAGCGCGTGCGCGGGTTGCTACCCGGAACGCCTGTCTGGAAAGCTGCGTTTCTGGCCCTCATGATCGGCTCGATGCCGATTGCGAGCGCGCAGGCATTCGACTTCTTCGGTCTGTTCGGGCGCGAAACCCTGCCCGAGCCCAGTGCCGACACGCTCCCCTACGAGTTGCAGATCGATGTCATCGGCGATGATGCGCGCGTGCGCACGGCAATCGAAGACGCTTCGTCGCTCCAGCGCCTGCGCGCTGATGCGCCTCCCGACGCAGAAGCGCTCGCCCGCCGCGCCCAGGGCGATATCCTGCCCGTGATCGATGCCATGTGGGGGCTCGGCTACTACAATGCCAGCGTCGCGATCGAAGTGGCTGGCGTCGCGCTGCGTGTCGGCGTCGACCGCGTCGATGCGGCAATCGCTGCCGCACGCCCGTTTCGCGGAAGCGAGCGGGTGCCGGTGCGAATCATCGTCGACCCGGCACAGCGCTTCACCGTCCGCAACGTGACGCTGCTCGAAGCCGGCACCGGCCAGCGGCTCGGCCCGACGGCCGTTCCCGAGGATGTCGTCGCGCTCAATCCCGGCGACCCCGCCTCCGCCGCGCGCATCCTCAGCGCCCAGGCGCGAATCGTCGACTTTTACCGTGAACAGGGCCGCCCCTTCGCCGATATCGTCGAGATCGACCCGGTGGTGCATCACGCCGAACGAGTGATGGATCTCACCATCTCGGTCTCGCCGGGCCCGGTTGCGGGGCTCGGGCCGATCACCATTACCGGCAACGACAATGTCGATGAACGCGTGATCCGCTCCTTCATCTATACCGAGCCGGGAGACCCGTATTCGCCGCAGGCGCTGACGGGGATCCGCACCACGGTCACCCGGATCGAGGCGCTCTCCTCGGTGCGCGTACGCCACGGTGACACGCTCGATGCCGATGGCAACCTGCCGCTGGATGTCGAGGTGACGGAGCGGCTGCCGCGCGTTCTCGGCGCTTCGGCGCAGTTCTCCACGACGGACGGGCCCTCGACGCGCGTCTATTGGACGCACCGCAACCTGTTCGGTGGCGCCGAGCGTCTGCGGCTGGAGGCATCAGCCTTCTATCTCACCGAGGGCGGCGGTGCATTGTTCGACCGCCGGCGCAACGTGATCGACGATCTCGGCGGGCGCATTTCGGCCAGCTTCATGAAGCCGGCCTTGTGGGGCACGCGAAACGATTTCCTCGCCGATGCCCGCGTCGAGCGCGACCGCGCTGACGGATTCGATACGCGACTCGTGAACGTCACGACCGGGATCCGCCATCGTTTCTCCGACACGTTCAACATTCGCGGCGGGATCGAGTACGAGCGAGGTATCACCAAGGATGATCTCGGCAAGCGCGAATACCGCCTCGTCGGCATTCCGCTCAGCCTCGAATTCGATTCCTCCGACAGCCGCCTCGAGCCGACCGAGGGCATCCGCCTCAGCGCCGGGGTGACGCCCTATGCCGGCGCGCTCGGTTCCTCGCTGAACATGCTCAAGACGCGCTTCGACGTATCTACCTATTACGCCCTCGATGATCGCGCCCGCTACGTTCTCGCCGCGCGTGTGGGATTCGGCTCGCTCGTCGGAGCCGAGCTCGACAATATTCCGGCCAACCGGCGCTTCTTCGCAGGCGGCGGCGGTTCGGTTCGCGGCTATGCCCATCGCAGCCTGAGCCCCACCCGCGACGGGCGCCCGATCGGTGGCCGTTCGCTGATCGAAGGCTCGCTCGAGGCGCGTATCCGCATCACCGACACGATCGGCATCGTGCCCTTCATCGATGCCGGCGGCGCCTTCCGCGAGAGCTATCCCGATTTCGGCGAGCGCCTGCGCTTTGCCGCCGGCCTCGGGCTTCGCTACCATACGGGAATCGGGCCGATCCGCCTCGACGTCGCCATCCCCCTCCAGAAGGAGGACGGGCAACGTGGCTACGGCGTCTATATCGGGATCGGACAGGCCTTTTGATGATGAAACGGATCGCCACCATCTCGGGCATCACCGCCCTCGCACTCGCCACGCTCGTCGGCGGCTGGCTCTTCATTGCCACGCCCGGGCAGGCAGACGAGGATCAAAGCGCCCTCGCCTCGCTGATTTCACGCCTGCTGACGACGCCGACGACACGCGTCTCGATCGGCAATATCGACGGCGCCCTCTCCTCCCGGGCGGTGATCTCCAACATCACCATTTCCGACGAGGAAGGCCCCTGGCTGCGGCTCGACCGCGTCGCGCTCGACTGGAGCCGTGCCTCGCTCCTGCGTCGCCGCCTGCAGGTGAATGCGCTCGATATCGGGACCGTGCAATATCTGCGCCCGGCCCAGACGCCGCCGCAGGAGCGTGAAGCAGCCGAAAGCGGGCCGCTATTCCCCGAATTGCCGCTCGAAGTGCGTATCGATGCGTTCAACCTGGAAGAGCTGATCGTCGGAGAACCGGTTCTCGGGGAGGAAGCACGCTTTTCCGCCGAGGGTTCGGCGCGGTTGGGCGATCCTTCCGAAGGCCTGGATCTGACCTTCGCCGCACGCCGCCTCGACGATGACGCCGCCTTCGATCTCGAACTGGCCTACGTGCCGGAGACGAACCGGCTGACCCTCGATCTCGCCTTCGAGGAGCCCGCCGGCGGACTCGTCGGCAATCTGCTCGACCTGCCGGGTCGCCCCCCGGTAAGCCTGACACTGTCGGGCGACGATCCGCTCGACAATTTCGACGCGCGCCTCGATTTCGGCGCTGGCCCGCAGATCGGCGCGCGCGGTCAGGCGCGGGTGACGCGTATCGACGCGGCCTATGATTTCGACCTCGACCTGACGGCCCGCCTCGCCGGGCTGATGCCGCCTGCCGCAGAGCCCTTCTTCGAGGGCGAGACCCGCCTGACCGGCGCTGCGCAATTGCGCGACGATTCGTCGTTTCGCCTCGACGATCTGAGCCTGCGCACCCGGATCGCCGCCCTGACCGTCGGCGGCTCGATCTCGGCCGAGCGCGATCTCGACGTGCGGGTCACGGGCCGCGCGCTTCCCGGCGATGACGGTGTCACCCGCGCCGGCGACATCTCGTTGGAGAAGCTGGCCCTCGACCTGCAACTGCGTGGCCCGCTCACCGCGCCGCAGCTCGACGGCGAGATCGAGGCTGCGGGCGTCGACACGCCGCAGGCCTCGCTCGAAACCCTCGACCTGACCATCGCCGCGCGCCCGCTGGGCGATGAAGAAGTCGCAGAGCGCTATGATTTCAGCGTAGACGGTGCGCTGCGCGGCATCGCACTCGCCGATTCCGCTCTCGACCGCGCATTGGGCGGCTCCCTCGAAATCGACGCGCAGGGTGTCGTCGGCACGGACGGCATTGCGGATATCGCGCAGGCACGTCTGATGACGCCGACTTTCGCCGGCAACTTCGCCGGGCGCGTCGGCGCCGACCAGCTCGATGCGACGCTCAGCGCCATGATCGCCGATCTCGCACCCTTCTCCGGGCTTGCAGGCATGCCGTTGCGCGGATCGGCGGATCTGACGGCGCAAATGGCGGGTAGCCCCGTGATCGAGCAGGTGGTCGTGGCTCTGACCGGCGATCTGCGCGATTTCGCCACCGGCACGGATGTGATCGACGGGCTGCTCGGCGAGACGACGCAACTGCGCGGTCGCGTCGCCCAGATTCCCGGCGGGCTCTCCTTCGACGCATTGCGCCTGGAGGGAGCCAACCTGACCGCACAGGTCGACGGGCGCGCCGATGACAGCGCAGCCGATATCAGGCTCGATGTGACCGTACCCGATATGGCACCGCTTGATCCGCGCATCACCGCGGGCCGTCTCGACGGCGATCTGCGCCTGACCGGCTCGCTGGAACGCCCGGATGTGACCGGCGATCTGCGCATCGCCGACATGGTCGCGCTCGAGCGCGACATCCCGCGCCTCGCCCTCACGCTCGACGGGACCGATCTCACCGGCCTGCCGGATCTGCGTCTCGAACTCGACGGCCTCGTCTCCGGCAACGTCGCGCAAGGCGGTCTCAGGCTGCGCGAGCGCTCGGCCGGCGGTTACGCGCTGGAGGATCTCGCAATCACCATCGGGTCGGCCCGCCTCGCCGGCGCGGTGAGCCTCGACGACGAGAACCGCGCCGAGGGCCGCATCGCCCTCGATGCCGGCGATCTCGACGATCTGAGCGCGCTGCTGCTGACGGAGCTTCGCGGCAGCCTCACTGCCACCATCGATCTCGCCATCGTCGATGGCGGGCAGAATGCGGGGATCACCGCGCGCGGCGCGCAGCTCGGCTTCGGCGATATCGGCCTCTCCTCCTTCGAGGCGGATATGCAGGGCATCGACCTGATGCGCGCACCGGCCTTTTCCGGCACTGCGCGCGCGGATCGCCTGACGGTCGCGGGGCAGGAATTTACCCGCGTGGCGCTGACCGCCGAGGGTGTCGCGGAAGAAACGCGGTTCACCGCAGAGGCCCGCGCCCAGGGCTTCGATCTCGATGCACGCGGGCGGCTCACGCCGCGCGACTCCGATTTCGTCATCGCCATGGATGCGCTTTCCGCCACGCGCGGCCAGCGCAGCCTCTCGCTGTCGCGCCCCGCGCGGATCGTGATCGCCGACGGTACAGCGCTGATCGAGGATGTCGCGATCGCCGCCAATGGCGGACGCATCACCATCGCAGGCTCCGCCGGCGAGATGCTCGACCTTTCCGTCGACGTCACCTCCCTGCCCCTTTCGATTTCGGAGATTTTCGTCCCCGGCCTCGGCCTCACGGGCACGGCGAACGGTGCGGCGCAGCTGCGCGGCACGCCGGATGCGCCGCGCGGGGATTACCGCATCACCCTGTCCGATGTCGCCCTGCCGCAATTGCGCGAGGCCGGCATTCCCAGCGTGAACGTGACGGCCTCAGGGGCGATCGCCGATCAGCGCGTGGGTGTCGATGCCACCATCGAGGCCGCAGCAGCCAGCCTGCGCATTACCGGCAGCGCGCCGCTGCAGCCGACCGATGAACTCGACCTGCGCGCACAGGGCAATCTCGATCTGGCCGCTGCCAATGTCATCCTCGCGCCGCAGGGCCGGCGCCTCACCGGGGCCGCTCAGCTTGATGCCACGATTCGCGGCATGAGCGCCTCGCCGCGCATCGACGGCACAGCGACCGTCAGCAACGGGCGCTTCACCGACGAAGATCTCGGCCTCGACATATCCGGCATTGCCGCCCGGCTGGTCGCCCAGGGCGACGTTTTGCGTATCGAATCCTTCAGCGCATCGACGCCCAATGGCGGCACCCTCGGTGCTTCCGGACAGGTGCGCATCGATCCGGCAGCGAATTTCCCCGGCGACCTGCGCATCACGGGCAGCAATGCGCGCCTCGTCTCAAACGATCTCGCCACCGCCACCGTCGATCTCGACCTGTCCCTGACCGGTCCGCTGGCGACCGAGCCGCTCGTCGGTGGCCGCGTGACCCTGACTACCCTCGACATCACCGTCCCCGACCGCCTGCCCGCAACGTTGCAGCCGCTTCCGGGAACTCGCCATGTGGGTGCTCCGGAGGAGGTGCTCGCGCGGCTCGCCCTGCGCGATGCGGAAGGGCGTACACGTGGCGTACGCTTCAACGCGCGCCTCGACCTGACCATCGACAGCCCCAACCGGATCTTCATTCGCGGGCGCGGCATCGATGCCGAGCTCGGTGGCCTGCTGCGCCTCAGCGGAACCAGCCTGAATCCGGTCGCGATCGGCGGATTCGAGTTGCGCCGTGGACGTTTCGACCTGCTCGGCCAGCGCCTCGACCTCACCCGTGGATCGCTGGAATTCGCCGGTGATCTTGTGCCGTTCCTCGATTTCGTCGCAGAAACGCAGGTGAGCGACGCGACGGTGAGCATCGTGGTGACGGGCCCGGCCAATGATCCCGAATTCATCCTGCGTTCGTCGCCGGAATTGCCGCAGGACGAAATCCTCTCGCGGATCCTGTTCGATCAGGCCTCCGGCGGGCTCTCCGCCGCGCAGGCCCTGCAGCTTGCGCAGGGTATCGCCACGCTCACCGGCGGCGGTCCGGGCGCCTTCGACCGGTTGCGCCGTGCGCTCGGTGTCGACAGCCTCGACATCACCGCCGATGCGGAGAACCCTGCCGTCGGCGTGTCGCGCTATATCGCTGATAACGTGCGCGTCGGCATCAGCGCAGGCGCGCGCCCGGAGGATACCGGGGTATCGGTGGATATCGACTTGACCCGCCGCTTGCGTTTACAATCCCAGATAGGCGCAGATGGCAGCACCTCGGTCGGTATCGGCTTCGAGATCGAATACTGAGCCCAGCCACGCATTACGGGGATCCGGCATGAAGATTGACGGCGTTCATTACCGCACGATCTTTCCCGCAGATGACGGCGACGGCATCATGGTCATCGACCAGACGAAGCTGCCCTTCGCCTTCGAATTGCTCCGCCTGGCCGATATGGAGCAGGCTGCACAGGCAATCGTCACCATGGTGGTGCGCGGCGCGCCGCTGATCGGCGCAACGGCAGCCTACGGTGTGGCGATGCAGATGCGCGTCGATTCCTCCGATGCTTCCCTCGCCGGCGCGATCCGCCGCCTCACGGCAACGCGGCCCACTGCCGTCAACCTGCATTGGGCGCTCGCGCGCATGGAGACATGCCTGAGCGCCGTTCCGGCATCAGAGAGGGCCGATCGTGCCTTCGCCGAGGCGGCTGCCCTGTGCGACGAAGACGTCGAGCAATGCCGGCAGATCGGCGCCCATGCCATGACGCTGATCGCCGAACGCCACCGCGAGACGGGGCGTCCCGTCAACATCCTCACCCATTGCAATGCCGGCTGGCTCGCCTGCGTCGACTGGGGCACGGCCCTCTCGCCGATCTACCAGGCGCATGATGCCGGAATCCCGGTCCATGTCTGGGTCGACGAGACCCGCCCGCGCAACCAGGGCGCAGCGCTGACCGCCTATGAGCTCGGCGGCCATGGCGTGCCGCATACGGTGATCGTCGACAATGCCGGCGGCCATCTGATGCAGCATGCGAAGGTCGATATGTGCATCACCGGCACCGACCGCACCACCGCCACGGGCGATGTCGCCAACAAGATCGGCACCTATCTCAAGGCGCTCGCCGCGCGCGACAACGGCATCCCCTTCTACGTCACCCTCCCCGCCTCGACCATCGACTGGGCCATCGATGACGGAGTGAACGCGATCGAGATCGAGGAGCGTTCCGAGCGCGAGGTGACGCATCTGACGGGCCTCAACGATGCGGGGGCGATCGAGACGATCCGCGTCGTCGCGCCCGGCTCGCCCGCCGGCAACCCCGCCTTCGACGTCACCCCCGCTCGCCTCGTCACGCGCCTCATCACCGAGCGCGGCATCTGCGAAGCCAGCCGCGAGGGGCTGCTCGGTCTTTATCCCGAGCGCCGTGCAGCGGCGGAGTAGCGCTTGGAGCGCGCCGCTGGCCGCTTCCCGGGTTGCGATGATGGAAGCTGGCCGCGTGGGTGCTTTTACGGCAATTGTTGCCTCGTCGCGGTATGATCAGATATGATCCATGATAGAGAGGATGGATCATGTCCAGATTGACGATTTCGATGCCGGACCAGATGAACGAATGGGTGGAAGCCCAGGTCAGCGAAGGTCGCTACGGGAACGTAAGCGAGTATTTTCGCGACCTTGTACGGCGCGACCAGGAACAGCGCGAAGGCGCCATCAATGCGCTGCGGGACATGCTCGCCCAGGCGGAGGCGAGCGGCGTCAGCGAACGCGCAATGCCTGATATCCTCGAGGCGGCGCGCCGTGAAGCCCGGCTGAAGGGCTTGCTGCGTGACGAAAATTGAGTTCACGCATGAGGCCGAAGACGATCTGATCGCAATCTATCTCGGCTGAACCTCCCTACAGCCCCAGCCGCGACCACAGGGCGCGCTCTTCCAGAGTCGCAAGCGCCTCGCGCGGGTCGATCAGGCTGCGCAGTTCTCCCGCGCCGGGCGGTGGGCGCATGAATTGCGAGAGCAGCCCCGGACGCTGTGCCTGGATCGGGCGCAGGCGTACCTTCTCACCGAAACGGCTGCGCAGGACGGCGCGCATGTCGCCGATTTCATCGATCAGGCCCAACGCCTTCGCATCCTCCCCGGCCCAGAAGGCGCCGGAGAATAGCTCGTGGTCCTGATCCTGCGGGAGTTTCCCGCTGCGGCGATCGCGCACCAATTGCTTGAACGCGTCGAAGACCCGCTCCTGCAGCTTGCGCAACCGCTCCACATCCTCCGCCTTTTCCGGCTGGAACGGATCGAGGATCGCCTTGGCCTCCCCCGTCGTATAGAGCCGGCGCTCGATGCCGTAGCGGGCAATCAACTCGTGGAAGCCGAAACCCGAGGATACCACCCCGATCGAGCCGACGATGGACGAGGCATCAGCGAAGATCTCGTCGGCGGCGCAGGCGATGAGATAGCCGCCGGACGCCGCTGCATCCTCGCAAAAGGCAAGAACGGGGATTTTCTTCTCGTCGGCCAGCGCGCGGATGCGGTTGTGGATCAGCTGCGACTGGACGGGCGAGCCGCCCGGCGAGTTGATCGCGATGGCGACGGCCTTCGCGTGCGGATAGCTGAATGCCCGCTCCAGCAGTGGCGCCACGCCCGCCAGTGACAATCCCGGGCGAAAGCCGACGGAAATGCCGATCGCACCATTCAGCCTCACGACGGGAACGGTCGGTTTGCGGCCGACGAGGGCCTTGGGAAGGATGGCGGTGATACGATCCGTCAGGCTGGACAAATTCTGCTCCTATGGCGTTTTCCGGCGCGAAGGCCCGGAGCCCCTTTCGGAAGTAGTGGTCGAGGGCCATTTCGACAAGCGCCTGCACGCCGCAGCAGGGATGTCGGGCATCGAAGCGCGAAAATGAATGCCCGATGAACGGGCCATGCCGAACCGGTTCAGTCGAGCCGTCATAGAAAGGGAGCATCAGATCCGGCACGGATATCGGCGTGCCACTCCAGGAGAGACAGGACAATGCGCAAGATCATGCTCGGCTTCGCCGCCCTCGCCATCGCTTTCTCGGCGCTCACGATGGCACCCAGCAGCGCGCGAGCGCTTGATTTCTCGATCACCTTCGGTACCGGTCATCCCCCGATGGTGCGCCATCACGACTCGTACAAGGCCTATCCGGTCACCCCCCATACGCATCGTCCGGTCGCGCCACAGCGCCGCGCGGCACCGCCGCCGCGCTATGACCATCGTTCGAACTGGCGCGATCATCGTCGCCATGACCGCCGCTGGCACGACAGCCGCCGTGGCGCCAGCAACTGCACCATTCGTACCGAACGCTACTGGAACGGGCGCTACTGGGTGACGCAGGAAAGCCGCGTCTGCCGCTGATCCTCGGACGGCAACCGGATCGGGTTAACATGGTGCTTGCGGGCGCGGGCGTGAGTTTCTACGCTGCGCCCGCCTGACGTTGGATGGCAGATTCACCCCGCCCCCCATACGAGCACCGGAGTTGCCCCGCGATGCTTCGCTCCATTCTCACATCCACCGCTGCCTGTGCGGTACTCGCCATGCCCCTCGCCATCGCCGCGAGCCATTCGGCGAATGCCCAGAGCGATGTCGTGAACGTCTATAACTGGTCCGATTACATCGACCCCGCGACGCTCGAAGCCTTTACCGAGGAAACCGGTATTCGCGTCGTCTACGACACCTACGATACCAACGAGATCGTCGAGACCCGCCTGCTCGCGGGGCGTTCCGGCTATGACATCGTGGTGCCGACGGGCCCCTATATCGAGCGCCTGATCCAGGCCGGCGTACTGGCCGAGCTCGACAAGGAGCAGTTGCCCAATCTCGACAATGTCTGGCCCGAGATTGCCGAACGCACGGCGATCTATGATCCCGGCAATGCGCATTCGGTGATCTACATGTGGGGCACCACCGGGATCGGCGTGAATGTCGACATGGTGCGCGAGCGCCTCGGCGAGGATGCGCCGCTCGATACCTGGTCGCTGGTCTTCGATCCCGATATCGCCGCGCAGCTCTCCGATTGCGGCATCTATATCGTCGATGCAGCCGACGACATGTTCCCTTCTGCGCTGAACTATCTCGGCCTGCCGCACGATTCCCGCGACCCGGGTGAGATCGAGCAGGCCGCCGAGCTGCTCTCGCAGATGAGCACGCATGTGCGCCGCTTCCACGCCTCCGAATATATCAACGCCATCGCCAACGGCGATATCTGCGTGGCCGTCGGCTATTCCGGCGACATTCTGCAGGCGCGCGACCGGGCCGAGGAAGCGGGATCCGGAATCGACATCGCCTATTTCGTGCCCCGTGAAGGCGCCGTGATGTGGTTCGATTCCTTCGCCATTCCCGCTGATGCGCCCAATCCGGAAAACGCCCACGCCTTCATCGACTACATGCTGCGCGCCGATGTCGCCGCAGACAATGTCAATTACGTCGCCTATGCCTCGGGCGTGCTGCCGGCCAAGCCGATGATCGATGACGCTATCCTCAACGATCCCGGCATCTACCCGGATGACGAGACCATGGACCGCCTGCTCATCACCACCGCCTATGACGAGCGCACGCAACGTCTGATCACGCGCAGCTGGACGCGAATCCAGACCGGGCGCTGAAACCCGCATTACCTCTCGGCATCATGCGCCGGGCGTCGCAGAGGCGTCCGGCGCTTTTCCAGACGTCTTGTCGTGCCGGGCCGCGATCCCAATCCGGTCTGGCGATTTGATCCTTGACGCGCCCGGGCGAAGTTGCGCAAGGATGATGCCGGAATACCGCATTGCGAAAAGGATCCTTGCGGCCATGCTGAAGACCCGCCTCATCCCCTGCCTCGACGTCAAGGACGGTCGCGTGGTGAAGGGCGTGCAATTCGTCGACCTGCGCGATGCCGGTGATCCGGTGGAATGCGCGCTCGCCTATGATGCCGCCGGGGCGGATGAACTGTGCTTCCTCGACATCACGGCGAGCCACGAGGATCGCGGCATCCTGCTCGACGTGGTCAGCCGCACGGCTGCGGCCTGTTTCATGCCGCTCACGGTGGGCGGCGGGGTGCGCACGGTGGAGGATATCCGTGCCCTCCTCCTCGCCGGGGCCGACAAGGTCTCGATCATGACGGCGGCGGTGAAGGATCGCGATTTCGTGCGCCGCGCGGCGGAAAAGTTCGGCGTGCAATGCATCGTCGTCGCCATCGACGCCAAGCGCGTCTCGGCACCGGGCGAGCCGCCGCGCTGGGAGATATTCACCCATGGCGGGCGCAATCCGACCGGCATCGACGCGATCGCCTATGCCCGCGAGGTCGCCGATCTGGGCGCCGGTGAGCTGCTCGTCACCTCGATGGACCGCGACGGCACCAAGTCGGGCTACGATCTCGAACTGATGCGCACCATCTGCGATAGCGTCTCGGTGCCCGTCGTCGCATCGGGCGGAGTCGGCACGCTGGATCATCTCGTCGAAGGCGTGCGCGACGGTGGCGCGAATGCGGTCCTCGCGGCCTCGATCTTCCATTTCGGCGAATACACCATCGGCGAGGCCAAACGCGCCATGGCCGATGCCGGGCTGCCCGTGCGGCTCGACGCCTGAGGAGGTGACCGTGTCCCGTTTCACTCTGGACGATCTGGCTGCGATCGTGGCCGCACGCGCAGAGGCGTCGCCCGAGGAATCCTACACTGCCCGGCTCGCCGCCGATCCCGCCCGCGCTGCCAAGAAGTTCGGCGAGGAAGCCGTCGAGGCCGTGATCGCAGCGGTGGAGAACGATTCCGATGCACTGATCGCCGAAAGCGCCGACGTGCTCTATCATCTGATGGCGTTGTTGCGCGCGCGGGACGTGCCGCTCGACGCGGTCATGGCGGAGCTGGAGCGGCGCACTGCGCAATCCGGCCTCGCCGAGAAAGCCGCGCGCGGCCCCGCCGCGTGAACCGGAAGAACGCCATGAACGTCAAACTGGCCCAGGAAATCGGCGAACGCAGCGAGGAAGCCGCCCTCTCGCCCTATCGCACCTTCTCACGCGATGAATGGGCGGGCCTGCGTGCCGACCAGCCGATGACCCTGTCCGGCGACGAGGTCATGCAGCTGCAATCGCTCAACGACCCGATCTCCCTCGAAGAAGTCATCGCGATCTACCTGCCGCTCTCGCGCCTGCTCTCGCTCTATGTGGCTGCCACGCAGGGGCTGTTTCGTGCGACGCAACGCTTTCTCATGGCGGAAAACGAGCGCAAGTCGCCCTATATCATCGGTGTCGCGGGTTCGGTCGCTGTCGGCAAATCCACCACGGCACGCGTGCTCAAGGCGCTGCTGGCGCGCTGGCCGAACACGCCGAAGGTCGATTTGCTTACCACCGACGGCTTCCTCCTGCCCAATGCAGAACTCCAGCGCCAAGGCCTGATGGAGCGCAAGGGTTTTCCCGAAAGCTACGATACCGGCAAGCTCCTGCGGTTTCTCAGCGCGATCAAGGCGGGCCGCGCCGAGGTCAAGGCGCCGCTCTATTCGCACCTCGTCTATGATGTCGTGCCCGGCGAGGAGGTCGTGATCGACCGGCCGGACATCCTCATCGTCGAGGGGCTGAACGTCCTCCAGCCCGCGCGCATGCCGCGCGACGGCAAGGCCATTCCCTTCGTCTCGGATTTCTTCGATTTCTCGATCTATCTTGATGCAGACGAGGCCGATCTCCATCGCTGGTATATCAACCGCTTCCTGCGGCTGCGCGACACGGCCTTCCGCGATCCGAAATCCTACTTCCACAAATATGCCGAGCTCGACGAGGCGGAAGCGGTGAATATCGCGGATGGTTTGTGGAACCGGATCAACCTCGCCAACCTGCGCGAGAACGTGCTTCCGACGCGCCAGCGCGCCAGCCTCATCCTGCGCAAGGGCGACAGCCACAGGATCGAGGAAGTCGCCCTGCGGCGCCTGTAGGGCATTGCGGCGAGCGGCGGTTTATTCTGCGGCCTGCGCCTGCGAAACCGGTGCCGTCTCGGCCTCCTGCTCCGCGCCCTGCGGCAGGATCCAGCCATCATCGACCGTGACCTTCACCAGCGTCCCCGCAGCCGGGACGGGTTCGCGCGTGCGCAGGGTCAGCAACGTCTGCGGAGCGGCTTCCGGCGCGATCCGCACCTGTCGCGACGCCCCTTCGAAACGCACATCGCGGATATGCGCGGCAATCCCGCCGGCGAGCGAACCTTGTGCGCCTTCTGCCGGCGATGCTATCGCGATCGCGTCCGGCCGCAGGCAAGCGGTCGCCTGCCCGCGCCGCATCGGCCCCGAGCAGCGCAGTACCATCTCATGCCCGAAGACCCGCACCCGCGCCCGCCCCTCACCGGCAGGCGCGATGATATCGACCGGCACCAGCTGCCCCTGCCCGATGAAGCGCGCCACCATCGCATCAGCAGGGGCGTCATAGAGCCGTACGGGCGAATCGACCTGCCGCAGGCGGCCTGAATCCATCACCGCGATCCTGTCGGCGAGCGCCATCGCCTCCGCCTGATCGTGGGTAACATAGATCATCGTCGCGCCGCTGGCCGCGTGAAAGGTGCGGAACGCATCGATCATGGTCTCGCGCAGATGCGCATCGAGATTGGCCAGGGGCTCGTCGAGGAGCACGAGGCGCGGGCGCATCGCGAGGCAGCGTGCCAAAGCCACGCGCTGCCTCTGCCCGCCCGAAAGACTCTGCACCTTGCGTTCGGCGAATCCGGGCAGCCCGACAATCTCCAGCGCCTCGGCGACACGCGCCGCACGTTCCGCCCGCGCGACCTTGCGCACGCGCAGGGCGTAGTCGACATTGCCCGCCACATCGAGATGCGGCCACAGGGCGTAGGACTGGAAAACCATCCCCACCCGTCTTTCCTCGGGTTCGAGCTGCCGTCCCGGGCGCGCGACGATATCATCGTCGAAGCGGATCTCTCCGGCATCCAGCGTCTCGAACCCGGCCAGGAGGCGCAGGATCGTCGTCTTGCCGCAACCCGAAGGCCCAAGCAGGGCCTGGCAGGCGCCGTGCGGAACTTCGAGGGAGAAATCGTCGACGATACGCTTGCCGCCGGCAATGCGCGTCAGACCGCGCAGGCTCACATGCGCCATGGCAGAACTCCTTCGGGCAGGCGGCGGCCCAGCAGGGAGACGAGGAAGGCGAGCGCCAGAATGATCAGCAGCACCCAGACTGAGACAGCCGCTGCAGCCGTCGAGTTACCCTCGTCATACAGGCTGAAGATCACCACGCCAACGGTTTCCGAGCCCCGCGACCAGAGCAGCGCCGAGACGGTCAGTTCGGAGAAGGCGCCGAGAAAGACGAGAATCGCCCCAGCTCCCAAGGCCGGCGCGAGCAGCGGCAGGACGATGGTACGCAACCGGAAGAAGGGTCGCGCGCCCGCCATCTGCGCCGCTTCCTCGCCGGCGCGATCGAGCTGCGCCATCGCGGCGACGACCGGACGCAGCGCGAGGGCGAGGAACCGCGCGAGATAGGCGAAGAGCAGGATCCATATGGTGTTGTAGAGGCTGATGCCGATAATCGGCAACGGGGGCAGCAGCACGAGGATCACCGCGATCGAAAGGACGATACCCGGCAAGACATAGGGCGCATCCGCCGCGATATTCAACCATTGCGCCACGCGCGATCGCCGCGCCACCATCAGCCAGGCGAGCGGTGCGCAGACGGATACGGTGATCGCGGCGGCGGCGCCCGCGAGAAACAGGCTGTTGACGAAGGCGCGCTGCGCGCTGCCGAGCCCGGTCACCACATAAATCAGATTGTCGAAGGTGAGCGTCTCCCAGGTTAACCGCATCCCCACCGACGGAACCAGCGCCGAGGCGGCGAGGGAAACGAGCGGCATCACCGCGATCAGCAGCATCAACGCCCAGACGAACAGCGTCATCGGCCAGAACCAGCGGCCGAGCGAGAAACCGGCATGCATGCCCCCTACCCGGTCCGTTGCCGCTGACCGGCTGCGCAGGATCGCCGTCTGGATGACGATTCCGATGACGGCCATCCCTGCCAGAATCAGCGCGAGCGCCGCAACTTCCGGCAAGGCGCCGGGTCCGAAACCGGAAAGGCGCTGATAGATCAGCGTCGACAGCATCGGGTAGCGCCCCGGTATCCCGAGCAGCGCCGGCACACCGAAATTGCCGATCGCCGAAACGAAGGCGAGCGCGGCCCCGGCGGTGATCGCGGGCAGCATCAGCGGCAGGATCACCCGCGCAAGCGCTCCGAGCGGCCGCGAGCCGGCTGCGCGCGCAGCATCGATCAGATCGGCTGGCAGGGATCGCAGCGCGGCGCGCACCGCGAGGAAGACCATGGGCGCATGTTCGAGCCCCATCACCAGCACGATGCCATCGCGTCCCAGCAGCGGATTGCGCGCCGGGCGCAGCGCCTCGAGGCCCGGGATCAGCCAGAGCGGGCTCTGGGGGCCGATCATGGCGAGCCAGGCCAGGGCCGATATCTGGGGCGGTATCAGCAGTGGCAGCAGCAGCAGGAAGACCAGCAGCGCCTTGTAGCGCAGATCCGTCAGCGCCACGATCAGTGCCATCGCCCCACCGAGCAGGACAGAGAGAACCGTGGCGAGGAAGCTGGCTTCGAGGGTGTTCCAGGTCGCGCGCTGCGCGGCGCGGCCCGACCAGGTCTCCATCAGGAAGGAGATCCCCTCGGTCGCACCGTCGGCGAAGATCGTCGCGAGCAGGCGGGCGAGCGGCCAGACGCACAGGACGACAACATAGAGGCCGAGCGCTGCCAGAATCAGCGTCTCGGCCCCGATGCCCGGATAGCGGCGCCTGAGGGCGCCCCCGATACCCGCCTGCCCAATCGACATCCGACGTATCAACCGCCGAACAGGTCAGCAAAGCGACGCTTGATCTCCTCGCTCTGCTCCATCAGCAGCGCGGGATCGACGGTGATCACGGTGACGGCATCCATCGCAGGGAACACGTCCGGCGGCGCGATGCCCTCGCGCAGCGGCAGATAGCCCTGCTCGACATGGAAACGCTGGCCTTCCTCTGAGAGCTGCCAGTCGACGAATGCCTGGGCGGCTTCCACGTTGTTCGCCGTGGAGAGAATCGCCACCGGCTCGGTGACGGCGGTGACGCCTTCATCGGGGAAGATAAAATCGACGGGAGAACCGTCGGCCTTGGCATTCAGCGGCATGAAGTCGACGATGATGCCGTAATCCATCTCGCCACGCGCCACAGCGTCGAGAACGCCGCCATTGCCGCGCCCTGCAACCGCACCGCCATCAGCGAGCGCCTCGAAATAATCCCAGCCGAAACCGTCTAGATTGGTGACGCTGCCGACATGGATCAGCGCGGCGCCGGAATAAAGCGGGCTCGGCATCATCAGACGCCCGGCAATCGCCTCGTCCGTCAGTTCGGCCCAGGAGGTCACCGGCTCGGAGACGTTTTCGGTGTTGTACATGAAGCCGGTCGTGATCAGCTTCGTCGAGAAATAGGTCATGTCGGCATCATGGAGCGCCGCATCGGTGCCGGCGATCGGCGCATCGGCGTAGGCCATCAGCCGGTCATCGGCCTTGAGCTGGCTCATCACCACCGTATCGGCCACCAGAAGCACGTCCGGCTGCGGCGAGCCGGCGGCGAATTCCGCCTGGAGGCGGTTGATCACCTCGGTCGTTCCGGAGCGGAAATACTCGACATTCACGTCGGGATAGCTCTCGTTGAACCGCGCGACGAGCTCGTCCATCTGCTCGGTGGGAGTCGAGGTATAGATCACGAGATCGCCGCTTTGCGCGAGCGCCCCGCCTGCGGGAAGCAGGAAGCCGAGCGTCACGGCGATCATCGCGGCATGTTTGAAGGTGGCGCGGTCATTGGACATCAAGTTTCTCCTGGAAAACGTATTCTTCTTCCAACGCACTAGCGCCACCATGTTACCCCCGTGTGACAATGACAAGGGGCAGCCGACCCGCAGTTCCGGGCAAGCGGATATTGCCGAGCAGAGCCCGGCAATCAACGCATGGAGCACCCCTTATCGCGACGTTGTCGCTGATATACGGCGAAGCCTCAGGGGCGGATTTCTGCCTTGTCGGCGACGGGCCTGGCGGAGCGCAGGAATTCGAGCGCCTGCAGCACCAGGCTGCCCGGACGTTCGGAAACCGCCTCGAGGCGCACCGATCCCTGTTCTTCCAGCATGGCGAAGACGCCGTCCAGCTGGCCGAGGGCGAGTTGCAGCGTCATCGCCTCCATTCCGCCCGAGCCGCCTGCAGGCGCCTCGCCGGATACGGCTTCGCCGACCCATTCACGCAGGCTGCGCCCGGTCTCCGCTTCGACGAGGGCTCCGATGCCGTCATCGATCATTGCGAAAGTCAGGCGGCGAGCAGTCGATTCGAAGATGAGGGGCAAGAGCGCCGCCATGCGCCCGCCACGCAGGGATTCACGCAGGTTGTCCGGCAGATCGACATCGACGGCATTGCGCAGGCTGAACAGGCCCGGCGCATCCAGCCAGAAATCGAGATCGATGGCATAACCGGGTGCGAGGCGGGCATATGCGCGCCCTTCACCGAACAGCCGGTCTCCCGACGAGCTCGCCGTGGCGGCGACCTGGGTTGCGGCATCTTCCAGCGGCGTACCGGCGAGGATCTGGGGCGCCGCCTCTGCATCACCGACACGACCGTCGATCGTGACCACGCCGTCGCGCTCGACGGCGACGGAGACCGTGCCTTCGCCGACCAGCAGATCGACCGGCAGCGGCTCCGCAGAACCGGCTTGCGCATTGCGGCGACCGGTGACCTGCATGACGAAATCATTCAGATCGAAATCGATGCGGCCCTCACGCGCCGGCTGCGCAGCGAAATGCGCCGGCTCGCGCTCCAGATGAGCCAGCAGGCGGCGCGGCGAGAGCGCGTCGAGCGAACCGGTCACGGCGCCCTCGAATCGCGCCAGCGAGAAGGATGCCTCACCGGCGAAAACCGCCTCGCCGCGCGTCGCACCGCCGAGAATGCGCTGGGCCAGGAGTTGCTTTGCACCATCACTCTCGTCACCATCCGGCGCCGGCTCCAATGCGGCATCTGCGCCCTCGTCGGCTTCGGGCGCCTGCGTCGTATCCGCTTCGTCCTCGGCCTCGGCGACCCGATCGCGCGGATCATTGGCAAAGCGCACCCGCAGCCCCTCGACCAGAAGCCCTTCCGTCTGCATCATCGCCTGGAAGCTTGCGTCCGGGCGCTCTTCCCGGAGGATTTCGCGTGTGTCGAGGCGCAGATCAAGCGCCGAGACGAAACCAGGTTCAACCGGATAAACCCGCCCATCGGCCTCGGCCACGAGAAAATCACCGAGATGGCCGACAGTCTCGTGCGCGAGCACGATCATGGCGGCACGCGCCTCACCGGCCAGATTGCTGAGCCTCACATCCGTCAGCACGATCGCCCCGTCGAGCATGTCGAGACGCTCGGCGACGATGCGCGTTTCGCGTTGCGCCAGGGCAAGCGCCACGCCCTCGAGCGTGAAGGCGGGCGTACCGGCCGTGAACCCTTGCGGCAGGAATGCCTCGGGAAGCGGCGGCAACGTCGTTTCCGTGCCGGGTCGCGCTTCTTCCCAGGCGATTTCGGCGAGCAGCGGATGAAGCCCGGTGAGCTCCGCCCGAATATCCTCTTCGGCGAGCCCCCCGTCATCTTCAACCAGCAGCGGGAGTTCCTGCATGAGAATGCCCGGGTTCGCCGCCTGGGCGTAGGCCGTGTTCGGGGCTTGACTGACGAGCACCGGTATTCCGGCGGCCAGCAATGCAATAAGCGCTGCACGCGTCGCAATCATCGACGTTTGTTCCTGACAAGTCCTGTAGATTCGGTTCAAGCCCACCTCACCGCACCGAGAACGGCCGATTGTCACGACCCGCGGAGTAACGGGGATCGGGCTCGGGTTCGATCGGCTGGACCGGCTGGATCGGGATGATCGGCTTGGGCGGGAAGAGCGGCGGATTGAGCTCCGCTTCGCTCAGCCCCATCGCGCGCAGTTCCGTGACGATCTTTGCCGCGAGCGGCGCCACGAACCCGCCACCGGTCGGCCGGCGACCATCGAGATTGGGAAGCCGCAGGTCGTCGTCGCGCCCGATCCAGATGGCGAAAGCAAGATCGCCGGTGCGCCCGACGAACCAGGTGTCGCGATGGTTCTGCGACGTTCCGGTCTTGCCGACGACGCCGGAGGGGCCATTGGCGAATGCGCCGGCGGCGGTGCCGCGCACGACAACGCCCGACATCATCGATTCGAGCTCCTCGAGCGCCGAACGCGAGGCCAGATCGCTGGTGCGCGGATCGAGCAGCGACATCGCCATGGCCATGGCCGCAGGCGTCGTCTCGACCGCGCCGATCGATGTGGACAGATTGCTCAGGCGCGGCTCACCGAAGCTGTAGAGCTGCGAATCCTCGAGGAAGGGGCGGATGCGGTCCATGCCGACGAAATCGGCGATCCGCACGGCGACGACGTTCAGGCTGCGCTCGAAGGCCGTGAAGAACGGCACGAGTCCGAGCGTCTCGCGCCCGTAGTTGCGCGGCGTCCACCAGCCGTCGCCATCGCGGAAGGTCAGCGGTTCGTCGGAAATATAGCCTTCCGGATTGTAGCCGTATTCGAGCGCCGCGAGCCAGACGAACGTCTTGATCGACGAGCCCGGCTGGCGCATCGCGCGGGTCCGGTCGAACTGGCTCGCCCAGGTGGCGAAGCCGCCGACCGAGGCGATGGTCTCGTTGGTCGCCGTATCGATCACGACCGCCGCGCCCTGAACGTTGGGGCGTCCCATGAGTTCGCCATCAGCGGTGAGCACATAGACGCCGCGCGGGCGAAGCCAGTTCGGGCGGTTGGCGATCTCGGGAACGTCACCCAGCGCGGGGCGATCCTCGATCAGGAGCTCGTCGCCGTGAACCACGACGCGCCACGCACCTTCGGGCATGAACGAGACCGCTTCGCGGGCCGCGCGCCAGATGCGTGTCTGGTTGTTGGCTGCAAGCGCTTCTTCCGGCACGAAGCCGAGCGGCTCTTGCGCGACCTGACCGTTGAGCCGCATCAGCTGTTCGGCCAGGACCTCCTGGACCATGAACTGTGCATTGCGGCGAATGGTGCTGACATAGCCTCCGCGCTCGGCGAGGTCGGCAAGGTTTTCGCCCACGATGAAGCGGCGCGCCTCGGATAGCGCCCAGAAATCGGCATCCGGAATGGCGATGCTGGAACGCACCGGGCGCGGCCCGGGTGAAACCTCCAGCGGCTCGGCCATGGCGGCGGCGGCCTCCTCGGCGGTGATGAAGCCGACCTGCTCCATACGCCCGAGCACATGGTCGCGCCGCGCGACGGCGCGCTCGCGGTTGCGCAGAGGATCAAGTGCCGAGGGTGCCTGTAGGACGCCGGCAAGGAAGGCGTATTCCGACAGCGAGAGCTGATCCCATTCCTTGTCGAACCAGTTCTGCGCCGCCCTTGCGGCACCCTGGGAGCGACGCCCGAAGAAGACGGCGTTGGCGTAGGATTCGAGGATCTCTTCCTTGTCGGCCAGCGTCTCGGTCACGACGGCGGAATAAGCCTCTTCGATCTTGCGATCGAGGGTCTGGCGCGCGCCGGTAATGACGTTCTTGGCCAGCTGCTGGCTCAGCGTCGACCCACCGCCGGCGAACCGGCCGGTCGCGATCCCGGTCGCGGCACGCGTGAGGCCGACCGGATCGACGCCCATATGTTGCTTGAACTGCGTATCCTCGACCGCGATCAGCGCCTGGATGAAGGTCTCGGGAAGATCCTGGAAAGTGACTGTCGGATTGTCGGTGCCAAGCCGGCCCATCTCTTCGCCACCGGCATAGAATGCCGGCGCCGAGGCGCTCGCCCCGGCCCGCTCGCTCTGGCCGAGCACGATCGCGTGCTCAGGCTCCACGAATCCGACCGGCCCCGCCACGATGGGCGCGGAAAGCGCTACCAGCGCCCCAAAAACTGCAAATGCATCCGACATCGCCGAACGGCCCTCCCCTCAGGCCATAGATACGCTTGTTCACCACACGCCCTGCCCCGTGCATCGGCGGATTGGTTAAACCGATCGCGCTGGAATGCAAGCTCCAGAGCATCGCATGAGTTCCACGAAATATGAAATCAAGCATGAATGTTTCATGGACGATGGCGCTGGATCGTAGCTTTCGCGACACACGAAATCGCGAGCGTTGCATGAAGGTCACGCTATCGCGGCGAAACCATGGCCACGCTCCGGTCGATTGCCTCAGGGGCGCTTCGGATAAGCCGCGATGATCGGCCCCATCGGGCGGATCGCATCCGAGCGTCCGAGCGCCGGCGCGTGCAGACTCGACATGGAGCCGTCCAGATAGAGCGCATTGCGGCATCCGAGGTCGTCGCGGAACAGGCGGGCGAAAAGATGGAAATTCACCCGGCCCTCCGAAATGGCGAAATGGACGACACCGTCATCGCCCACGCAGACGCCGTTGCGACGGCGCAGGGAGGTGGAATCCGCAATGAAACGGGGATGCAACGCGCCGTCGATGACCAGCATCGGCCCGGACTGGGTTGCGAGATCGGGACTGATCCCGCGTGCCAGGAAATCCTGCGAGGTGGCGACGCCGACAGTGCCGTCCTGCATGTAGAATACGCCATTGGGAAGCATATGGAAGTTGCCGGGGCCGGGGCGCGTGCTGATCGCCTTGATCTCCTCGCCCTCCTCGATATGCAGCCCCACGGGAGAGAGATCGGCGTGATACATGCCCGCATTCATGGCAAAGACCAGCGGCGCGCCGTCGCGCTCCTGCGGCAGGCGGGAAAAGCCGGCATAGGCGCGCCCGTCCTCGTCCGTCGTGTAAAGCACGATCTCGTGAACGGTGGGATCGATGGTGCACACCGTAAAGCGCGCTTCCTCGAAGACGCGCGGTTCACAAGGCTCCGAATCCGCGCGGGCCGTCGTCGTCGTCAGCAGGATCAGCAAAGCGACGCACAGTGCCGGCAATCCGGGCTCCGGCACCAGGATCCGCGCCCTTGAAAGCCAGTCTCGCATCCGTCCATCCTCCGGCGCGCCTCGCTCGATTCGATTCGCGCGCGCAAGAATGAGCATGTTTGCGTGGCGTCAGGCAAGACCGAGAGGAAGCGGCGCGGGAATCGGCATACGAAACCTCACCGGTAACGCCATGCTGGAAGCGCGACGAACCCGATGCGATTTTTCCCCGATGGCGCAAGAAAGCAGTTTACAGCGCGCGCCCGCGTGCTTATACCCCCCTCCGACGGCGGCAAACGCCCCGTTCGCCCAGGTAGCTCAGTTGGTAGAGCATGCGACTGAAAATCGCAGTGTCGGCGGTTCGATTCCGTCCCTGGGCACCACGAACTGTCTCACTGAAATCAGCAGCATAGCCGCATGTCTTGATGTGTCGCTATCGCTCGTATCGCGGCGATGCGACCGAGGGGCATGCTCAGCCGAGCCCGTCATGATCCGGCCCTCTGCCCTGCAGGAGGCGGGCTATTCCCCTGCTTTGCGGGCCAGATAATATCCATAGCCGAAATACGCCGCATACTCGTTATAGAGAGCGATCTCGGTCCGGTGGGAAGCCACGACGGCACGCGCCTCCGCGCTTGATCCGTGACGCGCCAGAAAGGCATCGAAACCCTGCTCGAGGGGACGATAGTAGTTCTCACGCCAACATCCCTCCGGGAGAGGGAAATAGCCGATCGGCGTATAGCCGTGCTTCTCCAGCAGTGCGATCTTCGTGCCGGCCGTCGCGATTTCCGGGTATTCCTTCGTCCAGTGTGCTTCGATCGCGGCAGGCCTCTCTGCCGTGAACCAGGTCAGCTCCGATACGGCGAGCACCCCGCCCGGCTTCAGATAGCGCCGCAAGGCCCGGATTCCGGCCTCGAAGCCGATATTGTAGATCGCGCCCTCCGACCAGATCGCATCGAAGTCTTCCGGCTCGAACGGCATATCGTCCATCGATGCGACCAGCTTTTCGATCGAGCCGGGCACGGCCTCGCCTTGCATGCCGTCGTCGAGCATCTCGAGAAATTCCGCGAGGAAATCGACGGCGACGACCCGGGCATCGAGTTCCTGTGCCAGAACGCAGGTTTGCGCACCCGTACCGCAGCCGATATCGGCAATCCGCAGATTCTGCGCCGATTGCAAACCCGACAACCGTATGGCGAGTTGCGTCTCGTCATCGCCTCCGGGCCCTTGCCTCTTGTTGTGCTTGTGGAGATCGACGAGCAGTGCAAGCATGTCCATGGATCAGCTCCGCAACGTTGCGAGACGGCGCTTGCCGGCATTCGAGTGAGGCCGAACGGCCAAGATCGGATTTGGCATCCGCGCGCGGATGCTTTATGCAACGCGCGCTGGTCGCGTGACCAGCCCACACGAGAGCATCCGGGGCCCTTGCAGCATGAACTGGATTTCAGACGTCGTCCGTCCGCGCATCAAGACGCTGTTCAAGCGCGAGACGCCGGAAAATCTCTGGGTGAAATGCCCGGATACCGGGCAGATGGTCTTCCACAAGGAAGTCGAGGCCAATCTCTGGGTGATCCCGGGCTCCAACCATCATCTGCGTATCAACGCCACAGACAGGCTCAAGATCACCTTCGACGAGGGCTACGAGGATATTGCCCTGCGCGGCGTCACCGCAGACCCGCTGAAATTCCGCGACGAGAAGCGCTATGCCGACCGTTTGCGCGATGCCCGCACCAAGACGGGCATGCAGGACGCGGTCAAGGTCGGCGTCGGCAAGGTCGACGGCACGGTGATGACCGTCGCGGTCCAGGATTTCGCCTTCATGGGCGGCTCGCTGGGCATGGCCGCCGGTGAGGCGATCGTCACGGCTGCCGATACGGCACGCGAACGCGGCACGCCCTTCGTGCTCTTCGTCGCCTCCGGCGGCGCGCGCATGCAGGAGGGCATCCTCTCGCTGATGCAGATGCCGCGCACCACGGTCGCCCTGCGCCGCCTGCGCAAGGCGCGCCTGCCCTATATCGTGGTGCTCACCAATCCGACCACCGGCGGCGTGACCGCCTCCTATGCCATGCTCGGCGATGTGCATATCGCCGAGCCCGGCGCCCTGATCGGCTTTGCCGGACCGCGGGTGATCGAACAGACCATCCGCGAGAAGCTGCCCGAAGGCTTCCAGCGCGCCGAATATCTCAAGGATCACGGCATGGTCGACATGGTCGTGCCGCGCACCGAGCTCAAGGCGACCATCGCCAACCTCGCCCGCATCTTCATGAAGCAGCCCGCGCCCGAGAGCATGGCTGCGCGTGACGACGCCCCCGTGGCGAAACCTGCCGCAGCCGCCGAGGCGGGCTCGACCGGCGCCGCGAAGCCGGGCGATGCCGCAAAGCGCTCCGATGCTGCAGCCGAGGCAGGTAAGCAGACGGGCAAGGGCGAAGCCGCGGCTGCGCGTGAAGCGCAACCGGTTGCCTCGGATACCGGCGACCGAGCAACAGACCAGGCGCCTGCCAAGCCCGCATGAGCAAGCCCGCGTGAGTCAAGCCCGCGTCAGTTCAAGCCAGTCTGAGATACCGCGTATCCGACGCCTCATTCTTCGCGAAGGCTATTCGCCCCGACCAACGCTATCCCCCGAGTGGAGCGAGCCAAAATGGACTCCTCAGACGCGCTGATCGCGCGCTTCCTCGCCCTGCATCCGAAATCGATCGATCTGTCGCTCGGGCGTGTCGAGCGCCTGCTGAACGTGCTCGGCCATCCCGAGCACCGCCTGCCGCCCGTAATCCATGTGGCGGGCACCAACGGCAAGGGCTCCACAATCGCCTTCATGCGCGCCATGCTGGAAGCGGCGGGGCTCGTGGTGCATGTCTACACCTCCCCGCATCTCGTGCGCTTTCACGAACGCATCCGGCTCGGCCAGCCGGGAGGCGGTCGATATGTCGACGAGGAGCGCCTCGTCGAGGCCTTGCGCATCTGCGACACGGCCAATGCGGGAGAGCCGATCACCGTATTCGAGATCACCACGGTCGCCGCGATTCACCTCTTCGCGGAGACGCCGGCGGATGTGCTGCTGCTTGAGGTGGGACTCGGCGGGCGCTTCGATGCCACCAATGTCGTCCCCGATCCGGCCTGCACCGTGATCACGCCGATCGGGCTCGACCATGCGGAATATCTCGGCGATACGCTGGAGAAGGTCGCCTTCGAAAAGGCGGGCATCATCAAGTCCGGACGTCCGACCGTGATCGCACGCCAGGATTACGGGGCCGCCGAGACGGTCTTGCGCGACGTCGCCGAGGAGCGCGGTGCGGTTCCGATTCTCGTCGGCGGGCAGGATTTCTCGACCCATGAGGAAAACGGGCGCGTGATCTATCAGGACGAGGATGTCCTGCTCGATCTTCCGCTGCCGCGCCTCGTCGGCGCCCATCAGATCACCAATGCAGGGACGGCGATCGCCGCGCTTCGTGCAGCCGGTTTCCGGCGGCTGTCGCCGAACGCCTTCGAAACCGGGATGCGGTCCGCCGAATGGCCGGGGCGGCTGCAGCGGCTTACCCGTGGCATGTTGCCGGATCTGGCGCCCGAGGGCGCCGAACTCTGGCTCGACGGCGGGCACAATCCCGATGGCGGACGGGCATTGGCCGCCGCCATGGCGGACCTCTCCGAGCGCTCGGACGCACCGCTGGTCCTGATCACGGGCATGCTCGGCACCAAGGACGGTGAGGGCTTCCTGCGCAATTTCGCGGGGCTCGCCAAGGAATTGATCGCGGTGCCCATACCGGGCCAGGTGGCCGCGCGCCCGGCCATGGAGGTCGCCTCGATCGCCGCGCGGGCCGGGCTCGTCGCATCAACCAGCGCGGGCGTGGAAAGCGCCATTGCCGGCTTGCGCGATACCGCCTGGGAGAAGCCGCCACGAGTTCTGATCTGCGGCTCGCTTTATCTCGCCGGCGCCGTGCTCGCCTCGAACGGGACCCTGCCGGAATGATGCACGCCGGGCATGCGGCGAAATCCGGGTATGGACACGAACCCCGTGGCGCGCCAGCATGGTGCTCCACGAAGAAAGCGCCATGACCACACTCCTTCTGACCCACCCCGCCGCCCTCGATCATGCCACCCCTCCCGGCCACCCCGAATGCGCCGACCGGATCAGGGCGGTCGAGGCCGCCCTCGAAGACGAGCGCTTCGCGCTTCTCGCGCGGGAATCGGCGCCGGTCGCCGATATCGAGACCGTCGCGCTCGCGCATCATCGCGGCTATGTCGACGCGCTTCTCGAGGCCTCGCCCGAATCGGGCCTGGTTCAGATCGATTCCGACACGATCCTCTCGCCCGGGACGATGGAAGCCGCCCTGCGCGGTGCGGGCGCGGCCGTGCTCGCCGTGGACGAAGTGATGACGGGCAAGGTCCGCAACGCCTTCAGCGCCATGCGCCCGCCGGGCCACCATGCCGAGCGGCGCGTCGCGATGGGTTTCTGCTTCTTCAACCACGCGGCGGTGGCTGCGCGCTGGGCGCGCCATCACCACGGCGCGGAGCGCGTCGCGATCGTGGATTGGGACGTGCATCACGGCAACGGCACGCAGGATATCTTCTGGGACGATCCGAGCGTCCTCTATGTCTCCACCCACGAAATGCCGCTCTATCCCGGCACCGGCGCGCCGACCGATCGCGGCGAGCACGACAATATCGTCAATATCGCGCTTTCGCCGGGTGACGGCAGCGATGCCTTCCGCGAGGTGCTGACCACGGCCGTCGTGCCGCGCCTTACGCAATTCGCACCGGATCTGATCATCATCTCCGCCGGTTTCGACGCGCATTGGCGCGATCCGCTCGGCAGCGTCAATCTCACCGAGGCGGATTTCGCCTATGCCACGCGGGCGCTGATGCGCGTCGCGGACAAATCATGCGGCGGGCGGATCGTCTCGATCCTCGAGGGCGGCTACGATCTCGTCGGGCTGGCGAAATCGGTCGCGGCGCATGTCGAGACCTTGATGGATCCCGCCTGATCATCACGAGGCCGCGAGCGGATGCGGATCAGGCTTGCCCGGCGCACGATCCGGCGCGACAAGGCAAGTCGCATCGCCATTTGCAGACAAAGTCATCGGAGCGTTTTCGATCATGCCGTTCACGTCGCGCCCGCTGCTCTCCCGCCGCGCCCTTGTCGCCGGCCTCGCGGCCCTGCCCGTAACCTTGCCAGCCTCGGGCCTGACCCGCGTGCTCGCGCAGACCCGCGATGCGCGCAGGGTGCCCTACGAGCTCGTCGAGGATGCTTTGGCGCTGCCCGGGGCCGCCTATGTCGGCGCGGAGCATCCCGATGTGATCATGGTCGAGTTCTTCGACTATAACTGCCCCTTCTGCAGCCAGTCGGCGCAGGACATGGCGCAGCTCATCGATATCGACGAGCATCTCGGCTATGTGCTGGTCAATTATGCGATCCTCGGCGAGCCATCGGTCGAAGCCACGCGGATCGCCCTCGCCTTCCAGGGGCTCTATGGCAACGAACATTACCGCGATTTCCATCTCGGCCTGTATGCGCTCCGTGGCGTGAAGAACGGCCAGCGTGCGCTAGACGTCGCAGTGGATCTCGGCGCGGACGGGCATGATCTCGTGGAATTCGCCGATTCCGATCTCGTCACCATGGCGATGGAATCGGCTATCACCGCCGGCAACAACCTCAACATCAACGCAACCCCCTCCTTCGCCATCGGCCCCTGGATCTATGACGGCCAGATCCCGCTGGAAGGCAAGCTGCGCATCATCGACGCATTGCGGGCGTGACAGGGCTCGCGCGTACGGCGCGCAGTTCTGGATAACTCGCGTAAACGGGTTTCGCCCGGCGCCGGACTCGCGTAGCCAGAAGGCAGACGCGGCATTGGGACGGGGCGAGGCGACGTGCGGTTATCGATTACCACCTGGAACATAAACTCGGTGCGCCTGCGCATTGATCAGGTCACCCATTTTCTGAGCGAGCAGGCCCCCGACGTGCTTTGCCTGCAGGAGACCAAGTGCCCGGTCGACAAGTTCCCCGAGAAGGCGATCCGTGCCGCGGGCTACGAGCACATCGGCTTCGCGGGCATGAAGGGCTATAACGGCGTCGCCATCATCTCGCGTTTTCCGGTACGCGACATCACCGTGCACCAGTTCTGCGAGAAGGAGGATGCGCGCCATATCTCGCTGCGGCTCGGCCCGGAGGCCGGAGCGGCATCGGGGCTTGCCATCCACAATTTCTACGTCCCCGCCGGCGGCGACGTGGCTGATCCCGCGATCAATCCGAAATTCGCCCACAAGCTGCAATTCCTGGAAGAAATGCGCGGCTGGGCCGATCGCGCGGCGGTGGCGCGTGCGCCGTCCGTTACCGTCGGCGATCTCAACATTGCCCCGCTCGAGCACGACGTATGGAGCCACAAACAGCTCCTCGACGTGGTCAGCCACACGCCGCTCGAAACCAGCACACTGGAGCGTCTGCGCGAGGAAGCCGGGCTCATCGATTCCATGCGCGACCTGCGCCCCGAGCCCGAGAAGATCTACTCATGGTGGAGCTACCGCTCGCCGGACTGGAACGCAGCCGACAAGGGCCGGCGGCTCGATCACATCTGGCTCTCGCCGGATCTTGCGCCGACCTGCCGCGCGGTCGAGGTTTTGCGCGAGGCGCGGGGCTGGGAGCGCCCCTCCGATCACGCGCCGGTCACCGCCGTGCTGGAATTGTAGGCGCTAGAACAGCGCGACCACGCCCGCGACGACGAGATAGCGCGCGCCCTTGGCGATCGTCACCAGCGGCAGGAATATCCACAGGGGCGTCCGCATCACCCCGGCCACTACGGTGAGCGGATCGCCGATTACGGGCGTCCATGAGAGCAACAGGCTCCAGACGCCCCATTTCGCATAGGCCGCGGAATAGCGCTCGTACTGCTCGGGGGTCAGCGGAAAGCGGCGATGCCCGCGAAACCGCGCGGCGAACAGCCCCATTCCCCAGTTCACCACGGAGCCGAGGGTATTGCCGAGCGTCGCGATGATCACGGCGCTGGTCGTGCTCGCCGAGCCGAACGCGATGATGCCGGCCAGTACCGCCTCGGAGGAGCCCGGCAGCAATGTCGCCGAGGTGAAAGCGGATACGAACAGGCCCGAAAGCTCCCAAACCGCCGACACGCTGCGCCTCCCGCTCAACTCACCTGCACCAGCGGATAAGGCGTCGACCGGCGATTGTCACCCGCGCTCAGCCGGTAATGCGAAATCCGGTCTCGTCAGGCAGCGAGGCTTCCGTGACCCGCACATCCTCGACCTTCGCTGCCGGCGGGCCATCGTGCAGCACCGCGATCACCGCCTCGACCGCCTCTTCGGAGCCGGCAACGACCGCCTCGACAGATCCGTCCGACAGGTTGCGGACCCACCCGGAGACGCCATGAACAAGAGCCTGTTCGCGCGTCCACGCCCGGAACCAGACACCCTGTACACGGCCCGTCACATGCACATGTCTCGCTATCATCGCTTCGCTCTGCCTGTTGATCGAAAATTCGTGTTCGTTGGTAGAACCAGCGACATTGTCGCAAAGTTTCCCGTCGCTCGCCATCGGTTGGAATGGGCGAGGCGAGGGGCAATACGCAACGTGGCGAAGCGCCCGTATGCAAGTGCCGCGCGGTTTGCTAACACATCGGTTGTTTCGAAACGCAAAGTCCATAGGGAAACGCCAGACCGTGTCCGCGCCCGCATCCAACCCCTCCCCCGCATTGCTCGCCAGCTTGTCGGAGCGTCTCGGCGAGGCCCATGTCCTCACCCGGCCGGAAGACATGGCGCCGCATCTCGTCGAATCGCGCGGGCTCTATCGGGGTCTCGCCGGCGCGGTGGTCCGCCCGAAAGACGTCGCAGAAGTCGCCTTCGTCATGGCGGCGTGCCATGACGAGGGGATCAGCGTCGTGCCGCATGGCGGCAATACCGGGCTCGTCGGTGGCGGGGTTCCCTTCGGCGGGATCGTGCTGTCGCTGGCGCGCCTCAACACCGTCCGCGAGGTGGATGCCTCCAACGCGACGATCACGGCGGAAGCGGGCTGCACGCTCAAGAGCATCCAGGATGCGGCGGAAGAGGCCGACAAGCTGTTCCCGCTCTCGCTCGGCTCGGAGGGGACCTGCCAGATCGGCGGCAACATCGCCACCAATGCCGGCGGCACCGGTGTTTTGCGCTACGGCAATACCCGCGACCTCGTGCTCGGCCTCGAAGTGGTCCTTCCCGACGGGCGGATCTGGAACGGGCTGCGCGGCCTGCGCAAGGACAATACCGGCTACGATCTCAAGCATCTCTTCATCGGCTCGGAGGGTACGCTCGGCATCGTTACGGCGGCGGTGCTCAAGCTCTATCCGGCACCGAAGTCGCAGGTCACCGCCTTCATTGCCTGCGACGGGCCGCGCACGGCGCTCACGATCTTCGAGCGGCTGCGCGCCGCAGCCGGTGACCAGCTCACCGCCTTCGAATTCATTCCGCGCTTCGGCCTCGACATGGTGATGAAGCACGGCCACGACGTCACACGCCCGCTCCAGGGCGACCACGCCGCCTATGCCCTGATCGAACTGACCTCGCCCCAGCCCGACGCCGATCTGCAGACTCTCACCGAGACCGTTCTCGGCCAGGCGATCGAGGACGGGCTCGTGGAGGATGCAGCTCTCGCCGCAAGCGGGGCGCAGATCGCCGGCATGTGGAAGCTGCGCGAGCTGATGTCGGAGGTGCAGGGCAAGGAAGGCGGCTCGATCAAGCACGATGTCTCGGTGCCGGTCTCGCGCGTCGCGGATTTCCTGATCGAGGCGAGTGCCGCCTGCGAGGCCGCCATGGACGGGGTGCGCGTCTGCGGCTTCGGCCATTTCGGCGACGGCAACATCCATTTCAATCTCAGCCAGCCGGTCGGGATGGACAAATCCGCTTTTCTGGGCGAATGGGAACGCTTCAATCGCATCGTTCATGATATCGTCGCGAAGATGAACGGCTCCATCGCCGCCGAGCACGGTGTCGGCCTGATCAAGCGGGACGAGTTGCTGCTCTACAAGGACCCCGTCGCCGTCGATCTGATGAAGGCGGTGAAACACGCGCTCGATCCGCGCAACATTCTCAATCCGGGCAAGGTCGTCGCCGTTACCGACGACCCGCCGCCGGCACTGCCGACCGGCAAAGCCGCCGACAACAACTGAGGCATCCCATGAATCGCCTGAAGCGCGCCGCGATTTCCTCCCTCGCCGGATTGCGCTTCAATCTGCGCAGCGAGGAATCCTTTCGCCAGGAAGCGATTATCCTGCTGCTGTGCCTGATCCTCGGCTTCTTCATCGCACCCAACGCCGCCTGGTACGTGGCGATGATCGGCACGCTTGTGCTGGTTATGGTGACGGAGCTGCTCAACACCGCGATCGAGCGTCTTGCCGATCACGTCACGCCGGATTTTCACCCGCGCATCGGCGCCGTGAAGGATTCGGCATCGGCTGCGGTTTTCCTCGCCATCGTTCTCGCCGGCATCGTCTGGCTGACCGCGCTGGCGGAGCGGCTCGGATTCCTGCCGTGAGTGCGTTCGGACAGACCGCGTTCGCACCGTCGTGGTGTGACGCACAATGCATCTGGGCGCAGCTGCCGCACCGCGATTGTTGACGCATCGTCATGTTCCAGTTGTCTAGGCGCATGCCGCAAAGCGACGCCCGCGCGTTCATTCAGACCCATTGGCCCGGACTGGCCCTCTCCCTCGTCGTCGCGATCGCAGCGATGTTGCTGGCGCCGCGCATGCCGGATCTCCTGCCGCTGCCGGCGATGGTCATCGCGCTGCTGATCGGCGTCGCGCTCAACCCGCTCGCCGCGCGCCCGCTCTTCGAGCCGGGGATGGGCCTTGCCGTGAAGCGTCTGCTGCGTATCGCCGTGGCGCTGCTCGGCCTGCGCATCGCGCTCGGCGATATCGTCGCGCTGGGGTTGACGACGGCACTCATCGTCATCTTCGCCATGGTGGTGACGGTGATCTCCGGCTTCGCCATGGCGCGGCTGATGCGCCAGGAGACCGGCTATGGTGCGCTCGCGGGCGCGGCGACAGCCGTCTGCGGCGCGTCCGCCACGCTGGCCACGGCGACCGTCGTGCCGCAATACAAGGGCAAGGAGGCCGATATCGCCTTCGTGGTCGTGGCGGTGAATGCGCTCTCGACACTGGCCATGGTGATCTATCCCGTGCTCGGCGCCGTGATCGGTCTCGACGAGCGCAATCTCGGAATTCTCATAGGGGCGACCATTCACGATGTCGCGCAGGTGGTAGGTGCCGGCTACGCGATCTCGCCGGAGACCGGCGATACGGCGGTGATCGTCAAGCTGTTCCGGGTATTTCTGCTGCTCCCGGTGGTTCTCGTCATCGGCTGGTATTTCGCCGCACGCAGCGAGGCGCGCGTTGCGGGTGCGCCTTCGCCGAAAGTGCCGGTGCCCGTTTTCGCCATCGTCTTCCTCATCCTGTGCGTGGTCAATTCCATCGCGTTGACCCAGCCCGCCCTCGCGCCTTTCTACGAACCCGTGCGCACATTCCTCGTCGCGGTCTCGCAATGGGGGCTCCTGATCGCCATCGCGGCCCTGGGGCTGGGCACCTCCGTACGGGCAATCGCGGCGCTCGGCTGGCGGCACGCGCTGAGCATCGTCGCGACCACGATCGTGATCCTCGTCGTCGCGGGGGCGTTGATCGCGCTGTTGCTGTAAGCGGAGTTTTCCGCATGATCGCACTAGCCGCCCGGCTTCCTGCGCATTATGGTGCGCCGCAATTGATCCCCGCATCACGGCATAATCGGACGAGCGACACATGGCTGAAACCGGCACCCCCCATTTCCATAACGAGAACGGGCTGCGCGTGATCTATACGGGCTCGAAGGAATTCATGTGCATCGGGGCGAAGCCGCCCTTCGATCACCCGCATGAATTCATCGATATGGGCGGCGCCGACGAGGCGATCTGCCCGTATTGCTCGACACTCTACCGCTACAAGCCGGAACTCGGCCCGGGCAAGGTCGAGCCTGCCGAATGCCTGTGGGACGGCAGCGTCACCACGCCCGAGAAGCTGCTCGCGGGCGGTTCGCGCTGAACCATGGCCTGAACCATGTCCCTGCATGACGTCACGGTGATCGGCGCCGGCATCGGCGGCCTCACCGCTGCGCTCGCGCTGTCGCGAATCGGGCGCCGGGTAACCCTGGTCGAGCGCCGCACCGGCTTTACCGAAGTCGGCGCGGGCCTGCAGCTTTCACCGAACGCGACACGCATCCTCGGCGAATTCGGCCTCGGCCAGGCGCTCGCCCGGCAGGCCTGCGAGCCACAGCGTGTCGTGGTGCGTTCGGTGCGGTCCGGGCGCGAGATCGGCGAAGTCGCGCAGGGCGCCTTCATGCGCGAGCGCTTCGGTGCGCCCAATCTCGTCATCCACCGCGCCGACCTGCAGACCATCCTGCTGGACGCCGTGCGCGCCCAGCCGAATATCCGCCTGCTGATGGGGCGTACGCTCGAGCATCTCGACCAGCATGACGGCCATGTGGCGCTCGCCTTCGGTAGATCGGGCGAGCGACGCGAAGAGACGGCGAGCGCACTCGTCATCGGTGCGGACGGGGGCTGGTCGAAGACAAGGCCGCTGATCGGAGATACGCGCGTTCCCGCATATCAGGGCTATGTCGCCTGGCGCGCCACCATCGCACGCAAGGATGCACCGGCAGAACTCGCCGGCGAGGAAACCGGGCTCTGGCTCGGGCCGCAGGGACATATCGTGCACTACCCGGTCAGTGCCGGGCGCAAACTCAACATCGTCGCGATCAGGCGCCAACCGAAGGCAGCGGTCGGCTGGTCGGAACCGGGTGAACGCGCGGAATTGCTCGGTGCGTTTTCTGCAGCAGCGCCACCGCTCAAGCACCTTCTCGCAACGCCCGCGGAATGGCTGCTCTGGTCCCTGCATGATCTGCCGGCCGGACAAATGGCGCGCGAGCGCGTGGCGCTGCTGGGCGACGCGGCACATCCGGTGCTGCCCTTCATGGCGCAGGGCGCGGCGATGGCGATCGAAGATGCCCACATACTGATGCGGGCACTGCATGAAACGCCCGCCCAGCCGGTTGAAGCCCTGAAACGCTATGCTAAGTTGCGCATCCAGAGAGTTCGGCATATTCAGGAAACCGCGCGGCGCAACGGGCGCATCTATCATGCCGGGCTGCTCACCAGCCTCGGTCGCAATCTCGTCATGCGGCGGCTCGGGCCGGAGGGGATGGCTGAGCGTTATGCATGGATCTACGCTTGGGCACCCTGAACTGCCGAGCGGAGGCGGGGAGGACCTGCAATTCGACCGCTTGCTTATCGACAATTTGCTGATAAAATGTCAGCATAATCGATACTGAGTTATCTCTGCGGGAGGAACGCGTGACAGTCACCGATCCGGCCTTTCTGCCCTGCGGGGATGCCGCCCTGAGCGTCGAGTTCGGCCGCGTGGTCGATCCGCGCCTCAATGCGCTCGCCCTCGATCTCGACGCCGCGCTCACTGCCGCACCGCCGGAAGGGTTGCTGGAAACGGTCCCCACCTACCGCGCCCTGCTGGTTCATTTCGATCCACTCATCACCGATCACGAGGAAATCGAGCGCGCCGTTCGTGATCTGCTCGGCGATCTGGAAACGAGCACGAAGACCCCGCGTCGCTGGCGTGTCCCCGTCGTCTATGGCGGTGAGTACGGGGTGGATCTGGAAGATCTGGCGAAGGCGCACGGGCTCACCCCGGACGAGGTGGTCACGCGGCACTCGGCGGGTGTCTATACCGTGGCGATGCTCGGCTTCACCCCCGGCTTCTGTTATCTCGCCGGGCTCGATCCCTCCCTCGCCACGCCGCGCCGCACCGATCCGCGCGAGGTCACGCCGGCGGGAACGATCGCGATCGGGGGTGATCAGGCCAATATCGCCTCGATCGAAGCGCCTTCGGGCTGGAACCTGATCGGGCGCACGCCCCTGCGCAACTTCATGCCCGCGCGCGAACCCGCCTTTCTGATTGATGCCGGCGACGAAGTCGTCTTCGAGGCGATTGCCGAGGATGCCTGGGCGGCACTCGACGAAGCGGCGGCTGCAGGTGAATGGATTGCCGAAGAGATTGCGCGCGAGGACACCCATGGCTGAGATCGAAGTCGTCGATTGCGGGCCCGCCACCACGATCCAGGATGCCGGGCGATACGGATTGCAACGCTACGGCGTCGGCCCCGCAGGCGCGATGGACCGTGACGCGCTCACGCTCGCCAATCTGCTCGTGGGTAACGATCCTGACGAAGCCGCCATCGAATTCGCAGGTCTCGGCGGGCGGTTTCGCGTGAAGGAAGGTGTCGTTCGCATCGCGCTCGCAGGTGCCGATGCGCCGCTCAGCGTGGATGGCGAACCTGTCGCCGCGCAGACGAGTGTGACATTACGCGCCGGAGATGCATTCAGCATCGGCCCCGCCCGCAACGGCATGTATGCGATGCTCGGCATTGCCGGCGGGCTCGACGTCGCGCCGATGCTCGGCAGCCGCTCGCTGCATCGCCGCGCTGCGATCGGCGGGCTCGACGGAAAAGCGCTGCAGGCGGGTGACATTCTGCCATTGCGCAAGGCGGCCCCCGACGGCGATGATCTCACCCTGCCCGACACCTTCGAGCCCGCGCGCGGCCCGATCCGCGTCCTGCGCGGCCCGCAGGACGACCATTTTAGCGAAGCCGGCCTCGCGACCTTCTTCGACAGCAGTTACACCCTGTCACGCCAGGCAGACCGTATGGGCTATCGCCTGAATGGTCCCGTGATCGCGCATTCCGACGGCTTCAACATCATCTCCGACGGGATCGTCACCGGGGCGATCCAGGTCCCCGGATCGGGCGAACCGATCGTGCTCATGGCTGATCGCCAGACCACGGGCGGCTATCCCAAGATCGCCACCATCATCAGCGCCGATCTGCCCCGTTTCGCGCAACTGCGCCCCGGCGACAGCGTTCGCTTCCAGGGGGTCACGCGTGAGGAAGCAGTCACAGCCGCACGGGAAGCCGCCCGCCTGCGCGCCGATCTGCGCGGCCGGCTGATCCCTGCCGGTTCGATGGACCTGACCAGCGAGAGGCTGTTGGCCCTCAATCTCGTCGGTGGCATGGTCGATGCCCGGGCTGATTTTTTCCAGGAGGAGAATGCGTGATGCGCGTCGATCTCAACTGCGACATGGGCGAGGGCTTCGGCGCCTGGAAGATGGGCGACGACGAGGCCATGCTCGACATCGTCACCTCCGCCAACGTCGCCTGCGGCTGGCATGCCGGCGATCCCGGAATCATGCACCGCACGGCGGCCCTCGCGAAGGAGAAGGGCGTCGCCATCGGCGCGCATCCCGGCTTCAACGATCTTTGGGGCTTCGGGCGCCGGGTGATTTCCGGTCATTCCATGGATGATCTTGAAAAGCAGATGGCCTATCAGATCGGCGCGCTGCAGGCCTGCGCGAAGCTCGCCGGCCATACGGTCACCCACGTCAAGCCGCACGGCGCGCTCGGCAACCTCTCCCAGGCCGATGACGATATCGCCATGGCGATCGGTCGCGCCATCAAGGGTGTCGACCCCACTCTCGTCTACATGGTGATGCCCACCCAGGCGACGGAGCGTGCCGCCGAGAAACTCGGCCTGCCCATGGCCCGCGAGGTCTTCGCCGATCGCACCTACGACGATTCCGGCAACCTCACCAGCCGCAAGGTCGAGGGTGCCGTCATCCACGATGCCGACCTCGCCGCAGCGCGGGTCCTGCGGATGATCGAGGATGGCGAGATCACCACGGTGACCGGGGGTCGGATCAAGGCGCAGATCGATTCGATCTGCGTGCATGGCGACAATCCCGCAGCCGTGGGCATGGCCCGCGCCGTGCGCGACACGCTCACCGCCAAGGGCATCGCGGTACGCCCCTTCATCGCCACCTGATCAAGCCGGGCGCGCGCCCCCGGGCGGCATCAGACGATGCAATCGTCACTCGAACCGGCGGGATCGCTGCGGCTCGGCATGCGCCTGATATGCGGCAGCAGTTCGCGCGCGAAGATGTCATGCAGGCGGCGCAACTCCGCGATGGGCTCGCGGTGCTCATCGACCCTGATATCCCAAAGCGGATATTCCTCGTCCGCCACGATATAGATCGTCGCCGAGCGTTCGCCGTCGCGATCACCGCCTGCGGCAGCACCGGCCTCGAGCGCCTCGATCAGTCGCTTCGGCAGCGGGTCGCCGGGTTCGCGGGCGAAGGCATCAGCGATGGCGTGAACGACATCGGCGCCCGTCAGCCGGTTCCCCTGGACCGCGAAACCGGGGCGCGTCACCGCGCCCGCCCAGTCCAGATTTTGCGACCCGGTATGCGTCACGGCCTGCCCATTCGCATCGACGATACCGAATTGTCGTGATTCGATACACGGATCGCTCGCGATCAACGCCGCGCGCACCGTTTGCGCATCCGCGCCGTCGCGCAACATGCGCACCCCGTCGATCCCGAGATAGGGGTTGAGAAGCGCCTGCGTCGCCACAGCGCCCGCCCCCGGATGAGCGTGGGTGACCAGCTTGCCGACGGCAGGAAGCGCGGTGACGGCGGCGATGCCGAATTGACCGGTCAGCGGACAACGGGCGACGATGGAGAATGTCATGATGCGCAGCGATACTCCGTAGCGGGCCTTCGCCCCATACGAGAGCCCATGCACGGGCACAAGGCAACAACAAAAGCCCCACCACAAGATTGCCTTATCGACAGTAATACAATTATCACTTCATATTTCAGACAAAAAGCAGGTAAGGATGTGTCTCGATTAAAGACTTTTTCAGACGAATCGGATGCTCTTGAACCAAACGCGAGAAATATTCAAAGCCGATGGCCGATAGCAACCACATACAACGCCCGGAGCCACGATATCCGACCGAGGGCGTTTTCGACCTGCTCTGTACCGCGACCTGCGAAGGCCGCTTCGTGTCGTTGCGCGGGGATTGGGAGGGCTTGCTCGGTTGGCGCGCCGACGAACTCGTCGATCGCAGCTTCACGGAGTTCCTGCATAGTGACGACATTGCTGCGACCCGGGAGGCAGCGGCGCGGCTTTTCGCGGACAAGTCCGTTGCGCGGTTCACCAATCGCTACCGTGCGCGCAGCGGAAGCTATCGCTGGTTCGAATGGTATGCCGAGATGCGCGATGACGGGCTCATTCATGCGTCGATCCGCGACATCACTGCCGAGAAGCGGCGGCTCGCGCATTCGGCCCAGGTCGAGGCGATTTCCGGCATCGGCAGCTGGGAGCTCGACCCGCAGACGAAAGAGCTGATCTGGTCGCAGAATACCTATGCGATCTTCGGGCTCAATCCCGACACGTTCCGGCTCGATTTCGAAACGGCCCTTGCCCTGTTCGATCCCGAAGCCGGCCTGGATCTGCGCGCGGCAATTGTCGAACTCGTGAAGCGCGGCACACCTTTCGACATGACCCTCGCCTTCTCTACGGCATCCGGCGACAAGCGCTACGGGCGCGCAACCGGCGGCGCGGAGCGAGACGGTGAGCGGATCGTGTCCGTATTCGGGACTTTCCAGGACATCACCGAACTCTACAATGCCCGGGAAGAAGCGCGGGATGCTCGCGAGCGCCTGCAGAATGCCATCGAGGCACTCCCCGACGGGTTCGTACTCTTCGACGAGAATGACCGGATCGTCGCGTTCAACGAGCAGCACAGGCAACTTTATCCGAACATGGCAGATGCGGTTAAACTCGGCGTTTGTTTCGAGGATCTTGTGCGCCTTTCCCTGGAACGTGGCAATTTCCCGGAAGCCGAGGGGCGCGAAGAGGAATGGATGGCCGAGCGCCTCGCCGCGCATGCCCTGCCCCGCTCGCTCGTCGAGCAGCCGATCAGGGACGGACGCTGGCTGCGTATCATCGAAACAGAGACCCGTGACGGTGGCCGCGTCGGGATGCGCGTGGATATCACCGATCTCAAGCGCCAGGAGCAACGCCTCGCAGACATCATCGCAGGCACCAATGTCGGCACCTGGGAATGGGACATGACGACGAACGTCATGTCCTACAATGATCGCTGGGCGGAAATCATCGGTTACCGGCTCGAGGAAATCCTGCCGACCACGATCGCATTCTGGCGCCGCACCAGCCATCAGGAAGATCATGCGCGCGCGCGCGAATGCCTCGAAGCTCATTTTCGCGGAGAAACCGAGTTCTACGAATGCGAAGTGCGCATGCGGCACAAGGACGGTCACTGGGTCTGGGTGCTCGATCGCGGTCGCGTTTCCGCGCGCGACGAAAGCGGCAAACCGTTACGCATGTCGGGCACCCATCTCGACATCACCGAGCGCAAGCAGGCCGAACTGGAACTGGAGCATCAGGAGCAGCTGCTGCGCGGCCTGTTCGAGCTTTCTCCGGTCGGGATCGCACTTACTGATTTCGAAACGGGCGCTTTCGTCGACGTCAATGATGCCCTGCTCTTGTCGACGGGCTACTCGCGCGAAGAGTTTCTGGCGCTCAGCTACTGGGATTTTACCCCGTCACAGTACAAGGCCGCCGAAAGGACAATGCGCAAGACCATGCGCCATACAGGACGGTTCGGACCGTTCGAGAAGGAGTGCGTCCACAAATCCGGCTCACTCTTCCCGGTTCTGATCAACGGCATGTTGATCAACGATTCGAATGGTCGTCAGTTGATCTGGTCGATCGTCGAGGATATCAGCGAACGCAAGGCGCTCGAAGCCGCGCTGATTGCCGAGCGTGACTTCCTCGCACAAATCAATGCCACCAGCGTTTCCGCCATTACCGCGCTTGACGAGGACGGTGCCATCATCTTCGCCAATGACGAGGCGGAACGGGTGTTGGGTATCGTCAATACTGATGTCCAGGGACGCGCTTTCGACGCCCCGGAATGGCATATCACCGACCTCGACGGTAACCCCTTCCCCGCCGCCGAACTTCCGTTCGTTCGCGTCATGGCGACCGGTGAGCCTGTCTACGACGTACGTCATGCCATCGTCTGGCCCAACGGTCGCAAGCGTGTCCTGTCGATCAATGCCGCCCCGCTCAAGAAAATATCCGGTACGCGCGCCCGCGTGGTCTGTTCGGTGACCGACATCACGGAGCGCATGGCCAACGAGGCACGGATATTGAGCCAGGCGCGAGAAGACGCGCTCACCGGGTTGGCCAACCGCGCGGCTCTGATGGAGCAATTGCAGCACTTTGCCGAGGATCGGCGCGAGGTCGACAGAACCGGCGCCTTCGTGTTGCTCGATCTCGACTACTTCAAGGAGATCAATGACAGCCTCGGGCATGTCGCGGGGGATTCGTTGCTCAGCGAGATCGGGCGGCGCCTGCGCGAGACCGTACGCTGCGGCGATCTCGTGGCGCGGCTCGGCGGGGATGAATTTGCCATCCTGCTGCGAGACCTGCGCCGTCACGAGGACATCGCCACCATCGCCGAAACGCTGCTGACCGCCATTCGCGAGCCGCTGGAGCTGCATGGGCGCACGCTCAATCCGTCCATGAGCATCGGCATTGCCATCCGCAATACGGGGAGCATTACGGCGGAAGAGCTCTATCGCAATGCCGATAGCGCGCTCTACCATGCCAAGGAATCGGGCCGGAACACCTGGGGCTTGTTCGACGCGGAACTGCGCGAGCGCATCGCGCATCGCAAGCAGATCAGCCATGCGATCGAGGAGGCCGTGTCCGGTGGCGGCCTTGCCGTGGCGTTCCAGCCTCAGATCCGCCTCGATACGGGCGAGCATTCCGGATTCGAGGCGCTGCCCTTCACCCATGAAAGCGAGCCCGTCTTCCTTTCACGGGATCATCTCGCCATCGCCGAGGATTCGGGCCAGATTCTCGCAATCGGGGACAGGTTGCTCGAAATCGGACTTTCACGTCTGGCACGCCTGATTACCGGATACAGCGACCCCGGACGTCTGTCTCTGAACGTCACCGCCACGCAGCTCAAGGATGACGGCTTCGTGACGCGCGTGGCGGCCATGTTGAATCGCTTCGGCCTGTCGCCGCAGCGGATCGAATTCGAGATCATGGAAAATGCGCTGGTCGACCGCAATGCCCGCACAGTCCGCGAGGCTCTCGCGGCCTTGACAACGCTGGGGGTGTCCATCGCGCTCGACGATTTCGGCACCGGCGCGACATCGCTTTCCCATCTGACGCACTTTCCGATCTCGCGGCTCAAGATCGACCGCTCCTTCGTCGCGGCGATCGGCACGCGCGACCAAGCCGCGCGTATCCCAGGAACCATCATCGACATGGCCCACAATCTGGAAATCGGGGTCATCGCCGCGGGCGTCGACCGGCAGGATCAGTTCGACAGCCTCGCCGGGGCGGAATGTGACTTTGCGCAGGGCGAATTGATCAGCAAGCCGCTCCTCAACGACGAGGCGATCGAAGCCTATCTCGCAACCCGCGAAATCATGCGCACCCACGACAAGGTGTTTCTGCTGTAGAGCCGCGAAGTTGCGGCTCGCCCGCTCCGCCTGCCAAATCGATGCTGCGCACGATGATCAGGCATCTGCCGCGATGGCGCTGTTGCTATTGCCGGAAGCACGCCCCGAGGGCCATGGCCATGCTCAACCCTGACCGGCCAACAGCCGCTGAGGATCGATCGGCGAATTCGGATCGCGCACACGCCGGCGCCTGCCGGATATGTTGCGCTCCAACATCTGCCGCGTCAGAAGCGCACTCGCACAATCGTGCGCCATCGGCTTGGCGAACAGAAAACCCTGCGCCAGTTCGCAATGATGGTCGCTCAGAAACGCCGCCTGCGCCTCGGTCTCGACGCCCTCCGCCGTGACGTCGAGGCTGAGCGCCCGTGCCAGACCCAGCAATGCGGCCACGATCGCGGCATCTTCCGCATCCGTTTCGAGATCCTGAATGAAGGAACGGTCGATCTTGATCTCGGAAACGGGGCATTGCTTCAGATGCACCAGTGAAGCGTAGCCCGTCCCGAAATCGTCGAGCGCGATGCGAATTCCGGCATGGTCGAGATGTGCGAGCGCCGCCGCGACAGCGCCGCCACCTTCCCCGAGAAAGACGCGCTCGGTCACCTCCACGGCGCAGAAGCGCGCCGGCACACCGCGCTCAGCCAACATGTCCGGCAGCGCCCAGGCCAGACCGCCCTCACTGAAATCGACAGCAGCGAGATTGAGCGCGACCGGTCCGACCGCAAGCCCCCCGTCGATCCAGCCACGCAGGTCGTCGAGTACCTGCCACGCCATCGTGCGACCGATTTCGCGCGCGAGTTCCGGAATGTCGAAGGCCGAGCCGAAAACCCCCGGTGTCAGCACACCCCGCAGCGGGTGGCGCCAGCGCGCCAGCGCCTCGAAGCCGCAGATCAGCCCGGAATCGAGATCGATCTTGGGCTGGTAGAATGGAATGATCTCGCCACGACGCAAAGCGGGCACCATCTCTGCGGCGAGGCCGGCGCGCCGCGTCACCCCCTCGACCATGTCATCGTCGAAGAGCCGGACCTGTGCTCCGCCGCGCCGCGCCGACTGCTTCGCCGCATGCAGAGCGTTCTGGGCCTGCCGAAACAGGGCTTCGCCCTCGGCTTCTTCGCGCGCCGACCAAGCGATACCCACACAGACCCGCGCCGCGAGGATGTGATCTGCCTGATAAAAATCCTCCGCCAACACCTCGGCAAGTGACTGCGCAACGCTTGCAGCCTGCTCGGCATTGGGGATATCGCCGAGGAAGACCCCGAATTCGTCGCCGCCGATTCTCGCGACGATATCGTCACGGTCGAGCCGCTTGCGCAGCCGCTCACCGGTGCGCTGCAGGAGCGCGTCCGCGCCGTCGTGACCGAGCGCTGCATCGAGGGCTTTGAAGTCCAGGAAGTCGAGGAGCGCCAGGGCTACTCCGCCGCCGGAACGCGCGCCGCTTTCGACATGCTGGCGCAGCGTGGCGAGAAAGAAGCGGCGATTGGGCAGACCCGTGAGCGTATCATGATTTGCCGCACGCCAGATCTCCTCCTCGGCGGCCTTGCGGTCGGTGATGTCGTAGGTCACACCGATGATGCGACGGCGCCCATCCGCGTCCCGCCGCTCGACGCCACGCGACGAGAGCCATAATTGGCGACCGTCGGGATGACGATAGCGCAGTTCCGGGACGCGCATGCTGCCACCGTCGACATACGCATTATGGAAGACGGGCCGATCCTCCGGATGCATGTTCTCGATGTAGCTTTCGAAATCATCCGCATCGATGCCGAGGATCACGCGGGAATTGTCGGTGCGGCTGCTCTTGCGCGCTTCGGGGGCGAACTCCCAAGCAACCATGCGCGCCGCCGAGAGCGCCAACCGCAAACGCGCCTCCGATTCCGCGACCCGCTCCTGTGCGAGATAGCGCTCATGGTCATCCGAAGCCTTGCCGACCCACTCGGTGATCCGACCCTCCGTATCGCACAAGGGGACGACACGAATTCGATTCCAGCGATATGCACCCGTCGCGTCCCTGATGCGCCAGGTACCCTCGAAAGCACTCCTGCGCCGCCGCGCACGCAACGCACGGAGCAGAAATTTCGGGCGATCATCAGCATGTAGAAAGTCCCACCAGCCATAGCCGTGGATGGCCTGCAATTGCGCCTCGCCGAGATCCCCGCTCACCGGTATCGCGCAAATTCGGCCATCCGGACCTGCATGCCAGATCAGGCCGGCGGTCGCGGCGAGAAGCGTGCGGTAGCGCGTGGCATCATGTTCGGCATCGGATATCGGAGTCGACGCAGGCAGAAGCGGCTCGATGCGCGCCGGGCTATCGGTCGCGAGGGATGCATTCGCCTCCCCCATTTCAAGCGCGCTCTTGCATGAAAGCGGCTTCTGATTTGCGCGTTCGCTCATCGCTCCAGACGCATCCCCGGGAGGTTGCCGCGCGGCGCCCCCTGCACCGCAGCCATTCCCGTATGTGACGCATGGTCGACCAACCAGCTGAACAAGGCGTTAATCGAAAGCCCTGGAAAATCAGTGCCCGAAGGAGCCAGCTCTTAAAAATACAATTATAACATGTATATTTCTCGAAAACATGCATGTGCCGAGGAAGTCGTTTCGTATGGCTTGACCAAGCGAATGCTTGCACTCCAAGAATTCTTCAATGCAAGGCATGCAACGCACCCATTGATAATTTTTGATTAAATATATATAATTTTAGATTGCTTTTTCCTCAGAATTCACCGAATTTTTGGTAAATTAATCGGTAATTCGGGTCTGAATGACCCTGCAATCACCTCCGCCTCCCTGCTTTCAATTGTACTCCTGAAGCTTCCTCTGACCTCCCGAAGCAGCGTGAGATGCTTGTTCATGCGTTCAGCGCGCGCTATCGCTGTCGAAGCAAACAGGGATGTAAGCCGACCATGACCATTGCACTCGACGGAGCCAGCCTCACCATCGCCGATGCCGCGCGCGTCGCCCGCCCGGATGCGCAGGGCGGCTATGCCCGGGCCGAACTCGCCCCCGCCGCCCGCGCGCGCATCGCCGCGACGCGCGTCTATATCGACGAGACCTGGATGCATGACGATGCGCCGTTGATGTATGCCTTCAACACCGGCGTGGGTCTGTTCAAGGACCAGCGCGTCTTCATCGCCGACATGGCGGAGTACCAGAAGAAGACGGTCTATGCCCATGCGACGGGTATCGGCGAGCCCTTCGCCGAGGATGTCACGCGCGCGATGATGCTGATGCGCGCCAATGCCTTCGCCTCGAATTATTCCGGCCCGCAGGTGGAGCTCGTCGAGCGCCTGCTCGCCTTTCTCAATGCCGGCCTGCATCCGGTGATCCCCCAGAAAGGCTCCGTCGGCGCCTCCGGGGATCTCGCGCCGCTGGCTCATCTCGCAGCCGCCGTCTGCGGCTTTCCTGAAGCCGAGATGATCTATCACGGCAAGCGCATGCCCGCCCGCGAGGCGATCGCGCAGGCGGGATTCGATCCCGATATCACCCTCGGCGCCAAGGATGCCTCGGCGCTGATCAACGGCTCGACAACCTCGCTTGCACTGGCCGCGCTTGCCGCGCACGACGCGCGGCGGCTGATGAAGACCGCCGATATCGCCCTTTGTCTTTCGCTCGAAGCCATGCGCGGCGAGCTCGCCGCCTTCGATGCACGCCTGCAGCGTGCGCGACCGCACGCCGGCCAGATGAAGGTGGCGCGCAATATCCTGCGCATTCTCGACGGGACACGGCTCTGCTCACAGGCCGCACGCGATATCGTCTTCCCCGAGGAAAAGCGCGAACCGGGCACGCCCGCATCGCCGCGCGTGCAGGACGTCTATTCCCTGCGCTGCGCCCCGCAGGTGCACGGTCCGGCCAATGATGCGCTCGAATATGTCGAGAGGCTCGTTTCCGTGGAACTCAATGCGGCGACGGACAATCCGCTGATCGTCGATGACGGGGCCGGCGGCTATGTCTCGCTCTCAGGCGGCCATTTCCACGGCCAGTACATGGCGCAGGCCATGGATGTGCTCGCCATCGCCATGACCGATCTCGGCGCCATCAGCGAGCGCCGCCTCGCGCGGCTGGTCGATCCCACCATGAGCTACGGCCTGCCGCGCAACCTGCTCGCCGGCAAGCAGGGGCTCAATACCGGTTTCGCCACGGTGCAATGCTCGATGTCGGCGCTGGTGATGGAAAATCGCGGCCTCGCCACGCCGGGTTCAGTCGACAGCATTCCCGGCAAGAGCAATGCCGAGGACCACGTTTCAAATTCCACATGGTGCGGGCGCAAGGCGCGCATGATCGTGGAGAATGTCGAGCAGATCGTCGCCGGCGAATTGCTGATGGCCGCGCAGGGGCTGAGCCTCGTGGCGGACCTGACCCGCGATCATCCCCTCGGGAAAGGCAGCCAGGCCGCCCTCGATGCCATTCGCGAGACCATCCCGCCGGCGCTCGACGGCGATCGCTGGTATGCGCAGGAGATGGGCGACGCGCTCGCGCTGGTGCGCTCGGGCGCGGTGGTGGACGCCGTCGAGAACGCGGTCGGCCTGCTCGAGTGATCGTGTCTGCGTGGACTGAGCAATTCTGCCGCCTCAGCGCGGCGGCGCGATTGCCTTGTCGGGCAGCAATGCCAGACGTCCGGACCCCGCCACCGCGAGGGCGAGACAGCCGCCGGTGATCGACCAGTTCTTGACGAAGATCGACATCTGCCAGGGATCATCCGGGATCAGGTGGAAGAAGCTGGTGGCGCCGCAATATGCCGCGAGCAGCAAGGCCAGAGGCCGGATCCGCACGCCCAGGACCAGCATCACGCCCGCAACCGCGTTGACGATCAACGCGGGCCAGACCAGCGCCTGCGGCAGATTCTGCATCGCGAGCAACGCCATCGCATCGCCGGGCGAGAGAAACTTCTGGGCCGCCCCGGCCAGGAACAGGATGGCGATCAGCAAGCGCGCCGCCAGAAGGGCGAGGTCAGACGAGAATTCCCTGCGCAAGGCGCCACCCCTCAGTGCTTGCGGCATTGCTTCAGATCCCCGCATACCATTCATAGCCGCGATCGGCCCAGTAGCTGCCCTTGCCATTGCCGAGTTCGGCAAAGCTTTCCACCAGTTCGATCTTGTGGATGTATTTCGCCATCTTGTAGCCGAGTTGACGCTCAACCCGGACCCGCAGCGGCGCACCGTTGGGGACGGGCAGCGGCGCTCCGTTGAGGCCATAGGCGAGGATTGTCTGCGGGTGGTGGGCATCGATCATATCGATGCTTTCATAGTAGTAGACCGGCCCGGCCAGGCTTCGCTCGATGGCGTCGTGGCAGTGAAACACCACGTAGCGGGCATTCGCCCGGGGCCGAGCTTCGTCGAGGACGAGGCCGAGTGGAACGCCCGTCCATTCTGCGATGCAGGACCAGCCTTCGACGCAGTCATGCCGGGTGATCTGGGTGCGCGCCGGCATGGCGAGGAGCGTCTCGCGCGACAGGATCAACGGGTTGTCGACGAGACCGCTCACCGCGAGCTCGAAATCCCGGAAATCGTTTCGCATCAGCGCCTGATACTCCGCGCTTTCGGGGAAGACGCTGCCGTTGGGATGCTGCGACTGGAGAATGTCGTCCCGGGAATATTCCCGCGCGAGGCTCTGCTTGCCGCCGAGCAGACGTTGCGCGCGATAGGTCAGTTCGCCGGCGGATTCGAACACGTTGCGCATGGCCGAACCCTGCCGGGTGGCGTCGTCGAAGATCTTGCATCCGCCGAGCGCGAGGGCCGAGGCGCCGAGCACGCCGCTGCGCAGCAGGGCGCGGCGATCGAGATTCGTGCGGGACATGTCACGCTTCCTTTCGGTCTGCAGGCTGCGCTTCGCCTGAACGGGGCTCGTGATCGATACGCTGCTCGGGAGCGAAAAGTTGCTTCGGAGCGGAAGCGTCCCCGGCGGGGCCCTGCGCCGAAGCTGCGGGCTCGGGATCGATCCGGTACCACCCGCTGAGCATGGAGCGCAGCCCGTTCAGCGGCCCGGCGGCCAGCACCATCAGGATATGGATGAGGAAAAATCCGATCAGCGCGAGCATGATGAGGAAATGCAGCGTCCGCGCCGTCTGCCGCCCGCCGAAGACATCGAGCAGAAAGGGCGCAACCGCGTTGAAGCTCGGTGACATCGAAAGGCCGGTGAGGATCATCAGCGGCAGCAGGACGAACATCACTCCCGCATAGGTCAGTTTCTGGAGCGCACCGTAGCGGCGCTGGTGGTGAAACCGCAGCCTTGCATGGTCGGCGATCTCCGGCCCCAATGCGCGCAGGTCGCTACGACGCGGCAGAAGCTGGCGCAGATGCCCGTTGGCAATGCCTGCAATGAACCAGATCGCGAGTGTCCCCACGAGCAGCCAGGCGAAAAAGAAGTGAATCACCCGGCCCGTCGCCAGATCCTGATTCGAAGGGATCGTCACGGCAGCGGGAAAAGCCCGGACCTGGCCGTTCGAGACACCGAGTACACCGGTGGTATCGAACTCGCTCCCGAAAATCCGGGTAAAGCCCTGCAGTTCGTCTCCGGCCTGCCGCGCCCCGATCTCGAAGATCGAATTGTCGTATTCGAAGCCCGATTCCTTGCCGATATCCAGTTTGGGATAGGCGTTGAAGATCTGAAGGCCCGTGAGCATCAGGAAGAAGAGGCAGGCGGCCCAGATCCAGTGGGTCAGCCGCGTCCAGATCGATTGCCGGTAGATCAGCGGGCCTTTGGCGGGTCGTGCATCGCGCGACATGGGTGCATTCCTGAGCTGACAATCGGAACCATCGGCAATGCGTCGCGCGACGACGGCGATGGAAGGACGAGGCGAGGCGGGGTCTGACCCGCCTCGCCCCTCGATCGGTTAACGCGATCAGCGCGGCAGAAGCACGCCGTCGACGACGTGGATCACGCCGTTGGACTGGTTCACGTCAGCGATGGTGATGCGATGGGCATTGCCGTTCTCATCAAAAATGCTGACCTCGCCCGCACCCTGCGCCTGAGCGGAAAGCTTCGCGCCGGACACGGTTTCGAAATGGTGGAAACCATCCGACGAAGCGCGCGCCATGGCCTCGAGATCGGCGCCGGAAATGTTGCCGGCGACGACATGGCTGGTGAGGATGTTCGACAGGTCGTCACGGTTTTCTTCCAGCAGCAGGTTCTCGACAGTGCCTGCCGGCAGTTTGTCGAAGGCTGCGTTCGTGGGCGCGAACACCGTGAACGGGCCGTCACCCTGCAGCGTCTCGACGAGACCGGCAGCCTGCACGGCAGCGACCAGCGTGGTGTGGTCCGATGAGTTCATCGCATTCTCGACGATGTCGCGATTGGACATCATCGCAGCACCACCGACCATCGGATTGTCACTTGCAGCCGAAGCCGTCGTGCTGCCCGTGGTCATGCGGGATTCCGTGCCGGTGTCGCGCCCGACCGACATGCTGGATTCGCTGCGGGGGGGCATGCCCGCTTCGCTACGGGGAGCCATGCCGGTGTCACGAACGGGAGCCATACCGGTTTCGCTTCGGGCACCCATGCCGGCTTCGCTACGGGCAGCCGTGCCGGCGCCGCGAACGGGATCCCTGCCGGTATTCATCGCGGTATCGTCTTCCTTGGGAAGAATCACGGCATCGACCACATGGATCACGCCGTTCGACTGCATGACATCGGCGATGGTCACGGTGGCGCTGCCGCCGTTCTCGTCGGTGAGGGTGATCATGCCGTTGGACGAGCGCACTTCGAGCATGCAGCCGCCCAGTGTCTCGACCGTGTGGACACCGTCACCATCATCGATCATGCCACCGATGATCGCCGCAGTCGCTTTGGTGTCGAGGACGTGGCAGGTCAGGACTTCCGTCAGCGCATCGACATTCTCGGGCATGAGAAGCGTTTCGACCGTGCCGGCCGGAAGCGCGTCGAAGGCTGCGTTGGTCGGCGCGAACACCGTGAACGGGCCTTCGCCCTGCAACGTGTCGACCAGGCCGGCGGCCTGCAAGGCGGCGACCAGCGTGGTGTGGTCGGCCGATTCCATCGCATTCTCGACAATGTTGCGTTCGGCCAGCATCTGCGCGCCACCGACCATGGGGTTGTCGGCCGCTTGCGCGATCGCCGGTGCGGCAACGAATATTGTCGCGGTCATCAAAGCCGCGCGGAATGAAATACTCATTTGGGTAATCTCCTATCGCCGCCGGAGTGGCGCGATATCTGAAGCAACGTTTCAATGGTGACGAAAGTTGCCGTTCAACACAAAGTGAAAAGGTCGCATACCCTGTCGCATGCCCCACGCGATCCGGCGCGAGCCCCGTTTGCGGATCGGAAAAACGGCCCGAGGACCGCCCTCGGATCCACGCTGTGCGCGCCGGGATGCAAGGAAAGTTTTAACGGGTCCGGCGCATCCTCCCTTCATGTCGTTGCGGAACCTGCCATGGGCCTTGCTGATCGTCGCCGGGATGCTGTTTCCGGCGCCTGCGGCCCATGCGCATGACACGCTCGGTTTCAACGATCTGCCCGAGCGCATCCGCAACCAGCTCTTCGATCTCTCGCGGCGTTGCTCCCTGCTCGGCGGCAATCCGGGCGATCCGATGGATGCGGTGGCCTTTGCCGACTTCGATCGCGACGGCATGCCCGACATCATCCTCGACGAGAACCGCTTCGTCTGTGAAGGCCTGCGACCGGGTTCCGTTTGCCCGCAGACGGGCTGCCGCACTTACGTCACCTTGTCGCAGGATGGGCGCTGGCGTCCGGTATTCGACGTCGTCGGCTCGTATTGCATCGATTTCGACAAGACGCCGCCGGATCTGATCACGATCCAGCGAAACTTTCTCGCGGACGGCTCGGTGAATATCATCAATATCCGCTACGAGTTCCGCAGAGGCATGGCGTTCCAACGCGGGTTGGCCAGTTGCGAGGGACGTTGAGTTGACCTGAAATGTGACAGGCGTTCATATTTGATTAACGTTTGATTCATGATTGCGGCGCATGATCACAGGATCATTGTCTCCGGCGGTCGTCGAGCGGCCGCTCCACTGGAGGGCGCGGCATGGAATTCTCCGGCGTCACCAAACCGATCCTGTCATCGTCGCAGGCGGCGCTACAGCGTACGGATGCACCGATGTCGGCTGCTGCCGTGCGCACGCAATTGCCCAAGGATGCCGCCGTCCAGCAGGTCGAGCGTGCGGCCGCGATGCAGCTCGAGACCCGCACCGGCAGCCAGCGCCAGGGCATGCTGGCCGGATTGATGCAACGTACGTTGATGCTGGCCAAGGCGCGCCGCGCTGTGGCCAAGGCAACTGCCGGCGGCGAGCAAACGCCCGTATCGGCCACCGACGCCCTGCGCCTGCGCGCCTATGCCGGCGCGGCTGACCAGGAACAGCAAACGCCTCCCGATATCGAGCATGAGGATCGCAAGGTCTGAGAGGCGATAGGCCCGCGCGACGAGATGTTCGTCCCAAAATAACGCATGACTGCTCTTTCCACGGAGGGAGAGGGGCGCTGCGTGGCATGAAGCGTTGGACTTATTGCCCCCGCCGCCCCGATGCCTTAAGTCCACGCCCGTCGAGCGCGTAGCTCAGTCGGTAGAGCAACTGACTATTGATCAGTGGTCCAGGGCTCGAATCCCCGCGCACTCACCACTGAATTCCCATATTGCGCAAGCGAGAAACCGGCTGCCCACGAACGCTGGTCGAGCGTCGCGACCGAGCTTTTCGCGCGCCACCTCTGCTGGTCCCTGAGGGAAAATCTCCATAGAGCGCGTGACAGACCCACCTCCCCTGAGGCGGGGGATTAAGGGTGGGTGTGTGTGATGCGGGGCGAACCCCTTGTCGAACCCCTTGTCGAACCCCTTGTCGAACCCCTTGTCGAATGGCGTCGTCGAATGGCGTCGATCAGTCTGAGCAGGCGGGCGCTCTCACCCTGCAAAGGCCCACAAATCGTCCGCAGGGTTAAAGCCGCCCCTGCCCTCTCAGCCATTCGAGAATCGCCCGACGAACCAGTGTCGAGCGCGTCTCGCCCTCGCGCGCAGCGATCGCCTCCAGCGCATCAATGGCCTCCTGCGGGATGCGCGCGCTGATCAGCGGATCGCGCCATCCTCCACGCCCTCGACCTCGCCCTCTTCGCCATGCCCGATCCCGATCGTGGCGCCCTGCGCACCGTCTCCGATATTGCGGTCGGGCGGCTGGATGGAATTATCGGGCAGGTGGATGCGTTGCGGGTGGAGGTTGCGTAATTGACGCCTTGCGCGTTTTCGCCGGTTGCACATGATGCAGTGCTGCACGCCCACAGAAAAAACGCCCCGGTTTCCCGGGGCGCTGTCGTCTTTACGTGTATGAGGTGACCCTCACGAACACCCCGTCGTCGACCCACAGGTATCACACTTCATGCAGGTCCCGTTCCTCACCAGCGTGAAGTTGGCGCATTCGGGGCAGGCTTCGCCTTCGTAGCCCTTCATGCGGGCCTCGGCGCGTTTGTCGGCCTTGGTCATGCCGGCGGAGGTGTCGACCCGTGGCGCCGAGAAGCCCAGCGCGGAGAGGTCGGCGCCCTCTTCCTCCATGTCCTGCTCCACCACCGGCTCGCTTTTGAGCGCGGTGGCGCCCTGGGCCGAGAGAGCGGTGACGACGGTGGCGCCCGTGCCGCCGTGCGAACCGCCATCGATCAGCATCAGCTTGTCCGTCTTGCCGCGGGTGAAACCCTTGGAGACATACTTCGCCGCCGTGGCGGAGAGCTTGGACTGGTCGTCGCCCTTGCCGAGCACGTCATGGCCGATCTCGGAAGGGTCGACATGGGCGAGGTCGTAGCGGCCGAGATAGGAGATCGCGAGCTCGCGGAAGACGTAATCCAGGATCGAGGTCGCGTTCTTGATCGATTCGTTGCCCTGCACGAAGCCCGCCGGCTCGAAGCGCGTGAAGGTGAAGGCCTCCACGTATTCTTCCAGCGGCACGCCGTATTGCAGGCCCAGCGAAATCGCGATGGCGAAGTTGTTCATCATCGCCCGAAAGGCCGCGCCCTCCTTGTGCATGTCGATGAAGATCTCGCCGATGCGCCCGTCCTGGTATTCGCCCGTGCGCAGATAGACCTTGTGGCCACCGACGACCGCCTTCTGCGTATAGCCCTTGCGGCGATCGGGCATCTTCTCGCGCTCCCGGATGCGCTCCACGCGCTCGACCACACGCTCGACAATCTTCTCCGCCACCTGCGCGGCGCGCGCGGGGGCCGCGGATTCGAGCAGACGATCAACGGTATCGACCGCATCCTCGTCCTCATCCGCATCATCCTCGATCAACGCGGAATTGAGCGGCTGCGAGAGCTTGGAGCCGTCGCGATAAAGCGCGTTCGCCTTGAGGGCGAGGCGCCAGGAGAGCATGTAGGCGCTCTTGCAATCCTCGACCGTGGCGTCGTTGGGCATGTTGATGGTCTTGGAGATCGCCCCCGAGATGAAGGGCTGCGCCGCCGCCATCATGCGGATATGGCTCTCCACCGAGAGATAGCGCTTGCCGACGCGCCCGCAGGGATTGGCGCAATCGAAGACCGGATAGTGCTCTTCCTTGAGATGCGGCGCACCTTCCAGCGTCATCGCCCCGCAGATATGGATATTGGCAGCATTGATCTCGTCCTTCGTGAAGCCGAGATGCGCGAGCAGGTCGAAGGACGGGTCGTTGAGCTTCTCCGCCGGGACGTTGAGCGTACCCGTGAGGAAATCCTCGCCGATCGACCATTTGTTGAAGACGAACTTGATATCGAACGCCGCCTTCATGCCACCTTCGAGCGTGGCGATGATCTCGTCGGTGAAGCCCTTGGCCTTCAGGGTCTGCGGGTTGATGCCCGGCGCCTGCGCCATCGAACCGTGACCGAGCGCGTAGACCTCGATCTCGGCGATCTCATGCTCGCGATAGCCCAGCGCCCGCAGGGCGTCCGGAACGGCGCGGTTGATGATCTTGAAATAGCCGCCGCCGGCGAGCTTCTTGAACTTCACGAGCGCGAAATCAGGCTCGATGCCCGTGGTATCGCAATCCATGACGAGGCCGATCGTACCGGTCGGCGCGATCACGGTCGCCTGGGCGTTGCGGTAGCCGTGCTTCTCACCCAGCACCAGTGCCTCGTCCCAGGCGCGCTTGGCACGCTCGACCAGGATCGGCTCCGGGCAGGAGGCGTGGTCGAGCGGGACGGGGTTGACGTTGAGCGCCTCATAGCCGTCAGCCTCGCCATAAGCCGCGCGGCGATGGTTGCGCATCACCCGCAGCATGTGCTGCGCATTCGCCTTGTAGCCGGGGAACGGCCCGAGCTCGCCCGCCATCTCGGCGGAGGTGGCATAGGCCACGCCGGTCATGATCGCGGTGAGCGCGCCGCCGAGCGCACGGCCCTCATCCGAATCGTAGGACAGGCCCATGGTCATCAGGAGGCCGCCGATATTGGCGTAGCCCAGACCCAGCGTGCGGTACTCGTAGGAGAGCTGCGCGATCTCGCGAGAGGGGAACTGCGCCATGGTCACGGAGACTTCGAGCACCACGGTCCAGAGCCGGCAGAGATGCTCATAGCCGCCGAAATCGAACTGCTTCGCCTCGCGATCATAGAATTGCAGCAGGTTCGCCGAGGCGAGATTGCAGGCCGTGTCGTCGAGGAACATGTATTCCGAACACGGATTCGAGCCGCGGATCGGGCCGGATTCCGGGCAGGTATGCCAGTCGTTCATCGTCGTGTTGAAATGCAGGCCGGGATCGGCAGATGCCCAGGCGGCATGGCCGATCTTCTCCCACAGGTCACGCGCCTTGACGGTTTTGGCGACCTTGCCGTCCGTGCGGCGGATCAGGTTCCACTCGCCGTCAGCCTCGACGGCGTTGAGGAAGTCGTCCTTGAGCGAGACGGAATTGTTCGAATTCTGGCCCGAAACCGTGAGGTAGGCCTCCGAATCCCAATCGGTGTCGTAGATGTCGAATTCGATATCCCTGTAGCCCTGCTTGGCGAACTGGATCACGCGCTTGATGTAGTTGTCGGGCACGAGGGCGCGGCGGGCGCGCTTGATCTCGCGCTTGAGGGCGGGGTTGCGCTCGGGATCGTAGCAGGCATCGCCCGTGGCCTCGCAATTGACGCAGGCCTTCATCACCGCCTTGAGATGGCGGTTGCACAGCTTGGAGCCGGTCACGAGCGCGGCGACCTTCTGCTCCTCGCGCACCTTCCAGTCGATATAGGTCTCGATATCCGGGTGATCGACATCGACCACGACCATCTTGGCCGCGCGGCGCGTGGTGCCGCCGGACTTGATCGCGCCGGCTGCCCGGTCGCCGATCTTGAGGAAGGACATCAGCCCCGAGGACTTGCCGCCACCGGCGAGCTTCTCGCCCTCGCCACGCAGCATCGAGAAGTTCGAGCCGGTACCCGAGCCGTATTTGAACAGGCGGGCCTCGCGCACCCACAGATCCATGATCCCGCCCTCGTTGACGAGATCGTCCTGCACGCCCTGGATGAAGCAGGCATGCGGCTGGGGATGCTCATAGGACGAGGTCGAGCGCGTCAGCTCGCCCGTCTTGAAATCCACGTAGAAATGGCCCTGGCTCGGCCCGTCGATGCCATAGGCCCAGTGCAGGCCCGTATTGAACCATTGCGGCGAGTTCGGCGCGACCATCTGGTTGGCCAGCATGAAGCGCAGCTCGTCGAAGAAGGCCTGCGCATCGTCTTCGGACGAGAAATAGCCGCCCTTCCAGCCCCAATAGGTCCAGCAGCCCGCGAGGCGGTCAAAAACCTGCTTTGCGGAGGTCTCCGGCCCGTAACGCTCGCCTTCCGGCAGTTTCGCCAGCGCCTTCTCGTCGGGCACGGAGCGCCACAGGAAGGAAGGAACGTCGTTCTCCTCGACCTTCTTCAGCGCCGCCGGCACGCCCGCCTTGCGGAAATACTTCTGCGCCAGCACGTCCGAGGCGACCTGGCTCCAGCTCTTTGGAACCTCGAAATTCTCGAGCTTGAAGACGGTCGAGCCGTCCGGGTTGCGGATCTCGCTGGTGGAGAGCCGGAAGGCAATGTCCGCATAAGGCGATTGCCCGGTGGTGGTGTAGCGCCGCTCGATCCGCATCTGTCTAGTCCCTTTGTCTGGCAAAGCACCCCTGAGCTGCCTCTCGTCAGGGAAAGCTTCGCCGGCCGCATGTTGCGGCTCTTGTCGCGTTTTTACTCTGTCATGACGCCGTCGGGCGGCTTTGGCGCCACCCTTGTTCTGCCCCACTGCCGCGCGATGCCGGCCCCGAACATGGTCTCGCGAGCGCGCAGTCGAGGGTTCACGCACCGTAACGGATGCGCGATCGACGCGTCTTCCAAGACCCTTCCAGAAACCTCTCCGACCAGGCCACGAAGCCCCGTCGCCGCATCCCGAACGGCATATTCGGAAGCTATGCCCGACCCGACCCAAACGTCAAGAACTAGTGCTCCGTTCTTTTGCCGACGCTATATCTTGTGGAGATCGTGCCGATTGTGGATAAGCCCTGAACCAATGGTTAACCCCTTCGGATTCCGTCATGAATCGTGTTCGGTCGGGTGGGATAACACTTCGTTCACCATAGCACCGACAGGCAATAAATGTGGATTCGCTGCCCGGATACGGATCGGCCTCTTGACGACTCAGCAACGGTCCGAATCCGCCCTCCCTTCGGCTGCGGAACGCACCCCTCCCCCGCCCCCGCAACGGATTGCGGCGATGCGGCGGCGTATACGCCCCGCCTGCTCCATCGATTCGCCGCAAACGAATCGCAAAACCGGGTTCAGCGAGCCGTGCGGCACTGGACTTGTGGCGTTTGCGGCGCCATAAGGTGCCTATCGAACAAAGGCGACGATCCGCGATGACCCTGAAAGAGTTCTTCACCCAGTTCTTCACCTGGTGGAACGGCCAGACGCTGAACACGCGCTTCCACACCTGGCGCCACGGCGAACGCGTCGGCGAGGACGAGTTCGGCAATATCTATTATCGCACCAAGGGCGGCGCCAAGGATCCCGCGCTCGGCTACGAGCGGCGCTGGGTAATCTATAACGGGCTCGCCGATCTCTCGCGCGTGCCCCCCGGCTGGCGTGGCTGGCTCGCCCATACCTACCCGACCGCCCCCTCGCAGGAAGACTATGCCGCGCGCGAATGGCAGAAGCTCGGCGCCGAGAATCACACCGGCACCGCTCAGGCCTATCGCCCGCAAGGTTCGATCCTGACGCCGGAGCAGCGCCCCAAGGCGACGGGCGACTACGCCGCATGGTCACCAGGCGATTGAGCACGCCCCCCGGGCTCCTGCAGGGCACGCGTGGTAACAGGCAAATGACGCGGGAATTCACAATGCTCCCCACCCTGATCGCCTCGCGCGCGCCGGCAGCCGTCATGCTTGCCGCGCTTCTGCTCGCCGGGGCCGTGGCCGCGCCCCCGGCTGCGGCGCAGACCCATATTGAGAATCCCATTGCCGTCTTCAACGGGCTCGACAAGATCACTGCGCGCATCATCGCCTTCGAGGTCGAGATCGACGAGACCATCCAGTTCGGCTCGCTCCTCGTGACGCCGCGCGCCTGCCACACCCGTCCCCCGACCGACAGCCCGAATACCACCGCCTACATCGAGGTGGAGGATGTCGCTCTCGACGGTGACGTCAGCGACCTCTTCAACGGCTGGATATTCGCCGAGAGCCCCGGGCTCAGCGCCATCGATCATCCCGTCTACGACGTCTGGCTCACCGGCTGCCGCCAGACCTCGATGGCGGATGCGCCCGAGGACGAGGACGAGGACACCGGCGCCCCCTCATTGCCTTCGCCGGATCAGATCCCCCTCCCCCCGCCGCGGCCGTTCTGAGGCCCGGAGATATCGCGTTCACGTCGGGCGACGTCCCTCACGCGTGGCGACGATCAGCCAAAGCAAACCCAGCGGGATCAGGATATCCGACCACAGCGTCGGCCCGATATTGCCCAGTGCAAGATTGCCCGTCGTGATCACGTCGCGCAGATGCCCGATCGCGGCGCCGATCAGAAAGATGCCGTAGCCGAGTGATGCGGCGACGAGGAAACCGCGTGAGGCGAAGGGTGCGATCAGGCCGAGTATGCCGAAAGCCAGGTTCATCAGGCCGAGTTCGGCAACGAAGGGGCTGTAGGGCCAGTCGAGATAGGCCGCGATGCTCTCGCCGGTGAAGATCTGCTTCAGCCCGGCCATGAAGCCCTGCACCCCGACCCCGATGAAGACGAGATGCTTCAGCAACAGGGGCAGATAGCGCGCGCCGATATCGCGGCGATGGTACCACCAGAGCGCGGCACTCAGCGGCGGAATCAGCAGAAAGAGGATGTGGAATGCGGCGATGAAGGCGCCGTGGGAGGTCATGATCTGCTCCTTTTCTTGCTCTTGTTCTTGCTTGCTCTCGCGGTGGCGATTGCAGACTTTCCGGGGATTGGTCGGTGAAGATGGCGCCTGCTATTGCGCCAGCCGGCGCGTGAGGAAAGAGAGCGGGATCAGCGCGAGCCAGATGTAGAGCGCGGTATCGGTGGAGAACGGCGCGATCGCGATCGAGGCCGCGGCGACGAGCGGGCCGCTGGTCAGGCTTGTGCGCAATTGCCGGACCGGTGCGCGCTGGTCCGCTTCGAGCCCGTCGCTCGCAAGCGCGGATGTCAGGATCGCGATCAGCATCAGCCAGGCGGCGAGCAGCAGGCCGGAGAATGTCGCGACCGCCATCGCATCACCGGGAAAACCGGTGAGATTGCCCAGCGACCACGGCGTCAGCGTCACCGTGGCGAGAAACGCCAGATTGAGCATGTGGATGCCGGCAACGCCGCGACCGATGCGCTCCAGCACCATATGCTGCAGCTTCCACAAGAGGCCGACGATGAAGAACGAGATCAGGTAATTGACGATCAGCGCCCCGTTGCCGGCGACGACATCGACGAAACGCGCGTCATGAGCGGCGTCCGGCAGGCGCAGTTCGAGGGCGAGCAGCGTCAGGACGATGGCGAAGACGCCGTCAGAGAGCGCCTCCAGCCTGTGCTTTGCCGGCGAGAAGCGCGTCTGCCCGGCATCTGCCCCGATCCACGCAACCAACTGAACATACCCGCTTCCTACCCGCGCGAGGCCCCATCACGCACGCAAGAGTGGCCCGTCAGTCTTTCCGCAAGGTGAATCGCACGCGGCTCGGATGCCCGGATCGGCGTGCGCGGATGCCAGTACGTTCAGCGGGAACCGGGATTGACGCGAATGACACGCGTCCCGTCGGGCAGGCGCTCCGGCTCCACAGGACTCGGCGCTGCGGCTTCGGGACGATTCGCCCGTGACTGCGCTTCTTCGATCGCGCTGCGCAGGCGCGCGTGCTCGACCTGCAGCGCTGCCAGCCGTGCCTCGGCGCGGGTGATATCGTCTGCGAGCGTGTCCGCTTGTGCTTCGCGGCGGGCGATGAGAGCCTCGAAACGCTCGATATCGGCGAGGAGCCGCGAGAGCGTTTCCTGCGCTTCCCCGGCGGCGCGCTCGTCGCGGCTCAGCGATTGCTGCGTCGCTTCCAGCGCATCACTCGCCGCGGCGAGGCGCGACTCGGCCTCGCTGCGTGCAGCGCGGATCGCCTGCAATTCACCGCTGCGGGTATCGATCAGCCGGTCGAGCCTTGCCAGCGCAGCGTTCACCGCTGCCGGTGATGCGCCTTGATTCGCAGCACCGGCGGAGACCGGCGTCGCGGCGCCTTCATCGCGGCCCAGCCGGGCGATATCGTCCTGGAGCGCCGAGAGGCTGGCTTCGAGATCGCGCCTTTCCTCGCGTGTGCGCCCGAGTTCCCCGCGCGCCTGCGTGATCCGGGCTTCGACCTGTTCCAGCCGGCCATTCGCATCGCGAATCGTGGCGAGTTCGTCCGAGAGTGTGGCGTTCCGCTCTTCCAGCATCGCGATGCTGTCACGCGAAACCGCATCACGCTCGATCCCGCCGAGCCCGGCATAGAAGGCAAAGCCCCATCCCGTGGCGGCGATAGCGGCAAGGATCAGCCCGAAGGACCGGCCTGCCCTGCCCGTCTCTTCCCGATTGCCTGCGGCCATGTCAGCCTCCACCCCCCTCATCCGCGTCGTCGCCCGATGGGCCTTCGCACGCGAACCTGCCCCATACGAACCCGATTCGCATCGTGGCGTCTGCATTAACCATGTGCAACGCGATTGCGGCGGACAAACGGCGTTTTCCAGCGCGGATCGACAAAGCCGGGGCCCCTGCCTATCCTGAACGTGAAATATGAGGGAGCGGGAGCGGGATGGCGCAGGGCGGCACCACGGGCGGAGTACGCAAGAGCCTCTATCAGTTCAGCTATCGGCGCTCACCCGAGCAGGACGGAGCGCCCGCGCGCCATCCGGTGGTGGTGGTCGGCGCCGGCCCTGTCGGCCTCGCCTGCGCAATCGATCTGGCCCGGCGCGGGGTCCCCGTGGTGGTTCTCGACGATGCCGACCGGATCGGCGAAGGCTCGCGTGGCATCTGCTACGCCAAGCGCACGCTGGAGATTCTCGACCGGCTCGGCCTCGGCGAAGCCTGTCGTGACCAGGGCGTCACCTGGAAGCTCGGGCGCGTCTTCCAGGGTCATGGCGAGGTTTACAACTTCGATCTCCTGCCCGAGAGCGGCCACAAGATGCCGGCTTTCGTCAATCTGCAGCAATATTATCTGGAGCATCATCTGGTCACCCGGGCGCAGGCCCTCGCGGATGGCGGCGGCGCCGGGATCGAGCTGCGCTGGCGCAACCGCGTCACCGGCATCGCGCAGGAGAGCGCCGGCGTCACGCTCACCATCGAGACGCCGGAGGGCTCCTATGGCCTGCAGGCGGATTGGGTCGTGGCAGCGGATGGTGCGCGCTCGGCCTGCCGTGATCTGATGGGGCTCGCCTTCGAGGGCGAGGTCTTCGAGGAACGCTTCCTCATCGCCGATGTGAAGATGAAAGGTGAATTTCCCGCCGAGCGCTGGTTCTGGTTCGACCCGCCCTTCCATGAAGGCCGCTCGGCGCTGCTGCACAAGCAGCCCGATGATGTCTGGCGCATCGATCTCGGCCTCGGTGCGCAGGCAGACGCGCGCGAGGAGCAAAAACCCGAGCGCGTGATCCCGCGCATCCGGCAGATGCTGGGGCATGAGAATTTCAGCCTGGAATGGGTCTCGGTTTACACGTTCCAGTGCCGCCGGCTGGCGCGCTTCGTCCATGATCGCGTGGTCTTTGCCGGAGATGCTGCACACCAGGTCTCGCCGTTTGGCGCGCGCGGGGCCAATTCCGGCATTCAGGATGCGGAAAACCTTGCCTGGAAGCTCGCCGCCGTGATCCGTGGCGAGGCCGATACCCGGCTGATCGCGAGCTACGACCACGAGCGCATCGCCGCCGCCGACGAGAATATCGGCCATTCAACGCGTTCCACCGATTTCATCGCCCCGCGCACCCCCCAGGAGACCCGCTTCCGCGATGCGGCGCTGGCGCTCGCGGCGCGCGCCGATTTCGCCCGGCGCATGGTCAATTCCGGGCGCCTCTCGGCCCCCACCACCTATCACGACAGCCCCCTCTCGACGCCGGATGACGCACAATGGGCCGGCGTCGCGGAACTCGGCGCGCCGGCTCCGGATGCGCCGATGCACAGGCCCGACGGCTCGCCCTGCTGGCTCCTGGAAGCGCTCGACGGCGCATGCACCCTCCTCCACATGCCGGGCGATGGCGCATTACTGCCCGATCACCCACAAGCGCGCATGCTGGTGATCGGGCGCGATCTGATCGACGCGGAGGGCGTCTTCGCCCGCCGCTACGACGCCACCCCCGGCGCCACCTGGCTGATCCGCCCCGACCAGCACCTCGCCGCCCGCTGGCGCAGCGCGACGGGCGACGCGGTAGAGCGGGCGATCGCGCGAGTGTTCGGGCGGGGACAGGGGGTGCCGGCTGTTGGCGCTGACCGCGCCTGAATTGGGCCACCTCGCAGGATATTTACCAAAAGAGAGGTCAGTAGTTGCTTCCGGGATCACGCCCATTCTTATTTGTCGCAGCGGCATCTTGAGAACGGCGACAATCGTATGACACGAACGATCCCTTGGGTTTTCGCAATCGTATTCCTTTCAGGTCTTGTATTATTTGGAGCATCCGATGCTCAGGAACCGATAATCGAAACGCGTCCGACCCCTTTCATCATGAACGAAGACCACCTTGCTTCAATTCGGCGCAGGGCCGAGGCTGGTGATGTCGTTGCGCAAACAGATCTTGCCGGCATCTATGCCACCCATTTCTCGCACCCGCAGGATTACGCCGAGGCTGAGCGTTGGTGGCGTATCGCAGCCGAACAGGGCAATGTACGTGGCCAGCTCGGCCTCGGTTTGCTCTACGAACAAGGTAACGGTGTCGAACAAGACTACGATGAGGCCGCGCGTTGGTTTCGCAAGGCCGCCATGCAAGATGACCCTTCGGCGATGCAGATGCTGGGGGCATTATACGCCAAGGGACTGGCCAGTCCGCCCGAGGGTGCTGAACTGACGGACTGGACGCAGAAAGCCCAAGAGCAACGAATAGCCGACAGGGAGCGTTGGCATGCGGAACGCTATGCAAGCGCTTTGAGCAATTACACCAGAAGCGCTGCAACTGATGGCCCCCAAGCGCCGATGGCGATGATGGAGCTAGGCACCTTGTACGCTGACGGGAGACCCTGGTTTCCCGAGGATTCCGTGCAGGCGTACAAGTGGCTGACCATCGCAATGACGAGCCCGACCTTGAAGCTCGATGAGCTTGGCGAACAAATGACACCCGACGAAATCGCCGAAGCCGAGCGCCTTGCCCGTGAGTGGTGGGACGAGAATCGGTAGAGAATAGGCACGGGCAATAACTCACGAGAAGCGCCTCACGGCCATCTCCCCAAACCAGGATCAATAGCTGCTTTCCGGATCACGGCTATTCTTGCCTTTCGGAGCAGCAGTTCAAGAACGGCAACCATCCAATGGCACGAACAACTCCTCGGCTCATTGCGCTCGTATTCCTTTCAGCCTTTGCATTATCCGAGCAATCCGATGCTCAGCATATCCCGCCCGAACGGCGTTCGACCCCGTTCATCATGCCTGAAGCGGCTATTGCCGAAGCAAGGCGAGACGCTGAGAATGGCGATATCGAAGCCCAACTGTGGCTAGGCACAATGTACTACAATTACGCCTCGCTCCCGCAGGAATTCGCCAAAGCTGAGCATTGGTGGCGCCAGGCTGCAGAACAAGGCAACGCAACAGGTCAGTACGGTCTCGGTTTGCTTTACAGAATGGGCGATGGCGTCGTGCAGGACTACGCTGAGGCCGCACGCTGGTTCCGCAAAGGCGCCTTGCAGGATCATCTGGCATCAATGAACAGCCTGGGAAACCTGTACGCCAGAGGCCTTGTGACGCCACCGGAAGGCGCCGAACCGACGGACTGGTTGCAGAGAGCCCAAGAGAAGCGAATCGAAACTGCGGAACGCAGGCGCGCAAGCAATTATGAATCCCGTTCTCGCGGCGACAGCGCAAATGCTGCAAAAGGTGATTTTTCCGCACAGTTTTCGATCGTTCGGCTCGCAACCAGTTATGCTGAAGGAAAACATTGGTTCCCCAAGGATAATGTGCGTGCCTACAAGTGGTTCACCATCGCGAGGATGGGCCCGGCCCTGAAACGTGACGAGCTTGGCGAACGAATGTCACCTGAAGAAATCGCCGAGGCCGAGCGGCTGGCGCGCGAATGGTGGAGCGAGCATCGGTAGGCCGTGGCGGGAATGCACCGGAGGGTGTTGCAGGGCCCGGCGCCAAAACAATTCGGGCCCTGCGTTACTCAATGGCTTCCGACGGGTTCGCCCTAGCGAAACACCGCCGCAAATCTTGCCAGCCGGCGTATCACCGCTCGACCAGTTCGACCCTGCGGTTCTGCGAGCGCCCGTCCTCGTTGCGGTTGGTGGCAACCGGCGCCATCATCCCCGCACCGGCGGCCTGCAGGCGTTCGTCATCGATGCCGTGACGCTCTTCCAGCCAGTCGGACACGGCCTGCGCGCGCGCAAGCGAGAGGTTCAGGTTGTAGTCGAATGACCCGACATTGTCGGTATGGCCGACGATCACCAGTTCGAGGTCATCGTTGGTCTCGAGGAATTCCGCGATCACCGCGAGCGCATCGGCGGATTCGTCGATGATCGCGGCGCTGTCGAATTCGAAGAGAATATCGCGCACGGCCACGCGGCCCTCGGAAACGAGGTCGGATTCGATCTCCTCGGCCGTCAGGTTCTGTGCATCATGGGCCGCGACGATATCTTCGCGTTCGGTGGGCTGCTCTTCCGGCGGCTGCGGCGCGGCCACGCCGAGGGTCGGCTCTTCCATCGGCTTCTCGACCACATCCACCCGCAACACGGGCTCGCCTTCCCTGCGATTGGGATGGATCAGCGCGTTCACATAGACATCCTCGTCGGCATGGCTGGCGGCGATGAAGCGCATGTCGTCCTTGTCCCGGGGCCAGCCGATATCGTGCACGCTCATGCCGCTGGGCCGGCTGCGACCGAACAGATCGAAGCGATGGAAGCGGCGGCCGAGTTCGTCGCCGCTGCCGGCGAAGTCGATCTCGAAGCCGGCCTGTTCGAGCCCCTCGCGATAGGCCCGCTTGACCTGAAGCGTGCTGACATCCGGATTGCGCAGCAGATAGAGGAGCTGGGTATGTTCGCCTTCGAGCTCCCGCGCATGCTCGAACTCCCCGTCTTCGCGCGGCCCGAAGGTGAGCGTCACGCGATCGAGTTCGGTATAGTCATAGGCGAGGATTTCACTCCCCTCGATGCGCGGCACCATGGGGTGATCCCCCCATTCCTCGGGCTCGGCCTGCGCTGCAAGGGGCGCGACTCCGATGCAGGTCAGTGTGGCGATCGAAAGAAGCTGTCTTGATCTTGCTTTCATGATGGTCCGATCTCTCTTTCGGCTGGCAGTGAGTGTGCAGAAACCTGCTCTCTTCGCACTTGCGAAAGCCGGGGCCCGATTCGCCGGGACACCACGGCCTCGAGAAGTCGGCGGTCGCTCCGTCAACGCGTTTGCACGCCTGATCCTGCGAATAACCGTCGAAGGCGACCCCCTCAGGAATCGGAAAAAGGTATAGCGTTTAATGGGTTGCGACGAAACCCCGAGCGTGTACCGGCAGCGGATTGAGCACGCTCGGGCACGGCCACCACCGATCGCGAGCCCCTCTCTACGCCGGAGGGACTCGTGCACTAGCTCGCAATATGATCGCGCCCTGCATCCTTTGCGTCATACAGCAGGTCATCCGCGCGGCGCAGGGATGCCTCGACGCCGTCATCTTGCGATACGGCGACGAGGCCGGCGGAAAAGGTATAGTGCAGGTCCGGATATTCCGCGACCGGGCGAGCGCTGCGGACCTTCGCTGCGACCTCCGAAAGGCGTGCTCGCGCCTGATCGACATTGCAATGCGGCATGAAGAGCACAAATTCTTCACCGCCGATCCGGCCAAACAGGTCGTTGAGGCGAATGTTGTCTAGGAACAACTCGCAGAAATGAACCAGAATCCGATCCCCGATCTCGTGCCCGTATTCGTCATTGATCGGCTTGAAGTGATCGATGTCGATGACTGCCAGACAGGCTTCGCTGCGGTTTTTTCTCGCCTCACCCGCCTTACGCCATTCTTCGAGTTGCAGCATGATGTAGCGGCGATTGGGGACATCCGTGAGTTCGTCGGTAAATGAGGCGCGCAGCGCGCTGTCGCGCTGGAGGCGCAGAGAGCGGGTGCCGGGCTTCAGCTTCGAAATATCCGACCCGATCAGAAGCATCGCGCCATCGGCAAACATGGTTTCGGTAATCCACAGCCAGACGCCCCCATGCAGTTCGATTTCGAAGGACCTGTAGGGATCCGTGCCACGGCGCGATTCGGCTGATTTGAGCCACGCATCGATATCGTCGGTTTCAATGATCGGACCGCGCTGATGTCTAAAGTTCTCGCGCATCATCTCGGACCAGGATTGCCCTGTACCTTCTACGAAATATGCGTTTCGAAACGATTCATTGGCATAGACGATGCGATCCTCTTCATTAAAGACCGCGACGCAGTTCGGTATTTCATCGAACATCGCGATGAGATCAAATTGAACTGACTGGTTCGATCTGGCCATATCATGCTTCTCCGCGCGGCGGCGATAGCCGTTCTCTGGGTGAGGCGGCGCTTTTCCATTCTGGAACGGCGCCGATATGGGACATTTTCAATCTTCTGGCATTTCCGATCGGGTATGGTCCTGCCCTATCGGTACCGAATGATGGTCTGTTCTCCGGATAACACGTTTCCCGGGCTCTTGATCCAAGAGGATCACAAGCCCGGCCGACAGCGACGGCGTTGGATGCCGCTCGCACGAACGGCAACCTCGCCACGCGAAAGCAAGGGCCACTCCTTCGCGGGAAGGAACCGCCGGTCGCGAGGTCAGGCGCGATCAAGCACCTTGCGCACCTTGAGGGCGAGCTGCTCGCGCCGGTAGGGTTTGCTCAGCAGGTCCACGCCGTCATCGAGCCTTCCGTTGTGCACGATCGAATTCTCCGTATAGCCTGACGTAAAGAGCACCTTCAGGTCCGGCCTGAGCGTGCGCGCAGCATCGGCGAGTTCACGACCGCCCATGCCGCCGGGCATGACGACGTCGGTGAACAGCAGATCGATCTCGGGAACCTGCTGCAGAACGCGCATCGCCGCGAGAGCGGTAGACGCTTCGAGCACATGATATCCGAGCGCTTCGAGCTGCCGGACGACGTGCTCGCGCACGAGCCCGTCATCCTCCACCACCAGAATCGTATCCGAGCCACCGACGACCTTGCGCCCGGCATGATCGAACCGGGCCTCCTCGCCCTTCGCGCGGGAACGCGGAAAATACAGTTTGAACGAGGTTCCCTCGCCGACCTCCGAATAGACCCGGATATGTCCGCCCGACTGCTTGACGAAGCCATAGACCATGCTGAGCCCCAGCCCCGTGCCCATACCGACCTGCTTGGTGGTGAAGAACGGTTCGAAGACACGGCCGATCGCATCGGGGGCGATGCCGCGACCGGTATCGGTGACCACGATCAGAACGTACTGCCCTGCCGTGACATCCAGCTCCCTCGCGGCGTAGTCGTCGTCGAGCGCGGCATTCGCCGTCTCGATCGTCAGCGAGCCACCCTCCGGCATCGCGTCCCGCGCGTTCAGGGCGAGATTGAGCAGCGCCGTCTCGAGCTGGCTCGGATCGACCTCGGTCTTCCACAGCCCGCCCGAGCGGATGATCTCGATATCGATATTCGCCGGCAGCGTGCGTCGCAGAAGGCCTTCCATGCCGTGGATCAGGCTGCTCACATCCATCACGCGCGGCTCCAGGGGCTGCCTTCGGGAGAAGGCGAGGAGACGGCTGGTCAGTTCGGCGCCTCGGGCCGCGGCATTCGTGGTCATGTCGGCCAGGGATTTCAGCTGCGGCTTGCCGGCGAGCTCCTCCGACAGGATCTCGCCGTTTCCGAGGATGACGGTCAGGAGGTTGTTGAAATCATGGGCCACGCCCCCCGTCAGCTGACCGACCGATTCCATCTTCTGGGCCTGGAGCAGGCGTTCTTCGAGCAAGAGCTTTTCCGAGACGTCGGTAATGGAGCCCAGGACACGGGTCACCTGACCGTCGTCATCCCGGACGACGAATGCACGATCCTCGACCCTGGCCCAGCTGCCATCCGCCCGGCGAAAGCGGTAGCGCTCCTGCAGGGTGTCCTCGAGCCCCGACCGCAAACGCTCAAGCGCCTCATTGACGCGCGCTTCGTCATCCGGGTGAAGGTGCGCACGCCAGATCGTCGTATTCGCCGCTTCGGGTTCCGGCTCATGCCCGAAGATATCGCGCAGCCCCTCGCTCCACCATTGCCGATCGTTGGCAATGTCCCATTCCCAGATCGCGTTGCCGGTCGCCTTCGCAACGAAGCGGAAGCGCTCCTCGTTGGCCTGAAGGGCCTGCTGGGCCTGCTTGCGCTCGGTAATGTCGCGCTCGATGGAAACCCAATGCGTGAACCAGCCGGTTTCGTCCGCAATCGGCACGATGTCGAGCTCCAGCCAGAACTCCTCGCCCGATTTTGTGTAGTTGATCAGCTCGGCGCGAACCGGCTGCCACTTCTCCAGTGCCCGGCGAATCCGGTCGAGCTCGCTGCGCTGGGTCTTCGGCCCCTGGAGAAAGCGCGGCGTCTTGCCGATGACCTCCTCGCGGGAATAGCCGGTGCGGCGTTCGAAGGCGTCGTTGACATAGACGATCTTCGGCCCGTCGGGGCCGTCGATCGGCTCGGCTTCGGTGATCAGCAGGATATCGTTCTGGCGCGAGACGGCTGCATCGAGGAGCCGCAGATGCTCGTCGCGGGCCCGCTCCCGGGTCACGTCACGGAAATAGACCGCAAGCCCCTCGGGCGTCGGAAAGGCGTTGATCTCGAACCACGCCTCCAGCGGAGCGTAGAATTCCTGAAAGCGCACCGCCCGCCCCTCGGACAAGGCGCGCTCGTATTCCTCCTTGAAGATACCGCCGACGGCTTCCGGAAATTCCTCCCAGACGACCTTTCCCAGCAACTCCTCCCTGCGGCGCCGAAGCAGCGCTTCGGCCTGACTGTTGAGGAATGCGAACCGCCAGTCATTGTCTAGCAGAAAGAAGGCATCGCTGATGCTTTCCAACGTCTCGCGCAGGCGCCGGGAGAGATCCTGCGTCGCATCCCGGGCGGCAATCTGCTCGGACACATCCTGGAAGGCGCCCTGTACGGCGACGATTTCGCCCTCGTCGTTGCGCACGGCCTCGCCGATGGCGCGCACCCAGATGCGGTTGCCCCTGGCGGTGATGATCTGGTGTACCTCGTCGAAGGCGCGGCCGCTCTCGGCACAGGCATGAAACGATGCTGCGATCCGCTCGCGGTGCTCGGGGGCGTAATAGCCCATGGCCTCCTCGAGCGTGGGCGACTTGTCCAGCGGCTCCTCGTGGATCTCCGCCGTCTCGGGGCTCCAGGTGATGCGGACCGGATTGAGATCGACGCGCCAGCTGCCCAGCCGCGCCATGTATCCGGCGACCCGCTGGAGATGCGCCGCCTCGCGAAGCTGTTCTTCCGCCTCGACGAAGCGGGTGATGTCCTGGGCAAAACCGATGACGATCTCGCGGCCTTCGACGCGATGGCGCGACCCGACGCCGCGAATATGCGCAACGCTGCCATCCGCCCGGATGATCCGATGCTGAAACTCGATCTGCGGCGCGTTCATATCGATGAAATGCGCATAGGTCGCCAGCATATCCGCCTGGTCTTCGGGATGCACCAGTGCGACGTAGCCCTCGAAATCCGGAGCCCTGTCCCGATGCGGCACGCCGTAGATGTCGAAAACCCGCGGCGACCAGCTCAGCATCCCCCGCTCAAGATCATATTCCCAAGGCCCGAGATCGAGCAGCGCTTCCGCCGTCCGCAGCCGCGTCTCGCGTTCCTCGAGCGCCTGAAACGCGGTGCGTGCTTCAGCCATCGGCTGCAGCACTTCGGTATTCGCCTTGTCTCTGTACGAGGGGCCTTCAGCCGCCGGAGCGTCGTCCGCGAGCAATTCGGTTACATCCTCCACCCTGTGGATGATGAAGACGAGTTGCCCGTCCTGATCCAGAACGGGCCTGTTCTGGGGGAGCCAGAAGCGTTCCTGGAAACTCCCGTCAGGACCGCGCACCGGATAGCGCTGCAGCGGCATCACATCCGTCACGCGCAGCACCTCCACGCGCTGCAGCGAGGCCAGCAGGTTGCGCTCACCATCGGCCTGTGGATCGTTCGGATCATCGGGCAGCACTTCGAACATGCGCCGCCCCAGAAGCGCGGAACGGTCCGCCATTACGGCCTTTGCATATTCGTCGGTCACGGCGACGATCTCGTGGTCGCCGGGGGTGAGCACGAGGATCTTGCCCGGAAGCGTATCGAAGAGGCTCGACAGATGCTCATGGGACAACCCGACCTTTCGGCGAAGCGCCTCGACTTCGGCATTCAGGCTCTCGGTTTTCGCCTGCTCCCGCACGATCTGCGTCATGTCGCGGATACTGGCCACGATTGCCTCGGCGCCCTCGAAGGTGACCCTGCTCCAGCTGAAGGAGGCGACGAAGCGATCTCCGGATCGTGCGATGATGGTCCAGGTTCCGGCATCGGCCACTTTGCCGTCGAACTGCCGCACCTGATCGACGACACGCGCCCGCTCGGATTCGGGGCGCAGATCCGCTATCGTCATCGCCTGCAGCGTTTGCGCATCATATCCCAGCCAGGCCTGCGCCGCCCGGTTCGACGCCAGGATTTGCAGCGTTTCTGCCGAGAAGAGCCAGACCGGATGGGTCAGGGCCTCGTAAGCGGCTATGGCTGAACGGGAGAAACTGTTCGATAGGTCCATGATCAGCCCTGAGCGTGGTGATGCCGCAATTAAATTTACCAGAGTTTCGGCTCGCCAACACCGAAAAGCCAGTGGCAATTCCTGACAATTCGGCCTTGCCGGCGACGCCGCATTCCACCCGAGGCCGCGATTGGAGACGCCGAAGCTCGCCCACATTCAAGCTCGCAGTTTCCCAAAAGTATATACAGCTTCATCTCGAAGGCTTGCGCAGGTAGCGATTTCCGCCGTCGAACGGGACCAGCTTCAACATTCTTTAAATTGCGGCGCTACCGAAGAACACTGCGTCAACAATTCTCTGAAATCGTAACATTGGTTGTACTCGCAGAATACCGCCCGGGAGCGGGACGGCACACTCCGCCTCGCACCATCTCACATGGTTTATGCGTAGAACAATTCACAAAAAATCCGATAGCCGCGAGAGGCAGCTATGGGAGAAATACGGAGATACTTTAGTATTGATGGAGGCTGCAATGTTCGGATTGTTTCAGTCGCGACAACAACACGATTCGAACAACGATGGCAAAGGTCCTTCGATCATTCCATCGGGAAAGTCATGCCTCGTGATCGATGATAGTCCCTATATTCTCGATCTTTTCAAGACGATTATCAGCTCTCTGCGCGTCGACGCCCGCTTTACCGAAGATGAAGCCGTCGGACTTCAGATGGTACCCGAATTCGCGCCGGCTCTCATCTTTCTCGACATTCGCCTGAAGGAAGGGGATTGCATCGACGTGATGAAGGAGCTTGCACGGATGCGCTACCGTGGCGTCATCCAGCTGATGAGCGGGCGCTACAAGGACTTCCTCCAGCAGGTCGCCGATACCGGAACGCGCATGGGGCTGAATATGCGCCCGCCCTTGCAGAAGCCGTTCCGCCCGGCCCAGATCCGCAACATCATCCGCGAGGAACGCCTCGTGGCCGAAATGCTCGCGACGCACAGCTTCCCGTTCAGGCAGGCATGGGAGAAGGACTGGATCGAGGTCTGGTATCAGCCCCAGATCGACATGCTGACGCGTACCGTCTACGGCGCCGAAGCGCTCGTGCGTGCCCGCCATCCCGTCTACGGCCCCTCCGCGCCGGCGGCCTTCCTGCACGATGCAGGTCTAGAAGAGCGCGTCGCTCTCACCAAATACATCATCGAGGATGCGTGTGCGTTCTGGGGGCGCATGCGCGAGGAAGGGTTCAATCTCGCGATCTCCATCAACGCTTCGCCGGATATCCTGGAAAACGCCTCGATCCGCATGGCGGTCGACAAGCACGCACCGCGTCACGTCGATTTTCCCGGCCTGTCCTTCGAGGTGGAAGCCGAGGATCTCTTTCAGGACATCGCCCGCACGAATCGCCTCATCATTCAACTGGGCATCTATCGTTCCCGACTCGTGGCATCGGACCTTACCTTGCGTGACGGTGACATGTTGCGTCTGATCGAGGGCCCCCTTCGTCAGATCAAGCTTTCCCATTCGCTCGTGGCACGGATCGAGCGGGAATCACTGCCGTGGAAATTCGGGCGCAGCCTGAAGGATTATGCCGAACGCACCGAGTGCAGGATCTGCGCTGAGGGCGTGGAGGTACAAGGCCAGGTGGACACATTGATCGCCGACGGCATCACCTGTGGCCAGGGAGTGTTCTACTCACCGAGCCTGGAGAAGGATGTCTTCCTGAGTTCCCTCAAGGGGAGGATCAAATCCGAGGCGAACCAGGACACGCCGCGAGGCCATGAGCAGGTGCTCGCCATGGTCGGCCGCGCCAAGAAGCTGCGCGAAGAGCGCAGGCTGCGAAAGTAGGCGCAGATATGACGAAGGACCGAGCACGACCGATTGCACCATGCGAGAAAGAGCAATATACGAATATTATAATTATAACACAACTAAGTAAATTAATTGGCTTTATCTTCCGAGGGCCAATTTATGCCGAATTGGAATGTGCCATCTACAGAATTCAATGTCGGTTTATTTCATCTCGCGAATTTTTAAGTTATCCTGTTACAAGCGCTTGAGATTCCGAGCTTAATCGGGCTGATTTAAGGAATGGCGTTCCGGCGATGATGAACGAGAGGCTTCCCCCGGCCCCGATCGTGCCAGATCCGCAAACGATCCTCATCGTCGAGGATGACCCGGGCATTCGTGAAATGCTCGTTCGCATGCTGGATGCGACATCCTACGACGTGGTGGCGATCGACGGGCTCTCAGACCCGTTCGAAAAGGTTTCGGCACACGCATATTCCGTGCTGATCATCGACCTCGCCCTAGGCAATACCGATGCAATCGACGTTCTGAGCAGACTGGCCCGGGCGGGTTCGTCCAGCGACGTGATCCTGATCAGCGGGCATTCCCTCGATACGCTCCAGCGCGCCGCGAGCATCGCGCGCGGCTTCGGGCATCGCGTTCTCGGTGCGCTTCCCAAACCATTCCGCCGCAAGGCCCTGATGGATCTGCTCGCGAGCCGCACCGATCCTAGGGAGAGCACGGCGGAGATCATCGACGTCATGCCGGGCAATGCTCTCCTGCGGGAAGCCCTTGCATCCGGATGGCTGCAGTTCTGGTTTCAGCCCCAGATCGATCTGCGTTCGGGCCGGATCTGCGGCCTCGAAACGCTGGCGCGCATAGCCCATCCCCAGAAGGGGATACTTTCCCCGGCACTTTTCATCGAGGAGGCGGGAGAGCAGGAGAAGCGTGCACTCACCGGTGCGGCGATCGACGCGGCAGCTTTGCTCGGTGAAGAGCTGCGCGGAAAGCATGTCAGGATCTCGATCAACGTGTTCGGCGACCTGCTGGCCGATGAATATCTCATGCGGCAGCTCATCCTGGTGCGTGGCAGCCTCGGTGATGACGTGCCGATCACGATCGAGATCACCGAAAACGACGTGGGCGACAACCTCGTCGCAGAAGCTTTCAGCACGCGCGCGCGATTGCACGGACTCGATGTTTCCATCGACGATTTCGGGACCGCCTATGCTACTTTCGATCGATTGCGCAGCTTTTCCTTCACGGAGTTGAAGCTCGAACGCGCGATCGTGGCGGAGATGGCCACGGATCCGCGCGCACGCGGCATCTGCCGCGCCTCGGTCGACCTTGCCCATGCCTGCAATGCCACGGCTGTCGCCGAAGGGGTGGAGACAATCGAGGATCTCGGGCGGGTCTGCGCGCTCGGCTTCGATATTGCTCAGGGCTTCCTTTTCGCTCGACCCGTACCGCATGGCGAATTGCTGCGTATTCTCGGCGATGAGGACGAGCAGACCCGCATTCGCGATCTCGTCCAGAAGGCCCGAACCGCCGCCGAGGCGCAGATTGCCGCCGCGACGCGCATCGATCCGATGATCACGGGCGTTGCGGCAGGCAATACAGCGAAAGAGAACCGGGCCCGCCACTTCCTGTTGGTGGAGGATGATCCTCTCGTTGCTGATATGATCTGCAACATGTGGCTCGCCGACGACGCCCTGTTCAGCAGGTCCGCAAGCCTGCAGGACGCGCTCAAGCGGCTGCGTGATCCCCCTGCATCGGGATATGATGCCGTCATTCTCGACCTGCAGATGCCCGACGGATACGGCCTCGACATCCTGCCGAACATCCGCGACCTGACGGATGCAGCCGTGATCATCATCTCAGGGGCGGGCACCAGCGACAGCCGCGCCGACGCCATCAATGCCGGCGTCGACGACTATATCATGAAGCCCTTCTCCGTCCGTGAGCTCAAGGCGCGCCTGCTCAGGACACTGGGCCGCAGGGCCCCTGTCGACGCTCCGGATACGGTTGCCATATCGAAGGCGATAACGCTTGATCTGGTACGTGGCCTGATTGCTTCCGTTACGGGCGAGCAGCACCTGACGCATGCCGAGATCCTGTTGCTGCGCGCCCTTAAGGATGCCGAGGGGCATGTTGCGACGCGCCAGGCATTGTCGCGCTCCGTGCTGTGGCGGGATTACAGCAAGCAGGACAAGTCGCTTGACGTTTGCGTCAGCAAATTGCGCCGAAAAATCGAAGATATCGACACCAACAAGTCTATTCACATCAAGACAATACGAGGATATGGTTATAGCTTGTCGATAACAGAGTAATTTTTAATGAAGACCGCGTTTTCATTAGAATTGCTATAGTGAGAATGATTGTGATTTTCAAATTAATTAAATTATATACTAAGTTAAAACATATCAATATATTTTGATGAGCGCCGATATACATTTTCGATAGATTTAAATAAATTAAAATTCCAGCAACTTTTTATTCGAAATAAGTCAACATTGAAGAATTACTCACCAAATCGAATCTTAAGTATTTGCACGTATTCGCGCATTCCGCCAACATCATCTTGCAATTAAACCGCTCCGTTTAACTTTTTTAAAACAACAGATAATCACCCGTAAACGCCCCCCCATGAGATTGCTGAACTGATCATTAATCCTTGGGGGGAGTAGAAATGATGCTTAGTAAATTCACGGTTGGAATCAAGATCGGCTTCATCATCGCCATCATGACGACGGCTGCAGTGACGATATCAGTCGTCGCCTACCAGGGCTTTATTGCCCTGGCCGCTTCCGCAGAACGCATCAATCTGGGTGCAGACGAGGTGCGGCTTGCTGCGACCATGAACCAGAACGCAATTGAAATGTCGCGAGCCGAGTACCGCATCATCGCTGATCCGTCGAGCTTTGGCGAAGTCCGTGACGCGGCGCTGGACAGCAGGGAAATGTTCAATGATCGCCTCGCCCGCCTGCGGGAAACGGCGACCGGGAATCAGGTCGCATTGATCAATACCATCGAGAGCCGGGCGGACGCGTATTTCACCGGTCTCGACAGTTTCCTGCGCGAGGGCGAGCGGCATCAGGACAGCGATATCTCGCAAGCGCAGGCACAGCTGAACGCGATCGTGCATCAGAACCGCAGGGCCGCGAATCTGCTGCGCCAATCCCTCACGGAGCTCGTCGCGTATACCGATTCGAACGGCGACGCATTGGCCTTGGAGGCGCAGGACCTCGCTGCATCGAAGACGATGCTGCTGGTTGTGATCGCAGCAATCGGAACCCTCGCGGGCAGCCTGTTCGGCTTCGTCGTGGCGAAGTTCGGTATCACGGTGCCCTTGCGTCGGATCGTCGACTGCCTGCGGCAACTGGCAGGCGGGAAGCTGGATATTGCGATCCCGGACACCGATCGCAAAGACGAGGTGGGCGAAGTCGCCCAAACCGCGCTCGTCCTTCAACAGGGGCTCTTGCGGGCAAAGCAGCTCGAAGACGAAGCCGCGACCTCGGAGGCGCGGGCGGAGGAGAGGCGCAAGCAGGAAATGCAGCGGCTTGCCGATGATTTCGACAGTGCGGTCAGCGAAATCATTTCCCAGGTCGGCGCCGCAGCCGAACAGCTCAACGGCAATGCCGTGGCCATGTCGGCGATATCCGAGGAAACCAGCAATCAGGTTCTCACGGTATCCGCTGCCGCAGAGGAAGCGAGCGCCAATGTCGGCGCCGTGGCAGCAGCAAGTGAAGAACTCTCCGCCACCGTCACCGAGGTCGCGCGCGACATTCACGGCACATCCACCCTTGCGGCCAATGCCAACGATGAGGCCATCCAGACGGCATCCGCCGTGGATGCCGTTGCACAGGTCGTCGAGCGCGTCGCGGGAATGACGGAGCTCATCAGCGATATCGCGGACAAGACCAATCTGCTCGCGCTCAACGCCACGATCGAAGCGGCGCGCGCAGGCGAGGCCGGACGCGGCTTTGCCGTGGTCGCCACCGAGGTCAAGCAGCTTGCCGAGCAGACCAGCAAGGCGACCGAGCAGATCAATCTCCAGATCGGTGAAATGAAATCCTCTGCCGGTCTGTCGAAAGCGGCGGTCGATCGAATCGTCGTGATGGTCAAGGACATTACGGAGCGCGCCGCGAATGTCGCCGCGGCGGCGGAACAGCAGCAATCCGCGACCGGTGAAATCGCCCGGAACGTCAGCGAGGCAGCGACCGGGACCTCCTCCGTCTCCGAAGCGATTTCCGGCGTCAGGGAAGCCGCTGCAGAAGCCGGAAAGATGTCGTCGGAGGTGCGCGACGCCTCCCAGCTCCTGAACGGTCAGGCCGGCGAGCTGAAGAATGCGGTCGCCGGTTTCCTGAACCGTGTTCGCGCCGCATGATCTGCCTTCGCAGGTGCGATCGGTGAGCTTTCGATCGCGCGCGAAGTCCCCGGGTCGGGACCTGTCCTGTCACAGGAACCCGCCCCGGGGTCCGCGAGGAGACCCGCAGCCGACCGGGACGTCGCGCCCCGGTCGCCCGCCGATTTAACATTCTTTACCAACGGCTTGCTCTCGGTATGAAGATGGAAACATGCCGCGCGCATGATCCCGGCCAGCGCAGCCCGAGATGCAAGCCCATCGCCTGATGCGAAATCCATTCCGGATTGGGGAAGCTAATGAGCAATGCGGATAGGCCAGTCCGACAGAACCGCACGCACCCGCTCGCGTCCGCGCAGGCATGGACGGAGCAGGAGCGGCTTTCTGCGCTCGAATCGTATGATATCCTCGGCACCCTTCCGGAGACGGCATTCGACGACATTGCCCGGATCGCGGCCCGGACCTTCGATGCGCCGATGGCGCTCGTCAGCTTCGTCGGCGAACATTCGCAATGGTTCAAGAGCGCGATCGGCCTGGGGATCCGCGAGACGCCGCGCGAGATTTCATTTTGCGCGCATGCCATTTTGAACAAGGGCGTGTTCATCGTTCCCGATGCCACTGGGGATGCCCGCTTCTGCTGCAATCCTCTCGTCACCGACGAGCCGAGAATCCGGTTCTATGCCGGTGCCGTCCTGCGCACTCCGGGCGGGCTTCCGCTGGGTACGATCTGCGTCCTGGATCGCGTCGAGCGCCCCGAAGGACAGATGCAAGCCCAAATCGAAATCCTGGAGGCGCTGGCACGTGCGGTCATGCGTGAGCTCGAAATTCGCGTGGAACGCCGTTTCCTCCAGATCGCGCTCGCCACCATGGATCAGGGCCTGTTGATGATCGAGGCGGACGGGCGTGTTCCCATCATCAATGCACGCGCCGCTGAACTGCTCGAATTGCCGACAGGGTTCGTTGAATCGCAGCCGCGTTTTGAGCAGATCGTCGCGTTTCAAAAGGCGCAAGGGGAGTTCGCACTTACAGAGGGGGAACTTTTAAGAGACATAGACAAGGTAATTGTTCATGCCACGCGATATGACTATGAGCGTACAAGACCCAACGGCCTGGTCCTCGAGGTCAGGACCGTGCCCGTCGCCGGCGGCGGTGTCGTGCGAACCTTCACGGATATCACCAAGCGCAAGGCCGCCGAGAACGAGATCTGGCGGATGGCGAATGAGGACGATCTCACCGGCCTGCCCAACCGTGCCGCCTTCACAAGAGAACTCAACCAGGCGCTCCGCAATGCCGAGGCGGACGCAAGCACGGTCAGTCTGCTTCTGATCGACCTCGACGAGTTCAAGGACGTGAACGACCTGCTCGGACATGACGCCGGCGACGAATTGTTGCGACAGACAGCCAATCGGCTGAAGGCCATGGTCCGGCCCTGCGACACGGTCGCCCGGCTCGGTGGCGACGAGTTCGCCGTCATCGTCGCCGCACCGTTCACCCTGGCCGATGCTGCCCGCTTTGCCGAGCGCCTCGTCGAGCAGCTGCGCACGACTTTCGAATATGAAGGCCGCACGCTCTCGACGAAGGCGAGCATCGGCGTCGCCGCCTTTCCCGACCATCACCGCGATGTCGTCGAACTGATGAAGGACGCCGATATCGCTCTCTACCGCGCCAAAGCGGAGGGCCGAACCCGAGCCGTGGTCTACAACGACCTTGCCCGCAAGGCCATGCTCCAACGGGTCCAGATACTGCAGGAGGTCCGCAATGGCCTCGCCAACCACGAGTTCGCTCCATATTATCAGCCGAAAATCGACCTGAAAACAGGGCGTATCAGCGGCTTCGAGGCTCTCGCCCGGTGGCAGAGCCCGGCAAACGGCCTGTTGACGCCGGCCTGCTTCGGATCGGTCTTCTCCGATGTCGAGATCGCGAACGCCTTCGGCAATGCAATGATCCGCCGGATCGCCTCGGACCTGCAATCATGGCGCGGCATGGGGCTCGAATGCGGCGGTGTGGCCATTAACACATCGTCGGCCGAATATACCGATCCGGCTCTCGCGAGCCGCTTCTTGCGCGTCCTCGAAGAGCATCGGGTGCCCGCCAGCCTGCTCGAGATCGAGGTCACCGAGACAGTGTTCCTGGGGCGCTGCCAGGAAACGGTTTCGGCGACGCTGCGGCAGTTCCACGATGCCGGGGTGCGGATCGCCCTCGACGATTTCGGGACCGGCTTCGCCTCGCTGATGCACCTCAAGCATTTTCCCGTGGACCATATCAAGATCGACCAGAGTTTCGTGCGCGACATGATGACCGACAGGGGCGATGCGGCGATCGTCGAGGCCGTGATCGGGCTGGGCCGGAGTTTCCATCTCGACGTCACGGCCGAAGGCGTCGAAACGAGGGAACAGGCCGAGCATCTGCAGGCCCTCGGCTGCGGGAATGCGCAAGGGTATTTCTATGCAAAGCCGATGCCGGGCACGCGGATTCCCTGGTTCATCAGGAACTGGACGCGCATCGTGGCGGGGAAGGATGTCAGCCCTTCGTCGATCGTGAAGCTGCCGGGCAGCAGGAAGAAACGCAGAGGCGCCGGCCATTGACGTCACAACGTGGCGCTGCTGCGCTCCTCTCCGGGCACCAAACCTGGAATTCGGTACAGATCGGTTCCGGATCGACCTTCCCGGTCACGCCGATTCCTGACTGCCCCCTGTCGGGCATTACCGGGCGAAAGCATCCCTTTTGCTTCCGCCAGGTCCCGCAGTTCGCGCTGTCAGCGTAACGATCCGGCAATGCGGCGTGCTTGTCTTTTTCAGTGCTCTGCCGGATCATGCGTTCATGTCTGACGCTTCCGATGTCCCCAGCTTGCGAATACGGATCGTTTTCCGCGAGAACGCGATGATCGGCCCCGGCAAAGCCGAACTCCTGGAGCTGATCGATCGGTGCGGATCTATTGCAGCTGCTGGCCGGGAGATGGGAATGAGTTACAAGCGTGCCTGGGAACTCGTGGGCACGCTGAACGCGACCTTTCGCGAACCCGTCGTCGAAAGCACCAGAGGCGGATCAGGAGGCGGAGGAGCCGTATTGACGCAAGCCGGGCGCGAGGTGCTCGACCTATATCGGGCCTTTGAACGGGAGGTCGCCGCAGCAGGGGCAAAGCAGCTCGCGGCGTTGAATGCGCGGCTAAGCGATATTCCCGAGAAACGATAACGATTGACGCGATCCGCTGCTGGCTGCGATATTTTCCATGAAACATATCAACAGGGATACTCACATGCCGTCAGCCTACGTTCGGCAGGTTCTTCTGGCGGCCATTTCGTCGATCATGGTCGGGGCCTGGCCCGCGTTGGCGCAGGATGAGGCCCCGGTTGTCGCGGCGGCATCGGATCTCCAGTTTGCGGTCGAGGAAATCGCCACGGCATTCGAAGCCGATACGGGTATGCGCGTGCGATTATCGATGGGATCCACCGGGAATTTCTCCCGGCAGATTCGGGAGGGGGCACCGTTCGAGATCTTCATGGCCGCCGACGAGCAATTCGTCGCCGATCTTCACGCCGATGGCTTCACCCGCAACGAGGGTGATCTGTATGGAATTGGCCGTGTGGTGATCATGGTGCCGCATGGCTCGACACTCACCCCTGATAGTGACATGGACCACCTTGCCGACATGCTCGGCGAGGGTGGATTGACGCGTTTCGCCATCGCCAATCCCGAGCATGCTCCCTACGGCATGCGCGCGCGCGAGGCCCTGATCACCAGGGGGCTCTGGGATGACGTTCAGCCCTTCCTCGTTCTGGGCGAGAACGTCAGTCAGGCGGCGCAATTCGCGCTCTCGGGTAACGCCGAGGGCGGAATTATCGCGTATTCGCTGGCTCTGGCGCCGCAAGTCGCGCCGCAGGGAAGTTATGCAATGATCCCTGAAGACTGGCACGAACCGCTACGCCAGCGCATGGTTCTGCTCCACAATGCCGGCCCGGTAGCCGAGGCCTTCTATGCCTACCTGATGGAGCCGACGGCACGCGGGATCATGGAACGTTACGGTTTCGTCTTACCGCAGGAGTGACGCGTGGATTGGACGGCACTCGAACTGTCTCTCAGGCTGGCGATCTGGACGGTCGTGGTGCTGTTGCCTGTATCGATCCTGATGGGACGGTTCCTCGCCTTCCGGCAGTTCAGGGGAAAGGCCTGGGTCGAAGCACTGGTCATGTTGCCGCTGGTCCTGCCACCCACGGTGCTCGGCTTCTACCTGCTGGTCTCGTTCGGACGCAATTCGCCCATCGGCCAGGCTTGGCAAAACATGTTCGGCCAGCAACTGGTCTTCTCCTTTGAGGGCCTCTTGCTCGCCTCGATCCTGTTCAATCTGCCCTTCGCCATCCAGCCGGCACAGCGTGGCTTCCAGGCGATTCCGACAGAAGTCCGCGAAGCCGCCGCCTGTTGCGGGATGTCGCCCTGGCGCTCGCTCTGGAAGGTCGAGCTGCCGCTGGCCTGGCCGGGCGTGGTGACGGCCATGGTGCTGACTTTCGCCCATACGCTGGGCGAGTTCGGTGTCGTCCTGATGGTCGGCGGCTCGATACCGGGCGAGACCAGGACCATCGCGATTTCCATCTATGACCGCGTTCAAGCTTTCGATACCGATGCGGCCGCGACCATGTCGGCTGTTCTCGTCGCGATCTCGTTGTTCACAATCGCCGTGACCTTCTCCCTATCGGCCCGGGTCGGCAGGAGGCTCGGCTGATGGCGCTGGAGGTGATGGCTCGGGCCACGACGCCGATACCGCTCGACATTGAGTTCCGCGTCGAGCGGGGTGAACTTCTGGCACTCGTAGGGCATTCCGGTTCGGGAAAAACGACGATACTGCGCACGATTGCGGGGCTGTGGCTGCCCTCCTCCGCCCGCGTCACAGTGGACGGCTCGACATGGCTCGACAGCAAGTCCGGAGTGAACCTCCCGGCGCACCGACGCCGCGCGGGTCTCGTGTTTCAAAACTACGCGCTGTTTCCGCACATGACGGCCGCCCGAAACGTGATGGCAGCCATGGATTCCCCCGATATGCGCGAGGCGGAGCGTATCCTCGACCTCGTCAACCTGCACGGTCTCGCCGATCGCAAGCCTGCGGCATTATCGGGTGGCCAACAGCAACGCGTCGCTGTCGCCCGCGCCCTCGCCCGGCGACCGCAGACGCTGCTTCTCGACGAGCCCTTCTCGGCGGTGGATCGTGCGACCCGTGAAAAGCTCTATGCTGAAATCATTGCATTGCGTTCGCATCTTGAGATGCCTGTCGTTCTGGTCACGCATGATGTCAACGAGGCGCAGCTGCTGGCTGATCGCATGGTGGTGATCGAAACCGGCCGTGTAGTGGCCGAGGGAACGACGGCCGAAGTCATGTGCGACCCGCAGGCCCTGCATGCAATGGGGATACGCGAGATGGCGGCAATGCTGCCGGCAATCCTGCGCGAACATTCACCCGACGGCCTCAGCCGGCTCGACACCGAGACGGGCCCGCTGTTCCTGCCGACCCTGCACAATGCACCCGGCACACGCGTGCGGGTGCGCATCCTCGCCCACGAGGTAATCCTTTCGCGGAAGCGCCCCGAAGGACTTTCGGCGCAGAATATCCTCCCAGGCATCGTCACCCGAATCGTCCCCGGCGCGGCGAGCGGGGTCATTGTGCATGTCGCGATCGGCGATCACGAGATCCTTGCCAGGATCACCCGGCGCGCCGCCGAACAGTTGTCCCTGCAACCGGGTGACACTGTTCATGCGATCGTAAAATCGATGTCGGTTGCGCGCGACCATATCGCAGGCGCACCGCAGGAGAGCCAGACGAACCGTTGAGCAGGCAAGTGCCTGTCGGTTCCCCCTCACCGCATCTGATCCCTTGCCAACGCGCCCTTCAATACATTCTCGTCTGCAGTCGATTTCCTTCATCCGGCCTTCATGGCCCTGGCGATCTGCGAGGCACTGGTGCTGCGGCAAGGGCTTGCGACAAGGGGTTGCGGCAACGTCGCTTTCGCCCGTCGCTACTCCCCCACCCGGCTGATGCCTCGTGCGGGGGCGCGCCGATGCGGCGTCGTCAGACGAAAATGCGCGTTATACGCAGCAGAATTCCACATTCACACGAGCGTGGCAGTTCATTTGAAAAACAACTTCTGGAGCGGATGAATTGAAGAAAGAAATCCAAGACAATGAGTTTCTCAAACAATTTGCCAACCGTATCGCAGCCGAGGAGCGCGCCACCAAATGAATCAACCAATAATCGACCTGCCCATAAGGGTGGCTGAATCGGGATTTTATCGAGGTTTTACAAAAGATGTCGCGATTTCCGCCAAGCTTCTCGTCGGGGGGCTGATCCTCTGGGCGATCGCTTTTCCTGAAAATGCAGCCGCAGCACTCGGATTCGTCAATGCGATCATCCTCGTCACCTTCAACTACTGGTATGTCTATGCAGCCTCCTTCTTTCTGGTGCTGTGTTTCGCTCTCGCGATCTGGCCGGCTGCGGGGCGCAGGCGGCTGGGGCATGATGACGACAGGCCAGAATTCAGCAATTTCTCCTGGTTCTCCATGATGTTCGGTGCCGGCATCGGCATCGGTATGCTGACATTCGCGACTGCCGAACCGATGTATCACTGGGCTGCGAATCCCGGCACGATCACGGGTGTAATCGAGGGAAGCAGCGCGCAGTCCGTCCGCGAAGCCTATATCTGGTCGTTCACCCATTGGGGGCTCGCGGCATGGGCCTGTTACGCCATCGTCGGCCTGTCGCTGGCCTATTTCACCTACCGGCGCGGCCTGCCGCTGACGATCCGCTCTGCGCTGACGCCGTTGTTCGGGCGTGCGCTTTCGGGGCCGCTCGGCCATGTGATCGACGTCGTGGCGGTCGTGGCCACGGTGCTCGGCGTTTCGCAGACGCTCGGCTTCGGTGTGGAGCAATTCATCGCTGGGCTGTCGGTCATCGGTTTCGGCGACTGGATATTCACGTTCTCCGAGGACGGCACGCGCTCGTCATCGACCTTGGGCCTGATCTTCGCGCTCATCGTGATCATGGGGGCCTCGACCCTCTCGGCGCTTTCCGGTGTCGGCAAGGGCATCAAGTGGCTGTCCAACATCAACATGGTTCTGAGCTTCTTCCTTTTGAGCTTCTTCCTGATCTTCGGCTCGACCTTCTTCGGCCTGACGGCGCTGTTCGTGGGGATCTGGGATTATCTGATCACCCTGCCGGCCAACATGCTGACGGTCTGGACGGAGGACGGCACCGAGACCGGTGATGCACTCGCCAGGTGGCAGGGCGGCTGGACGATCTTCTACTGGGCCTGGTGGATCGCCTTCGCTCCGTTTGTCGGGGTCTTCCTGGCGCGGATTTCCAAAGGACGGACGATCCGTGAATATGTCCTTGGCGCCCTGATCATCCCGGCGGGGATGTGCTTCATCTGGTTCGCCATGGTCGGCGGTACGGCGATCGATCTCGAGCTCTCCGGCGTTGCCGAGGGTGCAATTGCCGGAGCGGGACAGGAAAGCCAGCTCTTTGCGATGCTGGCGGTGATGTTGCCCGACCTGCTCGCCTATCTTATGTCGATCATCGTGGTGATCCTGCTCCTCACCTATCTGGTGACGTCCGCCGACAGCGCTGTGCTGATCATCAACACGATCAACGCGGCAGGCGACGAGGGGCCGAAAGCGCGACCCCATATCCTGTTCTGGGGTCTCGCGCTGGCCCTCGTTGTCGGTGGCCTGATCATCGCGGGCGGGCTGGGCGCGGTTCAAACCGCCATGGTCATCGGAGCCTTGCCGTTCAGTCTCGTCATGGTGCTGATGGGAGTTGCGCTGGTGAAGGCGATCTACCGCGACGGCCAGCGCGACAAGCTCGGCATCCCAACCACCCATGTCGCGGCATCGACGGCTCCTGAAACGGAACCCGACGATGCGATTCCGGCAACCTGACGCTTGTTGTCGCTACGAACCAGCTCCGACACTTCCATGTCGGAGCTGGCTTCGGCATCAGTTCATATCGCCGAGGTCAGGTGGAAGCGACCCCTCACACAATCCGGTCCCGCGCGACCGCCCTGTGCTCCTTCAGCACATCATCCGTCTGCGGGTCGATTTCCTTCATCAGGACTTCGTAGCCCCAGAGATCGGCCAGATGCTGGAGGGTGCGGCGGGCGTCGTTTTCGTCGAGGGGGATGCGGTTGAGGACGTTGTGGTGGACGATCAGGCGGCGGTCGCCGGCGAGGTCGACATCGACGATCTGGATATCGGCATCGAGCCAGGCGACGTCGTATTGCCGGGCGAGCACCCGGCGCAGACGGCGGTAGCCGCGCTCGTCATGGATGGCGTCGACCAGCATGTCGGGCTGGGTATCGTCATCAGCGACATGGAAGAGCTTGAATTTCCGCATCAGATGCGGGCTCAGATATTGCAGGATGAAGCTCTCGTCGCGGTAGTTCGCCCAGATCTCGCGCAAAACCGGCATATGATCACCCACCCCCGCGATATCCGGAAACCAGACGCGGTCTTCGTCGGTGGGCTCGCGGCAGATGCGCTCGATATCCTTCATCATGGCGAAGCCGAGCGCGTAGGGGTTGATGCCTGAATAGTGCCGCTCGTGGAATTCCGGCTGGTAGACCACGTTCGTATGCGAGCGCAGGAATTCGAGCATGTCACCATCGCCGATCTGCCCGGTCTCGTGCAGCCGGTTCATGATCTCGTAATGCACGTAGGTCGCGCAGCCCTCGTTCATCACCTTTGTCTGGCCCTGCGGATAGAAATACTGCGCGATCAGCCGCACGATGCGCAGGCATTCGCGCTGCCACGGGGCGAGTTTCGGGGCGCTCTTTTCGAGGAAATAGAGAAGGTTCTCCTGCGGCAATTGCAGCAGCGAACGCCGGCGCTCCAGATCGACATCGTCGGGCCCGGCACGCTCCTTCACCGGCACGGTGCGCCACAGATCGTTGTACATCTGCTCTTCATGCAGACGGCGCTCGCGCTCGCGCTGCTCCTCGCCGCGAAGGTCGAGCTGCATCTTGCGCGGATAGCGATGCACCGCCTGGTTCATCAGCGCATGCGCGGCATCGAGCAGCCGCTCGACCGGCCCGTGGCCGTAGCGCTCCTCGCATTCGGTGATATAGGCCTTGGCGAATTCGAGATAATCGAGAATGCCGTCGGCATCGGTCCATTGCTTGAACAGATAGTTGTTCTTGAAGAAGTGGTTATGCCCGAAGGCGGCATGCGCGATGACGAGCGCCTGCATCGTCGCCGTATTCTCCTCCATCACATAGGAGATGCACGGGTTGGAATTGATCACGATCTCATAGGCGAGCCCCCGCATACCCTTGCGGTAGGAGGCCTCGTGCGAGGCGAAATGCTTGCCGAAGGACCAGTGCTTGTAGAAGAGCGGCATGCCGATCGAGGAATAGGCATCGAGCATCTGTTCGGCGGTGATCACCTCGATCTGGTTGGTATAGACGTCGAGGCCGAGTTCGCCGATGGCGATCTCCTCGCAGGCGTCGTGAATGCGCTGGATCGTCTCGAAGTCCCAGTCCGCCCCCTCGAACAGACGCGGCTTCTGCGGCGTCGCGGGCGCGGCCTTCGCGGCTTTCGTGCTCATGCGCCGGCTCCCTGTTCGGCACCCTGCTTGCGCTGGAAGAGTTCGCGGAAGACGGGGTAGATGTCGCGGCGGTGGCGGACCTTGCGCATGGCGATCGGCGTGCCGCCCTGACGCAACACGTCATAGAGGCGCCACAGATCGCTCTGGCGGTAGCCGAATCCCATCGGCATCGGATCATCCTCGCGCCCGACCTCGAGATAGGCGAAATACTGGCAGGCCGGCAGGATCGCCCCGGTCAAAAGGTCGGCTGTGCGCGGGTTGTCGGAGGAGGTGTTGTCCCCGTCCGACGCCTGGGCGGCGTAGATGTTCCACTCTTCCGGCGGGTAGCGCTCGGCCACGACGCGCCGCATCTCCTCCAATGCGGTCGAGACGATGGTGCCACCGGTTTCGCGGGAATAAAAGAAAGTCTCCTCATCGACTTCCGCCGCCTCGTGCGTGTGGCGGATGAAGACGATCTCGACATGTTTGTAGCGCCGCTTCAGGAACAGATAGAGCAGCGTGAAGAAGCGCTTGGCGAGATCCTTCATATGCTCGGTCATCGAGCCCGAGACATCCATCAGGCAGAACATCACCGCCTGCGCGACCGGGCGCGGATAGGGCTCGGAGCGGCGATAACGCAGGTCGATCGGGTCGATCCAGGGGATCGCCTTGAGGCGCTTGCGCATGCGCGCGAGCTCCTCGCGGGCCTCGAGCAGCCGCGCGGGATCATTGCCGCTGCGCTCCAGCGCCGCGATCTCCTCCTCCAGCTCCGCCGCCGCCTCGGGACGGGGCCGGCGCAGGGCGATGCGGCGTGAGAGCGAGTTGCGCATGGTGCGCGTCAGCGCGAGATTGGCCGGCGAGCCGGTGACCGAGAAGCCGGCGCGGCGCCAGCTCACATGCTCGGTCGTCGCCAGCTTGCGCTTGGCGAGATCGGGCAGTTCGAGATCTTCCAGGAAGAGATCGACGAATTCCTCGTGGCTGAGCGCGAAGCGGAACTCGTCCTCCCCCTCCCCGTCCGGACTGCCCTGCGAGCCGCCACCGCCGCCGGAGCCCGGTGGCCGGGGAATGGTCTCGCCTTCGACATAGTCCTTGTTGCCGGGCAGGACGTAATCGCGCATCCCGCCTTGAGCCGCGCGGTGGAAACGCGGCTCGCGCACACCCTCGCCGGGGATGGAAACCTCGCCGCCGGATTCCACATCACGGATCGAGCGGTCGCGGGTGGTGTCGCGCACCGCGCGCTTGACCAAGGCTTTCGCCCGCCTGAGAAAGCGCTGACGATTGGCGAGACTCTTGCCGCCGGGATTCAGGCGGCGATCCACAATATGCATCCGGTCGCCCCGTTTCGCAGGCTGCCTCGCGGTCAGCCCGCCTGTTTCACACGCATGTACCACTCGACGAGCCGACGGACCTGGCGCTCGGTGTAACCGCGCGACGTCATCCGGTCGACGAACTCACTGTGCTTCTTCTCGCTCTCGCTGTCCTTCTTCGAGCCGAAGGAGATCACCGGCAGAAGATCCTCGACCTGGCTGAACATCCGCCGCTCGATGACTTCGCGGATCTTCTCGTAGGAGGTCCAGGACGGGTTCTTGCCCCCGAGGCTCGCTCGCGAACGCAGCGAGAATTTGACAACCTCGTTGCGGAAGTCCTTCGGATTGGCGATGCCGGCGGGCTTCTCGATCTTGGTCAGTTCCTGGTTGAGCAACTCCCGATTGAGCAGCTGGCCGGTATCGGGATCCTTGAAGTCCTGATCCTCGATCCAGGCATCGGCGTAATCGACATAGCGGTCGAACAGGTTTTGCCCGTAATCGTGATAGCTCTCCAGATAGGCTTTCTGGATCTCGTTGCCGATGAACTCGGCATAGCGCGGGCCGAGCTCGGCCTTGATGAACTCGATATAGCGTTTTTCCTGCTCGTCCGGCAGCTGCTCGCGCCGCACGGTCTGCTCGAGCACATACATCAGATGCACCGGATCGGCTGCGATCTCGGTGGTGTCGTGGTTATAGGTCGCCGCGAGCACCTTGAAGGCAAAGCGGGTGGAGACACCGTCCATGCCCTCGTCGACGCCGGCGGCGTCGCGGTATTCCTGGATCGAGCGGGCGCGCGGATCGACCTCCTTCAGGCTCTCGCCGTCATAGACGCGCATCTTCGAGAAGGCGTTGGAATTCTCGTGCTCGCGCAGGCGCGACAGCACCGCGAAGCGCGCCAGCATTTCGAGCGTGCCGGGGGCGCAGGGCGCCTCGGCGAGCTCGGAAGTGCGGATCAGTTTGTCATAGATCTGCTGCTCTTCCGTGACGCGAAGGCAGTACGGCACCTTGATCACGTAGATGCGGTCGATGAAGGCTTCGTTATTCTTGTTGGTCTTGAAGGCCTGCCATTCCGACTCGTTGGAATGGGCCATGATGATACCCTGGAAGGGAATGGCGCCGATATTCTCGGTGCCGACATAATTGCCCTCCTGCGTCGCGGTGAGCAACGGGTGCAGCATCTTGATCGGCGCCTTGAACATCTCGACGAATTCGAGAATGCCCTGGTTGGCGCGGTTGAGCCCGCCCGCATAGGAATAGGCGTCGGGATCGTTCTGCGAGAGCGTCTCAAGCTTGCGGATATCGACCTTGCCGACGAGGGAGGAGATATCCTGGTTGTTCTCGTCGCCCGGCTCGGTCTTGGCGATGCCGATCTGGCGCAGCCGCGAGGGGTTCACCTTCACCACCTTGAAGCGGGAGATGTCGCCGCCGAATTCGTCGAGCCGCTTGAGCGCCCAGGGGCTCATCAGCCCGGTCAGGCGCCGGCGCGGTATGCCGTAGCGCTCCTCGATCTGCTCGCCCATGCGCTCGGGATCGAACAGGCCGAGCGGGCTCTCGAAGACCGGGCTGATCTCGTTGCCGGCCTTGAGGACATAGATCGGATGCACCTCCATCAGCGCCTTCAGGCGCTCGGCGAGTGACGATTTGCCACCGCCGACGGGGCCGAGCAGATAGAGGATCTGCTTGCGCTCTTCCAGCCCCTGCGCGGCATGGCGGAAGAAGGAGACGATGCGCTCGATCGTCTCTTCCATGCCATAGAACTCGGCAAAGGCGGGGTAAACGCGGATGGTGCGGTTCATGAAGATGCGGCCGAGGCGGGAATCGCGCGAGGTATCGACCATCTCCGGCTCGCCGATCGCCGCCAGGATGCGCTCGGGCGCGCTGGCATACATCATCGGGTCGTCCCGGCAGCCTTCCAGATAGTCGGACAGGGACATTTCCGTTTCGCGCCGCGCTTCATAGGTGCGGGCGAAGGAGGAGAAGAGGTCGTCGCTCGGATACATGCATCTGCCTCCATCAAGCGTCACATTCCTCAGCTAACCTGCTGATTCACAGACAGGTTGCCCGGCAAATGCGGCAGGAGCCAGATCACAATGCGTCGCAGGCGTCCCTGAAACGGAACCGGCTCCAAACCGATTCGTCTCGATTTGAGAGTGTCGCACGAAAAGCGCGAATTGCCATCCGCAGCATGGCGGATAAACGGGCGGTGCCTGCGCAAAACGCATTTTAAGGTTGCTCAAATTTTACGCGTTATGCTGAGAGATCGCAGGATGCGCGACACATCTGCTCCAGCACGCCGAGCCCGCTGCAACCCTTTTCAGAAAAACCTTTCAGCTTTGCCGTTTGCCCGGGGAAATCACTTGCCCGCGCCGCAAATCCGCCACACCCTGCAGGCACCCGGCCTGTCTCGATCACCTGCGACAAAGCTTCCCCCATCATGGCATTCAAAGACGCGCTGCGCCCCGTCCTCGTCCTCCTGATCGCGGTCATCCTGCTGATGGCCGGATCCGGACCGCTGGGCACGATTCTCGGAATCCGCATGAACGAAGCCGAGGTCGCGACCCCGATCATCGGCCTCGTCATGGCGGCCTATTTCGGCGGGCTGACGGTGGGCTCGTTGCAGACTTTCCGCATCGTCACGCGGATCGGCCATATCCGCGCCTTCGCCGCCTTCACCGCGATCGTGACCGCAGGCACGCTCGCCTATCCGATCCATCTCGATCCGATCTCCTGGGCTGTGCTGCGTTTCATCCAGGGCTTCTGCATGGCGGGCCTGTTCGTGTGCATCGAGAGCTGGCTCAACGACAGCGCGACGACGGAGAATCGCGGCGCGCTGCTGGCCAGCTACATGAGCTGCATGTATCTCGCCCAGTCCGGCGGGCAGTTTCTGCTCGGCGTGCCGGACGAGACCGGCTTCCTGCTCTTCATCATCATGGGTGTGGTGCTCAGCCTCGCCGCCGTTCCCGTCGCGCTGACACGGATGGCGCCACCGCTCCTGCCGGATATCGCCTCGCTGAGTTTCAAGCGCCTCTACGAAGCTTCCCCGCTCGGGATATTCGGCTGTATTTCCTCCGGACTCGTCATCGGCGCGATCTATGCACTCGCACCGGTTTATGCATCGGGAATCGGTCTCGATCTGTCGCAGACGGCCCTGTTCATGAGCGCCATCATCTTCGGAGGCGTGATCCTGCAATGGCCGGTCGGGCGTCTGTCGGATCTGATCGACCGGCGCCTCGTCATCGTCGGCGTGATCATCGCCGGGGCGCTGATTTCGGTGGCGATGATCGCCGCACCTGCCGGGGGCGAGATTGCGCTGCTGATCCTGGGCGCCATCTTCGGCGGTATCGCCTTCGTGCTCTATCCGCTCTGCGTGGCCCATACCAACGACCACCTCGAGCGCGAGGAGCGGATCGCGGCGAGCGGCGGGCTGGTGCTGACCTATTCCGCCGGTGCGACCGTGGGCCCGCTTCTGGCCGCCGGCGTGATGAACCTTGCCGGGCCTGCCGGGCTTTTTCTCTTCACCGCGATCATCGGCTTTCTCTCCGTCGGCTTCGCCGTATGGCGCCTGAAAGCCCGCGCGCCGGTGCCCGCCGACCAGCAGGGCCGCTTCCAGACCCTCCCGCGCACGACGCCGGTGGCCGCGCCGCTCTATCCGGAATCGGAAGAGGATTATGGTTTAGCCAAGGCACCTTCCACCGATGCCGCGCCTCTGACGAATACCTAAAACGCATCGCGGGAGGAAACCGAGCCTCCCGAGACGCAGCGCCCGTAAACCCGGGACGGATGCGCTTCACGCACCAGCACCTGCAGGGACGCACCACGCGTTCCGAACCGCTGCAGTTCGTCGTTGCCATATTGTCCCAGGACACCGCGCACAGATCACGGGGCAAATCGAAATCCGTCCTGCCGCCGATCTGGTGGTATTCATGCAAAGCTGCGACCCGCCGGCTCATGAATGGCACTGGCGGAGGTGGGGAGCGCATCCTGTCCGGCATCAGCTGCGGAGAATTCCGAACACGGGATCCACGCGCAACTGCGCCCGAAGCGGCACGGCACCGAGCAAGATCAGCATCATATCAATGCTTTGGAAATATAAATACACACTATTTTATATGCAAAATGTGCCACCTTAGATAAATAAAATCAGGCATCATCACTACGAAATTTCGCAATTCGGCACGTCCCGACTCGTATTATCCTTTGGTCGCAGACACCCACTCTCCCCGCACTATCCCCCCGGTTCGACGGTCCGGGGTTTACAAACGTGAAATTGTCCCTATTCCTATGCGCACCAGCCTTGCGTCTTGCGCAGGGCTCGGGTCAAATGAAACTTTGAAGTCCAACAAGAGAGGGAGAATCATGAAAAAAATGGTAACCGGTCTGGCTGCTGCCGGGCTTCTCGTATCCGGTTCGGCTCTGGCCGATCGCGACGACTGGCCGCGCGACCTGACCGTCGGCACTGCCAGCCAGGGCGGCGTCTACTTCGTCTATGGCGGCGGCATGGCGAGCTTCCTCACGGATGAACTCGGCGTGAACGTTTCCGGTGAGGTGACCGGTGGTCCGGTGCAGAACGTGACGCTGGTGCAGACCGGCGAGCACGATATCGGCCTCGTCACGCTCGGCCCGGCATTCGAAGCCTGGACGGGTGTGAGTGAACTGGCACCCGGCCTGGAGCACAGCGACATCCGCGCGCTCTTCCCGATGTATGAGACGCCCTTCCAGGGCATAACCCTGCGTGGTTCGGGCATCGAGACGCTCGGCGATCTCGAAGGCCGTCGTGTCGTCGTGGGTCCCGCAGGCGGAACGCCCGGCACCTACTGGCCGCGTATCCTCGATGAGCTGGGCGTTGACGCCACGGTGTCCTTCGCGGGCGCTTCGGATGCCGCCAGCCAGCTGCAGGACGGTCTGGTCGATGCGTTCCTCTTCGCCGCCGGCCTGCCGATCGCCGCCTTCTCGCAGCTCGCTGCCGAAGCCGACGTGAGCACCTTCTCGTTCACCGAGGAGGAGCATGTGCAGGTCCTGGAAGCCTTCCCGGAAGTCTCGGCCTTCACGATTCCCGCCGGCACCTACACGGTGCAGGATGAGGATGAGGCGTCCGTGGCAATGTGGAACTATGCGATCGCGCATCAGGACATGCCGGAGAGCCTCGCCTATGAGATCACCAAGACTGTGCTCGAGAATAATGAGCGCATGATGCAGATCCATGCGGCTGCCGCAGCGACCCTGGCCGAGAACTGGGACAACAACAGCTTCCTGCCGTTCCATCCGGGTGCCGTGCGCTATTTCGAAGAGATCGGCATTGAGATCCCGGAAGATCTGCGCGGCTGATTGCAGCGTCGACGTTATGTCATGACCTTGGTGGAGGCCACGCCCGCCGCGGCCTCCACCTCTCAGGTGAAACGATCGAACTCTCAAGAGAAACGATCGACAACGATCGCACCAGAGTTTCTTTCAGGAGGGGCGCATGGCCGCCGCAGACGTGCGTGAGGCGCCGAAAGGCGAATCCGAGACGAAAAATATCGCAAAAGGCGTCGATCGCGAGATCTATGCCGGCAACCAGCGCATTTTCGAAGGCTGGGGCCACCATATGGTCGCCGCGCTGTGTATAGCCTTCACAACCTTCCACATCGGCGTGATGAACCTCTATCCGCTGGAGACCTGGGTCTATCGTCTGACTCACGTGACCGGCGGCCTGGCCCTCGGCTTCACGCTGTTCTCCGCCAGGGGTTTCGTCGATATGCAAGGTCGCGCACATACGCGCTCCTTCGTCGAGCTCGCCCTGCTCGGGGTTTCCGCGCTGCTGATCCTCACTGCGCTCGGGCGCGTACTCATCGCGGTTGTCACCGGAGACCTGGTGGCCACCGGATCGCCTCCGGACAAGATGGTGAGCACCTATGGCATTCCGCTCGTCATCGGAACGTCGCTTGCGATCCTCGCGACCTGGCTGTTTCCCCCCGGTGACCGCAGCAAACTCGCACCCGGGGACCTGCTGCTTGCGCTCGCCGCCATTGCGGTCGGCATATACGTCATCGCGCATGCGCATTTCCTGCGCACCCGTGCCCAGGTCTTCCCGCATCCCAACGACATGTGGGCTTCGATCTCAGGCATCCTGCTGATCCTGGAACTGACCCGCCGTGTGGCCGGGCTCGCACTGGTCGTCATCGTGGCAATGTTCGTCGCTTATGCCTTCGTCGGCCCCTGGCTGCCGGGCTTCCTCGAGCATCGCGGCTATCGCCCTGAGCGCTTCTTCGCGTTCCTCTATACGGATAACGGCATTCTCGGCCCGACTACGGCGGTTTCGTCGACCTATATCATCCTGTTTATCACCTTTGCCGCCTTCCTGCAGGCAAGTAGGGTGGGCGAGTATTTCGTCAATTTCGCCTTCGCGGCGGCGGGCGGCGCGCGCGGCGGTCCGGCCAAGGTCGCGGTGTTCGGCTCCGGCCTGATGGGGATGATCAACGGAACTTCCGCCGGCAACGTCGTCTCCACCGGCTCCCTGACTATCCCGCTGATGAAGAAGGTCGGCTACAAGCCGCAGACGGCGGCTTCGGTCGAGGCGGCGGCCTCCTCGGGCGGCCAGATCCTGCCGCCGATCATGGGCGCCGGCGCCTTCATCATGGCCGAGATCACCGGCATTCCTTATACCGACATCGTCGTCGCGGCGATCATCCCGGCGATTCTCTACTTCCTGTCGGTCTATTTCATGGTCGACAACGAAGCGCTGAAGAACGGCATGAAGGGCCTGCCCCGGAGCGAGTTGCCGCAGTTCCGCAAGCTCGCCAAGCAGACCTTTCTCTTCATCCCGATCGTGATCCTGATCGGCGCCTTGTTCGTCGGCTATTCCGTGATCCGTGCCGGCACGCTCGCCATGGGCGCGGCCGCTGTGGTGAGCTGGCTCACGCCGTTCCGGATGGGGCCACGCGCCATTCTCTACGCGCTCGAGATCGCGGCCAAGATGTCGTTGCAGCTCGTTGCCGTGTGTGCGGCTGCCGGCGTGATCGTCGGCGTGATCGCGATGACCGGCGTCGGCGGGCGCCTGTCGGGCGTGCTGATGGCGGTGGCGGACCAGAGCCAGCTGCTCGCTCTGTTCTTCGCCATGTGCATCTCGATCATTCTCGGTATGGGCATGCCCACGACGGCAGCCTACGCCGTCGCGGCATCAGTCGTCGCGCCCGGCCTGATCCAGCTCGGGATTCCCCCGCTGACGGCGCATTTCTTCATCTTCTACTTCGCCGTGATGTCCGCGATCACACCTCCGGTGGCGCTGGCGGCCTATGCCGGGGCGGCGCTGGCGGGCTCCGATCCGATGCGCACCTCGGTCGAGAGCTTCAAGATCGGACTTGCCGCCTTCGTGGTGCCGTTCATGTTCTTCTATAACGGCGCGCTCCTGATGCAGGGCGACTGGTTCGAGATCGCCCATGTCTTCTTCACGGCGGCATTGGGCATATTCCTGCTCGCCGCCGCGGTGCAGAACTGGTTCTTCGGGCTTTTGCATCCGGTCTTGCGCATCGTGCTGCTGGTCGGGGCACTCGCCATGATCCAGGGCGGCTGGATTTCCGACATTATCGGCATCAGCGTCGGCCTGGCGGTCTTCGTGATCCAGAAGCAGTTCGTCACGACATCGAATATCGCACGCGGCCTCGATTGACGCCGCCCTACCCGGGGCGGGACCGTGCGATCACGAAACGGGACGCCGGCTCAATCCAGATTGAGCCGGCGTCCCTTGTTCCAGAGCATGAACGGCACCCCGGAGAGCAGGCTCCGGATCGTATTGCGGCTCTGATGCAGGCCGTTTACGGACACACGCGGCAGCACATGTGGATGAGCCGCGTGACCTGAGAACACATGTCCCGGGCGGGTCGTGACGGCGGTGGTGAAGCCGGCTTCGCGAGCCAGCGCGAAGTCACGCGGGCCGGCTGATCCGGGATCGCCTACCGGATAGGCGAAGTGGTTCACCGGCACCCCGAGCCTTGCGGCGATCCGCTCGCGCGACTCTACGATCTCGAACTGCGCCGTCGTATCATCATGCTTGGCCAGCATCGGATGGCTCACCGTATGGGCGCCGATCGTGATCAGGGGATTGGCCGCAAAAGCTGCGAGCTCGTCCCAGTTCATGCAAAGGCCCTTCGTGAGGAGGCGGCTCTCGATGCCTGCCTGGCCGGCCAGATCGGCGATGACGGCGAGCAGCGTCCCCTCGTCACCACCGCGCAATCGCCAATAGGTGGTTTCGAACGCGATCTGCTTCTCCGCATCGTCGCGCGCCGGCAGATCGAAATCACGCCCGGCATGGGTGAAGATCACCCGGTCGAGCCTGCGGATCGCCTCCTCCAGCTCGAGCCACCAGAGCCGACCGTGCCCATCGGCAAAACCGGTCGTGATGTAGAAGGTCGCCGGTGCCCCGTGGCGCCGCAGAATCGGCAGTGCATGTTCGGCGTTGTCGCGATACCCGTCATCGAAGGTCAGTACGGCAAAGGGCCGCGACCCACCCTTGGCCAGGCGCTCCGGCAGTGCATCCAGCCCGATGAACTCGAAGCCGGCGCTCTGCACCATCTGCAGCACTGTTTCGAAGAATTCCGGCGTTATTTCCAGGAGACGATTGGGCGCGAAAGCGCCGAAGGTCGCAGGGCGCACGTGATGAAACATGAGGATCACCCCGTCACCACGTGCCACCGGTGCGAGCCAGATATCGGCGCGTGACCAGTCGATGGCACGAAGGCCTGTACGGATGATCGTGGATTTCAAGGACATGCGCACTCCTTCGCAGACTGTCGACGCGGCTGCGACCGGCAAGACCACGCCACAGACTCATGAGCACTGCTCGAATTGATCAGGCAGCAGCCACCCCTGCCCGGCAGCCGACACCGGCGACCACGACATCCGCCGTTCCCATACCCGCAAGGCGGGCATAGAGATCGACGAGTTCGGGATCATCGGCTTCGCGATCAGCGGCAATGACGATCGTATCCGCTGCACCGGCGAGGCGCCGGAGCAGATCCGCATCCTCGGGGTCGGGCATCAGCATGAAAACGAGCCCGTAGGTGTGCTGGAAAGCCGTCAACGCGATATCGAGGCCATCGTCATCGGCATTACGCAGGCCTGCGAGATCATCACGTCCCTTCTCCACGCGATGCAGCGATGATCCCGGATCGCGCTGGATCACGTCGAAGAAGCTCGCCCGTTCCGCGATCAGATCCGACAGGCCCGGGGCCGTGGCCGGGCGCCCGTCATCCTGCGTCGCGATAAGAATGCAGCGACCTTTGCGTGAGCCGGCTTGCGCGAGCGCTTCGCCGAACCGCCGGAGCCGTTTCGTATCGCCGAGGCCGCTGACGAGAATACGCTGCCCGCGATCCTGACGCTGATTCTGTTGCAAGCGATTCAGGAGCGCACTGAAATCATAGCCGGCTTCGGCGTTCTCCGAAGCCGGGGCGGGATCTGCTGCAGCTATCGCGCGCGAGGCGGCTTCCGGCTCCGCTTCGGCGCGCGTGGGCACGGGGACGGAATCTGCCTTTGCGGGTCCGTCATCGAGTACGGGAACCGGTTCATCAGCTGTATCGCGGCTGGCCGTGGGCGCCGATATCGGCGCATGGGCAGAATCGAGCGTCCCCTCGGCTTCCTGCCAGGCCGCATCCAGCCGGCTTTCACCCGCCTCGTCCTCCACCGGATCCGCGGCAGCAGCGCGCGCTGCGTACTTGCGGCGCAGACGCGGCTCGTGGCGCACGGCGGTATCGGAGTTCTCGGTACGGGTCCGCGACCTGATTGCGGCTTTTGCTTTGCCGGCGACCGCTTCCGCAGGTGCTTCGACGGTCGTTTCCGGATCCGCATCGGGAGATTCGGCGACCAGATCCTGCCAGTTGTCGGGCATCGACTTCTTCGGCGCGGATGCAGTCTGAGTAGCCCCGGCAGGCTCGCAAGCAGCATGATCCGCTTGCGCTGCCGGCTTGCGCTCGTCGCGCCTCGGCTCTGCGTCCTCTGCCCGTTGATCAATGCTTGTATCGCGCCCGGCCACCGCGTGGCCCTGCCCCTCCTCGGCAAGGGAATCCTGAGCGTCATCAGCTTGCGATCGCCTTTCAGGCGTTTCATCCATGAGGCCCGCCTGCGACGGACTCTCCTGCTGCAGCGGCTCCGGCAGCGCAGCTTCCTGCGCCGCGAACGGCTCGGGGGCTTGGGTCGTCCCGGATGCGCGATCGGACTTGGCATGCGGGAGCGACTCACGCGGTGTCGCGACGGCGGCATCATCGTGCTCGCGAGAGGCGGGGCGCGCATGCGCATCGTGCGATCGGGCAGCGGCCTCATCAGCGTCGCCGATGGGAGCCAGGGTGCCGCGCAAGCGCGCGCCGACCTTGCGCACCCCGCTCAGCACACCCTCCTCCACGGGCGGCGGCTGAACGGAAGTGTCAACAAACGCTTCGCGCCGCGGCCCCGCGCTCGACTGCGCTTCATCGGTCGGGAACTCCGTGGTCCGGGCCGTTTCAGGATCGCGAACACCCGCACTCTCGTGCCCGTATTCATCCGCATGCATCTGTGGCCGCTCTGCCGCTCGGGTATGCAGGTCTTCGGCCAGGGCTGCCCCTACGGCGGCACGCCCGGCAACGCCCGCAGGGCGTGATGTCGCCGCCGATCCGGCAGCAGCATGCCCGGGCATGGCATATCCGGGCATCGAATAATTGGACTGCGCATAGACCGGCATGCGCGCGCGAATGCCGGGATTCATGGGCATCGGATCATCCCCCGCGCCGGCATACACGGAATGCCCGGCATCGCCGTAGGCGTCGTCCTGGTTGGCCGGGTAGATGTCGCGACGATGCATCGCATAACCGTAACCGCCCGCCATGGCCGGTGCGGCGGGGCCGCCGCCGGATACCAGCGCCGCCACCACGACTCCGCCCGTCGCGACGAACGCCGCTCCGAGCGTCGCCAGCACGATCGTGGGCGCCTTGCGCGGGAAAACCGGATCGTTCGGCACCACGGCACGGGAGACGATGCGCGCATCCGGCAGTGTTGCATTCTGCGAGCCGCGTGCAATCGCCTCGCGATAGCGGGTCAGATAGTTTTCCAGCTGCTCACGCTCGGCTCGCGCCTCGCGTTCAAGGGCGCGCAATTGCACTTCGCTTTCATTGGCTTGTGCAACGACGCTCATCTGCGCATCGAGCGCTCCCTCCAGCGAAGCGACACGCGAGGCGGCGATGCGGGCTTCGTTTTCGAGAATGCGTACGGTGCGCTCGGCGGAAGCCGTGATCTGTTCATCGAGATCGGAAAGCTGTGCCCGCAATTCCAGAATGCGCGGATGGCCGGGAAGCAGCGTGCGCTGCTCGAGCGCGATCTGCGAGCGCAGGTCGATGCGCTGCTCGATCAGGCGCGCGATCAATTCATTGCTGGCGACGTCCGGAATCTCGAAAGCCCGGCCTTCCTCGATCATGTCGCTGATCAGCTGTGCCCGCGCCTCGGAATCGGCCTGGGTCGAGCGCGCTTCGGCGAGCCGGCTGTTCAGGTCGCTCAGTTGTTGTGACGAGATATTGGCACTGTCGCCGCTCAGGAACAGGCGCGAGGAAGTGCGAAACGATTCGACCGCAGCCTCCGCCTCGGAGACGCGCGCGCGCAGATCCTCGATATTCGCCCCGAGCCAATTCGATGCCGCGCGCGCCAGCTCGGCCTGCGCCTCTTCGAGCTCTTCGAGATAGACTTCCGCGATCGTGTTCGCGGCCAGGGCGGAGAGATCGGGATCCTGCGAGCGGAATTCGATTGCGAGAACGCGCGAGCGCGGTACGGCATAGACCGTAAGTGCGCGGTAATAGGCATCGAAAATGCGGTCTTCCTCGTGCCGCGCCGATTCGCCTGCGGCAATACCGAGAAGCGTGCGCACGCGGGTTATCGGATCCATCGGGCCGACCAGGGGGTCGAATTCGGCATTGCCGACGAGTTCCAGACGCCGAATCACCTCGCGCGCGACCTCGCGTGAGGTGACGACCTGAACCTGGCTGAGAACAGCCTGTTCGTCGATGACGCCGCCCGGCAGCTCGCGCTCCGAGAGGGTGCGGGTGAAGACGCTGTCGCGGTTCTCAAGTAGCAACTGGGACTCGCCTGCGTAACGCGGTGTCGCAACGAAGACGAATATGGTCGCGGCGATGGCGACGGTGACGGTGACGGCGAGGATCGTCCTGATCCGGCCCCGCAGCGCCAGCAGGATCCCGCGCAGATCCACCATGCCATCGCGACCGCCATGGTCGAACGACGCATCCTCAGGTTGCCTCATCTCGCGCTCCATACTCGCTTCCGCCTCAGGCCGAATTCGCGCACAGCATGAACAGACAGGGTTTCCGGTTAGTTAAGAAAAACAACCCGAAGGCTCTGTGTTGTCACTTCGATACGCACCGCAAGGTTCTGTTAACCCTGTCACTTTACTTTCCCGGCAGGTCCACCCGAGCCGAATGGTCTAAACCCCGATGAACAGGCGCATGACACTCGCCCTCCTGCTGACGGCAGCCGCACTCCCCGGTTGTGCAGCGCTGACGGCGCGACGCACCGAGGAGACATTCTCGGCGCGCGACTATCGCCTCGCGACTGACGACCGGGTGCGGCTGATCGTGTTCGGGCAGGATGATCTGTCCAATCTCTACACCGTCGACGGGAGCGGAGCGATCACGGTGCCGCTGATCGGATCCGTCGAGGTCGAGGGGCTGACGACCAAGGAAGCAGCCGAGCGCGTCACGGCGAGGCTTGCCGGCGGCTTCCTGCGCGAGCCGCGCGTCACGGTAGAAATCGATACCTACCGTCCCTTCTACATCATGGGCGAAGTCGCGCGTGGCGGGCAGTATGACTATGTCGCAGGAATGACCGTCGAGACGGCGGTTGCGATCGGCGGGGGCTTCACGCCGCGTGCGGTGCGCAGCTATGCGACGCTGTCGCGCAAGGTCGGCGACGAAACCGAACGGTTCAACGCGCCAATCGATTACCCGCTGCGCCCCGGCGATACCGTTATCGTGCGCGAGCGCTGGTTCTGATGGCAACAACCGAGACGACCGCAGAAGCGCAGCCCGCGAGTGCAGGCGGGCCGCTCGTAACGCAGCGCATCCTGCATGTGTTCCGTGCCCCGATAGGCGGCCTGTTCCGCCATGTCCTCGATCTCGCATGCGAGCAAGCCGCACGTGGCCATGCCGTCGGGCTGTTCTTCGATTCCTCGAAGGACAATGCCCGCACCCACGACATGATCGAGCGGGCGCGCCCCGCCCTGAGCCTGGGGATCACCCGTGTCCCGATGGCGCGCAACCCCTCCCCGCGCGATTTCTCGGCCATGCGCGCGCTCGCGGGGCTGCAGCGCGAGATCGACGCAGATATCCTGCACGGGCACGGCTCCAAGGGTGGCCTCTATGCCCGCGCCCTCCCGCGCCGCTACGCACCGCACGCCGTGCGCGCCTATACACCGCACGGCGGCAGCTTCCATTTCGGGCCCGGCAATCCCCGTCATCATCTGTTCATGGCGGCGGAGCGCTGGCTGTCGCGCCGGACGGATGTATTCCTCTTCGAAAGCCGGTATGTCGCCGGCTGCTTCGATCGCTATGTCGGTGCGACGGATCGTCCGGCCATGATCGTGCATAACGGGCTGTATCCCGCTGAATTCGAACCGGTCGATACCTCGGAAGCGTCTTTCGATCTCGTCTTCATCGGGGAGATGCTGCTTGCCAAGGGCGTGGATACGCTGCTGCAGGCGATGCGCCTGATCCGTGAGAAACGCGGCAAGGCGCCGCGCCTGCTTGCTGTCGGCTCAGGGCCTGATCGTGATCTCCTGATACAACGCGCCCGGGAATACGGCCTCGCCGACGAGGTCACCTTCGAGGATGCCCAGCCGATCCGCTCGGTGCTGGCGCGTGCGCATGCGATGGTGATGCCCTCGCATGCGGAATCGCTTCCCTATGTCGTGCTCGAAGCTGCCGCTGCGGGCATGTCGCTTATCGCCACCAATGTCGGCGGCATCCCCGAGATCCTGGCACCCTGCGCAGACGATCTCATCGACCCGCGCGATGTCGGCGCACTCGCCCAGGCGATCCTGCGCCACCTGACCGAGGATTCCGCAGCGACGAGGGCACGGAACGCGGCGATACGCGCCTTCCTCGAAACGAACTTCTCCATCGGCTCCATGACCGATGCAGTACTTGCCGGTTACGCAAAGGGACGGGAGCGGAAAGCCCTTGCCATGCAATCGCGTTAAGCCTTCCCTCACCCCACGCTGTTAACGTGATCGCGTCAATTCGCAGGGATTGACCAAGGTTAGCAACATCACGGGCGCGTCACATGAGTATCGATATCAGAGACCTGATGCAGGCAGCCGCGTCGGCCAGCGTGGATGGCACGGCACGGCAGAGCGGGAGCGAGCGCGACGCGCGAACTCGACGCCCGCCGGCGGAGGCTACGGCGGGGTTGCCCCTGTCCGGCGCGTTCTCGGCCAAGGTCCTGACGGGTACGGTACGAGTCGTGGAGCTGGCGCTGGTCGCGGGCCTCGGCATCGGGCTGCACCTGATCTATCTCGGCAGCACCTTCAACGCTTTCTCGCTGGCCATGATCGCGGGGCTTTCGCTCGCCACACTCGCCTGCTTCGAGATGGCGCGCGTCTATTCGATCCAGGCGTTCCGCACATTCTTCCGGGAAGGGCTTCGCCTGCTGGCGACCTGGACGGTGGTGTTCCTCGTGGGATTCACCACGATCTTCCTGCTGAAAGCGGGTGACGAATATTCCCGCGTCTGGCTCGTCGGCTGGTTCTTCACCGGCGCCGTTGCGCTGACCGTCGAGCGGCTTGCGCTGTCGGGAATCGTGGGGCGCATGACCCGCGCGGGGCGGTTCGACCGGCGCACAGCGATCGTCGGCGCCGGCCCGGCTGCGGTAGAGATGATCCAGGCACTGGATGCCCAGGGCGACAACGGAATCCGGATCGTCGGTGTCTTCGACGACCGCAATGACGACCGCACGCCCGATCTGGTCGCGGGCTATCCGACGCTCGGTACCGTCACCGACCTCGTGGATTACGCGCGCAACACGCAACTCGATCTGGTGATCTTCACAGTACCCATCGCGGCCGAGGGGCGCATTCTGCAGATGCTCTCCAAGCTCTGGGTTCTGCCGATCGACATCCGTCTCGCGGCCCATGCGAGCAAGCTGCGCCTGCGTCCGCGAGCCTATTCCTATATCGGCAACGTGCCCGTCCTCGATGTTTTCGACCGCCCGATCGCCGACTGGGATCTCGTGGTCAAATGGCTTTTCGACAAGCTCGTCGGTACCTCGATCCTGATCTTGCTGGCACCGGTCATGGCGGCTGTCGCACTTGCCGTGAAGCTCGATTCGCGCGGCCCGGTCCTGTTTCGCCAGAAGCGCTACGGCTTCAACAACGAGTTGATCGAGGTGTTCAAGTTTCGCTCCATGTATGTCGATCAAGGTGATGCGGCTGCAGCGAAACTGGTGACGAAGGGCGATCCGCGCGTGACCCGCGTGGGGCGCTTCATTCGCAAGACCTCACTCGACGAGCTGCCCCAACTCTTCAACGTCGTCTTCAAGGGCAACCTCTCGCTCGTAGGCCCGCGCCCGCACGCCCTGCAGGCGAAAGCGGCGAACGAGCTTTATGATCAGGTCGTCGACGGCTACTTCGCCCGCCACAAGGTCAAGCCCGGCATTACCGGCTGGGCGCAGATCAACGGCTGGCGCGGCGAGACCGACACGCAGGAGAAGATCCAGCGGCGCGTCGAACACGATCTCTACTATATCGAAAACTGGTCGGTGCTGTTCGATCTGCAGATCCTGGCGATGACGCCCTTTGCTCTGCTCAAGACGGAGAACGCCTATTGAGCGCAGTCGGCACAACGAGGGCGACACCGGCTGCTGCGGGCTTTTCCCGCGGCACGCAATGGTGGACGCTGTTCGTCTTCACCTGCGGCGGCGGGGTGGTGCTGATCGAGCCATCGCCTTACGAGTTCGCGTTCTTCCTCGCGCTCTTCGTCTTCATGGTGAGCGGCCTGCGCCTCGGCGCCGGCGGCCTCGTGATGATCGTTCTGCTGATGCTCTACAATATCGGGGGATTGTTCTCGCTGATTCCGTTCCTCGATGACGGCGACGCTGTCCGCTTCATCGGCGTTTCGTTTTATCTGGCGGTGACGGCGGCTTTCTTCGCCGCCCTCGTCCAGGAAGACGCGCAATGGCGGATGCATGCGCTGACCTGGGGCCTCGTCAGCGGCGCGACGATCGCCTCCATCGCAGGCATCCTTGGTTACTTCGACATTGCCGGGTTGGGCGCGATCTTCACCCTGCATGATCGCGCCTCAGGCACCTTCAAGGATCCGAACGTGCTCGGCACCTTCGTGATCCTGCCGCTCGTCCTGCTCGCACAGGCCGTCCTGCTCTCGGGGCGCCTGCGGTTGCGCTACCTCGTACCAATGGCGATCATCGTTTTCGGCGGTGTCTTTCTCTCGTTTTCGCGCGGCGCCTGGGGTCACATGATCCTGTCGATGGCGCTGATGACGCTGCTGACATTCATGTTCGTGGCAGGCCCGCAGCAACGCCTGCGAATCACCGTACTGGCCATCACCGGCATCATCGGCGCCCTGGTCGCGCTCGCCGTGGCGCTATCGATCGAGGAGCTGCGGAGCATGTTCGAGCTCCGCGCCGCCGTCGTCCAGCATTACGATGTCGGCGCAACAGGGCGGTTCGGGCGCATCGGACGCGCTATTCCGGAGCTGCTTGATCGCCCGAACGGCTATGGGCCGATGCAATTCCGGCGCGACTGGTTCGAGGATCCGCACAATGTCTATCTCAACGCCTTTGCCGCTTACGGCTGGCTGGGCGGGCTTTCATATCTCCTGCTCATCGGCGCGACGATTTTCGTCGGCTGGCGCCTGATCGCGACGCCGTCTGATATGCAGGCCTTCGCGATCGCGGTGTGGTCGGTCCTTTTCGTCCAGATCCTCCAGGGCATGACCATCGACACGGATCACTGGCGGCACTTCTACCTGCTGCTGGGCTTGACCTGGGGCCTGTTCGACCGCTGCGCACGGCGCCCGCACCACCGCCGGTCGCCCGCTTCGCAACCCGCATCGACCGCCTGAATCTGCCCATTGATCCGCCGCACTCAGGCCGCGCGATCGGGCATTGCGGGCAGGGTCGGCCTGATCACGCATTCGTGATCAAAAAGGTCGATCGGTCGGCCATTTTTGCTGCTGAAGGCGTTCGTCGCGATGGAAATCACAACTTAACGGCGATACTGATTCGCAACCCCGTTCGCCCACATCCCAACCTCCATCCAGCGCTGGCGAGTCTCGTGCGGGCGGGCGGGCGCTCTCCGAGAGCGAAGTTAAACATCTAAATAACTGAAATTAAATGCATTTATTATTTCCAGAAGACATAAAAAAACCCGCCTAACCGATTGATATCGGATTGGCGGGTTGAAGGTGCTCTCGATGTAACGCCCCCACAGGCGCAATCTAAAGATACATCCTTGATTTCAAGCTTGCAAGACAGAGATTGGCGAGCATACCAATAAACAATTATAGATAGTCGAACTCAAGGACGCTTCCCTTTGTCGGATTCGGCCAGAGCCTTCGCGATATCGAGGAGGTTCGTACGAAAACTCGCCCCCTTAATGCTTGCGAAGAGCAAAATGAGTTCCCGTCCTTCTTCCTGCGCGAGCGCGCGCTGGATCTGGAAGTCCTCGATCGACCTCTCATCCCCGTGTTCGGGGTCATCACCGTCGCCTACGCGGTAGAAGAAGTCGATCGGCACATCCAACGCCTGCGCTATCTGGAGGAGGCGCGCCGCACCGACACGATCAGTACCGTTCTCGTATTTCTGGACCTGCTGGTAGGACACACCAATCCTCTGGGCCAGATGCTGCTGGTTCAGCCCCAAGGCGTTACGCCGGCTCTTGATGCGCCGACCGATTTCGAAATCGATCTCGTTCGGCGATTTCTTGTTTTGTAACATGCCTCTCGTTCTCCAGATCAGGTACCGCCGACACGGCAACCGACACAGATGCAACCACAATCCCGGCATCGCGCCGCAACCCATACGCGTAGCGGGCGAATTGGGTTCCCTTTGAGCAGAGATGAAAACACGAACATCACAGCGCCCCGGAGTTCCCTTTTTGATTGCCGAAACATCTATGTCAGAAACAAACGATAATACAACCATACAGGAACAAGCCGAAACCGTGACGTTTGACGTGCATTTCGTCCGACACGCCTGAGGTGCATCCGGGACACTTTGCCCGCATCGCTTTCTAATTTCAACTGCCGGATACATGATTTTCGTATATTATATCATAGGTAGTATAAGACGTTATCCATGCTCCTATTGGGGATTGCTCTTCCAATAAGTGTATTTCTATTCTCTACAACCGTAGCGGGATTTTGTTTGTTCTTTGTTCGAAAAAACGCGGCGCTCCCAGCTCCGGGAACGCCGCGCACCGATTGTGAACACGGTTGTAATAGCGGCGATAATCGCCTTTGGATCAGCCGGCGTTCTCGACCGCTACGATCTGGAAGGTCTGCATGTCGCCCTCATCGTCGCGGATCGAGAGATACTCCCCGACCTGCATGACATGATCGCCCAGCCGATAGGCGGGTTCGTCGTCGTCGTCGCGCGCCTCGTCATAGTCGATCACCCAGGTCGCGCCACCCGCGCCGCCGGGGCGATGCCGCAGGAACCCGTGATCCTCCTCGCGCCCCCAGAATCGGTGAACATGACAGAGGTCCTTGTGCTTGCGCCATTCCTCGACATCGATATGGCCATCGGCATCCAGCGGCGCCACGATATCGTAGCCGTGCTCATGCGAGCCGGTCGGATGCTCCTTCGTGCGCGCGAGGTGCAGCGTGATACGCTTGAAGTGATGCGGGACGGACATGAACGTGTTCCTCCTGATACGCGTGGCATTGGCCACCCTGGTCTGCTTCTTCTTGTCATGCAGCGCGGTGCAATGCCTTGATCTCGGGCAAACGGCCCGCACGGATGGCGTCGATTGCGCCCTTGATCCCGTCGCCCCGGACATGCACCCTGCACGCATCAAATGCCCCGGAACGCCACATGGTCAATGCGCAGGGAGCCGCACATGCCGAGTCTGAAAGCCGCCATCATTCCCGTCACGCATTTCGAACAGAACTGCACGCTCATCTGGGACGACGAGACCAAGGTCGGGGCCGTCGTCGATCCCGGCGGGGATGTCGGGCGAATCAGGTCCGGTATCGAGGAACTCGGCCTGACGATTGAGAAGATCGTGGTCACCCATGGTCATTTCGATCATATCGGCGGCGTCGCCGAGCTGAAGAACGTGCTGGGCGTCCCGGTCGAGGGCCCGCATCGCGCCGATGAGCCGCTGATCGCGAAGCTTCCCGAGACCGCCGAGCAATACGGGCTGGGCACGGTCGAGACCTTTACCCCCGATCGCTGGCTGGACGAAGGCGACGAATTCGACATTGCCGGCATCCCGTTCGAGATCCTGCATTGCCCTGGCCACTCCCCCGGCAGCCTCGTCTTCTTCCAGAAGGACCAGCGTTTCGCGCTCGTGGGCGACGTGCTGTTTCGCGGCTCGGTCGGCCGCACCGACCTGCCGGGCGGAGATGCGGATACGCTGATCAATTCGATCCGCACCAAGCTGCTCGTGCTCGGTGACGATGTCGGCTTCATCTGCGGGCATGGCCCGACCAGCAATATCGGCGACGAGCGCGCGAGCAATCCGTTCCTGCAGGAATCGTAGCGCGCCTCAGCCCCCGGAGCGCCCTCCGGCCTGGGCCTTGACCTGGTCGAGCATTTCCTGCGCCTTCGAGCCCTGGAGCTTCTGGATATCGTCCTGGTATTTCAGGAGCACGCCGAGCGTGTCGGAAACCAGATGCGGGTCGAGGGCGACGGCGTCGAGCTCCACCAGCGCGGAGGCCCAGTCGAGGCTCTCGGCGACGCCGGGCGACTTGAACAGCTCCTCCTTGCGGATGGCCTGGACGAAGGCGACGATTTCCTTCGAGAGCTTCGCCGGCGCCTGCGGGACCTTGGCACGCAGGATGGCGAGCTCGCGCGCCGCATCCGGGTAATCGACCCAGTGATACAGGCAGCGCCGCTTGAGCGCGTCATGGATCTCGCGGGTGCGGTTGGAGGTGATGATCACGATTGGCGGGTGCTCGGCCCGCACGGTGCCGTATTCCGGGATGGTGATCTGGAAATCGGAAAGGATCTCCAGCAGGAAGGCCTCGAAGGCCTCATCCGTCCGGTCGAGCTCGTCGATCAGCAGGACCGGCGGCCCCTCGGTATGGGGTTCGAGTGCCTCCAGCAGCGCCCGCTTGATCAGATGGCGCTCGGAGAAGATGTCGCCCTCGAGGCGCTCGCGATCGGCCTCCCCCGTCGCCTCGGCGAGCCGGATTTCCATCATCTGGCCGGCATAGTTCCATTCATACACGGCAGATGAGACATCGAGCCCCTCGTAGCATTGCAGCCGGATCAGCTTGCGGCCCAGCGCCTGCGACAGGACCTTGGCGATCTCGGTCTTGCCGACGCCGGCTTCGCCCTCGAGAAAGAGCGGGCGATTGAGGCGCAGCGCGAGGAAAAGCACCGTGGCGAGCGGACGGTCCGAGACATAGCCGGCACCCTTGAGCAGGGCGAGGGTCTCGTCGATACTGGCTGGGTTTTCGGGCACGCGGTCTCGTTCCGTTATCGAGGACAGGGGCCCGGAGCGCATGGGCTACCTCGCGCTCCGGGTAGTCGTGGTGACGGCCTCAGCGACCGGTCGCCGCCGCGACGGCGCGGCGCGCCATGACGCCGACGAGATGGGCGCGGTACTCCGCATCGGCATGGATATCGGTGTTCATGCCTTTCGCCGGCGGGCTCATCCCGTCGAGGGATTTGGGAGCGAAGCGCTTGGCGAGCGCCTCCTCCGCCTCGCCCCAGCGGAACACACCGTCGGAGCCGGCCCCGGTTACCGCGACGCGGATATCCGAGCCGCGCTTGGAGACGAAGACGCCGGCCAGCGCATAGCGCGAAGCCGGATTGCGGAACTTGGCATAAGCCGCCTTGGCGGGAATCGGGAAGGAGACCTTGGTGATGATCTCGCCTTCCTCGAGCGCGGTATCGAACATGCCGGTGAAGAACTCTTCAGCCGGAATCTTGCGCTTGTTGGTGATGATCGTCGCGCCGAGCCCGAGGCAGGCCGCGGGATAATCGGCGGCAGGGTCGTTATTGGCAATCGAGCCACCGATCGTGCCGCGATGGCGCACCGCCGGATCGCCGATGAGTTCCGCGAGCTTGGCAAGGCCGGGGATCGCCTCCGCCACGACATCCGACGTCGCGACGTCGGAATGGGTGGCCATGGCGCCGATCACGACGGCGCGGCCCTTCTTCTCGATCCCGCGAAGCTCGCTCAGCGCGCCCAGGTCGACGAGCGCGGAGGGCGCCGCGAGGCGCTGTTTCATGGTGGGCAGGAGCGTGTGACCGCCGGCGACGATCTTGGCATCCTCGTTCTTCTGCAGGAGCGCCGCCGCCTGGCGGACATTGCTCGGGCGATGATATTCGAAAGCGTGCATCGGTTCAGTTCTCCGAAATCCTGATGAAGCGCGCGGGCGGCTGATCGCCCGCGCAAAGGGTATCGCTTGAACGGCTCACTCCGCCGCCATCGGCGCCTTGGCCTTGTGGATCGCATGCCAGACCGCGCGTGGCGTGGCCGGCATCGGCACATCCTCGTGGCCGACGGCATTGGTGATGGCGTTGATCACGGCAGGCGGGGCGGCGATGGCACCGGCCTCGCCGCAGCCCTTGATGCCGAGCGGGTTGGACGGGCACGGGGTCACCGTCATGCCGACATCGAAGGATGGCAGGTCATCGGCGCGCGGCATGGCGTAATCCATGTAGCTCGCAGTGACGAGCTGTCCGGATTCGTCATAGACCGCATTCTCCAGAAGCGCCTGGCCGACGCCCTGGGCGATGCCTCCATGGACCTGGCCCTCGACGATCATCGGATTGATGACGACCCCGAAATCATCCACCGCGGTGAAGCGCTCGATCGTCGTCACCCCGGTATCGGGATCGATCTCCACCTCGCAGATATGCATACCCGCAGGGAAGGTGAAGTTGGTCGGATCGTAGAAAGCGCCCTCCTTCAGGCCGGGCTCGAGATCCTGGCCGGAGAACTTGTGGGCGATATAGGCCTGGAGCGCGATCTCGCCGAAAGCCATCGACTTGTCGGTGCCCGCGACGGAGAACTTGCCATCGGCGAACTCGATATCCTTCTCCGAGGCCTCCATCGCGTAGGCCGCGACCTTCTTGCCCTTCTCGATCACCTTGTCGATGGCGCGCGTGATCGCCGACATGCCGACGGCGCCGGAACGCGAGCCGTAGGTCCCCATACCGAACTGGACCTTGTCGGTATCGCCATGGACGATATTGACCTGGTTGATATCGACACCGAGCCGTTCGCAGACGAGCTGGGCGAAGGTGGTTTCATGGCCCTGGCCGTGGCTGTGCGAGCCGGTCAGCACCTCGACCGAACCGGTTGGATTGACGCGCACCTCCGCCGATTCCCACAGGCCTACACCGGCCCCGAGCGAGCCGACCGCCTGCGAAGGCGCGATGCCGCAGGCCTCGATATAGCTCGAGAAGCCGATGCCGCGAAGTTTGCCCTTCTTGGCGCTCTCGCGCTTGCGCTTGTTGAAGCCCTTGTAATCGGCCATCTCCAGCGCCTTCTCCAGCGAGGCGCCGTAATCGCCGACATCGTAATTCATGATCACCGGCGTCTGGTGCGGGAAGCGCTTGATATAGTTCTTCTTGCGGAACTTGGCCGGATCCATGCCCAGCTCGCGCGCCGCCACTTCCACGAGCCGCTCGACGACGAAGGTCGCCTCCGGGCGACCCGCCCCGCGATAGGCATCGACGGGCGCGGTGTTGGTGTAGACGCCGTCCACCTCCGCATAGATTGCCGGGATATCATACTGGCCCGAGAGCAGCGGTGCGTAGAGATAGGTCGGTACCGAGGAGGAGAAGGTGGAGAGATAGGCGCCGAGATTGGCGATCGTATGCACGCGCAGGCCGAGGATCTTGCCGCTATCGTCGAGCGCGAGCTGCGCGCGGGTGACGTGATCGCGGCCATGGGCATCGGAAAGGAAGGCCTCGGTGCGGTCGGAATTCCACCTCACCGGACGACCGACCTTCTTCGAGGCCCAGACGCAAACCGTCTCCTCGGCATAGATGAAGATTTTCGAGCCGAAACCGCCGCCGACATCCGGGGCGATCACGCGCAGCTTGTTCTCCGGAGCGATGCCGATGAAGGCCGAGAGCACGAGGCGCGCCACATGAGGGTTCTGGCTGGTGGTGTAGAGCGTGTAGGTGTCGGTCCCCATATCGTATTCGCCGATCGCCGCGCGGGTCTCGATCGGATTGGGGATCAGGCGGTTGTTGGTGATGTCGAGGCTGGTGACGTGCTTGGCCTTCTTGAAGGCGGCTTCCGTCGCGTCCTTGTCGCCCAGATGCCATTCATAGACCGTGTTGTCGGGCGCGACATCGTGGACGACGACCTTCGATGACCGCGCCTTCGCCGTCTCGGCGATCGCGGGCAGGAGCTTGTAATCCACCTCGACCGCCTCGGCGGCGTCACGGGCCTGGGCGAGCGTCTCGGCGACGACGACGGCGACATGATCGCCGACATAACGCACCTTGCCCTGGGCGAGCGCGGGATGCGCGCCGGCCTTCATCGGCGTGCCGTCCTTGGAATGGATCATCCAGCCGCAGATCAGCCCGCCGATATTGTCGGCGGCGAGATCATCGCCGGTGAGCACCGCGAGAACGCCCGGCATGGCCTCGGCGGCGGCCTTGTCGATCTTGACGATTTCGGCATGGGCATGCGGAGAGCGCACGAAATAGGCATGCGCCTGTCCCGGGCGGGTGAGATCGTCGGTATAGCGGCCCTTGCCGGTTATGAAACGCTGGTCTTCCTTGCGGCGCACGGGGGCGCCGATTCCGGTACCGGTCATGACGTGTTCCTCCTCGAAGCGCTTCTTGAGCGAGCGCTTGGCGAAAAATGATCAAATGAGAGCGATCCCGCGCAGTCTCGGCGCGGCAATAGGAAGATCGAAATGGCTTGCTGGCGGCGGGGCATTTCAGGGCGCCCGGCTCGTGAGCACGGCATCGTCGGGTCGTTCACTCGGCGGCCTGACGGGCACTCGCCCCGGTCATCGCCTTCGCGCCGGTCTCCACCGCGCGCACGATGTTGTGGTAGCCGGTGCAGCGGCAGATATTGCCTTCGAGCTCGTGGCGGATCGTCGCCTCGTCGAGATCGGAACCGAGCCGGTTCACCATGTCAACGGCGGTCATGATCATGCCGGGCGTGCAATAGCCGCACTGGAGACCGTGATGCTCGCGGAAAGCCGCCTGCATCGGATGCAACTCCGCACCGTCGGCGAGCCCCTCGATGGTGAGGACCTCGCAACCATCAGCCTGGACCGCGAGCATGGTGCAGGCTTTCACCGCCTTGCCGTCGACATGCACGACGCAGGCGCCGCACTGGCTGGTATCGCAACCGACATGGGTGCCGGTGAGACGCAGGTGCTCGCGGACGAATTGCGCGAGCAGGGTGCGCGGATCGACATCGGCGGTCACGGATTTCCCGTTCACCGTCATCGTGACGCTGGCCATATGATTGTTCCTCCTCCTGGGACGCCAGCCCGGCCGAATGCCGGCGGCGTGACTTCGGTTTTTTGGACGATCGGTCGAGCCGTCGGACTCGTCCAGTTTCAAAATCGTCAAATTAGAGTGTGAACCGCGAAAAATCGGCGGTCAAGCGTCTCGTGATACGACGAAAGGCGCGTTTTTGCGTCGCACGCGCTCAAATCTGCGCTTTCCGGGCAGTGCAATGTCGCAATCTGCCCCATGCGCGGTTGCGCAGCCGGCTATCGGTCTTCGCGCACCCTTCCCCATTGGCAAGGCGCCTTCGCGAGACCATGTTGAGAAGAATGCATGACGCCAACCGGAGGATCACGGCGCAATGACGCTTTCCTGGCTCAAGCGCCTCGGCGCGCGCATGGTGGCGCCCGCCCCGCCTGAAGACATCTCGCGAATGAAAGAAGCCGATGCGATGAACCAAGCCGTATCCGACCCCGATCAAACCACCGACCAATCCGCAATGACCGGGCGCAACGCGCGCCCCTGGCCGACGGAATTGCGGGTCTCCAAGGATCGCCGCACGCTGACGGTGACCTATGACGACGGCGCGCAATACGCGCTCGCGGCGGAATATCTGCGCGTCTCCAGCCCCTCGGCGGAGGTCCAGGGCCACAGCCCGGCCCAGCGCAAGACGGTGCCGGGCAAGGTCAATGTCGCGATCATGGAGATCGAGCCGCTGGGCAATTACGCCGCCAAGATCGTTTTCGACGACATGCACTCAACCGGGATCTACGGCTGGGATTATCTGCGCGATCTCGGCGAGAACCGCGAGACACGCTGGCAGGCCTATCTCGACGAACTCGCCGCCAAAGGCCTCTCGCGGGAGGCGCCGGGCAAGGCCGTGTGAGGCCTTGCCCTCCAGCTTCAATCGCGGATGCTGACGCGGAAGCTTTCCGCGCCTTCCTCTTCCTGGGCACGCAGGAGCGTACGCGTGGCCTCGTCGATCTCGCGCTGGCGGTTCCACATCGCGGCATAGACGCCGCCGGCTTCGAGCAGATCGGTATGCGTGCCGCGTTCGACGATCTCGCCCTTGTCGAGCACGATGATCTCGTCGGCGCCGACCACGGTGGAGAGACGGTGCGCGATCACCAGCGTGGTGCGGTCGCGCGAGACCCGGTCGAGCGCGTCCTGGATCTCCTTCTCGGTGAAGCTGTCGAGGGCCGATGTCGCCTCGTCGAGAATGAGGATCGGCGGGCTCTTGAGGATGGTGCGCGCGATCGCCACGCGCTGTTTCTCGCCGCCCGAGAGCTTGAGCCCGCGCTCGCCGACCTGGGTTTCGTAGCCCTCGGGAAGGCTCGCGATGAAGGTATCGATCTGCGCCAGCCGCGCCGCTTCGCGGATCTCGTCCTCGCTCGCATCCCAGCGTCCATAGCGGATGTTGTAGCCGATCGTGTCGTTGAACAGCACCGTATCCTGGGGCACCATGCCGATCGCCGCACGCAAGGATTTCTGCTGCGTATGCGCGATGTCCTGGCCGTCGACGAGAATCCGCCCGGCCTGCGGTTCGTAGAATCGAAAGAGCAGCCGCGAGATCGTCGATTTGCCCGCGCCGGACGGCCCGACCAGCGCCACCGTCTTCCCGGCCGGGACGCTGAAGCTGATGCCGCGCAGGATCGGGCGATCCTCGCGATAGGCGAATTGCACGTCCTCGAAAGCAACAGCCGCCTCGCCGATCGCAAGCGGCTTTGCATCCGGCGCATCCTTGATCTCGGGATTGCGCGCGAGGATGGCGAACATGTCATCGATATCGATGACCGCCTGCTTGATCTGGCGATAGACCATGCCCATGAAGTTGAGCGGCATGTAGAGCTGGATCAGCATGGCATTGACCAGCACGAAGCTGCCGATCGAGGCCGTTCCGGCAATGACCTCGCGCGCGGCCATCATCATCACCACGACCATGCCGATGGTGAAGATCACCGCCTGCCCGCCATTGAGCACGGCGAGCGAGGTATAGGTCTGGGTGGAGGCGCGCTCGTAGCGGGCCATCGACGCGTCATAGCGCGCGATCTCGCGCTCCTCGGCGCCGAAATATTTCACCGTCTCGAAATTCAGGAGCGAATCGATCGCCTTGGTGTTGGCATCGGTATCCGACTCGTTCATCCGGCGCCGGATCTCCATCCGCCATTTCGTGGCATAGTAGGTATAGGTCAGATAGGCGGTGATCATGACCGCGACGACGAAGGCGAAGGACCAGTCGAACTCCCAGGCGAGGATGCCGAGCACCAGGGCGAGTTCGAGGATGGTCGGAATCAGCGTCAGGATCATCAGGCGCGAGAGTTCCTCGATGGCATTGCGCCCGCGCTCGAGCACCCGTGTCAGCCCGCCTGTCTTGCGCTCCAGATGGAAGTTCAGGGAAAGGCTGTGCAGATGCTCGAACAGCTGCGAAGCGATCCGGCGCACCGCATGCATGGCGACCTTGGCGAAGAGCCCGTCGCGGACCTGCGTGAACAGCGCCATCGCAATGCGCGCGAGCCCGTAGAGCGCCGTGAGCAGCAGGGGCGCGCCCCAGAGCCAGTGAAGCGCATCCTCGCGCGCCACGGAGGTGTTGCCCGAGGCTTCGGTGATCGCGACGAGCGCATCGGTCGCCCATTTGTAGGTGAAGGGCACCACCATGGTCGTGACCTTGGCCAGCACCAGAAGCGCGAATGCGAGGAAGACGCGCTGCTGCAGGTCCTTGCGCCCGTGCGGCCACAGATAGGGCCAGAGGCGGAAGAAGGTGGCATAGAGCGACGCCTGCGCTGGCGGCTGGGCGGATTCTGGTGGAGTGCTGGTCATGACGCCGTCCGGAGGGAACTATCAGGGATATGGCCGTCGCGAGCGGTAATGTCACCCTGCAATGGTCCAGTTTCCGGAAATTCCAATCCGGACCGCTTCGTAACAGCCCCTATGCCCTTGCCGCCGCAGACTTGCTAAAGCGTCACCTCCGAGCGCACCTTTGCGCTGCGCATCGCGCAAGAATAATCCGAAAAGGTCCCCCCATGGCCACTATCACCTCCGAACCACGCGTCCATCTGCAGCATCAGCGGTTTCGCCTGCGCGCCTGGATCCGCACCCGGCTCTGGGCGCAGGTGCTGGCGGGCATGGTGCTCGGCTTCGCGACAGGGATCGTGCTCGGCCCCGATGTCGGCTGGCTGACGCCGGAGACTTCCGAATCCGTCGGGCGCTGGCTGGCGCTGCCCGGCCAGATCTTCCTCGGCCTGATCGCGATGGTGCTCGTGCCGCTGATCTTCACCTCGATCGTCGGCGGCCTGACCAATGCCGGCTCGGGGGCGGATCTGCGGGCAGTGGGATCGCGGCTGGCCGGCTTCATCATCGTCACCACCGTCGCCGCCGCCTGGATCGGGGTGGCCCTGGCGCAATGGTTCAAACCGGGAGCGGGCATGGCCGGCGCCTTCACCGGCGTCACGGCGGGCGATGCCGCAGCCTTGCCCGAGCCCGGCGCCTCCCCTTTCGACGGGGCGCGTGCGCCCGATATCATCGCCGGCATCCTGCCGACCAACCCCGCCGCCGCGATCACGCAGGGCGACATGCTGGCCGTCGTCGTCCTCGCCATACTCGTCGGTCTCGCCTGCCTGCAGGTCGATCGCGACAAGATCGCGCCGTTCGTGCGCCTTCTGGACGCGCTGCTCTCCATCGCCATGGTGATCGTGAAATGGGCGATGTTCCTCGCGCCCTTCGCCGTGTTCGGGCTGATGGCGCAGCTGGTGATGCGCATCGGACTGGGGACGGTGGCGGGGATGTCGGCCTATGTCGGCACGGTGCTGCTGGGCCTCGCCATCCTCCTCGCGCTCTACATGCTGATCGTGACGCTGCTCGCGCGGGTCTCGCCGGTCGCGTTCCTGCGCAATGCGGCGGGGACGCTGCTTCTGGCGTTCTCGACATCGAGCTCCTCGGCGATCATGCCGATGACCATCACCACCGCGCGGATCATGGGCGTCCCCTCCTCCATCGCCAATATCGTGGTGCCGCTCGGCGCGACCATGAACATGGCCGGCACGGCGCTCTATCAGAGCGTCGCCATCCTCTTTCTCGCGCAGATGGCCGGGATCGAACTCTCGCTGCCGCAGATGATGCTGATCACCGGCACCCTCGTCGCCTCGTCGATCGGCGCGCCCGGAACACCGGGGGTGAGCATCGCCATCCTGGTCAGCGTCGCGGCCGGGTTCGGCATCCCGGTGGAGGGGATGGTGATCATCCTGGGCGTCGACCGCCTGCTCGACATGTCGCGCACCGCCGTCAACGTCACCGGCGACCTCGTCGCCTGCGTCACCCTGCGCCACACGCTGGATGCGCCGCCGGAGGTGGTGGGGGCGGCTGCTGCGTGAGGCGAGAAAGCGGAGTGATGTAAAAGTAGGAATGCAACGGTGTTTATCGCACCCTATCCCGCGTCTCGCAAAATACCCATCATAAATATTGACAACGCAGCCAACTCACCACTGAAAGATGACAATACAACACCAGATAAAACAAGAGACAAAGATTTTACTTCAATAGTATAACCTTTATGCAAAAAATCGATAAACCAATTTCTATTGTGATTGTCGTTAGAGTATATAACTTCATATAATTTTTCGATTTTTGTATCTATTTCACTTAAATATTTCAAATTTTCATCCAATTTTTCTTCTAGTTTTTGAACTTTTATTTCCAATATATCTTCATTTGAAATATTGTTTTTTGCAGATGCACCTCCTATATTAATATTTAATTTACCTGATTGGAGCCTCAAAATGTATTTTTTCTTTCCAACTCCACTTACAGATGATTCTACTATTATGAACAATAAAAATATACCAGAAATTTGAAAAATTATACCACAATAATTCATTATAACATCAAATGAAAATATAGATTGATTTAAACTTACAAATTTTGACATCATAACCGAAACAACAATCAAAATTATTGTCAACAGAATGAATTGGAAGTATTTTTTCCCTCGAGCACTTCTCTTTGACATAGACCAAATCCCTTAATTTAAGTGGCTTCTATCAATAATAATCGAAAACCTTTTTGTTGCATAAAAACGAGACGTACTAACTCGACGAATCTCACATTCTAGAGACTGCCACATAGCCTCACACAAGAACTATAAGTAATTTATCTACATTTAAGAAAGGGGCAACAAAAAAGGGCCGCTGCGGCAGCGGCCCTCTCCTGATCGTCTGAACCGTCCGGGCCCGTAAGGCCCGGCGCATGGCTCAGTAGCGGTAGTGGTCGGGCTTGTAAGGGCCCTTCTCCGGCACACCGATATAGTCTGCCTGCTCCTTGCTCATCTTCGTGAGGCGGGCGCCGACCTTGCCGAGATGCAGGGCGGCGACCTTCTCGTCGAGATGCTTGGGCAGCACGTAGACCTGACGCTCGTACTTGCCCTCGTTCTGCCAGAGCTCGATCTGGGCGAGCACCTGGTTGGTGAAGGAAGCCGACATGACGAAGGAGGGGTGCCCCATCGCGTTGCCGAGATTCACCAGACGGCCCTCGGAGAGCAGGATGATGCGCTTGCCGTCGGGGAACTCGATCTCGTCCACCTGCGGCTTCACGTTGCGCCACTTGTAGTTCTTCAGCGCCGCGACCTGGATCTCGTTGTCGAAGTGACCGATGTTGCAGACGATGGCGCGATCCTTCATGCCGGCCATGTGCTCGGCGGTGATCACGTCCTTGTTGCCCGTGGCCGTGACAAAGATGTCGGCACGCGGCAGCGCGTCTTCCATGGTGATGACCTCGTAGCCTTCCATCGCGGCCTGGAGCGCGCAGATGGGATCGACTTCCGAGACGAGCACGCGGCAACCGGCCTGACGGAGGCTGTCGGCGGAACCCTTGCCGACATCGCCGAAGCCGGCGACCATGGCGACCTTGCCCGACATCATCACGTCGGTGCCGCGACGGATACCGTCGACGAGCGACTCACGGCAGCCATAGAGGTTGTCGAACTTCGACTTGGTGACCGAGTCGTTCACGTTGATCGCCGGGAAGAGCAGCTTGCCTTCCTTGGCCATGACGTAGAGACGATGGACGCCCGTGGTGGTCTCTTCCGAGACGCCCTTGATCGACTTGGCGATCTCGCCGAACCAGCCCTTCGGCTTCTCGTTCAGCAGGCGCTTGATCAGGGCGAAGAGGTATTGCTCTTCTTCCGCACCCGGATTGTCGAGGAAGGCCACGTCGCCGTTTTCGGCGCGCAGGCCGAGATGCACGAGCATGGTGGCGTCACCGCCATCATCGAGAATCATGTTGGGCATGCCGCCGCCGTGCCAGTCGAACAGCTTGGCGGTGTAATCCCAGTACTCCTTCAGCGTCTCGCCCTTATAGGCGAAGACCGGGATGCCGGCGGCGGCGATCGCGGCGGCGGCGTGGTCCTGCGTGGAGTAGATGTTGCACGACACCCAGCGGATGTCCGCGCCGAGTTCCTTGAGGGTCTCGATCAGAACGGCCGTCTGGATGGTCATGTGCAGCGAGCCGGCGATGCGCGCGCCCTTGAGGGGCTTGCTGGCACCGTATTCCTCGCGCAGGGCCATCAGACCCGGCATTTCGCTCTCGGCGATCTCGATCTCCATACGGCCGAAATCGGCAAGACCAATATCCTTGACGGCATAATCGTTCGACATGCTTTCCATCCTTTCGTTGCGTGAAAGCGGGCGCGACCGTGAAGCGGTGCGCCGGCGGTTGACGCTGTCCTAGCAGAGCTCGCCGAAAAGAGCAATTGAGATATAAAGATGTCTTTATGTCTTTTTTTGAGGGCGCATACCACACTCCTTCCGTCTGATTGCCGACTCAATGAACACACAGCCCTGCATGTTAGGGGAGCGTTAACGACCGGCGGCGCATCGTCCGCCAGCGAATACGAGTTGCGGGATCCGGTCGTGAAAGTCGTCGTGGTGGAATCGAGTCGCGTCATGGCACGCGCCGTGGCCAATCTCCTCGCCCAGCGTGGCCATGAGGCCGCGCTGTTCACCGATTCGACGCAAGCCCTCGCGCATGTGCGCGCCCACGAGGATGTCGATGCCGTTCTGACGGGCCTCGAAACCAGCCCGCTCGACGGCTTCGAGACCTGCTGGGCACTGCGCCTGATCGCCAATGCCGGACGTCCGCTCTACGTCATCGCGATGTCCTCGCTCGCCCATACCCGCAGCCTCTCGGAAGTACTCGATGCCGGCGCCGACGACTTCATCTCCAAACCGCTGATCGCCGAGGAGCTCCACGCTCGCCTGCGCGCAGCCGAGCGCATGACGCGCATGCAGCGCGCCCTGTGGCACCAGGCGCTGAAGGATCCCCTGTCCGGGCTGCTCAACCGCAGGGCATTTCTGGAGCGGGTCGCCCATTGGTCGCAGGATTCCGAGCTTCCGGGCAGCATCGGGCTGATCCTCGCCGATCTCGACCATTTCAAACAGATCAACGATTGCCACGGCCATGCCTGCGGCGACGAGGCGATCCGGCGGGTCGGAGCAGTGTGCCAGGATTGCGCACAGGGCTACGATGGTGTCGCGGCACGATTCGGCGGCGAGGAATTCATTCTCGCGCTTCCGGGCAGGAGCGCCGGCAATTGCGCTTCCATCGCGCAATCCCTGCGCCGGAACGTTGCTGCGGTTACCTTCTGCAGTGGATCCGGCGCCACGATCACGCTCAGCGGAAGCTTCGGTGTCGCGGTGATCAATCAGGGCGAGGCGGTCGATAACGCGATCAAGCGCGCCGACGAGGCCCTCTATGCAGCCAAGGCCGGCGGGCGCAATCGCGTCTGCGTCAAGGACGGCGATCTCATTGATGCCGCCCCCGAAGCGGCACCCTTCACCGAGAGCGCCTGATCGCAGGCTGGCCAGCCAACCAATCCGAAACGCGGCAGGCGACGGCGCGGGGACTTATCCTGCGATCCGCGACCAAACAGCTTTCGCAAATGCGAAAAGATCGTTGGCGGAGATATGCTGCCTGACGTGGTTTGAGGGAGACTTTCGGCGCAGGGCTGCAATTTGTCGCATTATTGCGTGGTCTTCCCAAGGTCACGAAATCTTCGTACAAAGGAGCATCAAAAACACGCTTGTGTCCTGCGGAAAAATCTGGCAACTTCCGCGCCATGTTAGGACAGCATTACTGTCCCATCTCGTCGGGCATCGATGCATGCCCGCAATCGGTCTCGAGGGTATGATCATGGCGCGCAGCGCCCGGAAACGAGATCATAAACCAGCCGCCCGCACGACGCGGGCGCAGCGGGTGCGCGCGGGTCTGTAACGCCCATGGCGCCCGCGCGAGGCGCGGGTGACCCGGAAACGGCGCGACCGAGCCTCCAAGAAAAACGAGCGATGCGGCCACGGCCCCGGGAGGGTCGGGCGACGGCACCGCCACCCGAAGCGCGCCCGCGAGCGTCGGCTTCGACGCGGTGAGGCGGGAAGAACGAGGATGGACGATGAGCAGGATCATGACGGATCAGATGCCGATAGGCGCGCAAGGTGTGCAACAAGACGGCTTGCAACAAGACGGCTTGCAGCATGATGCTGAAGCACGCGCCCGCGTCGCCGAAACGTTGGCTGCAACGCCTCGCCGCATGACGGTCCCCGGGCTCCCTCCCAGGCAGGGCCTGTACGATCCCGCCAATGAACGCGATTCCTGTGGCGTCGGCTTCATCGCGCATATGAAGAACGAGAAGAGCCACACGATCGTGCAGCAGGGTCTCGACATCCTGCGCAATATCGACCACCGCGGCGCCGTCGGGGCCGATCCGAAGATGGGTGACGGCTGTGGCATGCTGGTGCAGATCCCGCACCGCTTCTTCGCGGCGGAATGCGCCAAGCTCGGCATCTGGCTGCCGGAGCCCGGCGAATACGGTGTCGCCCAGCTCTTCATGCCGCGCAACGAAGAGGGTTATGCAAAGGTCGTCGAGATCGTCGAGAAGGTCGTCGCGGATGAAGGCCTCACCCTGCTCGGCTGGCGCGACGTTCCCGTCGACAATTCGGACCTGTCGGAGAACGTGAAAGCCACCGAGCCGCTGCACCGCCAGGTCTTCATCGGCAAGGCGAAGGAAGAGGACGAGGCCGCCTTCGAGCGTCGCCTGTTCCTCGCGCGCAAGGTGATCTCCAATACGGTCTACGATCTCGAAGACCCGCGTACCGCCGGTTATTACCCGGTGAGCCTGTCCTCGCGTACCATCGTCTACAAGGGCATGGTGCTCGTGACCCAGCTCGGTTCGTATTTCGAGGATCTGGCCGATCCGCGCTTCGAGAGCGCGCTCGCGCTCGTCCACCAGCGCTTTGCCACCAATACCTTCCCGAGCTGGCAGCTGGCGCACCCCTATCGCATGGTCGCGCATAACGGCGAGATCAACACCCTGCGCGGCAACGTGAACTGGATGGCAGCGCGACAGGCGAGCGTCGATTCGGAGCTGTTCGGCAACGACATCTCCAAGCTCTGGCCGATCTCCTACGAGGGCCAGTCGGATACGGCCTGTTTCGACAACGCGCTCGAGTTCCTGGTCCGCGGCGGCTATTCGCTCACCCATGCGATGATGATGCTGATCCCCGAGGCCTGGGCGGGCAATCCGCTGATGGATGAGGATCGGCGCGTCTTCTACGAATACCACGCAGCCCTGATGGAGCCGTGGGACGGGCCGGCGGCGATCTGCTTCACCGATGGCCGCCAGATCGGCGCCACGCTCGACCGCAACGGCTTGCGCCCGGCGCGCTATCTCGTCACCGATGACGATCTCGTCGTGCTCGCTTCGGAGAGCGGCGTCCTTCCGATTGCGGAGGAGACGATCGTCGACAAGTGGCGCCTGCAACCCGGACGGATGCTGCTGATCGATCTCGAAGAGGGGCGCATCGTCTCCGACGAGGAGATCAAGACGCAGCTCGCCAACGCCCTGCCCTATCGCGAATGGCTCGAGCGCACGCAGATCAAGCTGGAGGACCTGCGCCCCGTCCAGGCGCGTGCCAGCCGCACCGACGTCTCGCTGCTCGATCGCCAGCAGGTCTTCGGCTACACGCAGGAAGATCTCAAGCTGCTGATGGAGCCCATGGCCGTGACCGGCCAGGAGGCCGTCGGCTCGATGGGCACGGACACGCCGATTTCGGCTTTGTCCGACAAGGCGAAGCTGCTCTACACCTATTTCAAGCAGAATTTCGCCCAGGTGACGAACCCGGCGATCGACCCGATCCGCGAAGAGCTCGTCATGAGCCTCGTCTCCTTCATCGGGCCGCGCCCGAACATCCTCGATCTCGAGGGCACCTCGCGCCGCAAGCGTCTCGAAGTGCGCCAGCCGATCCTGACCAACGAGGATCTGGAGAAGATCCGCTGCATCGGCCATTTCGAGGATCGCTTCGATACCAAGACCCTCGACATCACCTATCCGATCGAGCAGGGCGCGGCGGGTATGGAGGGCGCCGTCGAGCGCCTGTGCGACCGCGCCGAGGCCGCAGTGCGCGGCGGCTACAACATCATCATCCTCTCCGACCGCCAGGTCGGCCCGGATCGCCTGCCGATCCCGGCGCTGCTCGCCACGGCGGCGGTCCATGCCTATCTGATCCGGCGCGGCCTGCGCACCTCCGTCGGTCTCGTGGTCGAGAGCGGGGAGCCGCGCGAAGTGCATCACTTTGCCTGCCTCGTCGGCTACGGCGCCGAGGCGATCAACCCCTATCTCGCCTTCGACACCCTGCTCGCCATGAAGGACGATCTCCCCGCCGAGATCGACGAGCATGAGGTCATCCACCGCTATATCAAGGCGATCGACAAGGGCCTGCTCAAGGTCATGTCGAAGATGGGGATCTCGACCTATCAATCCTATTGCGGCGCGCAGATCTTCGATGCGGTGGGTCTGAAATCCGAGCTGATCGACAAGTATTTCTTCGGCACCGCGACGATGATCGAGGGCGTCGGCGTACCCGAGATCGCCCGCGAAGCGCTCACGCGCCATGACGAGGCTTTCGGCACCTCGCCGATCTATCGCGACGCGCTCGGCGTGGGTGGCGAATATGCCTATCGCCTGCGCGGTGAATCGCATGCCTGGACGCCCGACACGGTGGCTACGCTCCAGCACGCGGTACGCCTCAAGGCGGATGACCGCTACCGTGAATTCGCCAGGCTCGTGAACGAGCAGGAGAATGCGTTTTCCACCATTCGCGGGCTGTTTCGCCTGAAGCAGGCCGAGGAGATCGGGCGCAAGCCCCTCTCACTCGACGAGGTCGAGCCGGCGGTCGATATCGTGCATCGCTTCGCCACCGGCGCCATGTCGCTCGGCGCGATTTCCAAGGAGGCGCACGAGACGCTCGCGCTCGCCATGAACGAGATCGGCGCGCGCTCGAATACCGGCGAAGGCGGCGAGGATGCCGGGCGCTTCAAGCCGATGCGCGACGGGCGTTCCAAGCGCTCCGCGATCAAGCAGATCGCTTCGGGCCGGTTCGGCGTGACGACGGAATACCTGGTCAATTCCGACCAGATGCAGATCAAGGTCGCCCAGGGCGCCAAGCCCGGCGAGGGCGGCCAGCTGCCCGGCCACAAGGTCGATGCGGTGATCGCCAAGCTGCGCCACTCGACCCCCGGCGTCGGCCTGATCTCGCCACCGCCGCATCACGACATCTATTCCATCGAGGATCTGGCGCAGCTGATCTTCGATCTGAAGAACGTCAATCCGGCAGCCGATGTCTCGGTGAAGCTGGTCTCGGAGGTCGGTGTCGGCACGGTCGCGGCCGGCGTCGCCAAGGCGCGGGCCGATCACATCACGATTTCCGGCTTCGAGGGCGGCACCGGCGCCTCGCCGCTGACTTCGCTCAAACATGCCGGTTCGCCCTGGGAAATGGGGCTCGCCGAGACGCATCAGACGCTTGTGCTCAACCATCTGCGCGGGCGCGTGGCGTTGCAGGTCGATGGCGGCCTGCGCACCGGGCGGGACGTGCTGATCGGCGCGCTTCTGGGCGCCGACGAGTTCGGCTTCTCAACTGCGCCGCTGATCGCGGCGGGCTGCATCATGATGCGCAAGTGCCATCTCAATACCTGCCCGGTCGGCGTCGCGACGCAGGATCCCGTGCTGCGAAAGCGCTTCAAGGGCCTGCCTGAGCACGTGATAAACTACTTCTTCTTCATCGCCGAGGAAGTGCGCGAGTTGATGGCGCAGATGGGCTATGCGAAGCTCGACGAACTGATCGGGCGCTCCGATCTGATCGAGAAGCGCGACGCCATCGCCCACTGGAAGGCCAAGGGTCTCGATTTCGGGCGGATCTTCACGCGCCCGGAGGTTCCCGCCGACATCGCCACGCATCATACCGAGCGCCAGGTCCACCCGATAGACGACGTGCTCGACCGCAGGCTGATCGCGCAATCGGGCGCGGCCATCGAGAATGAGGAGCCGGTGGTCATCGAGGCCGCGATCGCCAATAACGATCGCACGGTCGGCGCCATGCTTTCCGGCGAGATCGCCAAACGCTACGGCCATGAGGGCCTGCCCGACGACACCATCACGGTGAAGCTGAAAGGCGCCGCCGGCCAGAGCTTCGGCGCCTGGCTCGCGGCGGGCGTCACCCTCGATCTCGAGGGCGAGGCCAACGATTATGTCGGCAAGGGGCTTTCGGGCGGCAAGCTGATCATCCGCCCGCCGCAGCAGAGCCGCGTCGAGGCCGAGAAAGCCATCATCGTGGGCAATACCGTGCTCTACGGCGCCATTGCCGGGGAGTGCTATTTCCGTGGCGTGGCCGGCGAACGCTTCGCCGTGCGCAACTCCGGCGCGGTCGCGGTGGTCGAGGGTACCGGCGATCACGGCTGCGAATACATGACCGGCGGCGTCGTCGTGGTGATCGGCGAAACGGGCCGCAATTTCGCGGCAGGCATGTCCGGCGGCATCGCCTATGTGCTCGACGAGGTCGGTGATTTCGGCAAGCGCTGCAACCTGTCCATGGTCGATCTCGAACCCGTCGAGGCGGAAGAGGATCTGATGGTCTCGCTGCACCACCATGGCGGCGATCTGGAGACCAAGGGCCGCATCGACGTCATGGCCGACATGTCGGGCAAGGACGAGGAGCGCCTGCGCCAGCTGATCACCAACCACCTCAACTATACCGGCTCGACCCGCGCGAAGGCGATCCTCGACGATTGGGAAGCCTATCGCACCAAATTCGTGAAGGTGATGCCGGTCGAATACCGTCGCGCGCTTCGTGAGATGGAGCGTGCGCGCATGCCGGCTGCGGCGGAGTGAGCCTTGACATCGGTTTTTTGTGGATACAAATAATCGATGAAGATAAGCTACGATCCGGTCAAGCGCGCGCTGACGTTGGAGAATCGTGCGCTTGACTTTGATGATGCGGGAAAGGTCTTCGCCCGGCTGCATTTTACGATACGGGACAACCGTTTTGATTACGGTGAGGAACGGTATCTGACACTCGGGCCATTGCATGACCGATTGGTCGTTCTGGTCTGGACACCGCGCGGCGAAAGTCGCCGGATCATTTCGATGAGGCATGCCAATGACAGGGAGAAAGCCCGATACGACGCCTACGCCGCAGGCGCCATGGACCGACCCTGACGACGCTCCGGAATGGAGCGACGCCATGTTTGAACAGGCTGATCTGATGGAGGGCGACAAGCTGGTACGGCGCGGGCGGCCCAGATCGGAGAATCCGAAGGTGCCGATCAATATCCGCCTGTCGCCCGACGTCGTCGAGCGCTTCCGCGCGACGGGCCCCGGGTGGCAATCACGTATCGACACAGCACTCAAGCAATGGCTCGAGGAACACCCCGAGCAGGTATGAAGCAAGCGGCTGCAAGGCCGCATCTGGATCGACAGGGGACGACACCCATGGGCAAGGTCACGGGCTTTCTCGAATATGATCGCCAGGATCAGAAGTATCAGCTGGCCGGGGACCGGATTCGGCATTTTCGCGAGTTCACGCTGCCGCCGGACGAGAGCGATCTGAAGAAACAGGCCGCGCGCTGCATGGATTGCGGCATCCCGTTCTGTCACGGGCCGACGGGCTGCCCGGTGCATAACCAGATCCCGGACTGGAACGACCTCGTCTATCAGGGCGACTGGGAAGAAGCCGCGCGTGATCTGCATTCCACCAACAATTTCCCGGAATTCACCGGTCGCATCTGCCCCGCGCCCTGCGAGGAAGCCTGCACGCTCAATCTCGAGAACGCACCCGTGGCCATCAAGACGATCGAGCAGGCCATTGCCGACAAGGCCTGGGACATGGGCTGGATCAAGCCTGAGCCGCCCAGCCGCCTCACCGGCAAGCGCGTTGCCGTGATCGGCTCCGGCCCCGCCGGCCTCGCCGCCGCACAGCAGCTCGCCCGGGTCGGCCACGAGGTGCATGTCTTCGAGCGCGAGGCGAAACCCGGCGGGCTGTTGCGCTACGGCATCCCCGATTTCAAGATGGAGAAGTATCACATCGACCGGCGCGTCAAGCAGATGGAAGCCGAGGGCGTGATCTTCCATTGCGGGGTCAATATCGGCGTGAGCAAGAGCTTCCTCAGCCTGCACAACGAGTTCGATGCGGTGCTGATGGCCGGTGGCGCTGAGAACCCACGTGACCCGCAACTGCCGGGGATGGAATTCCACGGCGTGCATTACGCCATGCCCTATCTCACCCAGTCGAACAAGCGCGTGAACGGCGAGCCGATCGACGAGGAGATCGAGGAGATCCTCGCCGGCGGCAAGCATGTCGTCGTCATTGGCGGCGGTGATACGGCGTCGGACTGTATCGGCACGGCCTTCCGCCAGGGCGCGCTGCAGGTCACCCAGCTCGACATTCGCCCGCGTCCGCCGGAAGTCGAGGACAAGCTGGCCGTGTGGCCCTATTGGCCGACGAAGATGCGCACCTCCTCCAGCCAGGCGGAAGGCGCCGAGCGGGAATTCCAGGCCGCGACTCTCGCCATCGAGGGCAAGACCAAAGGCAAGGGGAAGGGCAAGGTGACCGGCGTGAAATGCGCCCGCGTCGACGAAAACCGCCAGCCGATCCCGGGAACGGAGTTCGTGATCAAGGCCGATCTCGTCTTCATCGCCATCGGTTTTGCAAGCCCCGTCCATGAAGGCATGCTCAGCGAGGCGGAAGTGGCGCTCGACAGGCGCGGCAATGTCGTCGCGAACGAGAAGGATTATCGGACGAATTCCGAGAAGGTGTTCGTCGCCGGCGACATGCGCCGGGGCCAGTCGCTCGTCGTCTGGGCCATCCGCGAGGGCCGGCAAGCCGCGCGCGCCATCGACGAGACCCTGATGGGTTCGAGCACGCTGCCGCGTTGAGGGCAGGCCTGTGGGGTGTGGCGTAGCCGGCGGCCCCGGGCACCGATCAGGAAACGATTACCGCTCCCGCAACATCTTTGCGGGAGCGGAACTGGTGGTCTGCGCATTGCGAAAAGCGACGATCAGTTACCCCATTCGATCGACGGTCGCCGCGGGCTCCGGGTAAGCACATCACCGTCATCCACCCTGATCGACGGATCGAATTCAGGATCCTCGTCGGGGCGATAAATCGTGGCCCCGGATTGATCGTGGACAGAAGCCAGGATCGTCATTCCGGTATCTCGGGCAGCGCGCTGAAGCTGCTCGAGCGTGTACAGATCCTCTCGCGGCATGACGAGAGCCACAACGGCGCCGTCATCTGCAACGACATCACCGGCCAGACTACCGAGGAAGTCAGACAGATCTTCCAGGGGCTCTACCGAGCGATTCGGAAAATCCCGTTGATGCGCAAGAACGAGCGAATCCGGCAAACTATCGTCATCGTCACCGCGCTCGCGTGTAATCGTCCGTCGGAGCGCGTCGAAATATAATGGTTGATAGTCCTGGTCGCTCACGATCTGCACGGCAACGGTCCAGTCCAGTGGCTGCCGAGAAGAACTGGCCAGCAACTGTGGAGCCGCTGCTTCCTGGATACCCTTGCTGGCCATATCGTTTGCCAGGAGGGAAAAACCGCCCTTGTCCGCCAGAGCGGGAGAATGCGAATCGATATTTTTCGGAATAGATCCGAATCCTGCAATACTCATTTTCTGCAATTCCTTCTCACAAAAAATCTATGAGTGAATTCTGCCATCTGAAACGCAATTACCCTGCGGGCGGTTCGATGATGGTCAGTTGCCCATATCGATGTAAGCTGGAACTTGGCAGCGAGCAAAGACACCGTCAGCATGCACTCCCGCGTCCAGATTGAACTCAGGCTCCACATCCGGTCGATAGATCGTAGCTCCGACACTGGGGGCGTCTACCACGATCGTCAGCCCGGTTGCATCAGCGGCCTCCTGAAGCTCGGATCTGTAGTAGGTCATATCCGGCCCGTGGATACCGACAACTGCATCCCGGGCAATGACATCACCCTTCATATCTTCCAGGAAACGCGCGAGATCGTCCGGACGCTGGTCGAAATGGTTGGGATCGTGCGCGATCACGAAATGTGAAAGGGGGCCATCAATGAGTCCACCATCAATCGCCTGACGAATCCGATCGAGCTGATCGCCCATAGGGCCCCAACCAACCGGCACATGTAAGTTGAGCAAGCATGCCGGGCGGCTCGACCGCCTGAACCCCTTTCGAGGCAGTCGGCAAACTGAATTCTTCACCGCTAGGCGCGTTGACAGGCTCAGATTTGGACATCGACAAAATATTACCAATCAGCATTTTTCATACCCGTTTTAATAAGTTGATATTATTTATAATCATAAATTATCATAGTTGAATTCATTTTCAAGGACTTTCTCCACGAGCAATCGGATTTTTCCGACCCGTCACACCACACGGCGAATATGGAAAAATAAAAAAAGGCCGCCCTCGGGAGGGCGGCCTTCGCATTGTCAAACCACGGCCGGCATCGACCATGACGGCGCGTTGGTCACGCGGCGTGGATCCCCACGAAGGTATGGACCCAGGTCATGCGAGCGGCGGACCGCGGAAACCGACAATGAGACACTGGATCACCTCCTTTCGTTTGTTGACGACGTGAAGAAGGTAGGCCGGAATACTGCGATTCGCCTAGTGTAAAAATGCGACGCTACTGCCCTGTTTCGCGGCAGGTCTGCACTAACCGGCAGCGCTACGGCGTTGATCTGCGCATTTGCCCGGACGGCCTCGGGGGAAGCGATCCACCGGATGCCCTTGCCTGATGCGGCATCCAACGCCATCATGCCTCTTCGGCATCGATGACCGGCCTGCCGGCGGGCGCCTCGCGCCCCCACAGGCTTCACTGGAGGCTGGATGAGCGAAAGAGACAAGGCGAAAGGGCATCTGGCAAACGGACATGTCCTGCCCTTTCCCCCGGGCGGCGAGCCCTCGCCGGGCAAGCGTGATGCCCAGCCCCGCATCGCCTTTAACCGCGAAGAGTTGCGCGAGATCCTGAACGTCTATGGTCGCAAGGTCGCTGCCGGCGAGTGGCGCGACTACGCCATCGACTTCACCCGCGACAAGGCGATCTTCTCCGTCTTCCGGCGCACCACCGAAACCCCGCTCTACCGAATCGAGAAGGATCCGCGCACCGCGCGCCGTCAGGGCGCCTATGCGGTGGTCGCGGGGACCGGGCGGGTGATGAAGCGCGGGCACGAACTCGGTCGCGTTCTGCAGGTTCTGGAAAAAGAATTGCGACTGGTGGATTGAACGCCGTGACGCACTCGCCTATCCCAGCATTTCGTGCTTAAGGTTGCCGCGCATTCCGGAGGCTTTCATGATCCCGATCTCGCCCGGCGGGCGCGCCGTCATCGTCGCTGCAGCCATCGTCCTGACGCTCGCCGCCTGCGGGCGCCGTGGACCGCCGGAGGCGCCGCCAGCCGCTGCCGATCGGCAGGCGACCCAGGAAGAGCAGCAGGGCGAGAGCCGTGACGTGACCGGCCCGGCACGCCCGGATCGGCCCTTCGTGCTCGATATCCTGCTCTGATTCTCCTCCCGCCGACGAGCATTCTCCCATGCACCATTTTCAATATCGCGACGGCGTGATGCATGCCGAGGATGTCGATCTCGCCCGCATGGCGGCGACGGTCGGCACGCCGTTCTACTGCTATTCCACCGCGACGCTTTTGCGCCACTACGACGTCTTCGCCGATGCATTCGCCGGCGATGACGCGCTCGTCTGCTATGCGATGAAGGCCAATTCCAACCAGGCCGTGATCAAGACGCTGGCCGATCGCGGCGCCGGCATGGATATCGTCTCCGAAGGCGAGTTGCGCCGCGCGCTGGCCGCCGGCGTTCCTGGCGAGCGGATCGTCTTCTCCGGCGTCGGCAAGACCCGGCGCGAGATGGAAGCCGCACTCGCGGCGCGGGTGATGTGCTTCAACGTCGAATCGGAGCCCGAGCTCGAAGCGCTGTCGCAGGTGGCGAGCGCCATGGGCGTCGAGGCGCCGGTCTCTCTGCGCGTCAATCCGGATGTCGATGCGCGCACCCATGTCAAGATCTCGACGGGCCGCTTCGACAACAAGTTCGGCATTCCGATCTCGGATGCCCGCGCCGTCTACGCGCGTGCGGCGACGCTGCCCGGCATCCGCACCGTCGGCGTCGACATGCATATCGGCAGCCAGATCACCGACCTTGCCCCCTTCGACGATGCCGCCGCGCTGCTGGTGGAACTCGCCCGCGACCTGATGGGCGCCGGCCACGAGCTGCATCATATCGATTTCGGCGGCGGGCTCGGGATCCCCTATCGCGAGAGCGATCCGCCCCCGCCGGAGCCGAAGCTCTTCGCCGAGGTCATCCGCAAGAACATCAAGGGGCTCGGTCTGCGCCCGGTCTTCGAGATCGGTCGCATGATCGCCGGCAATGCCGGGATCCTCGTCACGCAGGTGATCTATGTGAAGCAGGGTGCGGGCAAGACTTTCGTCATCGTCGACGCGGCGATGAACGACCTGATCCGCCCCACGCTCTACGAGGCCCATCACGACATCAAGCCGGTGGCTGAAGCGGCGGCGGATGCCCCCACCATCACCGCCGACGTGGTCGGCCCTGTCTGTGAGAGCGGCGATTATCTCGCCAAGGCCCGCGCATTGCCGGCACTCGCGCCGGGCGATCTCGTCGCGGTGATGACGGCGGGTGCCTATGGTGCAGTGCAGGCGGGCACCTACAACACGCGCCTGCTGGTACCGGAGGTGTTGGTGCGCGGTGATCGCTACGACGTCGTGCGCCGCCGCGACACCTACGAAAACCTCATCGCCCAGGACCATCTGCCCGACTGGTTGCTCGGCTGATCACTCGGTCATGCGCGCGAGGAATTCGACCAGCGCCTCACGATCGGCATCCGAGGGGATGCGCTGCTCGGGCATGCGCGATCCGGGCGTATAGGCTTCCGGGCCATGCTCGAACAGCTCGGCCACCGTGCGCGGAGTCCAGACAATGTCCATCTCGCGCAGGGCCTGCGAATAATCATAGCCCTCGGCGGTGCCGATGGGGCGACCGAAAATACCGTGCATCGTCGGGCCGGCGCGGTTGCCGTCATCGGGAGTGAGCGCGTGGCACAGGGCGCAGGAGCGCCAGACTTCCGCCCCCCGGCTGCCGTCGTCGAAGGCGATTTCGCCCGGCGTCTCGCCGGTGCCGCGCGCTTCCCCGGTCTCGAGATCCCAGCGCCGGATCAGACCATCGGCTCCGCCGGTGAGCACGTCGTCTTCCATCACGGCGAGCGACCAGATGGCACCCTGCTCCGGCAGCAGCGCGTGGCGGGTCGCCAGATCGGTCGCATCGAGCACCCAGACCTCCCCGGTCACCGCTGCAACGGTGACCGCGCCGTTACCGGCATCGATACTCACGAGCGGGCGTTCGGCGAGCTGGCGTTCCGTCTGCACCCCGCCATCATCGAACACGCGCAGCGCGCCGTCTGCGAAGATCACGGCGATACTGGCATCGACGAGCGCGAGGCCGTTGGGCGAATCCGGCAGCCCCGTACTCGCGGCGAGGCTCCCGTCGCGCCAGGTCGCGAGCCGCAGGTCAGAGCCGACACTGACGAGATCGCCGTTCGGGCGATAGGCGAGACCGGTGACCATGCCCTGATGCGCGTCGAACAGGCGTGCTTCGCGCGCAACGAGATCGACGAGCTGGATGCGCCCGTCCCAGCTCGCGGCGGCGAGTACCGTACCGTCGGGAGAGACCGCGAGCCCGGCAACGGGGCCCTCATGCAAGGCCGTGGTGAAATAAGGCTCGCGGGCATCGTCCTCCCAAAGCGCGATGCGCCCGTCCTGACCCGCCGTGGCATAGCCGCCGTCGGGCAGGAAGGCCGTCGCGGTGACGCTGCCGTCATGGAAGCGCAGCACCAGCCGCGCCACCGCCGCCTCGCCATCCCAGACGATGGCGCGCGTATCGAACGAGCCCGAAAGCACCGAAGTCCCGTTGATCGAGAGCGCACTGACCGGCCCGCCGTGACCGCGCAGATCCTGCGCTCCGGCGGCGGGCGCCAGCAGCACCAGAGAGGGGACGGCGGCGAGAAGAAAGCGGCGCATGAAGAACCCTCCCGGCATCGGGCAAGCATGCTCGGTTATACGAGATTGCCGCAAGGTTATGTCAGCATTGTGCGGCTGACAATGCGCCGGGTTGCGGCCCGATTGCCGCATGGGGGCTGCCGTTGGGGGCGTTCCGTTAGAGAGGGCGTGCGCGCATCGACGCGCAAGACCTCCCCTCAGGCGATTTCCTTGAGCCCGCCACCCGAGGCCCAGTCATTGACGAGGCGCTTGCGCTTGGCGCGCCGGCGCAACACCGTCTTCAGCTTGCTCTTGAGCAGGGTGATATCGAAGGGCTTGAGCAGGAAGGCATCGACCCCCGCCGCATGCGCCGTGGTGACCTGCTCGAAGGTGATCGAGGTCTCGGTGAGGATGAAGGCGATCTTGTAGAGGTTTTCGTCGCTCTTGACCGCCTTGAGTATCTGCATGCCGTCGACCGGTTCGAGATCGAGGTCGGAGACGATCAGCCCGTAATCATTACGCCGGATCATCTCCAGCCCCTCGACGCCGGAGGTCGTCATCTCGACATCCTCGAAGCCGAGGCGGTTGAAGATCTCGACGACGAGCTTACCGATCTTGTGGTTGTCGTCGATGATCAGGACTGAGGGAAAGGGATCGTCCGCCATGGATTATCCGCCCCCTTTCCGTTTTGTGCCGGCCGGCGCGATCATGTCAGCACCTCGATGCCACGCTTCGCCAGCAGACTGGATTGCAGTTCGATGATGAATTCACGCAGCCAGCCCGCCTTGGGCGTGCCGCGTGTATAGGCGTCCTCGAGATTGTAGCTGTCGAGGATATCGTTGAAGCCGGCTTCGCGGTCGATCAGCTCGAGCGAAGGCAGCAATTCGCGCCGGGGCACTTCGCGCCATTCGACGATGCGCACTTCCTTGTGGCGGCTGTCCTGCGAAATGCGATTGAAGGTCTGGTTCAGCGCGTCGCGATCGCCTTCGAGCATCTGCGTGAACCAGCCCTTGTCGTGCACGAGAATGCTCGTCATCAGCGAGAACTCGTTCTGACGCCGGCTGGTGCGGATGAGCTGCGCCTTCTGCTCCTTGCGCTGCTCGGGATCGGAGTCGAGCGCGGAGCGGCTGTAATAGATGATCCGGCTGTGACTGCTGCGCGACAGCATGCGTGGCTCCTTGTCTGATCCAAGCTTTGGCAGAGCGAAGATAAAAAAACGTAAAGTCACCGGCCGATGTGCACAAACGGCCATCGGCAACGCCTTCGCGGGCTCTGGCCCGGGCACTGCCGGAGATGGTAGACAGGCCCGACATATTGCTCACGGCTCATCGCCACGGATCACAGCCTTGTCGAACCCCGCCCCCGAATATGACGATTCCCACGTCGATTCCCGAGCAGCCTGGATCCGGCTCGCGATCGCGGTTGCTCTAGGGAGCATCGGCGGGGTCGGGATGTGGTCGGTGGTGGTAGCACTTCCCGCGGTGCAGGAGGAGTTCGGCGTGCAGCGCGCCGGGGCCTCCTTCCCCTATGCGCTGGCGATGATCGGCTTCGCCTTCGGCGGCATCCTGATGGGCCGGCTCGCCGATCGCTTCGGGATCGTTTTTCCCGTGGTCGGCGGCGCCTTCGCGCTGGCGCTCGGCTACGTTCTCGCCGGCCTCTCGACGAGCATCCTGCAATTCGCGCTCGCGCACGGGATCCTGATCGGCTTCCTCGGCTCCTCGGCCTCGTTCGGCCCGCTGATCGCGGAGATCTCGCACTGGTTCAAGAAGCGGCGTGGCATCGCCGTGGCGGTCTGCGCCTCGGGGAATTACCTCGCCGGCACGTTCTGGCCACCGGTGGTGCAGTTCTTCATCGACGAGGCCGGCTGGCGCGCCACGCATATGGGCATCGGCGTGTTCTGCCTCGTGACGATGCTGCCGCTGGCGCTTGCGCTACGCAAACGCGCCCCGGCGCTGCCGGAACCGACCCCGGGCGTGGTCGTCGCCAATCCCGCCCGCGAGGGCCTCGGCATGTCGACGGGGACGCTGCAGACGCTGCTGCTGATCGCGGGCGTCTCCTGCTGCGTGGCGATGGCGATGCCGCAGGTGCATATCGTCGCCTATTGCATGGATCTCGGCATCAGCGCCGCGCGCGGGGCGGAGATGCTTTCGATCATGCTCGCCTTCGGCATCGTGAGCCGCATCGCCTCCGGCTTCATCGCCGACAGGATCGGCGGGCTCGCCACGCTGCTGCTCGGCTCGACCCTGCAGGGGCTGGCGCTCGTACTCTACGTGCTCTTCGACGGCATGGCCGCGCTCTACATCATCTCCGCCCTGTTCGGCCTGTTCCAGGGCGGCATCGTGCCAAGCTACGCCATCGTCGTGCGCGAATATTTCCCGCCCAAGGAAGCCGGCATGCGCGTCGGCATCGTGCTGATGGCGACCCTGTTCGGCATGGCTTTCGGCGGCTGGCTCTCCGGCTTCATCTTCGACTGGACCGGCTCCTACGACACCGCCTTCCTCAACGGCGTCGCCTGGAACCTCGTCAACATTGCGATCATATCGTTCCTGCTGATGCGAAGGGGTGGGATGCGGCTGCGGCGGGTGGATGGAGGGAGCGCAAGCCCGGGCGGGGTGCCGGCTACGCCGATTTGAGGTGGGTGTTGGGGGTTGGGATATCTGGCAAATAAAAAAAGGCAATGCCATCACCGACAAAGCCTCCAGTATCAAGCTAACGCCGTAATCGCCTGATGTCGAGCAAAAGCCTGCCCGACCTTGCATCCGACCACTATCGCTAGGACACCGTTCAAATCATGTGTGGAAGAGGTGTGACTGACACTTTTCCGCAGGCTTTCATTGTGCCAGCGTATTCCGTGACGAACGAAAGCGGAACGGCGTGGCATGAGCGATACGCAATTTGATATAGACACAAGCAAGCTGACCCCGGCGAACCAGAACCCGTGGTACATCCTGATGACGCTATATGGCGAGCAGGAGGGAGATGAAATTGATTGGGATCTGCATGAGAAGAATAGACAGGCTTGGAATGCTTGGGCGTGTTTCAGATTAGATAAGGAGGAGCAACGTATCGCATCAATATTTATAAAAGAAGATTCTCAAGAAATTTATAGCTGGGCAACAATGAGTGAAGAATACACGAATCTTTTCGAGAAAGAGTGGGTTAAAAGAAATAATTCAAGAAAAATACCATCTATATTAGGCCTAAATAAATTTTTTAAATTGAATAATACGATTTTCGAAAAGAATCTCTGCTTAGATAAATGTATTTTTCCAAAGCCAATTGATACCACTTTTTCTGTTTTTCGTAAGAATGTATGTTTTAATAATTGTATCTTTTTAAAAGAATCAAACTTCGATTCAAGTGTGTTTCATAACGAAGTAAATTCATATAGTGCTCGATTTTACGGTTTTGCATGTTTTGATAGATCAATTTTTAAAGAAAAAGTCAATTTTACTTATTCAAAATTTTTAAGATCAGCATTATTTTCAGAAGTTATATTTCATAATATATCAGGATTCGATTACATGTCATTTGAGGGTCCCGTTTCATTTATAAAATCAAAATTTTTGGATGTTGCAGATTTTATTGATACACAATTCCATGATAAATCTCGATTTACGAGTGCTTTATTCGCGTCCAATTACAAAACATCAGCGCACTTCGATAGCTGCAACTTTAAATCACTCGTGGATTTTCGCGATGTTGAGTTTAAATTTTCTTATCCACAATTCGATAACACAACCTTTTTTGATAAAGGCTCATTCACCGCAAGTGAGCGTTTATGGCCAAAGTCGGGCACAGGTTCTGCCGCTAAAGCCCGAGATTCCTGCGCAACGATTCGGCACCTCTTGGCTCAACAGGGCCTCCCAGAAGAGGCACATTTTTTCTTTCGGCGAGAACTGCGCTTTGCCGGTCAGATTGGTGGCTTCTGGCAAAGGCTCCCGTACAAATTCTATGGTTGGCTCTCCGAATACGGTTATTCGATAAAACGCCCAACCCTTGCCTTGCTCCTGTTATGGCTCATCGGCTCAATTGGCCTCGCATTAGGCCTTGCCGATCTCACATCCGCAACGACCTTTACCGCGTCTATAACTCCCGCATCAATTGTCGCCGCAGCCCTCAGCTTCAGCAACCTCTTCCCCTTTTTCGGCTTTACGGGCACCTATTTCGAACCTGGTTTCCTGCGGGAACTTCCCGCGTCGCTGAAGGTCCTCTCCGCCGCGCAAACCGTTCTGTCGTTGCCGCTCTTGTTCTTCCTCGGCCTCGGCCTGCGCACGCGTTTCCGGATGCGGTGAATCGATCCCCTAAAATTCCCCCCATCCCATCAACCCCATATTTACCACGTTCCCCCAAGCTTGACGGGATTGGCGCCGGGGCGCGTCGGGAACGGGGCGAGGACGGGATGGTTTATCGGACGCTCAAGGCCGCACTCTTTATCGGCCTTCTGACGCTGGCGGCGGGGCAATATGCCTATAATGCTGCCGATCGCGCGACGCTGGAGCGCATGGCGCGGGGCGAGGATCCGCTGGTCACGGGCTCTATCAACAGCACGTCGCGCAGCCAGGCCGGATCGCAGTCGTTTTCGGATCTGCCGAACGCTGCCAATGCCGTGCGGCTCGACCCCTGCACGGATACGCCGCGCTGAAGCCGCGCCGCGCTGAGCCGCGCCGCGACGTCAGTCCGGCGTGCGATGCGTGAGCACCCGACCGGTCGGGAAATCGAAGATCTTGCCGGTTTCGGTCCATTCCGGCGAGGCAAGCCGCAGGATCTCCGGCGCGAGTTCTTCCGGCGTGCGCAGCTTCTCCGCATTCTCTCCCGGGAAGGCCGAGGCGCGCATGCGCGTGCGCAGCGGGCCGGGATTGAGCATCATCACGCGGATTTTCGTCTTCACCGTCTCGGCGGCATAGGCGCGCCCGAGCGCTTCGAGCGCCGCTTTAGACGCCGCGTAGGGGCCCCAATAGGCCTCGCCGAGATGCGCCGCGCCGGAGGTGACGAGGATCGCCCTCCCCGCATCGGATGCGCGCAGCAGCGGATCGAAAGACCGCAGCAGCCGCCAGTTCGCCGTGACGTTCACCGCCATGGTCTGGTCCCAGACCTTCTGGTCGAGATGCGCCAGCGGCGTCAGCGCGCCGAGCACGCCGGCATTGCCCAGAAACACGTCGAGCTTGCCCCAGCGCTCGTAGAGCGCGAGGCCGAGCCGGTCGAGCGCTTCGAGATCGGTGACATCGAGCGGCACCAGGGTCGCGGGTGATCCGCCCGCTGCGCGGATGTCGTCGTCGAGCTCTTCCAGCCCACCCTGGGTGCGCGCCACCGCAACGATATGCGCCCCGGCTTCGGCGAGCGCGAGGGCGGCGGCACGGCCGATGCCGCGCGAGGCGCCGGTGACGACGGCGATACGATCCTGAAACGGTTTCGACATTGGCGGGCTCAATCGACTTCTGCGAGCATGGAGAGTTTGCGCGGCGCCGCGACCCCGAGGTCGGCCAGGGGCGTGGGATAATCACCGGTGAAGCAATGATCCGTCAGCTGCGGCGCATGCGGATCGCGACCGGGGAAGCCCAGCGCATGATAAAGCCCCTCGACCGAGAGGAAGGCGAGCGAATCGGCGCCGATATAGGCGCGCATCGCCTCGAGATCATGCGTGGCGGCGAGCAGGTTGTCGCGCTCGGGCGTATCGATCCCGTAGAAATCGGGATGCGTGATCGGCGGCGAGGCCAGCCGGAAATGCACTTCCCGCGCCCCCGCCTCGCGCATCATCCGCACGATCTTGACCGAGGTGGTGCCGCGCACCAGCGAATCGTCGATCAGGACGATGCGCTTGCCCGCGATGGCCGCGCGGTTGGCGGAATGCTTGAGCCGCACCCCGAGCTCGCGGATCGCCTGGGTCGGCTGGATGAAGGTGCGCCCGACATAATGGTTGCGGATGATGCCGAGCTCATAGGGCACGCCCGCCTTCTGGGCATAGCCGATCGCCGCCGGCACGCCCGAATCGGGCACCGGCACCACCACGTCGACATCGACCGGATTCTCGATGGCGAGCTGCGCGCCGAAGGCCTTGCGGGCATCGTAGACGCTGCGCCCGTTCACGATCGAATCGGGGCGCGCGAAATAGATGTATTCGAACACGCAGGGGCGCGCCGGGCATGGCGGGAACGGGCGCAGGCTCTCCAGGCCATTCTCGGAGATCACGACGACCTCGCCATTCTCGACGTCGCGCACGAATTTCGCGCCGATAATGTCGAGCGCGCAGGTCTCTGATGCGAGGATGTACTTGCCGTCGAGCTCGCCGATCACCAGCGGGCGGATGCCCAGCGGATCGCGGGCGCCGATGAGCTTTTTGTTGGAGAGCGCGACGAGGGCATAGGCGCCCTCCAGCTCACGCACGGCATCGATGAAACGCTCGATCAGGCGCGGTTTGCGGCTGCGCGCGAGCAGGTGCAGGATCACCTCGGTATCGGTGGTCGACTGGCAGATCGCGCCATCCTTGATCAGTTCCTGCCGAAGCGTGATGCCGTTGGTGAGGTTGCCGTTATGCGCCACGGCGAAGCCGCCGCCATCGAGCTCGGCGAAGAGCGGCTGCACGTTGCGGATCACCGTCTCGCCGGTGGTGGAATAACGCACATGGCCGATGGCCGAGGCGCCCTCGAGGCGGTCGATCACGGCGCGGTCGGAAAACGAATCACCCACCAGACCGAGCTTGCGTTCAGCGTGGAAGCGCTTGCCGTCGAAGGAGACCATGCCCACGGCTTCCTGGCCGCGATGCTGGAGGGCGTGCAGACCGAGTGCGGTGATTGCGGCTGCATCGGGATGGCCGAAAATGCCGAAGACGCCGCATTCCTCGCGCAGCGTATCGCCATCGAGATCGAAATCGTGATCCGCACCGGCGGGCGGATAGCTGGCGTAGGTCTCGCTCATGATTTCATTCCGCTCCTGTTTCGGGTCTCCGAAACGAAAGACGGCGCCGGCAATGGCCGACGCCAGATCCGGCGGCGCGACAGGCGCCGTCAGGTCGGCTGCTGCGGTATCACTTCCGCCGGCTCGCCGGGGTCACCCCCCGGGGAGCGGTCGAGGCGCTGCAGCAACGCGTCGATGTCACCGGGCAGCATGCCCACCAGGCCGTCACTGCCCGATTGCAACATCCCGCGCGTATTCGCTTCCTCGGCCCAGCCGGGCATGATCCCGTCCGTGAGATGGCTGAAGAAGAACCAGGCGATCACGCAGATCAGAAACCCGCGCGCGGCACCGAAGGCGAAGCCGAGCGTGCGGTCGATCGCGCCGATCGCGGAATCGAGAATGACGTCGGAGATCTTGACCGTGATCAGCGACACGATGATCAGCGTCAGCAGGAAGACCGCCGCGATCGCCGCCCCGAGGGCGATATCGTCATTGCCGATATAGTTGCTCGTATAGGGCAGCACCAGCGGGTGGAAATACCAGGCGGCGAGCGCCGCAGCGATCCAGGCGAAGATTGCCAGAACCTCCCGCGTAAAGCCGCGCACGGCGGCCAGCAGGGCGGAAATCAGGATGACTGCGATCACGACGAGATCGAGAATGGGTATGGGCATTCCGGACGAGGCCTACAGAGCGCTTGGCGACGGGCAAGCGGGAAGACGGATTGTTCTCGCGAGCGCTGTATAACCCGCTGCGCGCCGTTCGTCACCCTTGCTTTCACCCGGATGCGGCATTTCGATGGCGCGGACGCGCAGCAATCTGCGCGACGAGCTCGGTAATATGGCCGATCACGTTGCTGCGCAAGGGCGTGGCGCCGTCGGCCTCCCCGCGGAGGGCGGGAATCACGGCGGTGGAAAAACCGAGTTTCGCCGCCTCCTTCATTCGCGTCGGCGCCTGCGCGACAGGCCGCACGGCGCCCGACAGGCCGAGTTCACCGAAATAGACCGAATCCGGAGGAAGCGCCGCGCCTGAGAGCGAAGAGACCAGCGCGGCAGCTGCGGCCAGGTCGCAGGCGGGTTCGGTAACGCGCATCCCGCCGGCGACGTTGAGATAGATGTCGTGCATGCCGAGCTTTAGCCCCGCATGCGCTTCGAGCACCGCGACCACCATGGACAGCCGCGCCGGATCCCAGCCGACCACCGCCCGGCGCGGCGTGCCAAGCGATGTCGGCGCGACCAGCGCCTGGATCTCGACCAGCAGCGGGCGCGTGCCCTCCATGCCGGCGAAGACCGCGGTTCCGGGCGCAGCCTTGTCGCGCCCTTCCAGAAACAGCGCCGAAGGATTGGCTACCTCGGCAAGCCCCTTGCCCGTCATCTCGAACACGCCGATTTCGTCGGTGGGCCCGAAGCGGTTCTTCACCGCGCGCAGGATGCGGAAATGATGGGCGCTGTCGCCCTCGAAGGAAGCCACCGCATCGACCATGTGCTCGACCACGCGCGGCCCGGCGATCTGCCCGTCTTTCGTAACATGGCCTACGAGGATCACCGCCGCGCCGCTGGTCTTGGCGTAGCGGATCAGGTGCTGGGCGCTCGCGCGAACCTGCGTGACGGTGCCCGGCGCCGATTCCACCGTATCGGTCCACATGGTCTGGATCGAATCGATCACCACCAGCGCGGGCACCTCCCCCTCCGAGAGCGTGGCGATGATGTCCTCGACATTGGTCTGCGCGGCGAGTTCGACCGGGCTCGTGCCGAGCCCCATCCGCTCGGCCCGCAAACGCACCTGCCCGACCGCCTCCTCGCCCGAAATATAGACCACGCGCCTGCCCGCGCTCGCGAGCGCCGCCGAGGCCTGCATCAGGAGCGTCGACTTGCCGATGCCGGGATCACCGCCGATCAGGATCACCGATCCGCGCACGAAGCCGCCACCGGTGACGCGGTCGAGCTCGGCGATGCCTGCCGGCGTGCGCGGCGGCTCCTTGGTCTCGCCTTCGAGCCCTTCCAGGGCAAAGACGCGGCCCTTGGAGCGCGGGCTGCGCAGGGCGGCCGGCATGTTCGCGGAAGCATCGCCACCGCCGACCTCCTCGACGATGGAGTTCCAGGCCCCGCAGGCCTCGCATTTCCCCATCCAGCGGTTATAGACCGCACCGCATTCCTGGCAGAGAAAAGTCGCGCGTCGCTTGGCCAATGTCCCGTCCCGTTCGCTCAGGCGTTGCGGTAGATGCGGGCATAGCGCCGCCCGAGGCTGGTGAGGATCTCGTAGGGGATGGTGCCGGCGCGGGCGGCCACCTCGTCGACGGAGAGCCCGTCGCCGATCATCACCACAGTCTTGCCGCGCGCAAGCGCATCAGCGGGCGCGTCGGTAACATCGATCACGATGAGATCCATCGAGACCGAGCCGGCGAAGGGACAGGCCACGCCGCCCACCAGCGCGATGCCGGCATCGATCCCCTGCCCTGCCTTGACGTCCCAGCCGCTGGCCGAGCGCAGGTAGCCGTCGGCATAACCGATCGACAGGGTCGCAAGCCGGCGCGGGCCGCGTGCCGTCCATTTGCCGTTATAGCCGGCAGCCGCCCCGTCCGGCACGTCGCGAAGCTGCAGGATCCTGGCTTCGAGCCGCACGACTTCGCGCATCGGATTGGGCTGCCCCGGCGTCGGATTGGCGCCGTAGAGCGCAACGCCCGCGCGGATCTGGTCGAAGGCTGCCACGGACTCGATGAAGGTGCCTGCAGAATTGCAAAACGATGCGGGGATCTCGGGGAAATGGCCCCGCAGCCGGGTGAAATCGGCGAGCTGGCGGGCATTGGACGGATCCGTCCGATCCTCGGCGCTGGCGAGATGCGTCAGGATCAGCGCCGGCGTGAAAGGCAGCGTGCGGGCGACGCCCTCCACTTCCTCGGGCGGCAGGCCGAGGCGGTTCATGCCGGTATCGATATGGATCGCAGCCGGCGGCGCTTCGGGATGGGCCGCGGCGAATCCGGCCCATTCGTCGATCTCTGCCCGCGAGCCGAGCACCGGGCGCAGGCCGTGCGCGGCATAGACCGGAGCGGTGCCGGGCAGGAAGCCGTTGAGCACGTAGATCACAGCCTCGCCGGTGAGCGCGCGCACGCGCCTGGCTTCCGCGAGATGCGCGACATAGAAGGTGCGGCAGCCGGCTGCGAGGAGCTTGGGCACCGCCATCTCGATACCGATTCCATAGGCATTCGCCTTCACCACCGCCGCACAATCGGCCCCGCCCGCCCGGTCGCGCAGCAGGCGCCAGTTTGACGCGTAGGCATCCAGGTCGATGGTGAGGACGGCGCCGGCTTCCTCGGGCGGGATAATAGCGAAATCGCCGATCATGGAGGCCTCAGTCACCGATCCGCTCCGGCATCTTGTCCTCGTCGGCGAGATCGGTGAAGCGGGTGATGTCGGCCTGGAAGGCGAGCTGGACCGTGCCGGTGGGGCCGTGGCGCTGCTTGCCGATGATCACCTCGGCCTTGCCATGCGCCTGATCCATCTCCGCCTGCCATTTGAAATGCTCTTCCGTGCCGGGCTTGGGCTCGCGGTTCTGCAGATAATACTCCTCGCGATAGACGAACAGCACCACGTCGGCATCCTGCTCGATCGAGCCGGATTCGCGCAGATCCGAGAGCTGCGGACGCTTGTCCTCGCGCGCCTCGACCTGACGCGAGAGCTGCGACAGCGCAATCAGCGGCACCGACAATTCCTTGGCAAGCGCCTTCAGGCCGGTGGTGATCTCGGTGAGTTCCTGCACGCGGTTATCGCCCTTCTTGCCGGAACCCGAAAGCAGCTGCAGATAGTCGACCACGAGGAGATCCAGCCCCTTCTGCCGCTTGAGCCGGCGCGCCCGTGCGGTGAGCTGGGCGATCGAGATGCCGCCGGTCTGGTCGATATAGAACGGCATGGTCTGCATTTCGCGCGCGGCATCGGTCAGCTTGTAGAACTCGTCCTCGCGGATATCGCCGCGCCGGATCTTGTAGGACGGGATGCCCGATTGCTCCGCGATGATGCGGGTGGCGAGCTGTTCGGAGGACATTTCCAGCGAGAAGAAGCCGACAATGCCGCCATTCACCGTCTCGATCACACCGTCCTGCCGCTTCTCGCCGCGATAGGCCTTGGCGATGTTGAAGGCGATGTTAGTGACGAGCGAGGTCTTGCCCATGGCCGGGCGCCCGGCGAGGATCACCAGATCCGAGGGCTGCAACCCGCCGAGCATGCGGTCGAGATCGACGAGGCCGGAGGAGATGCCCGAGAGCTTGCCCTCGCGCTGATAGGCCTTCGCCGCCATGTCGACGGCAGAGGTGAGCGCATCGGCGAAGCGCTGGAAACCGCCGTCGTAGCGGCCGGTCTCGGCGAGCGTGAAGAGCTTGCGCTCGGCCTCCTCGATCTGCGCGCGGGGCGTGGAATCCACCGGCGCGTCATAGGCGGAATTGACCGTATCCTCGCCGATGGCGATGAGCTTGCGGCGAATCGAGAGATCGTAGATCGTCTGCCCGTAATCGAGGGCGTTGATGATCGTCGTCGCTTCTGCCGCCAGCCGCGCCAGATACTGCGAGACGGTGATGCCGCCCAGATCCTGGTCGCCCAGAAAGGTCTTCAGCGTGATCGGCGTCGCCACCTTCCCCGCCTTGATCAGGCTCGAGGTGACCTCGAAAATCCGCCGGTGCAGATCCTCGTAGAAATGTTCAGGCTCGAGGAAATCAGAAACCCTGTAATAGGCCTCGTTATTGACGATGATGGCACCCAATAGCGCCTGCTCCGCATCGAGGTTATGCGGCGCGACGCGGTACTCCGCCTCGTTCTGATCAAGCTGCGCCACCAGCGCATTGGCATTCGCCATCGTTACATTCGCCCGAATCGATGTTGTGTCGAGCGGCAGGGTAAAGGATGTTGACGGCCTGTGCGATCTTTCACCGTGCCACGCCCGCTTTCCCCGATCTTCACAGGCTGTGGATGACTTCACGGAACAACAACAATTGGCATGGATTTATACAATTTTAGGTAGCCTTTCCAAGTATGTCATTCGCAAAATGCCGAAAGGACGGGCGCCGACCCTTCGAGGACCCCACCTTCAGAACTCCTTAAATTTTATGAGCGAGTGTCCGTCCCAGGAAACGCACGACAGAGACGGGATCGAGACGCGATGCGCAAATATCTCGAACATTGATTTCGCAAGTCACCTGTTTGGACTTTCGAGCCACAAGATAACGAAGCATTGGTAGTACCATGTCACATGCCCCCGCCCAGACCTTCGACAAGGCCGATCACGAAACGCGTCTGCGCTATGCACGCATCGATGCGACGACGCGCGCGAATCTGCCCGCGATCTGGCAGCAGATCGCGCCCGAGCTTCCCGGAGTACTGACGCGGTTCTATGCGCATGCTCACGCCGAGCCGCATTTGAGCAAGCTGCTCGGGGACAAGCAGGCCGGGTTGGAGACGGCGCAGGCGAAGCACTGGGAGCGGCTGTTCGGCGGTCAGTTCGATGCCGATTACGTCGCGAGCATCCGCCGCATCGGCATGGCGCATGTGCGCATCGGCCTGGAGCCGCGCTGGTATATCGCCGGCTACCAGTTCCTGCTCAACGAACTCAGCACCATCGTCATGCGCAAGAACCGCTTCGCCCCGACCCGGCTCGCCCACTATATCGAAGCGCTCAACAAGGTGGTCATGCTCGATCTCGACTATGCCATCTCGACCTATCAGACGGCACTCATCGAAGAGCGCCAGCGCCGCAACGACGAGATCGCCGGTGCGATCGACAATTTCCGCGGCTCGGTCGATGCGATTCTCGGCTCGCTCGATTCGAACACCACCCGCATGCAGGAGACGGCGACCACGCTGACCAATGTCGCCGAGCAAGCCGGCCGCGAAGCCGGTTCGGCCAGCAGCGCCTCGCAGGACACCTCCCTCAACGTGCAGAGCGTCGCTTCCGCCACCGAGCAGATGACCGCGTCGATCAACGAGATCGCCGACCAGATCAACGGCGCCAACAGCATCGTGCGCGAAGCCGCACAGATGACCGAAACCTCGAGCGCCGAGGTCGAGCGCCTGGCCGAGGCCGGGCGCCAGATCGGTGAAGTCGTCTCGCTGATTCAGGCGATTGCCGAACAGACCAACCTGCTCGCCCTCAACGCGACGATCGAGGCCGCCCGCGCCGGCGAGGCCGGGCGCGGCTTTGCCGTCGTCGCGCAGGAGGTCAAGGCCCTGGCCAGCCAGACCTCGAAAGCGACGGAGGAAATCGCCCGTCATGTCAACGGGATCCAGGGTTCGACGGCGACTTCGGTCGAATCGATCCGCAAGATTACCGGCATCATGGGCAAGATCGAGAACGTCACCAGCAGCGTCGCTGCGGCGATCGAGGAGCAGAGCGCGGCAACGAGCGAAATCTCGACCAACATCCAGCGCGCCGCCACAGGAACGCATACATTGTCGGAGAATGTCGCGGGAGTGAACGACGCGATCCTGGAAACCAACCGTTCCGCTGCTTCGGTAACCCAGGCCGCGAGCGAACTCTCGGAGCAATCCACGCTGTTGTCGCGCGAAGTACGCCAGTTCTTCGACGCCCTGCGCAGCGACGCCGCCTGAGGGCTCAGCCCAGAACAGCCGCCAACGCGAATCCGGCGAACAGGATCAGGCCGGCATCGCGGTTGGAGCGAAACAGCTTCAACGCGCGCGGCCCGTCCTCGCGATCCATCGTCGCCACCTGCCAGGTGAGATGCGCGGCGAAGGCGAGCGTCGCGAGATAGCCGATCAGGCCGATCCCGCTCGCCGCGACGGCGCCGATCACGAGCGCCACTGTCAGCACGTAGAATCCGGCGACGGCGGGGCGGACATGTTCTCCGAAATAGCGCGCCGCCGACTTGATGCCGACGATCTCGTCATCCTCGATATCCTGGATCGCGTAGATCGTGTCGAAGCCGATCGTCCATGAAATCGCAGCCGCATAGAGCAGCAGCGGCGCCAGCGCGAGCGAGCCGAATTCCGCAGCCCAACCCATCAGCGCGCCCCAGGCGAAGCACAGGCCGAGCACGAATTGCGGCATCCAGATGAAGCGCTTCATGAAGGGGTAGAACAGCACGATCCCGATCGAAGCGAAGCCGAGCGCGATGGTGAAGGCGTTGAACTGCAACAGCACCAGCAATCCCACGAGGCATTGCAGGCCCACGAAGATCACCGCACCGCGCAGGCTCACGCGCCCGGAGGGCAGCGGGCGGTCGCGCGTGCGCGCGACGCGGGCATCGAGTTCGCGATCGACGATGTCGTTATAGGTCGATCCCGCCCCGCGCATGGCGACGGCACCGATCAGGAAGAGAGCCAGATGCCAAGGATTCGGATAGGACGCGCCCGCAGCGGCAGCGGCAAGCGCGGCGGACCACCAGCACGGGAGCAGCAGCAGCCACCAGCCGATCGGGCGCTCTATCCGCGCGAGGCGCAGATACGGGCGAAGAAACATCGGCGCGTTGCGATCGACCCAATGCCCTTTCACGGCATCGGGAACACCCTTGTCGGCGAATGGCGAGCGAAACACGGTCTACTCCGGTGCGGCATCAGGCCGAGGCATGACGCACAGGTGACTTCTGCAGAAAATTAGAGCGCGCCCTGCGGGATCGGGAAGCGCCCGGTCAGGCCCGGCCCGCCGAACTGGCCCTGCTCCTGCTGCTGGCGGGCTTCGTTTTCCATGCGGTTGATCTGTGCCGCCGCCTGGCAGGCCTGATCACGCACGGAGGAAACCTGCTCGTGATCCTGTATGAAGCCGTCGACGAAGCTTTGCGGGATCTGGCACCAGGCCTGATTGTCCTCGACGAATTCCTTGACCTCTTCACCATTCGCGACGAGTTCGCGGAAGATCGGGCAAGCCTGACGCGGGTCGACATCCTCGCTGCCCAGTGCATTGACGCGCTCGACAAGGGAGGAGCGCTGCTCGAGCATCGGGTTGATGTCGTTGCAGGACATGCCCTGCGCCTGGACCGGCGAGGCCGATTGCGGACCGATCGCGGCGAATCCCGCCACGAATCCTGCCGCGATGATGGAGAAAGTGATACGCTTCATGATCGATCGGATCCCGTAATCGCCGGCCCTGTCTCACGCCGGTTTTGCATCCCATATCAGATGTGACGCTACAGTGCCAATCACGCACGCGAGACCCGTTGCCCCGAGCCCTGCGGACTGCCCCATACCGATCCAGGTTTGCAGCATGAAATTATGGCGGCATTGTCGCAGATATGCGACTCAGCGCGGCATAGCGGTCAGGGAGACGGATTTGGCCAGTTACGATTTCCGCACGCAGCGACTTTTCCTCGATACCCCGCTCGCCATCGGCACCCGGATTCCGCTGGAGCGCGCCCAGGCGAACTACCTGCTCAACGTGCTGCGTCTCGGCGAAGGCGCGGAAGTGCTCGTCTTCAACGGGCGCGACGGCGAATGGCGGGCGCGGATCAGCGTCGATGGCCGCAAGAGCGGCTCGCTGCTGACCCTGCAGCAGACCCGCGCACAAACGCCGCCCCCCGATCTCGTCTATCTGTTCGCGCCGCTCAAGCATGCCCGTCTCGATTACATGGCCCAGAAAGCGGTGGAGATGGGCGCGGGCCGCCTGCTGCCCGTGCTGACGCGACGCACCCAGGCCAACCGGGTCAATCTCGAGCGCATGCGCGCCAATGCGATCGAGGCGGCGGAGCAATGCGGCATCCTCGCCCTGCCCGAGGTCATGCCCGAGACCCGCCTCGGAGACGCCGTCGCCGCGCTTGCGCCGGAGACCGTGCTCGTCTTCTGCGACGAGGACGCGCCGATCGCGGATCCCGTCGCGGCCCTGCAAGCCGCGCCGCCCGGCCCGCTCGCAGTGCTGATCGGGCCCGAGGGCGGGTTTGATCCGGATGAGCGCGCGATGCTGCTCGAGCGGGCGAATACGGTGCGGCTGGCGCTCGGCCCGCGCATCCTGCGCGCCGACACCGCCGCCGTCACGGCGCTCACGCTGGTCCAGGCGGTGCGCGGCGACTGGTGCTGACTGCGCGGGATTTGCTCTTTTCGTTCCGGGCCGGCTAACCCATATTGCGCGCATGGCGAGACAGAAAGCATCCCCCTCCCCCCGAGACGATTCCCGCGACGATTCCGGGACCCCGAAGCCCGCGCGCAAAGCGGGAAAGGCGGCCAAGTCCCCCGCGAAATCCGGCAAGGCCAGCGCGAGCAAGGCTTCGAAGCCCGAGCTGAAGCCGCTCGACGCGCATCTGGCGGAGCTGCTCAATCCGGCGCTGAACAAGCCCCATGTCAGCGCCTATGACTTGCCCGACGGCACGGCGCCCGGCGCGATGGAGGAAGCGCCGCAGGCCGGTTTCGAGGCGGGCGATTCCACCCCCGTCCTCGCCAGCGATGCGGTCTCGGCCACGATGCAATCCCTGGAACGACTCCTGATGGAGGGCAATCCGCTCTTCAAGGACGGCAAGACCTGGGTGCCGCACCGGCCCGAGCGCCCGGAGAAATCCGAAGGCGGCTACCGCTTCACGATGAAGAGCGATTACGAGCCCGCCGGCGACCAGCCGCAGGCGATCAAGGAACTGGTCAAGGGGATAGGCGAGAACGAGCGCGACCAGGTGCTTCTCGGTGTCACCGGCTCGGGCAAGACCTTCACCATGGCCAAGGTGATCGAGGAGACGCAGCGCCCGGCGCTGATTCTCGCGCCGAACAAGACGCTTGCCGCGCAGCTCTACGGGGAGTTCAAGAGCTTCTTCCCCGACAATGCGGTGGAATATTTCGTCTCCTATTACGATTACTACCAGCCCGAAGCCTATGTGCCGCGCTCCGATACCTTCATCGAGAAGGAGAGCTCCATCAATGAGGAGATCGACCGGATGCGCCATTCGGCCACCCGGGCGCTGCTGGAGCGCGACGACGTCATCATCGTCGCCTCGGTCTCCTGCATCTACGGTATCGGCTCGGTCGAGACCTACACGGCCATGTCCTTCTCGCTGAAGGTCGGCGAGCGCATCGACCAGCGCCAGATCATCGCTGACCTGGTGGCATTGCAATACAAGCGCATCCAGTCGGATTTCCAGCGCGGCTCCTTCCGCGTGCGCGGTGACGTGATCGAACTCTACCCGGCCCACCTGGAGGACCGCGCCTGGCGCATCGGCCTGTTCGGCGACGAGATCGAGCAGATCGTCGAGTTCGACCCGCTCACCGGGCAGAAATCGGCGGAGCTGGAATTCGTCAAGGTCTACGCCAACAGCCACTACGTCACCCCGCGCCCGACGCTGCAGCAGGCGGTGAAGGGCATCAAGCAGGAGCTGAAATGGCGCGTGCAGGAGCTCACCCGCATGGGCCGCCTGCTGGAGGCGCAAAGGCTGGAGCAGCGCACCACCTTCGATCTGGAGATGATCGAGGCGACCGGCGCCTGCAACGGCATCGAGAACTATTCGCGCTATCTCACCGGCCGCCGCCCCGGCGAGCCGCCGCCGACTTTGTTCGAATACCTGCCCGACAACGCCCTCGTCTTCACGGATGAGAGCCACGTCACCGTGCCGCAGATCGGCGGGATGTATCGCGGCGACTTCCGGCGCAAGGCGACGCTCGCCGAATTCGGCTTTCGCCTGCCGTCCTGCCTCGACAACCGCCCGCTGCGCTTCGAGGAATGGGACGCCATGCGTCCGCAATCGGTGCATGTCTCGGCGACGCCGGGCAAATGGGAGATGGAGCAGACCGGCGGCGTCTTCGCCGAGCAGGTCATCCGCCCCACCGGTCTCGTCGACCCGCCCGTCGATATCCGCCCCGCGCGCTCGCAGGTGGATGATCTGCTGGGCGAGGTGCGCGAGACGGCGCAGGCGGGCTACCGCACCCTCGTGACGGTGCTGACCAAGCGCATGGCGGAGGATCTCACCGAATACCTCCACGAGAACAACGTGCGCGTGCGCTACATGCATTCCGACATCGACACGCTGGAGCGCATCGAGATCCTGCGCGACCTGCGGCTCGGCGCCTTCGACGTGCTGGTGGGCATCAACCTGCTGCGCGAGGGGCTCGACATTCCCGAATGCGCCCTCGTCGCCATTCTCGATGCCGACAAGGAGGGTTTCCTGCGTTCGGAAACCTCGCTGATCCAGACCATCGGCCGCGCCGCGCGCAATGTCGACGGGCGCTGCATCCTCTATGCCGACAAGGTCACCGGCTCCATGGAACGCGCCATGGCCGAGACCAGCCGCCGCCGCGACAAGCAGCTCGCCTGGAATGCCGAGCACGGGATCACCCCCGAGAGCGTCAAGCGCAATATCGGCGACATCCTGCAAAGCGTCTACGAGCGCGACCATGTCCGCGTCGATACCGGCCTCGCCAAGGACGCCCAGACCGTCGGCCACAATCTCAAGGCCGTCACCGAGGATCTCGAAAAGCGCATGCGCGAGGCCGCCGCCAACCTCGAATTCGAAGAAGCCGCCCGCCTGCGCGACGAACTCAAGCGCCTCCAGGAAACCGAACTCATGCTCAGCGACGACCCCATGTCCCGCCAGAGCGCCATCGAGGCCGGCGCGGGGCGTTATGGCGGCGGTGGCGGATCAGGCAAGGCACGCGGGAAAGGGCGCGGCAGCGCGAGCCGTGCGGCGAAGCCCGGCCTCGACGATATGGGCCCGGGCACGGATCGCGAAAGGCCGCTCGGCGCGGAAGGGTATGTGCGGCCTGCGGGGCGGAGCAGTGAAGGGCAACCGGGGAAGGCGCCACGGTATAAGGGGCGGCGGGGGCGGTGAAAATCAATCGTGCTTTCCATCCGCCGCGAGGACATCATTCAGAATAAATGAAGTCATATTTCCAGCGCTGTCTCTCACAATATTACCGACAAATACCGATAATCTTCTCTGAAATGCCTTCGCTATTTTTGGAGCCATATCGCGACGTCTATTGATGGGAATAACAAACGTATGTATTCCGCCAATTTGATATTCGCGTAGTTTTCCAGTTCCATTCTCTCTATCATACGATTTCAACGACGCCTCAATGTTTGTTTCTTGTTCGTCAACGGACCTTGATTCAAGCGCTTCGATCTGCTCTTCGTCAAAACGTCCGAAAGCTTTTTCTTCATCGCCCGAGAAAATTGAAATTACATCGGCCGACTTTCGGAGTGGGAGTCCTATCTCAGATACCATTGGCCGAATACGTGAAGCCAATTGTGCGAGGTCATCCCTCGGAATCCTCGCCAATTCATTTTCGTAGCCTGCCAACTTCTGATTTCTATAAATATCGCTTTCAATATCATTTACAGCACTGCGTAAAATATTTTGATCAATTCCAGAGCGAGCAATTGATGGATTATTGCTCTTCAAAGCCCAATTTGTTAGATCCAATGCTTGAGAGACTGTGCTATTTCCAGATTTTACGATTTCTTCAACGGCCTTTAATTGTTTCGTTCGTTCTTCTTCAATTTTTGTATCGCGACTCATCCTCGTTTTTTCTTCTGCAGCACGAATTCTTGCTAACTCTACAATATTATCTGATGCAGACTTTCTCTTAAATTTTAAGATATCGATTATATATGACACGAGAACATCAAAAGGTATACTTGCAAGGACAGGAATAACGTTACCTGAAACAAGAACCATTGATTCAAATACAAAAGATCCTTTTGTGGGAGAGCTTACAATAATGTCAGTGTTAGCACTTCCTGTTATACGCTTTGCTATTCTGCCTTCCCGACGATAAAATTCAATCGTTTGCAGCATACGTGAGTATCCGTATGAGGCCCTACTGAATTCATAGAGATGAAGTCGCCCCGTATTAGCGAGACCACCGGAGTAGGAAATACGGATTTTGGTTGCTCTCTCGTCAGCCATGAATCACTCCAAGCGAAGCACACTTACTATTTTCACGCGAAATTTTATTGAAAGGCAACTTTTTTATGCGGAAATACCAAAAATTCAGAGAACCGAAGCTAAAAGCTTCCACGCCGTAAACTCCACGACAGCCCGGCGCGCCGTTAAATCGGACTCAGTGCTTACTGTGCTTCAAGCCACCAATCTCTCCCGAAACCGCACCGCATCCTTCACCACGCTGATCGGCACTTCATACGCGCGCGCTGCATCGGCAACTGAGCCCTCCACGGCTACGGCGTCAGCAAGCACCTCCGCCGGGATTCCGCTTTCGGTCGCCACAGGCCTGCCGAAGGCGCGTGCGGGATCTATCACGAGACTGCGGCGATCGAGACCGAGAGGGAACCAGCGGGCGACGCTGTCTGCTTCGAATTCCAAGTCTTTCAGGCTCGGTGCGACGACATGCCTGAAGACATGCTGGCGGCTCTTCAGGTCGATCATCGCGCCATCGGGCAGATCGCTGGTAATATCGACGAAAATCGTCTTGCCGTCCGTGCGGAACTTGCGTGTCGAAAACGGGCGGCTGTCCCCGATGACGTCGATGGCCCGCTGCAGGCAAATACGGATGGCCGGCAGGGGAAGGCCGAGCGCGCGGAAGGCATTGACGAAGCGCAGTTCGATGAGGTCCCGGAAGCTGATTTCGAGCGGTGCACGACTATTGTCATCCGCGCCGGCAGGCTCATAATCCGGTGTCCAGAGCGGCGCTGCATGGCGCGTTTCGTCGCCTGCAATGTGATCGTATCCCCGCATCCAGCGATGCAATGTTAGGGTCTGCAGCCGCCGCACGGGCGTAGCGTCACGGTGGAAATTGAGCAGGCGCACGGCCTCACCGGCATCATAGACGCCACGTCCAAGCGCGTCTTGCGCGGCGGGGCCGGGTTGAGGCGGGGGCGAATCGGTGGCGAGCGTCATGCGACCAGAATACCGCAATCCCCCATCCACGCCACCCCGTCGCCCACACCCTCCATGAAGGCCGCGCCCCGGCCTCCCCTCGCGCGTGCCATGGACATGGAGCCGGCGACCTTGTTCGATGAGGTGTTGCGCGGCGCGGGGTAGGCGGAATTCAGCACGTATCCGGACAAGGCTCCCCCCGCATTCTCCCCCTTGCAAGGCAGCCGCACGAGGCCTATCGCTTGGCGCAAATTCCGAAGCTGCCGGCGAGTTGTCATGTCCCTCCCCCGCCCCGAAAGCCCCGCCGCCACGAAGGTGTTTCCCTCGCCCAATCACGGCGAGCGCCGCAGCGATGCTCCGACGGCGCGGTGCGACATGCTGATCCTGCATTATACCGGCATGCCCGATAGCGGCGAGGCGCTGCAATGGCTGTGCAATCCGATCGCGCAGGTCTCTTCGCATTATTTCGTCTTCGAGGACGGGCGCGTGCTGCAGCTCGTGCCGGAATCGCGTCGGGCCTGGCATGCCGGCGAATCCGCCTGGGGCGATACGCGGGACGTCAACTCCCGCTCGATCGGGATCGAGATCGCCAATCCCGGCCATGACGGCGGCCTGCCGCCCTATCCCGATGCGCAGATCGATGCGGTGATTGCGCTATGCGCCGATATCTGCGCGCGCTGGCGCATCCCGCCGGGGAACGTGCTTGCCCACTCGGACGTTGCCCCCATGCGCAAGCAGGATCCCGGCGAGCTGTTCCCCTGGGCGCGGCTGCATGCGGCGGGTGTCGGTCACTGGGTAACGCCGGAACCGATCATGGACGGGCGCTATTTCAGCCGGGGCGAGGAAGGCCAGCCGATCGAAGCGCTGCAGGCGATGTTTGCGATGTATGGTTACGCTCTGGCGATCGACGGCGTCTTCGGCCCGCAGACACACGCGGTCGTCAGCGCCTTCCAGCGCCATTTCCGGCCCGAGCGCGTCGACGGCATCGCCGATGCCTCGACCATCACCACCCTGCGCAACCTCATCCGCGCACGTCCGGGAGCACCTTCATGACCCAAGATCCCATCCTGCTCAAGCCACAGACGGCCAGCGCAGAGGCCTTCGCTCCTTTCGGCGCGATGCTGGGCCGCGAGATCGACTTCGCCAATGCCGATCCCGAGCGCCTCTCCTGGCACGAACCGGCGACTGATTTTCGCCACGAGCATGATTTCAACACCGGTGGCGGGGCGCCGGAATTCATCTGGGTGCGCTACCGCAATCCCGGCCCGGATATCACCCGGCTCGAAATGCACCTCTTCACCGAGCAGGCCGTGGTGCCGCTGACCGGCGCGCCGATCATCCACATCGTCGGGCGCAGTCTCGCCGATGCGCCGGAGACGCCCGACCGCAACAGTCTCGCCGCCTTTACAGTGCCCGCCGGCACGGGCCTGTGCATGGCACCCGGCATCTGGCATGCGAGCCTCGCCCCCAATGGCGAGGCGACCTGCCTGATGCTGACGCGCCGCTCGACGCAGGAAGACCTGCTCTCGCATCTCGTCCATGGCAGCGATGCTCGCGAGACCCGGATCGTCGAACTCGCCGATCTCGGCTGGCCGACCTTGCGCATCGCGCTCTGAGCAGCCGCTTCAGGCGGCGGCCCCGTCATAGGCGGGATCCGCCGCGCCCTCACAGTGCCCGCCGTCGCGCTCGACGGCCTGGACGATGCCGAGATGTCGGCGATGATCGCGCGGGCTCTCGACGATGGCATAGCCGCGCCGTCGAAAATGATCCCAGGCATCGTGCCCCGTATGCAGCCGCAGGGCGCCGCCGAGCCAGTTGCAGCGCGGCGCATCGACGGCATCGCGCAGGCTCATCCCGCGCATCAGACGCCCCACCAGAACCTGCAGCACGGCACCGGGTATCCGCTCGCTTCCCGCCCCACCGATCGCGATACGCGGCGCAGCGACCCCGCCGACGATGGCCGGGGTCATCTCGGTGACGTCGCGTGCGCCGGGCTGCGGCGCGTTTGCCATGCGATACGAATAGCCGAACAGCACGCCGTGAACGGGATCCGCGACGCCCGCCCCGAAATGCGGTCCGATCGAGCTGGTCATGGCGACCATGTTGCCGTCGCCGTCGACGACACTCAGATGCGTGGTATCGCGATCCGCGCGTCCTTCCGGGGCACCGAAGGCCGCGGCGAGGCGCGCCCCGATATCCGGCTCGCCCGCCTGCCGGCAGATCAGAGCCGCGCGGGCGCGGGCGAAATCGGGATCGCACAAGATCGAAAGCGGCAGGCCGAACGGTTTGGGCGTCAGCGAGCCGAGCTCCTGCGGGCGATCAGCCAGTGCACAGAGCAGCGTGAGCGCGAGATGCTCGGCAAAACCTGGCTCATCGGGATGAAACCCGCCGGCGTCCAGGATCGCCGCCATCTGCAGCAGGCTGTGCCCCCAGCCTTGCCGCCCGATCGTGATGACCGGATTCCCGGCGAGCGCACCGTGCAGGATCTCACCCTCCCCGGTCGCATCGCTAGCAAGATCATCGCCCGTGACGAAGCCGCCCGCATCCGCGATGCGCCGCGCCAGCGCATCCCGCTCGGCGCGCAACCCATCGAGAGCACGCAGATCATGCGACAAGGCATCCAGAAGCCGCGCCAGGGCCGGATGCCGGAAATGCTCGCCGGGTCCGTAGGACGTGCCGTCTGCTTTGAGATAATGGGCCCGGGCACCGGGATCGGATGCCAGTGCACCACCCTTCTCGCGCCAGATCGCTCCCAGTGCCGGCGGGATCGCGAAACCCTCCTCCGCCAGACGGCGCGCGGGCGCGACGATGGCGGCGAGGCCGATTCGTCCGTGCAGCCGATGTGCGCGCGCCAAAGCCGGCAGCAGGCCGGGGACCGGAACCGCCGCGAAGCCGGCACGCACCGCGCCCGGCCTGCCATCGGGCACATGGGCCGGGATGCGGCTCGCCCCGTCGATCGCGAAGGCCGCGCCGTCCTTCACGCCGAGGATCTGGCAGCGCCCGAACAAACTGATATTGACGGGATCGGCGACCGTGAGCGCCAGAGCGGTGGCGATCGCGGCATCGACGGCATTACCGCCGGCTGCGAGCACTTCACGGCCGGCGCGCGCGGCATGGGGTGAGGATGCTGCGACCATTCCCGGGCCGGGCACAGCCGGTCCCGCCCCCTCGCCGCCTGCCTTCGATCCTACGTCGCGTGCCATGATCGCCCCCGTTTCAGCGCTCGTCGGTAGAGACGCCACTGCGGCACGGCAAGACGAAAAGCTGCAGGGATCGCCCTGCACCGACACGCAGGTTCAAGACGCGGGCAATCGCGAATACTACCAGGGTCTGTTCTCGCGCATGGCGGTGAAGGCATCGGCAGGAACCGGCCTCGAGAAGTGGAAGCCCTGCAGGCAATGGCAGCCGAAGGCCCGCAATGTCTGGGCCTGCACCGCGTCCTCGACCCCCTCCGCCGTTACCTTCAGGCCGAGCGCCCGCGCCATGGCGGTGGTCGCCTGGATCACGGCGACGGAGGCCACCTCGTCGAGCGCTGCGACGAATGACTGGTCGATCTTGATGGTGTCGACGGGCAGTCGCGCGAGGTAGCTCAGGCTGGAATAACCCGTCCCGAAATCGTCGATGGCGATACGTATTCCCGCTGCCCGCAAGGCGACGAAATTCTCACGTGCGGATTCGAAGTCGTCGATGATTCCGGTTTCCACCACTTCGATCTCGAGCTGGTCCGGCGGCAGCCCCTCCGCCGCGACGATCTCCAGCGCCTGGGCGGCAAAACCCGGATCGGTGACATGCTCGGTACAGATATTCATGCCGATCCGCAGATCCGGCCAGTTCCGGGCGTCTTGGCAGACCCTTTCGAGAACCCACCAATCGAGGACGGCGCGCTCCTCGGGCGCCGTCAATGCATCGATGACACTGGCCGGCCCGTCCAGCGTCCCGCCGGGCTCGCGCAGGCGCAACAGCGCCTCGGCACCGATGATTGCGTGGCTGCGCGCATCGACGAGCGGTTGGTAGAGAAGGGTGAGGTCTTCCGAGCGGAAGGGCCCGATACGGTCGCGCATATTCGGCATAGCATCCGTCTGTGACCATCGACCCGGGAGGCTCGCAGGCAGCGCGCCGGGGATCCGGTCACACAGCTTGCAAGATGCGGCCCCGCATTGCGCGATCACACCCCACGTCTTCAGTCCAGGGCCCACGGATCGATCCCCGACTCGATCTGCAAACCCGTTTCGTCCTGGCGCCGCGACCTGAATCAGCGCTTCCGCTGCGACCGGGCGACGACGAGCCTAACACGATCCGGTTGCCCGGGCGATAATGTCGCAGACAAAACATCACGATAGGGTGACGCCGACATCGAAACCACTATCGGGGGAATCGGGCACTTGCGGCGAAACCGGTATTCGATGGGATGCACGCATCGTGATCGCCCCTGGCATTGCCTCCGAAACCGGCACCATGCCCAAATAATCAGCGATGAAAACGCGCGCTTTACCGCGAAATTGCGCTGCGACTGCGACATCCGGGCGCGCAGTGACGGTTTTCACTGTTTTCTGATTTACGCGATGGAAGTTTTGGCTGATCCTTTGCTTCGTGGATTTTCCACGGACGAGGAGAATGATCATGCTCAAGCATCGGTTTATCTTGGCCGCGTTGATGGCCCTCGGCTTCGGCCTCGCTCCCGCAATCGCGACAGCATCGAGCACGCCACCGCCCATTCAGCAGAACGAAGACGCTGCCGGGATGGACGGCGGCTGCGGGTTTTCACCGCGTCAGGCTGCAACATCCTGAGCCCATTCGAATCGCAATCGGTTCGGCGGCCCGTCTGACCTCGTCGAGGCTGCCTGCCGCCGCACCCTTATCGCTCAAACCCGTCATCATCTTCGGGCGAGCGATCCTCCTCGACGACCGGCACGGCATATGACCCGGTAAACCAGCGCTGCAGGTCGACATCCGCGCAGCGTTTCGAGCAGAACGGGCGATAGCGCTCGACCGACATCTTCGCGCAGATCGGGCAAGGGCGTGGCGTGAACTGCTGGCGCGGCGTGCCGTCGGTGGTATCCTTCTTGCTCATCCGTCCTCTCGTTGGCTCTCGTCGATTTCGCGCAATCGTGTCTTCAGGATCTTGCCGTAATTGTTCTTCGGCAAGGCATCGACGAACCGGTAGTGCTTCGGGCGCTTGAAGCGCGCGATCTGCGACAGGCACAGCGCATCGAGCGTCGCGGCATCCGCATCGCCCACGACATAGGCCACGACGATCTCGCCCCATTCCGGATCGGGACGCCCGATCACCGAGACCTCGCGCACGTCGGGATGCGTGAGCAGCACCTCCTCGACCTCGCGCGGATAGATGTTGGTGCCGCCGGAAATGATGAGATCCTTCGAGCGATCCTTCAGCGACAGATAGCCGAATGCGTCGATGCTGCCGACATCGCCGGTGAAGAGCCAGCCGTCGCGCAGGGTCTTCGCGGTGGCCTGCGGGTCGTTCCAGTATCCGGGCATGACCGGCGCACCGCGGCAGATGATCTCGCCGGTTTCACCGGGCGGCAGATGGCGGCCCGCTTCGTCGGCAATGGCGACATCGACATTGCCGTAGGTGACGCCGGCCGTGGCGAGGCGCTCGCGCCAGCGCGGATGATCGCGATCGCCGATCTCCTCGCGGCTGAGCCGGGTGATCGTCATCGGGCTCTCGCCCTGCCCGTAGATCTGCGCGAAGCAGGGGCCGAAGCGATCGAGCGCGCGCACGGCATCCTCGACATACATCGGCGCGCCGCCATAGATGATCGTGCGGAACGCGGACGTATCCGGTTCGGCGCCCGCAGCCGTCATGCGCTTGACCATGGTGGGTGCGGCAAACATCGAGGCGTTGCGCCAATGCGCGGCGAGATCGAAGATTTCCGCCGGATCGAAACCGCCCGATTCGGGCACGACATTCACCCCGCGCCCCAGCACATGCGCCATGATGTAGAGCCCCGCACCATGGCTCATCGGCGCGGCCAGCAGCGTCGTATCGCCGGCGCGGACCGGATCGACCTCCGCCGCATAGGCGTAGCTCGCCGCGATCAGATTGTCGTGCGTCAGCATCGCGCCCTTGGGGCGACCAGTCGTGCCGCTGGTGAAGAACAGCCAGGCGAGATCGCTCCCGGGCACGGGCAGGCACGGCGCGGGATCGTCCGTGAACAGGCGCGCGTAATCGGCACCGCCGAGACGCACCAGCGCCTCGAGCCCCGCTGGCGCGTGCGCGGCGACGGCGTCAGTGAGATCATCTCCGACGATGCAGATCCGCGCGCCGGAGCGCTCCAGGATATAGCCGATCTCGGCGCCGTGCAGCTTGGCATTGACCGGCACGCAGGCGCAGCCCGCCCACCAGGTTCCCCAGAGGACTTCGAGGAATTGCGGGCAGTTCTTCGTCACCAGCGCGACGCGATCACCGGGCGCGAGGCCGAAACGCGTCTGCAGCGCGCCGGCGAAGCGCGCGGCTCGCCCCGCAAGGGTGGCGTAATCCATCGCGACCCGCTTGCCGAGCCCGACGGCGGGTGCATCGGGATTGCTGCGGCCGGCTTGTTCGAGCCAGGTTGCGATATTCATGGCTTTTTGCTTCTTGCGCGTGTTTCTAAGGCGTTATCGCACACGCCTTACGCAGCGTTCAGCCAGGAGAGGCGCACGGGATAGCCTTCACCTTCCAGCAGAGACACGGTTTCGTAAAGGGGCAGCCCCACCACATTGGAATAGGAGCCGACGAGCCGCACGACGAAACTGCCGCCGAGCCCCTGGATCGCATATCCCCCCGCCTTGCCGCGCCACTCGCCGGAAGCGAGATAGCTTTCGATTTCGTCGGGGGAGAGCCGCTTGAAACGCACACGCGATTCGACGAGCTTCTCGCGCCGGTTACCCTTCGGGGTGATCACGCTGATCCCGGTATAGACCCTGTGCTGGCGACCCGAGAGCATCCGCAGGCAGGCTGCGGCTTCGTCCATCGTCTCGGTCTTGGGCAGGATGCGTCTTCCGAGCGCGACGACGGTATCGGCAGCCACGACGAAGCAATGCCCGAGCGTCTCGTCCTTTTCCGCGACCCGCCTTGCGCCTTGCGCCTTCAACCGCCCGAGGCGACGCGCCAGATCGCGGGGCGTTTCGGTCCTCTCCGGCGTCTCGTCGACATCGGCGGGCAACAGCGCATCCGGCTCGATTCCGACCTGCTGCAGCAGGGCCAGCCGACGCGGCGAAGCCGAGGCCAGAACCAGCCTCGGCCGCCAATCCTTGTCTTTTTCCTTGAACGACAGCACCATAAACCCCGCTTACCGACCCGATCCCGGCCCCGATCGCGCGCGACGGTAAACGATGCGCCGGCCAAATGGAATGCACCATCGGCCACGAGCGCACCCTCACCGCGTCGCGGGGTCTTGTCGCGCAGTGAACAACCTTTCCGAGCGCAACCGTCGACAAATCCGGCGCGGCACTGTAACGATCTATCACAGAACAAAACGAAAGATTCGCGCGACATGTTTGGTCCGGACATCCTCGCCAGAACACTTTCACGCCCAACCCGGCGAGATCGTTACGGAAACGATTGGCAATACCATTCCCGCAGCGACCATCACTCGAAAGTCGCATGCTGGGGTATCGTATTCGACATGCTGTGTCACTGCCCCCTGCTGCGCCGTCAGATCGCCGACGGTCGCGTCGCGTTCGGGATCAACCACGAAATGCGCGACTTCAGCAACGATCGTAAGAAGGACCTCGACCTCGTCCTGTGCACACCCTCAGGCGCAGCCCGGCATGGTCGGGTTGGTACGCTGGCAGACATGGTTGCCGAGTACCACATTACCTTGTCCGAAGACGAGCAGGAAGCGCTTCGTCAGTTGCCGTCCCTGAAGCGTGCTCCAGTCGGGTCGGTCCTCATGGCACTCGAAGCAAAAGCCTGCATGACGGCCCACCAACGTGCGTTACCCCGGCTCTACGACGAGTTGAACTCCTCGCATCTGACGGTTCACGGTGCGAGCGATCAGGCGATCGCGGCGGGCTTCGTCATGGTAAACATCGCCGAGCGCTACCTTAGCCCCGACCTCAACAAGAAGCATCGCCAGTCGGACCCGGAATGGAGCACCCATCGGCAACCCAAAGACGCGCAAATCACCGTCGACAAGGTTGCGCAGCTTCCGCGTCGCAGCAAAACTGGTGATCAAGGCTACGATGCGCTGGCGATCGTCGTCGTTTCATGCGCGAATGACGGCTCGCCGGTGACGCTGTTCAACCGCGCGCCTGCTCCGCAACCGGGCGGCAACTATCACTACGCGGCTATGATTGATCGTCTGGCAGCAATTTACGCGACGCGCTTCAAGGATCTCTGACAGCCGCAGCGAAAGTCCCTGCGGAACGCGTCCGGCAAGCGCCCGCCGCCCGTCATTCTGCGGCGATGGTGAGAACGGACCGCTGCGTGCTCGCAATTTCCATCGTATCAAGATGCCGATCCAGAGCATCGATGAAGCCCGGCGGAAACCGCAATGTGCTTTTTCGCGTGCGCGAGAGGAAGCCGCGCGTCGCACGCTCGGAAAGGGGTTTGCCGGGATACTGCAGGAAGCGTGTGAGCGGATCCCGCTCTCGAAATTCCGGAAACGTCGAAATAGCTACAGCCTTTCTGACAGACCCATCGAAGCGCGCAGCCTTCGGCCAGCGGCCATCTTTCGGCAACGCCTGATCACGTGAAGGGTCGAAGCTTCCCGGGGCACCGAGGCGGTGACCGAGCCACTCTGCCACGGGAACCGTGACCGCATTACCCACGAGCGACCAGCGCAACGAGGCCCGCCCGGTATTCTCGGCAGGCTGCGTCCAATCTGCTGAGAAGCCCTGCAGCCGCTCGGCATCCCGAATGTCCGGTGTAACGACGCCACCATCGGGGAGCAATATGGCCGGCGGAGATGCGATACCGACCGTCGAGCCGTTCTTGAGGGTCGGGATCGCATCCTGCGCCCAGCCGAGGCCCCGCACGCCTTCGGTCCAGTAGAAGCCGTGGGCATGCGTGTCGAGGGTCGTCTCGAAGGCTGGAGGCGCGGCCTCATCCGCAAACAGCACATCAGACGGATTGACATCCGTCTTCGTCGCCAAAAAAATCACGCGCTCGCGACGCTGTGGCAAGAATGCAAGCGAATTCACGACACGATATGCCCAGCGGTAACCTCGCTCCTCGAAAGCCTCCACGAGCGTGCGCAACGCACGTCCCTTGTCGAGATGCAGCATGAACGAAACGTTCTCCAGAACCACCCACGGAACCGGTTGCTGATCCAATAGGCGAAAAATATGGCCTACGAGACCGGAACGTGCCCCAGCGATTCCGGCCGTCCGCCCCGCTTGGCTCAAATCCTGACAAGGAAACCCTGCCGTGATGATATCCGTATCCGCAGGGAGCGCACGAACGCTCGCAATGTCGCCGGGAAGTGGAATTTCCGGATAGCGTTCCTCCAAGACGGAACGCGCAGGTTGCCAAATCTCGGACAGCAACACCGTTTCATGCCCCGCGTTGGCGAGGCCGACCTCCAAGCCACCGATGCCGGCAAACAAACCTGCAACCTTCATCCGACACCTCACTCCAGAATCACCAACGCCACTTTCGGATGAATAGTCTGGAATGAAAAGTCTTAATCCACAAGTTTTGTTCCTTTATTGTTCACAAGCGCCACGACCGAACCCTCACCGCGTCGCGGGGGCCGCGCAATGGGCGCCGCCGGCGGCCTGGCCGGAACCGAGCGCTATCGGGGATGGGGCCGCGAAGGGATTCAGCGGGGCGCTGATGCCGGTATCGAGGGCGAGTATGCCGAGAAGCAGCAGCGCGACGGCGATGGCGACGGGGCGGCGGCTCATTTGTGACCTCCCCGGTTCGGCGCACCCTCGAAACCGAGCCGCGCTCGCAGCTTCACGCCGAGAATCGAGCCGACGAAGGCGGCAGCGAACCAGACCCAGCCATGCAGGCTGCCCGTCGAGATGCCGCTGAAGAAGGCGCCGACATTGCAGCCGAAGGCGAGCCGCGAGGAATAGCCGAGCAGCAGGCCCGCCACGATCGCCGCGATCCAGGCAACGGCCGGCAGCCTCGCTACGGGCTGATCGAAGCCGCGCCGCCACGAGGCGACGAGCATTGCGCCGGCGATGATGCCGATATTGGTGAGCGAGGTGACATCCGTGAGCAGGCTCTGGCTCACCCGCTCCATATTGGCCGGCGCACTCCAGAAGGCGGAGCCGGAGAGATCCGCGCCCAGAGCCGTCGCGCCCTTGGCCGCCCAAAGCCCGAGCCCGTAGACGACGCCCCAGGGCTGGCCGGCGATGACGAGATTGGCGATCGCGAGGACCGCGATGAAGCCCGCCGCGAGCCACAGGCGACGCGGGATGCGGCGATGCTCGGGCGCCGCACCGCGCAGGGCGATGATCGCGACGAGAGCGAGCAGGACGAGGGTGACCGCGAGGCCGCCATTCGCGCCGAAGACATCCCCGAGCGCGATGGTCGGCGCGGTGCCGAGCCCCGTCCACCAGTCGAGATGCCAGGCCCCGGCGAAGCTGCCGATGGCGAAGAAGGGCAGCGCCACGGCGCCCACGGCATTGCCGCTACCGGCATTAACGAGCGTACCCGAGCCGCAGCCGAGCACGATCTGCATCGCGATGCCGAAGACGAAGGCGCCGCCGATCATGGCGAATCCGACCGGGGCATGCGCCCCGATCAACTCGCCGGAATGGGACTCGATCAGCGGGATCGCAACGATGGCGACCACGCCGATGGCGATGAGCTGGGCGACGAGCCCCGCCGGTTCGCGCCGCAGGATCAGCGCCCGCCACGGCCCGGCAAAGCCGAAGCGCAAGCCTTCCAGCACGATCCCGAATCCGAGACCGACCGCGAGCAGCAGCCCGTAGCGCGCCCCGGCCAGTACCGCGACGGTCAGGACCGCCGCGATGCCGGCGATCACCAGCGCGATGCGCCAACCGAGACCGGCCCGCGGCGCGCTGGTCTGCATGGCGGAATTGGCGGCGAGACTCGTCATCGGCTCAGAACCAGCTCTTCACGGTGGTCCACAGATGCTGCAGGCGGCCCGGGACGTTGTCCATCGGCAGGCCGGCCTGAGACCAGGCGACGACGGATTCGGGATAGAGCTTCACGTTCTCGATCCCGCCGAGCTCGCTGAGCGCGAACCAGTTCGTCGCGGCCCAGTGCCCCGTATTGCAGAAGGAGACCAGCGTTTCGCCGTTATCGAGGCCGTTCTCGGCCACGAGCCGGCGCACGGATTCGGCCTCCATGACCGCCGGGCCGGAGCTGAACCAGTTCGCGTGCGTGAACAGCCGCGCCTGCGGCAGGGTGCCCGGACGCGCCGCTGCGCCATGGGCGGTCTCCCCGTTATAGAAGGCCTCAGGGCGCGCATCGATCAGCGCAGCGCTCTGCTCGCCGTCGACGATGGCGCGAATGTCCTCGCGGGTGGCGATCCAGGCATCACCGAGGCTGACGGTGATCTCGCTCGGCTGCGGGGCCGGGCTGCTCTCGGCCAGCGCACGCTCTTCCGCCGTCCAGGCTTCGACGCCGCCATTGAGGATGGCAAGATTGTCGATGCCGGCGGATTTCAGCGTCCAGTAGACGCGCGCGGCGGCGCCGAAATCGCTGACGCTGTCGCCCTGATGGATCACCACAACCGGGCGGTCCTCCTCCACGCCGAGGCTGCGGAAGAGATCGGTCAACTCGGCATCGGAAAGCACTTCACCCGGATTCTCCGCCGGACCGCGCCAGCGCGCATAAGGCGCATGCACGGCGCCCGGAACATGTCCGGCCTCATAAAGGCTGACGCCCTCCGAGGCCTCACCCTGACGAATGTCGATGAGGAGCGGATCGGCGCTGCGCTTGAAGGCGGCGAGCTCTGCGGGGCTGACCAGCGGCGACAGCTGCGGCGCCGCATGTGCGGGCGTGGTGAATGCGTGAATGCCGAAACCGGCGACGACGATACCGGCACCGAGCGCGGTCAAGGGGCGATTCATGGTGGAAACCTCATTTTCGCGTTTCAATAAGGGAGATACGCCATTATTCCAGAAATTCAAGTGTTAATATGGATTTTACATTTTTTATGGGTTTATTGAACCGCGCATCTCCCGCCGGCGCTGCACCATTGACCTGCGCCCTCCCCTGCCCCATTCATCCTGCCATTCACCCGCCCGACCGGCGCCGTATGCCCCTTGCATCCGGCGATCCGGCTTTTTTGCATGATGACGAGACCGATGAAGCAGGATCCGATCGCCAGAGCCGTCGATGCCTTCGAGAGCGCTGCCGGCGTCACGCTCGCCAGCGCGCCCGACGGCTATGACGCGATCGTGATCGCCCACCTCGCCCGCGCCCTGGCGCCGCGCGCGGAGAATCCGGCAGTGCTGGTGCATGTCGCGCGCGACGGCCAGCGCGCGCAGGCCTTCGAGCGCGCCATCGGTTTCGTCGATCCGAAGGTCCAGGTGATGCAGTTCCCGGCCTGGGACTGCCAGCCCTATGACCGGGTATCGCCCAATGGCAGCATCACCGCGCAGCGCATGACGACCCTGGCGCGGCTGGCGCGCACGCGCTCCTCGGAGGAGCGCCCGCGCATCGTCTCGACCACCGTCAACGCCATCCTGCAGCGCACGCCGCCGCGCAAGCGCATCCTCAAGGACACCTTTTCCGCCGCGCCGGGCAACGTCATCACCATGCAGACCATCGTGGACTGGCTGGAGGTGAACGGCTTCATGCGCACCGGCACCGTCCACGAGACCGGCGAATACGCGGTGCGCGGCGGCATTCTCGATCTCTACGCCCCCGGCCTGCCCGCCCCCGTGCGGCTCGATTTCTTCGGCGATACGCTGGAGACGATCCGCGCCTTCGATCCGGAAACACAGCGCTCCTCCACCAGCCTGCGTTCGCTCAATTTCGTGCCGATCAGCGAGGCGCGGCTCACCACCGAGACGATCAAGCGTTTCAGGCAGGGCTATGCCGCGCAGTTCGGTGCTCCGACGCGCGATGACATGCTCTACGAGGCGGTGAGCGAAGGCCGGCGCTATGCCGGGCTGGAGCACTGGCTGCCGCTGTTCTACGACGAACTCGGGACGCTGTTCGATTTCATCAAGGGCGCCCCCCTCATCCTCGACAATCTCGCCGATGAAGCCGCTGACGAACGGCTGACGCAGATCGGCGATTATTACGAGGCGCGCCGCTCTGCGATGGAGGCCCCGCAGCCCGGCGTCGCCCCCTATCGCCCGCTGCCACCGGATGCGCTCTATCTCTCGGCGGATGAATGGAAGGCGCAGCGCCAGCAGCGCGCCGGCGGCGTTCTGACCCCGTTTGCCGCGCCCGAGACGGCTGAGCGCATCGTCATTGATTGCGGCGCGCGCCAGGGCCGCAGCTTCGCCGCCGAACGCGAGGCCGAGGGCGCCAATGTCTTCGATGCCGCCGTCGCGCATATCCGCGACCTGCAACAGGCCGGGCGAAAGGTGATGCTCGCGGCCTGGTCGGAGGGCTCGCGCGAGCGGCTCGAACACGTGCTCGGCGATCACGGGCTGGAGCGGGTCAAGGCGCTGCGCCGCTTCGACGAGATCGGCGAGCTTTCGGCCAAGGAGATCGGGCTCGCTGTCTGGGGGATCGAATCCGGGTTCGAGGCCGAGGGCCTCGCAGTCATCGGCGAGCAGGACATTCTGGGCGACCGTCTGGTGCGCGCGCGCCGCCGGGGCAAGAAGCCGCAGGACGTGCTCACCGAGGTCTCGGCGCTGACCCCCGGCGACGTGATCGTACATGCCGATCACGGCATCGGGCGCTTCATCGGGCTCAAGACCATCGAGGCTGCAGGCGCGCCGCATGATTGCCTAGAGATCCATTATGCCGGCGGCGATCGCCTGTTCCTGCCGGTGGAGAATATCGAGCTGCTGACCCGCTACGGCTCCGAGGATACCGAGGTTCAGCTTGACAAGCTCGGCGGCGGCGCCTGGCAGGCGCGCAAGGCCAAGATGAAGAAGCGCATCCGCGAGATGGCGGACGGGCTGATCAAGATCGCCGCCGCCCGCGTCATGCGCGAAGCGCCGAAGCTCACCCCGCAGGAAGGGCTCTACGACGAATTCGCCTCGCGCTTCCCGTTCGAGGAGACGGAGGACCAGCTCAACGCCATCGATGCGGTGATGAACGATCTCGCCTCCGGGCGTCCGATGGATCGCCTGGTTTGCGGTGATGTCGGCTTCGGCAAGACCGAGGTCGCGCTGCGCGCCGCCTTCGCCTGCGCCATGGCAGGGCGACAGGTCGCCGTAGTGGTGCCGACGACTTTGCTCTCGCGCCAGCATTTCAAGACCTTCGAGGATCGCTTCAAGGGCCTGCCCGTGCAGATCGGCCAGGCCTCGCGCTTCGTCAATTCCGCCGAACTCAAGCGCGTGAAGGAAGGCATTGCCGACGGCACCATCGATATCGTCGTGGGCACGCATGCGCTGCTGGGCAAGACGGTCAAGTTCCGCGATCTCGGCCTGATCATCGTCGACGAGGAGCAGCATTTCGGCGTCAACCACAAGGAACGCCTCAAGGAGCTGCGCGCCGAGGTGCACGTGCTCACGCTTTCCGCCACGCCGATTCCGCGCACGCTCCAGCTCGCGCTCACCGGCGTGCGCGAACTCTCGCTGATCGCGACGCCGCCGGTCGATCGGCTGGCCGTGCGCACCTTCGTCACGCCCTTCGATCCGCTGGCGATTCGCGAGGCGCTCCTGCGCGAGCGCTATCGCGGCGGTCAGGCATTCTACGTGGCGCCGCGCATCGAGGATCTCACCGAGGTCAAGGCCTTCCTCGACCGCGAGATTCCGGAAGTGAAGGTCGCGGTCGCCCATGGCCAGATGGCCGCCGGGCAGCTCGAAGACGTGATGACGGGATTTTACGAGGGCAAGTTCGACGTTCTGCTCTCCACCACCATCGTCGAATCGGGTCTCGACATTCCCACCGCCAATACGCTGATCGTACACCGCGCCGACATGTTCGGCCTCTCCCAGCTCTACCAGCTGCGCGGGCGCGTCGGGCGGTCGAAGACGCGCGCCTATGCGCTGTTTACGGTGCCGGAGAACCGCACCCTCACGCCCCAGGCCGAGCGCCGCCTCAAGGTGCTGCAATCGCTCGATACGCTCGGCGCCGGCTTCCAGCTCGCGAGCCACGATCTCGACATTCGCGGCGCAGGCAACCTGCTCGGCGAGGAGCAGTCCGGGCATATCCGCGAGGTGGGCTACGAGCTCTACCAGCAGATGCTGGAAGAGGCCGTCGCCCAGCTCAAGGAGGGCAAGGGCGAGGTGATGGAGGACCAGTGGTCGCCGACCATCGCCATCGGCGCGCCGGTGATGATCCCGGAGAACTACGTCCCCGATCTGCAGCTGCGCCTCGATCTCTACCGCCGCCTCGCCGGCATGGAGGATGAAAACGCCATCGCGGAATTCGGCATCGAGATGGTCGATCGCTTCGGGGAGAAGCCTTCCGAGGTCGACCAGTTGCTGCAGGTCATGCAGATCAAGGTCCTGTGCCGGCGCGCCAATGTCGAGAAGGTCGAGGGCGGCGCCAAGGGCATCACCGTTTCCTTCCGCGACAATTCCTTCGCCGATCCGGCCGGCCTCGTCGCCTATGTCGCCGATCAGGGCCCGACGGCGAAGGTGCGCGCCGATATGAAGATCGTCTTCATGCGCGACGTCGCCGATATCGACCGCCGCCTGAAGACGACGCGCAACATCCTGCGGGAACTGGTGAAGATCGCCGAGGGCAGGAAGGCTGCTTGAGGGAGGGCTTGAAGAGGTGACGCCAGTGCGCCGTTTAGCCTTTTAGTCTGCCGCCTTCACGATTGAACTCTACCGCGCAAGCGCGTAACCATCCCGGCAGGCCCCGGGAAGGCGCGGGTGCCGGGATGCGGTTTCGAGGAGTCGTCATGACACAGGCAGCCATCGTTCACGATCAATATCCCGACACCCACATCCGCAGCATCCTGCAGAACACGCGCACGATCGCGATCGTCGGCGCCTCGGCCAATCCCGCGCGCCCGAGCTGGATCGTGATCAAGTATCTGAAAGAGCGCGATTTCGACGTGATCCCGGTCAATCCGGGGCTGGCGGGAACCGAAATCCTCGGCCTGCCCGTCTACGGCACGCTGGCCGACATCCCCCGCCCCGTGGACATGGTCGAGATTTTCCGCAATTCCGCTGCCGCCGGGCCGATCGTCGACGAGGCGCTTGCGCTCGATCCCCTGCCCAAGGTGATCTGGATGCAGCTCTCGGTGCGCGACGACGCGGCTGCGGCGCGGGCGGAGGCGCGCGGCGTGACCGTGGTGATGAACCGCTGCCCCAAGATCGAATATGGCCGCCTTTCCGGCGAGATCGCCTGGCAGGGGATCAACTCACGGGTGATCTCGGCCAGGAAGCCGACGCTCGCCACCAAGGGCTTTCAGAAACTGACCCTCGGCCAGGGCCCCTATAGCGGCGGGCGCCGCTGAGGCGCGCTGACATTCGTTCGAGAGATCACAACACGATGCGTATCGCCACCTGGAACGTCAATTCGATCCGTACCCGTCAGGAGCACCTGCTCGCCTTCCTGAAGGAGGCGCAGCCCGACGTGCTCTGCCTTCAGGAACTCAAGACCACGGATGAGAACGTACCGCGCGGCGCCATCGAGGATGCCGGCTACAATGTCGCGGTCCATGGCCAAAAGAGCTATAACGGCGTCGCCATCCTCTCGCGCCATCCGATCGATGATATCCGCAGCGGCCTGCCGGGCGACGATTCGGACGAACAGGCGCGCTATATCGAGGCGGTGATCTCGTGCGAGGGCGAGGCCGTGCGCGTCGCCTCGATCTATCTGCCCAACGGCAATCCGATCGACGATGAGCGCAAATTTCCCTACAAGCTCGCCTGGATGGACCGGCTGATCACCCATGCGCGCGGCCTGCTCGCGGATGAGGAAATCTTCGTCCTCGCCGGCGATTACAACGTCATCCCCCAGCCGCGCGACGCGGCAAAGCCGGAAGCCTGGGTGAAAGACGCGCTGTTTCAGCCGCAAACGCGTGCCCGCTGGCGCGCGCTCGAGGCGCTCGGCCTCACCGATGCCCTGCGCGCCTGTGACGATTCCGATGGGCTCTACACGTTCTGGGATTATCAGGCGGGTGCCTGGCAGCGAAACAACGGCATCCGCATCGACCACCTGCTGCTCTCGCCGCGCGCCGCCGATCGCCTTGGCGGTAGCGCGATCCACAAGCATGTGCGCGGCTGGGAAAAGCCTTCCGACCACGTCCCGGTCTCGGTCGACCTGCGCTGATCGAGCAGCTTCGCCCTCAGACCTTGTCGACGACCTTGCCGTCAGCAATGGTGATGATGCGGTCCATCCGCGATGCGATCTCGACATTATGCGTGGCGATCAGCGCGGCGAGCCCGGTGGCGCGCACCAGCGAAACCAGCGTGTTGAACACGTGCCCCGCCGTCTGCGGATCAAGATTGCCGGTCGGCTCGTCGGCCAGAAGCAGGCGCGGCGCATTGGCCACGGCGCGCGCGATCGCCACGCGTTGCTGCTCGCCGCCCGAGAGCTCCGAGGGGCGATGCGTGGCGCGCGGGCCTAGACCGAGGAATTCGAGGAGTTCCTGCGCGCGCTTGCGGGCTTCCGCCTTGGGAAGGCCGCGGATCAGTTGCGGCATCACGACATTCTCCAGCGCAGAGAATTCCGGCAGGAGATGGTGGAACTGGTAGACGAAGCCGATCTCCTCGCGCCGCAGACGCGTGCGGCCGGTATCATCCATATGCGCCGTCGGCGCGCCGCCGATGAAGACCTCGCCCCCATCGGGGCGCTCCAGCAGCCCGGCAACATGCAGAAGCGTGGATTTACCCGTGCCCGACGGCGCCACCAGCGCGACGATCTCGCCGGGCCAGATGGCGAATTCGGCGCCGCTCAGGATCTCCAGGGCCCCGTTCGCCTGCGGATAGCGGCGCTCGACGCCGGAGCAATAGAGGGCGGGAACGTCTTCGCGGGGTTGTGCTTCTGACATCGCTTCATTCATGACGATCACCCGTAACGCAGTGCCTGGACCGGGTCCAGCCGCGCCGCGCGCCATGAGGGATAGAGCGTCGCCAGAAGCGACAGGACGAAGGCCATGACCAGCACGGCGACGACTTCGGTGGGATCTACTTCCGCCGGAATGTCCGAGAGGAAGCGCACTGTGGGATCCCACAGATCCTGGCCCAGCACCCACGAGAAGAAATTCTGCACCGTCTCGATATTGTAAGTGAAGACGAGGCCGAGGATCAGCCCGGCAATCGTCCCCACAATACCGATCGAGGCGCCGGTAATCAGGAAAATGCGCATGATCGCCCCGCGCGTCGCCCCCATCGTACGCAGGATGGCAATGTCGTTCGACTTGTCCTTTACCAGCATGATCAGGCCGGAGACGATATTGAGCGCCGCCACCAGCACGATCAGCGTCAGGATGATGAACATCACGTTGCGTTCGACTTCGAGCGCGGCGAAGAAGGTACGGTTGCGTTGCGTCCAGTCGGTCAAGAGGATCGGACGATCGATTGCTGCATTGATCGCCTGGCGGGCCTGGAACACGCGATCGGCGTCATCGAGGAAGACCTCGATCACGCTCACATCGCCGGCACGATTGAAATAGGCCTGTGACTCTTCGAGCGGCATATAGACGAAGATGTTGTCGAACTCCGTCATGCCGACTTCGAAGATCGCCTCGACCGGATAGCCCTTGATGCGCGGCGCGGTGCCGAAGGCCGTGGTCGCGCCGCGCGGCGAGATCAGCGTCAGCGTATCCCCTGCCCGCAGGCCGAGCTGCTCGGCGAGGCGCTGGCCGATCAGCACGCCCTCCTGTTCCCCGAAATTCTCGATCGACCCCTGGCGGATATTGTCGGCAATTGCATCGATGCGCGGCAGGTCACCCGGGCGCACCCCGCGCACCAGCACCCCGCCGCCCTGCACGTCGGACGAGGCAAAGGCCTGCCCCTCGACCAGCGGCACGGCCCGGCGCACGCCCGGAAGCTCCGCGATGCGCATGGCGACCTCGTCGTAATCGGTCAGCGGAGAATCGATCGGCGCCACGAAGATATGGCCGTTGAGGCCCACAATCTTGTTCAGCAACTCGCTGCGGAAACCGTTCATCACCGAGAGCACGATGATCAGCGTGGCGACGCCGAGCATGATGCCGATGAAGGAGAAGCCCGCGATGACGGAGACGAAGCCCTCGCGCCGGCGCGTGCGCAGATAGCGCGTGGCCAGCATCCATTCGAACCCGGCGAAGGGGCGCGTCGGCATGGGCGTCGTCGGCGTCGTCATGGGAAGACCTTCATGCTTGCGGGGAGCCGCTTCACGCTTTCAGCCGTGCCAGGCAATCGTCGAGTGCCACGAGCTCGCGCTCGCCGGTCGCGCGCCGCTTCATCTCGACCTTGCCGTCGGCGAGGCTCTTGGGTCCGACGATCACCTGCCAGGGCAGGCCGATCAGATCGGCATTGGCGAATTTTGCGCCGGGCCGCTCCTCGCGATCGTCGTAGAGCACGTCGTAGCCGGCGGCGCCGAGTTCGGCGTAGAGCTTCTCGCAGGCCGCATCCGTGGCCGAATCGCCGGGCTTGAGATTGAGCAGCGCGACATGGAACGGCGCGATCGCATCCGGCCAGATCACGCCGGCCTCGTCGTGGCTGGCCTCGATGATGGCGGGGACGAGGCGGCTGGGGCCGATGCCGTAGGAGCCCATATGCACGGGGTGCTCCTTGCCGTCCGGCCCGGTCACCACGGCCTTCATCGGGTCGGAGTATTTCGTGCCGAAATAGAAGATATGCCCGACCTCGATGCCGCGCGCGGAAAGCTTGTCGGCATCGGGAATCGCCGCGAAGGCGGCCTCGTCGTGCTTTTCACTCGTTGCGGCATAGCGCGCCGTCCAGGCATCGACGGTGGCCTGCAGCCCGGCGCGATCCTCGAAATCGGTATTCTCCGCCGGCGTCTCGAAGCCGAGATAGGCCTTGTCGCAGAACACCTCGCTCTCGCCAGTCGAGGCGAGGATGATGAATTCGTGGCTGAGATCGCCGCCGATCGGGCCGGTATCGGCCTGCATCGGGATCGCCTGCAGACCCATTCGCGCGAAGGTCCGCAGATAGGCCACGAACATGCGGTTATAGGCGTGGCGGGCGCTGTCCTTGTCGATATCGAAGGAATAGGCATCCTTCATCAGGAATTCGCGCGAGCGCATCGTGCCGAAACGCGGGCGGATCTCGTCGCGGAACTTCCATTGAATATGATAGAGATTGAGCGGCAGATCCTTGTAGGATCGCACATAGGTGCGGAAGATATCCGTCACCATCTCCTCGTTGGTCGGCCCGAACAGCATGTCGCGCTCGTGCCGGTCGCGGATGCGCAGCATCTCCTTGCCATAGGCCTCGTAGCGCCCGGATTCGCGCCACAGCTCCGCCGACTGGATCGTCGGCATCAGGATTTCGGCGGCGCCGGCGCGGTTCTGCTCTTCCCGGATGATGGCGTTGATCTTGTTCAACACGCGCAAGCCCAGCGGCAACCAAGAAAAGATCCCCGCCGATTGCTGGCGGACCATGCCGGCGCGCAGCATAAGGCGATGCGAGACGATCTCGGCCTCGCGCGGGGTCTCGCGCAAGGTGGGCAGGAAGTAGCGGCTCAGACGCATGAACGGCCTCGGTCAACTCGAAAAGGCGCCTGCAACGGCGCGTGATTCAGCTGTGCGCACATGACACTTACCGGCCCCAAAAGACAAGTACGCAATGCCCGATCCGGCCGCCCCCCACCAGATCCGCTCCCGATCGGGCGCCGGACGCCGCGCCGTCACATCTGTCGGTAAATGCATCTTTGTTGCACCGCAGCGAATTTTTATGGCATTTTTTTGCGCGATTCTGATGAAAAGGTGGTGACAATCGCGAAAGGCGTGACTATAAAACCAGCACCAGATCGCCAAGAAGACGCAACAAGACGGCGGGGGGCGCGGTCCAAGTCTGGGGAGGAAATGGCGCCACGGTCCATAAAAATGGATCCAGATAAAATCACAAGGCGCTAGTAACAAACATAGGCAAGGCGAAAGCCTTGCTTTTTTCTTTTGGTGAAAACTGCAGCCTGCTTCTACACTTGCAGATGCCCAATTTGCATGCACCAAAGCTGGCAATCAGAAAGCGAACGGCATCACGAGCGGCCCGCCGGGCAGCGGCGCCCCGAGCCGCCTTCGCGCATGCCTGACGTCACAGCCCGACCAGCGGCAGCATCATGATCGTGAAGTTGAACACCACGGCCGCGACGATCGTCGTCCAGATCGCCTTCTGACGCAGGCCCGGCGCCGCCGGCGCACCCGGTTCCGAACCCGCGACGACTTCCCCGGCTTCGAGCTGCGAGCGGATGCCGAAAGGCAGGACGGCAAAGAGCATCGTCCACCAGACGACGAAGAACAGCGCCAGCGCACCGGTGATTCCCATCCCCAGAACGCCGATACCGACAATGATCGCGGCGATCGCGATGGACACGACCACGGTCACGGTGGCGGGGGTAGATGTTGCGATCAGGCGAATTGCATTGATCATGGGCTCAGGCCTCCTCCAGTTCCACCAATGTCCCGCAGAAATCCTTCGGATGCAGGAAGAGCACCGGCTTGCCATGGGCACCGATCTTCGGCTCGCCGTCACCGAGCACCCGCGCACCTGCCGCCACGAGGCGATCGCGCGCAGCGCGAATGTCGCCGACCTCGTAGCAGACGTGGTGGATGCCCCCGTCGGGCGCCTTCTCCAGAAAACGCGCGATGGGTGAATCCGCCCCGAGCGGCTCCAGCAGCTCGATCTTGGTATTGGGCAACTCGATGAAGACCGTGGTCACGCCATGCTCGGGAAGCGGCACGGCCTGCGAGACCTTCGCGCCCAGCATATCACGATAGACCGCCGTCGCCGCCGCGATGTCGCGAACGGCAATGGCAACATGGTTGAGGCGCCCGAGCATCACGTTTCTCCTGCGACCGATATGGGGCCGTCATACCTCGATGACCAGCACATGGCACGCGGGCTTTTTGCCCCAGGTATTGTTGAGCGTGGCCCGCACCGCGCGCAAGACCGCGTTCTCGACGAACTCGGTATCGCGCCGGCGCGCACGCGGCAACCCGTCGAGGGTACGCACCACCGTATCCGCGACGAAATCGATCAGCTCCTCGCCCTGGCGCGTGTAGCGGGGCATCCCCATCACGTCGATGACCGGGTCGCCGGCCACCTCGCCCTTGCTGTCGATGGCGATGGCGATGGTCGCGATGCCGGCGACGGAGAGCTTGCGGCGCTCGCCGATCGCCTTGTCCGCCTCGTCGACGACGATCTCGCCATCCTTGTAGAGGCGGCCCACGGGCACGTGATCGATGATCTCGGCATCGCCGGGGGCGAGCCGGATCATGGCGCCGTTGCGCCCCATCAATGCGTTCGGGACGCCCTGCTCGCGGGCGAACCGCACATGCTCGGCCAGATGCTGCGCCTCGCCATGGGCCGGGATGACCGTGCGCGGGCGCAGCCAGCCATACATCATCTCCATCTCGCCGCGACGCGGGTGGCCCGAGACGTGGATCAGCCCGTCCTTGTCGGTGACGATCCGCACCCCCTTCTCGGCCAGCGCATTCACGATGCGCAGCACGGATTTCTCATTGCCGGGAATGAGGCGCGAAGAGAAGACAACGATGTCGCCCTGGCTGAATGCGATATCGCGATGATCGTCATTGGCGATCCGCGCGAGCGCGGCCCGCGATTCGCCCTGCGAGCCGGTGAGCAGCGCCACCACCTTGTTGCGCGGCAGGTGCTGGAAGGCATCAGCCGAGCGGAATTCGGGAATACCGTCGAGATAGCCGAGTTCGCGCGCGACGCTGACGACGCGCTCCATCGCACGCCCGACCAGAACCACCTCGCGCCCGCAGGCCTGTGCCGCCTGCGCCACCGCGCTGATACGCGCCACGTTCGAGGCGAAGGTGGTGATGGCGACGCGGTGCTCCGCCGCCATGATGATCTCGGTGAGCGCCTTGGCGACATCGGATTCGCTGGGGCTGATGCCTTCGCGCATGACGTTGGTCGAATCGCTGATTGCCGCGATCACGCCCTCGTCGCCCAGCGCCTTGAAGGTTTCGCCATTGGTGACGTTGCCGATGAAAGGCGCGTCGTCGAGCTTCCAGTCACCCGTATGCACGACCAGACCATGCGACGTGCGGATGGCGAGGCTGTTGGACTCGGGGATCGAGTGGGAGACGGGGATGAACTGCACCTCGAACGGTGCAAGGTCGATCTTGCCGCCCTGCGGCACCACCGTCACCGGCACCTTCGGCGCGCCCGGCTCGCCGAGGCGGCGGGTGGCGAGCAGATCGGCAGCGAAGCGCGTCATGTAGACGGGCGCCTCGAGGCGCGGCCACAGCTCGGCGATCGCACCGATATGATCCTCATGCGCGTGGGTGATGATGATCGCGACCAGATCCTCCTTGCGCTCTTCGATGAAGCGCAGGTCCGGAAGGATGAGATCGATCCCCGGCTGGCTGTCATCGGCGAAAGTGACGCCGCAATCGACGAGGATCCACTTCTTCTTCTTTTTCGGCCCGAAACCATAGAGCGCGGCATTCATGCCGATCTCGCCCAGCCCGCCAAGCGGCAGGAATACCAGTTCGTCTTGATCAGACGCCATTCGAACAACCTCGTCCATATGTGTTGGTGCGGGGTATATCACATCCCCGCAAAGTATAAATCACCTGCATCGATCGTCTGAATGCCACCCTCCGTAAGGAGCAGCAGCCGGCCATCGCCGTCGAGCCCGACGAACCGGCCCTCGCGCCGGCCGCTCGGGAGCCGGATCGTCACATTGCCGTCGAGCCCGTGGGCGCGGGCGAGCCAGTCCTCGCGCATCGCCGCCAGGGCGAGCGTCTCGTCGGCAGCGTCGCGCCAGCGCGCGAAGCGGCGGGCGAAGGCGCGGGCAAGCGCGTCGAAGAGCTGCCCGGGCGTCACACCGGCCACGAGGTCTGCGAGGCGCGCCGCAGGATAGGGCGTATCATCGGGCGTGACGGCGATATTCGCGCCGATCCCCGCGATGAGCGCAAAACGCCCCCCGGGCGTGCGATGTCCTTCGAGCAGCATCCCGGCGATCTTCGCGCCGTCGACCAGAACGTCGTTGGGCCATTTCAGCCGCACCCGCGGCGCATGCGCGGGAGCGATTTCGGCAATGGCATCGTGCAACGCCAGGCCGATCAGATAACCGAATTGCGCGGCATGGCGCTGGTCGCAGGGTTCAACCAGCGCAAGCGTCGCATACATGTTGCCGGGCGGCGATGTCCAGCTGCGCCCGTGGCGACCGCGCCCGGCTTTCTGCATCGAAGCCGTGATCCAGAAAGGCGCGGCGCGCCCTGCCGCGAGTTCGGCGAGCGCGTCGTCGTTGGTCGACCCCGTCTCGTCTCGCGAGAGGTGGACTAAGCCGCCGGCAATGCCTTCGCGCGCCTGTACCACCGGATCAGAACAACGAACGCGCGGCCACCCCCGCCGCCGCCACGAGAGGCGCGGGCACCAGCCAGAAACCGACCGTGAACACGGCCGACACCGCCATCACCCCGCGCAGGAAGCCGGGCATCGGCTCATAGGCGCCGACAGGCTCGTCGAAATAGATGATCTTGGCGATGCGCAAATAGTAATAGGCGCCGACCACCGAGGCGATCACACCCAGCACCGCGAAGACGACGAGCCCCGCTTCGACGGCGGCCCAGAAGGCGTAGTACTTGCCGATGAACCCGGCCAGCGGCGGAATGCCCGCCAGCGAGAGCATCAGCATCGCCATGGCGAAGGCGAAACCCGGATGCGTGCGCGCCGTACCGGCGAGATCATCGATGGTCTCGAGCTCGACCCCGCCCCGGCGCATCGCGAGAATGCAGGCGAAGACGCCCAGCGTCATGACCATGTAGATCGCCATGTAGACCAGCACCGCCTCGACCCCCTGCTGCGTTCCCGCAGCGAGGCCGAGCAGCGCGAAGCCGATATTGGCAATGGAGGAATAGGCCATCAGGCGCTTGATGTCGCGCTGGCCGATCGCGGCGAAGGCGCCGAGGAACATCGAGGCGACGGCGATGAAGACGATGATCTGCTGCCACTGGTCGACGATGGTGAGGAACGCACCCATGAAGACGCGCACCGCCAGCGCCATCGCCGCAACCTTCGGAGCCGAAGCGAAGAAGGCCGTGACCGGCGTCGGCGCACCCTGATACACGTCGGGCGTCCACATGTGGAACGGCACGGCAGAGACCTTGAAGGCAAGGCCGGCGGCGATGAAGACGAGGCCGAAGATCACACCCGGATTAGCGCCCTCGGTCAAAACGGCGGCGATCTCGGGGAAGGAGACCGACCCGGTGAAACCGTAGACCAGCGAAGAGCCGTAAAGCAGCATGCCGGAGGCGAGCGCGCCGAGAACGAAGTATTTCAGGCCCGCTTCCGTCGAGCGCGCATTGTCGCGGTGGAACGAGGCGATGACGTAGGCCGCCAGGCTCTGCAGCTCGAGGCCGAGATAGAGCGCGATCAGATCATTGGCCGAGATCATCACCATCATGCCGATGGCGGCCAGAAGGATCAACAGCGGATATTCGTAACGGTCGATACCGGCGCGGCGGAAATGCTCGCGCGACATGGCGAGCGCCACGATCGCCCCGATCAGCACCAGCGCCTTCATGAAGCGGGCGAACCCGTCGGTGATGAAGGCATCGGCGAAGGTGATCTGGGTTTCCGCCGGCATCGTGAGGACGAAGCCCAGCGTGAAGGCCATCAGCGCAATCGCCGCCGCAGTCACGACGCCGGTGGAGCGCTCCCCGCGCAGGGCGCCGTAGAGCACCAGCGCCAGCACGCCGACCGCCATGATGATCTCGGGCAGCGCCGGGCCGAGCGCAGGCACGGCATAGATGGGGATCCCGGACGCGGTGGTTTCAACGGGCATGGCGATCGAACCTCACTGGATCCCGGCCAGCGAAGCGCCGGCCTGGAGCACGGGATAAGCATTGGCGAGCAGGGCCTGGGTCGGCGCGGCGAAAGCGTCGAGGATCACCTGCGGCTGCACGCCGTAATAGATGACGAGGATGCCCAGCGGCGCCAGAAGAAGGACTTCGCGCCGGTCGAGATCCTGGATTGCCTGCAGCTCCGGCTTCACCAGCGGGCCGTTCATCACGCGCCAGTACAGCCAGAGTGCGTAGCAGGCGGAGAGGATGACGCCGGTCGTGGCGACGAAGGCAACCCAGAAATTGGCCTGGAAGGCGCCGATCAGGGTCAGGAATTCGCCGACGAAGCCGGAAGTCCCGGGCAGGCCGACATTGGCCATGGTGAAGAGCAGGAAGGCGACGCCGTAGAGCGGCATGCGATTGATCAGCCCGCCATAAGCCTTGATCTCGCGGGTATGCATCCGGTCGTAGATCACGCCGACGCACAGGAACAGCGCGCCCGAAATCAGGCCGTGCGAGATCATCTGGAACATCGCCCCCTCGATCCCCTGCGGGGTGAGGCTGAACAGGCCCATCGTGACGAAGCCCATATGCGCCACCGAGGAATAGGCAATGAGCTTCTTCATATCCTCCTGCATCAGCGCGACGAGGGAGGTGTAGACGATGGCGATGACCGAGAGCGCGAAGACCATCGGTGCGAAATACATCGACGCGTCGGGGAACATCGGGATCGAGAAGCGGATGAAGCCGTAGCCACCCATCTTCAAAAGAATCCCGGCCAGGATCACCGAGCCTGCCGTGGGCGCCTCGACGTGGGCGTCGGGCAGCCAGGTATGGACCGGCCACATCGGCATCTTCACCGCGAAGGAGGCGAAGAAGGCGAGCCACAGCCAGGTCTGCAGCGAGACCGGGAAGTCATGCGCGAGCAGGGTCGGGATATCGCTCGTCCCCGCCTGCCAGTACATGGCGACGACGGCGATCAGCATCAGCACCGAGCCGAGCAGCGTGTAGAGGAAGAACTTGAAGCTCGCATAAATGCGCCGCTTGCCGCCCCAGATCCCGATAATCAGGAACATCGGGATCAGGCCCGCCTCGAAGAAGATGTAGAACAAGACCAGGTCGAGGGCGACGAACACGCCAATCATCAGCGCTTCCAGCACGAGGAAGGCGACCATGTATTCCTTGATGCGCGTCTTGATCGTCTCCCAGGAGGCGAGGATGCAGAACGGCATCAGGAAGGTGGTGAGCAGTACGAAGGGCAGGGAGAAGCCGTCCACGCCGAGCGTGAACCGCGTCGTCTCCATCAGCCAGGCATGCGATTCCACCAGCTGGAAATCGGCACTGCCCGTATCGAAACGCGCCCATGCGACCAGCGAAAGCAGGAAAGTGACGATCGTCGTCGCCAGCGCCGCCCAGCGCGCGTTGTTGCGAATCGCCGCCTCGTCCCCGCGCAGGGTGAGGATGAAGGCCGCGCCGATCAGCGGCAGGATCAGAAGCCCGGAGAGGATACCGAAGCCGAACATCAGCGGACCCCCGCGATCAGATACCAGGTCACCAGCGCGGCGGCACCGACCAGCATGGCGAATGCGTAATGGTAGATGTAGCCGGTCTGCAGGCGCACGACCCAAGAGGTGGTGTCGAGCACACGGGCGGAGATGCCGTCAGGCCCCATCCCGTCGATCACCTTGCCGTCGCCCGTGCGCCACAGGAAATGCCCGAGACGCTTGGCGGGACGCACGAAAATGATGTCGTAGAGCTCGTCGAAGTACCACTTGTTGAGCAGGAAGCGGTAGACCAGCGGCTGCTCCTGGGCGATCCGCGCGGGCACCGAGGTATCGCGGACATACATCCAGTAAGCGAGACCGAAGCCGATCGCCATCATCACGAAGGGCGACCACACGACCCAGGCCGGCACGTAGTGCAGGTCCACGAGGATGGTGTTGTCCGGGCGCGTATAGAGTGCATCGCCCCAGAAGGCCTCGTAGCCGTCGCCGATGAACACGCCCTTGAAGAGGAAGCCGGCGACCAGCGAGCCGATGGCGAGCAGGATCAGCGGGATCATCATCACCGGCGGGCTCTCATGCGGCTTGTGATCGTGATGATGCGCGTGATCGTCGCCGTGACCCGCATGCGCGTCGTGACCATGCCCCTCGCCCCAGCGCGCCTTGCCGGCGAAGGTCATGAAGAACAGGCGCCAGGAATAGAAGGAGGTGAACAAGGCGGCGATCACCACCGCGACGAAGGCCACATCCGACATGCCCGCGCTCGACGCGTAAGCCGCCTCGATGATCGCATCCTTGGAATAATAGCCCGCCGTGAACGGGAAGCCCGTCAGCGCGATCGTGCCGATCACCATCATCAGCGCGGTGAGCGGGATGACCTTGCCCAGGCCGCCCATGTTGCGCATGTCCTGCTCGTGATGCATCGCGTGGATCACGGAGCCCGCACCGAGGAACAGGAGCGCCTTGAAGAAGGCGTGGGTGAACAGGTGGAAGATGCCGACACTGTAGGCGCCGAGCCCCAGGGCCACGAACATGTAGCCGAGCTGCGAACAGGTCGAATAGGCGATCACGCGCTTGATGTCGTTCTGGACGAGACCCACCGTCGCGGCGAAGAACGCCGTGAGGGCGCCGATGCCGGTGACGACGACGAGCGCCGTCGGCGCGAATTCGAACAAGGGCGACATCCGCGCCACGAGGAAGACGCCGGCGGTGACCATGGTCGCGGCATGGATCAGGGCCGAGACCGGCGTCGGGCCCTCCATCGCGTCAGGCAGCCAGGTATGCAGCAGGAACTGGGCCGACTTGCCCATCGCACCCATGAACAGCAGCAGGCAGGCGAGCGTCAGCGTGCCCTGCGCATCGAGCCCCAGGAAGACGAAATCCGCACCCGCTTCGCCGGTGGCGAAAGCCTCGACCTGCGGGAAGATCACGTCGAAGCTCGTGGAGCCGAAGATGTAGAAGACGAGGAAGATGCCCAGCGCGAAGCCGAAATCGCCCACGCGGTTGACGACGAAAGCCTTCATCGCCGCCGCATTGGCCGATTCCTTCTGATACCAGAAACCGATCAGGAGGTAGCTCGCGAGGCCCACGCCCTCCCAGCCGAAGAACATCTGCACCAGGTTGTCGGAGGTCACCAGCATCAGCATGGCGAAGGTGAACAGCGACAGATAGGCGAAGAAGCGCGAGCGCGACGGGTCCTCGTGCATGTAGCCGATGGAATACAGATGCACGAGCGCCGAGACGGTGTTGACGACGACGAGCATCACCACGGTCAGCGCGTCGATGCGCAAGGCCCAGTCCACGGCGAGCTCGCCGGAAACCATCCAGTTTCCGATACGCACCGTGGTGGCGCCGTCACCGAATCCGACCGAGAACAGCGCGATCCAGGAGAGCAGCGCCGCAATCGCGACGAAGGAGGTCGTCACGATCTCGCTCGGGCGCGGCCCGATCATGCGGCCGAAGATACCGGCGATGAGGAAGCCGAGAAGCGGCAGGAAGACGATCGCGTGATACATCAAAAACGCCCCTTAGCCCTTCATCGTGTTGATGTCTTCCACGAGGATCGTGCCCCGGTTGCGGAAGAAGATGACGAGGATCGCCAGCCCGATCGCGGCCTCGGCGGCGGCGACGGTCAGCACGAACAGGGCGAAGACCTGGCCGACGATGTCGTTCAGGTAGCTCGAGAACGCGACCAGGTTGATGTTCACCGAGAGCAGAATCAGCTCGATCGACATCAGGATGACGATCACGTTCTTGCGGTTGATGAAGATCCCGAGCACGCCCAGCGTGAACAAAATCGCCGCCAGCGTGAGGAAATGGACGAGGGTGATCATCGCATCGGCTCCTTACACGCCCTCGCGGGAATTGACCTTGCGAACCTCGATCGAGGTCTCGCGGGTGCGCGCAGCCTGTTTCGCGGCATCCTGGCGCTTGACACCCGGACGATCACGCAATGTCAGCACGATCGCACCGATCATGGCGACGAGCAGGATCAGGCCCGAAAGCTGGAAGAAATAGACGTATTTCGTATAGATCACCGAACCGAGCTGGGCCGTGTTCGTAACCCCCGTCTGCCGCTCGGCCGCGGCCGGCAGGTTCAGCAGGGCGGGATCGAAGGCGTATGTGGTGAGCACCAGAATCAGTTCGACGAGGAAGATGATCCCGACCACCGTGCCGATCGGCAGATATTGTAGCGCGCCCTGGCGCAATTCCGCGAAATCGACGTCGAGCAGCATGATCACGAAGAGGAACAAAACCGCGACCGCGCCGACATAGACCACGATGAGAATCATCGCGAGGAATTCGGCACCGAGCAAGATGAAGAGCCCCGCCGAGTTCACGAAGGCGAGAATCAGGTAGAGCACCGAGTGCACGGGATTGCGCGCGGCGATCACCATGATGGCCGAGGCCACGGTGATACCGGCGAAGAGGTAGAAGAAGGCGGCGGTGACCGTCATGCGCTTTCGCTCGAAGCCTGTTGCGGTGGCTTGTCAGGTTTCGCCCGCATGGGTGCGAGCGGCCTGTCTATAGACCCCGTTTCGCGACCGCACAACCCGTGTGCAGCCAATCCCCAGCAACCGCTCCGAAGAAAAGCCCCCCCAAACGGGCCCCGGCCGGTCACGATGAAACCGCCTCAGCGGTACGGCGCATCCATCGCCAGATTACGCGCGATCTCGCGTTCCCAGCGATCGCCGTTATCGAGCAGCTTTGCCTTGTCGTAGAGCAGCTCCTCGCGTGTTTCCACGGAGAATTCGATATTCGGCCCCTCGACGATGGCATCGACCGGGCAGGCCTCCTGGCACATGCCGCAATAGATGCATTTCACCATGTCGATATCGTAGCGCGTGGTGCGCCGCGTGCCGTCGTTACGGCGCGGCCCGGCCTCGATGGTGATGGCCTGAGCCGGGCAGATAGCCTCGCACAGCTTGCAGGCGATGCAGCGCTCCTCGCCATTGGGATAGCGCCGCAGCGCATGTTCCCCGCGAAAACGCGGCGAGGTGGGATTCTTCTCGAAAGGATAATTGATGGTCGCCTTCGGCTTGAAGAAATACCGCAGCGCCAGAAGAAAGCCGGAGACGAACTCCTTCAGGAGGATCGCCTTCGCGGCCTGATCGAGCCTCATAGCCTTCTCCATGCCAATCTCCTCATCCGATCATGCCCGCCACGGTCGTGCCGAACAGATAGCCGATGATCGGAAACGCGATCACCGTGATCACAAACAATGCGACGCGAAAGATGGTGATGCGCCGCTCGTAATCGGCCTTTTCGGCCGCGTTGGTCGATCGGTCCGTCTCCCGCAGCTTCGCGGTCACGAACCCGCCGATCGTCTTGAAATTCACCAGCCCGATCAGGAAGCCGATGGCCGCCCCGATCATGCCCGCCGGTGAAATCCAGTCGATCAAGCTCCCCTCCCCCTTACTGTGCGCCCGGCGCCCAGCCGGTCAGCTGCAGCACGCCGGCCACGATCACGACGGCGGCGAGCGAGATCGGCAGGAACACCTTCCAGCCCAGCCGCATCAGCTGGTCGTAGCGGTAGCGCGGCACGAAAGCCTTGGTCATGGCGAACATGTAGAAGCACAGGCACATCTTCAAAACGAACCAGACCGGCCCCGGCACCCAGGTAAACGGCGCGAACGGGATCGGCGACAGCCAGCCGCCGAGGAACAGGATCGTCATCAGCGCGCACATGGTCATGATGGCCACGTACTCACCGAGCATGAAGAGCAGGTACGGCGTGGAGGAATATTCCACCATGAAGCCGGCCACGAGCTCCGATTCGGCCTCCGGCAGATCGAAGGGCGGGCGATTCGTCTCCGCCAGCGCCGAGATCAGGAAGATCACGAACATCGGGAAGAGCGGCAGCCAGAACCAGCCGAGAATGCCCCAGGCGCTGTCCTGCGCCAGAACGATCTGGGTGAGATTGAGCGAACCGACGCAGAGCAGCACGGTGATGATCACGAAGCCGATGGAGACCTCGTAGGAAACCATCTGTGCCGCCGAGCGCAGCGCACCGAGGAAGGCGTATTTCGAATTCGAGGCCCAGCCGCCGATGATCACGCCGTAGACCTGCAGCGACGAGACCGCGAAGACGAAGAGGATCCCGACATTGATATCGGCGATCGCCCAGCCTTCATTGACCGGAATCACCGCCCATGCCGCCAGAGCCAGCACCACGAGGATGAAGGGCGCGAGCAGGAACAGCCCCTTGTTGGCACCCGCCGGGATTACCGGCTCTTTAAGCACAAATTTGAGCAGATCCGCAAAACTCTGCAACAGCCCCCAGGGCCCGACCACGTTGGGCCCCCGGCGCAGCTGTACCGCCGCCCAGACCTTGCGGTCCGCATAGAGAATATAGGCGATGAAGACCAGCAGCGAGACCATCAAGACGAGGCTCTTGAAGGCGATGAGCAGCACGGTGAGGAGAATTTCCGGCATGATTATCTGATCCCGTCCTTGCTCACTCGGCCGCTTCGCGGCTCTCCCCGGCGGCGAGCGCCGAGCATTCCGCCATGATCGCGGATGCGCGCGCGATCGGGTTGGTCAGGTAGAAATCCTTCACCGGGCTTACAAACGGCGCATCCCCCGGTTTGCCCTTCAGCTTGGCCGCAGCCTTCACTGCCGCTGCCACATCGCCCGGCGCGATCTCGTCGATCGCCGCCAGATGCGGATACGCGGCGTACAGCTTTTCGCGCAACTGCGCCAGATTGTCGAACGGCAATTTGTGGCCGAGCACGTCCGAGAGGGCGCGCAGGATGGCCCAGTCCTCGCGGGCGTCACCCGGCGGGAAGGCCGCGCGGTTGGCAACCTGCACCCGTCCTTCCGTATTGACGAAGGTGCCGGACTTCTCGGTATAGGTCGCGCCCGGCAGGATCACGTCGGCGCGATGCGCCCCGCGATCGCCGTGCGTGCCCTGATAGATCACGAAGGCGCCCGGCGCGATGTCGATCTCGTCGGCACCCAGCAGGAAGATCACGTCGAGCGCACTTTCGCCGGCCATCGCCTTCGCATCGAGAGCGCCCTCCCCCGGCACGAAGCCGAGATCGAGCGCGCCGACGCGGGCAGCCGCCGTATGGAGCACGCTGAAGCCGTTCCAGTCATCGGTGACGGCGCCGACCTTCTCGGCGGCCTTGGCCGCGAGCGCCATGATCGCCGCCCCGTCCTCGCGCATCAGCGCGCCCTGGCCGAGGATGATCAGCGGGCGCTCCGCCTCGGCGAGAACTTTGGCGAAGGGGTGTTTGCCCGAGACGATCTCGGCCAGCGTGTCGGGGCCGGCGCCGAGATAATCGTAATCATAGGTCAGATCAGCCTTCTCGCCGATCACGCCGATCGGCGGCGGACCCATGCGGAAGCGCTTGCGGATGCGCACATTGACCAGCGAGCCCTCGATACGCGGGTTGGAGCCCACGATCAGGATCGCGTCAGCTTCTTCGATCCCCTCGATGGTCGAATTGAACAGATAGGAACTGCGCCCCAAGGCCGGATCAAGCGCCGCGCCGTCCTGGCGGGCGTCGAGATTGGTCACGCCGAGCGCCGTCATCAGCTCCTTGAGGGCGTATATCTCCTCCACCGCCGGCAGATCGCCGACAATGGCACCGATGCGCTCGGGGCTCGCCCCGCCGACCGCCTTCGCGATGGCGGCGAACGCCTCCTGCCAGGAAGCCGGGCGCAGCTTGCCGTTCTCGCGCACATAAGGCTTGTCGAGACGCTGGCGGCGCAGGCCGTCGACGATATGGCGGGTCTTGTCGGTGATCCACTCCTCGTTGATCGCCTCGTTGACACGCGGGAGGATGCGCATCACCTCGCGGCCGCGCGAATCGACCCGGATGGCGGAGCCGACGGCATCCATCACGTCGACCGATTCGGTCTTCGTCATCTCCCAGGGCCGCGCCGTATAGGCGTAGGGCTTGGAGGTGAGCGCGCCGACCGGGCAAAGATCGGCCACGCAGCTCTGCAGCTCCGAACCCATCGCCTTTTCGAGATAGGTGGTGATTTCCATATCTTCGCCGCGCCCGATGGCGCCGAGATCGGGCACGCCCGCGACCTCCGTGGCGAAGCGGATGCAGCGGGTGCAGTGGATGCAGCGGTTCATCCAGGTCTTCACCAGCGGGCCGATATACTTGTCCTCGACGGCCCGCTTGTTCTCGTGGAAGCGGGTCGAATCGACCCCGTAGGCCATGGCCTGATCCTGCAGGTCGCACTCGCCGCCCTGATCACAGATCGGGCAATCGAGCGGATGATTGATCAGCAGGAACTCCATCACGCCCTCGCGGGCCTTCTTCACCGTCGGTGACTTGGTCGAGATCTCCGGCGGCTCGCCGTTGGGCCCCGGGCGGCAATCGCGCACGCCCCAGGCGCAGCTCGCGATCGGCTTGGGTGCACCCTTGATCTCGACGAGGCACATGCGGCAATTGCCGGCGACGGAGAGCCGCTCGTGGAAGCAGAACCGCGGAATCTCGGCGCCGGCCTCCTCACACGCCTGAAGCAGCGTGTATTCGGCCGGGACGTCGATTTCTTTGCCGTCGACGATGAGTTTGGTCATGGTGTCGTCGTCCTGTTCGTTTCCGCTCGCGCCCGCAAATTGCTCTTCAACCGGTTATTCAGCCGCCACGCGCACCGGATCGGAATGCGGATTGGCCGCATAATCGTCGATGCGCTTTTCGATTTCATGCCGGAAATGGCGAATCAAGCCCTGAATCGGCCATGCCGCAGCGTCGCCCAGCGCGCAGATCGTGTGACCCTCGACCTGCTTGGTAACCTCCAGCAACATGTCGATCTCGCGCTTCTGCGCCCGGCCCTCCGACATCCGCGTCAGCACGCGCCACATCCAGCCCGTACCCTCGCGGCAGGGCGTGCACTGGCCGCAGCTCTCGTGCTTGTAGAAATAGGAGATGCGGGTGATGGCGCGCACGATGTCAGTTGACTTGTCCATCACGATCACCGCCGCCGTGCCCAGCCCCGATTGCAGATTGCGCAGGGTGTCGAAATCCATATGCGCATCGGCAATCTGCTCGGCCGGCACCATCGGCACCGATGAGCCGCCGGGAATCACCGCGAGCAGATTGTCCCAACCGCCGCGAATGCCGCCGCAATGCTTGTCGATGAGCTCACGGAAGGTGATGCCCATCTCCTCCTCCACGTTGCACGGCTTGTTCACGTGGCCCGAGACGCAAAACAGCTTGGTGCCGACATTGTTGGGACGGCCAAGCCCGGAAAACCACGAAGCGCCCCGGCGCAGGATCGTGCCGGCCACCGCGATCGATTCCACGTTGTTCACAGTGGTGGGGCAGCCATAGAGGCCGACATTGGCCGGGAAAGGCGGCTTCAGGCGCGGCATGCCCTTCTTGCCCTCGAGGCTCTCGAGCAAGGCCGTTTCTTCGCCGCAGATATAGGCGCCGGCGCCGTGATGGACATAGAGATCGAAATCCCAGCCATGCACGTTGCCCTTGCCGATCAGCTTCGCCTTGTAGGCTTCGTCGACGGCGCGCTGGAGGGCGATGCGCTCGGCGATGTATTCGCCGCGCAGGTAGATGTAGCAGGCATGCGCACCCATGGCGAAGGAGGCGAGCAGGCAGCCCTCGATCAGGAGATGCGGATCATGGCGCATGATCTCGCGGTCCTTGCAGGTGCCCGGCTCCGATTCGTCGGCATTGACGACGAGGTAATGCGGACGCCCATCATTCTGCTTGGGCATGAACGACCATTTCAGCCCCGTCGGGAAGCCCGCGCCGCCGCGCCCGCGCAGACCCGATTTCTTCATCTCGTCGACGATCCAGTCGCGCCCCTGATCGATCAGGAACTTCGTCTCGTCCCATGCGCCGCGTTTGCGCGCAGCGTCGAGATCCGGCGAATGGAACCCGTAGAGATTGGTGAAGATGCGGTCCTTGTCCTGCAGCATGTCGATTCCTCTCAGGACTTGTCGTCGCTAGCGGCGAGTGTCTTCGCCTGGCCGACCCAGTCCTCACGGTCGATCCGCCCGGCGAATGACAGGAACTGTCCGACCCAGCGGATTTCCGGGCGCCCCCATTGGGCGATCTGGTCGTAGTGATAAATGCCGAGATTATGCAGCTTGTCCGCGTTGGCCGGGCCGATGCCGTTGATCTTCTTGAGATCGTCCGGCTTGTCCTTGCGCGGCTTCTTCAGCGCCTTGGGGCGCGAGCCGACCGCATTGGCCTTGTCCTCGGGCGAGGCATCCTTGTGAAGCGCGGCGAGCTTCTCGGCGATCTCCTTGTCCTCGGCTTCGAGATCGAGCGGCTCCTCGCCGGCGGCCTTCTGCTGCGCCGGGGCCTCCGCAACGGGGCGCTCGGTGGCGCGGCCGGCATCGGGATGACCCTTCTTGGGCGCGACGGCGGCTTCCTTGTCGACCTTGCGCACCTCGGCTTCGGCCTTGGTCTCGGACTTGGCCTCGGACTTGGCCTTGGTCTCACCCTTGCCTGCGTCGCCTTTGCCCTTGTCGGCCTTCTCCTGCTCGGCCTTGGCCTTCTCCTCCGCCGCACGCTGGGCCGCCTCTTCCTCGAAGCGCTTGCGCCAGGAGCCGACGACCGAGCCGTCATAAAGCGCGGGATCGGTCAGCGTCTTGACGTCCCCCTCGGGCTCGGATGACTTGCGGCCCGCTTGCGAGCCGATATTCACCTTCTTGCCGGCGGCGAGATCGTCGAGCAGCTTGTTGAAATTCTCCGGCGTCAGATCCTCGTAGTAATCATCGTTGATCTGCACCATCGGCGCGTTGCAGCAGGCGCCGAGGCATTCGACCTCGAGCCACGAGAACATCCCGTCCTCGCTCACGCTCTGCTGCGGACCGACTCGCTCTTCGAGCACCTTGCGGATCTCATTGGAGCCGCGCAGCATGCAGGGCGTGGTGCCGCACATCTGCACGTAGAACTTGCCCACCGGCTCGAGATTGAACATCGTGTAGAAGGTCGCGACCTCGTAGACGCGGATATACGGCATTTCCAGCCGCTCGCTGACCGCCTCGATCGCCTTTTGCGGCAACCAGCCGCCGCAATCGCTCTGGACGCGCCACAGAAGCGGGATCACCGCCGAAGCCTGACGGCCTTGCGGATATTTGGCGACGAGCTCCTTTGTCCACGCCTCAGTCTGCGGCGTGAAGGAAAACTCTTTCGGTTGAACCGCTTCCGGTGCGAGCCTGCGAACGGCCATGATCGTGATCGCCTTTTTCAATTCCGCGACACCGTCAGCCGATGCCGCCCGTCAATTCGTTACCCTGCCGCAAGGGCGCGGCGCTCCTGCGCAATCCTCAGCGATCGACTTCCCCGAAGACGATGTCGATCGAGCCCAGGATCGCCGCCACATCGGCCAGCATGTGGCCCTTGCAGAGGAAATCCATCGCCTGGAGATGCGCAAAGCCCGGGGCGCGAATCTTGCAGCGATACGGCTTGTTGGAGCCATCCGATACGAGATAGACCCCGAACTCTCCCTTGGGCGCTTCCACCGCCGCGTAGACTTCACCTTCCGGCACGTGGAAGCCTTCCGTGTAGAGCTTGAAATGGTGGATCAGCGCTTCCATCGAGCGCTTCATCTCGCCACGGCGCGGCGGCGCGAACTTGCCGTCAGTGGTCGTGATCGGCCCCTGCCCGTCCGGCGCGCGCAGCTTGGCGACACATTGCTTCATGATGTGGATGGATTGGCGCATTTCTTCCATGCGCACCATCTGCCGGTCGTAATTGTCGCCGTTCTTGCCGATGGGGATGTCGAAATCCATCTCCTCGTAGCATTCGTAGGGCTGCGACTTGCGCAGATCCCATGGCACGCCGGAGCCGCGCACCATCACGCCGGAGAAGCCCCAGGCATAGGCGTCGTCGATATCGACCACGGCGATGTCGACATTGCGCTGCTTGAAGATGCGGTTCTTCATCACGAGGTTGTCGAGATCATCGACCACCTTCAGGAACGGATCGCACCAGGCCTCGATATCGTCGATCAGCTCCGGCGGCAGATCCGAATGCACGCCGCCGGGGCGGAAGTAATTCGCGTGGAGCCGCGCACCGGAGGCGCGCTCATAGAACACCATCAGCTTTTCACGCTCCTCGAAGCCCCAGAGCGGCGGCGTCAGCGCGCCCACATCCATGGCCTGGGTGGTGAGGTTGAGAAGATGCGACAGGATGCGCCCGATCTCGCAGAAGAGCACGCGGATCAGCTGCGCCCGGCGCGGCACCTCGATCCCGGCCAGCTTTTCGATGGCGAGGCAGAAGGCGTGCTCCTGGTTCATCGGTGCGACATAGTCGAGCCGGTCGAAATAGGGCGTGGCCTGCAGGTAGGTCTTGTGCTCGATCAGCTTCTCGGTGCCGCGATGCAGGAGGCCCACATGCGGGTCGACACGTTCGACGAGCTCGCCGTCGAGTTCGAGCACGAGGCGCAACACGCCATGCGCCGCCGGATGCTGCGGGCCGAAATTGATCGAGAAATTGCGAATGTCGTGTTCGCCCATGACGTCTGCGCCTTCCTCAGCCCTTGTCTGCCTGATCGGCCTTCTCGTCACCCGGGAGCACGTAGTCGGTGCCCTCCCATGGCGAGAGGAAATCGAAATTGCGGAATTCCTGCGTGAGCTTCACCGGCTCGTAGACCACGCGCCCCTGGATGTCGTCGTAGCGTACCTCGACGAAGCCGGTCAGCGGGAAGTCCTTGCGCAGCGGATGCCCCTCGAAGCCGTAATCGGTCAGGAGGCGGCGCAGATCCGGATGATCGGTGAAGATCACGCCGTAGAGATCATAGGCCTCGCGCTCGAACCAGTTCGCGGCGGGAAAGAGGTCGATGATCGTGGGGACCGGCGTCTGTGCATCCACCATCACCTTGATGCGGATACGCTGGTTATGGCGCAGGGAGAGGAAGTGATAGACCACGTCGAAGCGCTTTTCGCGGGCGGGGTAGTCCACGCCGCAAATATCGATGAAGCACTTGAACAGGCAGCCTTCGTCATCGCGCAGGAAGGCGACCGTCTCGCGGATCGCTTCCGGTGCGACCGTGATGGTCAGCTCTCCATGGGTGATCACGGCATCGGCGATCTTCTCGCCGAACCCCTTCTCGCCAAGCCCCTTGCGGATATGTGCCTCGAGCTTTTCGAGGGTTGCGATCTCGTCCTGCGCACTCATCGTCGTTCTTCCCCGATCTCAGCGCTCGATCGTGCCGGTGCGGCGAATCTTCTTCTGCAGAAGCAGCACGCCGTAGAGCAATGCTTCCGCCGTCGGCGGGCAACCGGGCACATAGACATCGACGGGCACGATGCGGTCGCAGCCGCGCACCACCGAATAGGAATAATGGTAATAGCCCCCGCCATTGGCGCAGGAGCCCATGGAGATGACGTAGCGCGGCTCCGGCATCTGGTCGTAGACCTTGCGGAAGGCGGGCGCCATCTTGTTGGTGAGCGTGCCGGCGACGATGATCACGTCGGATTGGCGCGGGCTCGCACGCGGCGCGAAGCCGAAGCGCTCGGCATCGTAACGCGGCATCGACATCTGCATCATCTCGACGGCGCAGCAGGCCAGGCCGAAGGTCATCCACATGAGCGAGCCGCCACGCGCCCAGGTGATCAGATCATCGGTCGTGGTGACGAGGAAGCCCTTGTCGGCAAGTTCGGCATTCACTTCCGAGAAGAACGGATCCTTGGTCTGTGAAGGGTTCGCCTGCGCGCGCTGCAGCATCGCCGTACCCTCGGCATTGGGCGAAAGCACGCGGTTGTCGCGATCGATCAATCCCATTCCAGGGCTCCCTTGTTCCACTCATAGATGAAGCCGACCGTCAGGACGGCGAGGAAGATCATCATCGACCAGAAGCCGAACCAGCCCAGTTCGCCGAAGACCACGGCCCAGGGGAAGAGGAAGGCCACTTCCAGATCGAAGATGATGAAAAGGATGGCGACGAGATAGAAGCGGATATCGAAGCGCATGCGCGAATCGTCGAATGCGTTGAAGCCGCATTCGTAGGTCGAGACCTTTTCGCTGTCTGGATTGCTGTGGGCGACGACGAAGGGGGCCACGAGCAGCGCGCCCCCGATCACCATGGCCAGGGCAATGAAAACCACCAGCGGCAGATAATCGATCAAAAGATTGTCCATTCGCCGACCTTCCCGATCCGAATTCAGACGCGTCAGCGACGAGCGCGCGCATGGCAAGCACGCATTCTTCGCATCCGCAAACCTCGCGGGCGAGGCTTATCCCAGCCACCAGCCAAACACAAGAACCGACAAAGGAGGATTCCAGACTGGACACCGATGCCGGGACACCTCACGCGCTTGCGCGCATCCGAGGCCAGAGACTGTTACTATAATGGAAATAGCGATTCGTTTCGCGAAAGGGAGGGTTTGTGATGTTGCGTCGCACCGTTTTTTCGACAATCTGCGCCGCTTTCGCGATTCTGCCCTTCTCCGACGGCTCTCGCGGGGAGGCGCGCGCGCAAGCCGTCGACATGATGCGAGTCGATTGCGCTCAGTTCGACCGGCTGCGTTCGGCCCGCAAGCGCAGCATCGGGATCTGGCTGCATGGTTACTATATCGGCACCGGCCAGCGCCCGTTGCTCGATGTCGACGGAATCGAGGCCGCCGTCGATGCGCTGGTCGCCTATTGCGCCGAGAATCCCGATGAGCCCCTCGTCAGCGCCGAGACGGCGACGATCCTGCGCGGCGAAGAGCCGCCGGTCGCCTCGAGCGGAGGACGCGGCACCAGCGGACCACGCGGAGCAATGAGCGGCAGCGGGCCTCGCCAGGGCTTGCGTATTACCGTACCGCCGGATACCCCGCGCGACGCGCCCCGCGAGGAGCAGACGGTACCCGCCCCCTCCCCCGATACGCCGATGCGCCCGCGCCCGGTCGATTAAACCTGCCGAACCCTGCGCCTTTCCTCACGCAACGCCTGCGGCTATCGTCGTGTTGAACACGCTGATCGGTCATGTACCCTTTGCGTTGGCCGGAAGAGAGAGGTGGCATGCGCGGCGATAGCGACAAGGCGCGGGATCCGGTGCGTACCCTGATCATCCTCAGCCTCGCCATCCTGCTGGCGATCATGGTGGGATGGCTGCTCGTGGTCGGCAAGGATATCCTGCTGCCGATCGTGATCGCCGTGTTGTCGGCCTATGTCATGTCGAACGCCTCGCGTGCGCTCGGGCGCTGGCCGGTGACGCGGCTGCTGCCGTCCTTCGTGCGGCGGCTGCTTCTGCTGATGGGCTTTATCGGCGTGATCTTCGCCTTCAACGGCGTGGTGATCGTCACGGTACGCGACCTCGTCGCCTCGGCACCCGGCTATCAGGCCAATCTGGAGCGGCTGGTCACGCAGGTAATGGCGATGTTCGGAACTGCCGGCAATCCCGACTGGCAGGCCGTGCGCGCAGTCACGATCGACCGCATCGACATGACCGGGCTGATCGGCGGGCTCGCGGGATCCGTCGGCGCGCTCGTCGGCGTGCTCTTCATGGCGGTGGTCTATGCCCTGTTCCTGACGGGGGAAGCCGGCAGCTTCGCCCACAAGATCTCCGTGGCCCTCCCCGGCCAGGGTCAGGCCGACAAGACAATGTCCGTGATCGCCGACATCAACGAGCGCATCGCCGATTATCTGGCGATCAAGACGCTGATAAACATCATCCTCGCCAGCCTGTCTTTCGTGATCCTGTGGCTCTTCGGCGTCGACTACGCCTTGTTCTGGGCCCTGATCATCGGAATCCTCAACTACATCCCCTATTTCGGTTCGCTGCTCGGGGTCGCCTTCCCGGTTCTGCTCACTGTCGTCCAGTTCGGCTCGCTCACGATGACCTTGCTCATCGCCGGGATGCTGACGGCGGCACAGATGTGGGTGGGGAATTTTCTCGAACCGCGCATGATCGGGCGCAAGGTGAACCTTTCGCCCTTCGTCGTGCTCGTCGCCCTGTCGTTCTGGTATGCGTTCTGGGGAATACCGGGGGCGATTCTCGCCGTGCCGATGACCTCCATGCTCGCCATCATCTTCGCGGCCTTCGATCAGACACGACCGCTGGCCGTGCTGCTCGCCAACGATGTCAGCGTGTTCGAGCGGCGCGAGGCGCCGGCCCTCGCGGCCCCGAGGCCCGCAGATCAGCCAGAGGTCAATTCCTGAATGCGCGCATTGAGCTTCGTGATCGTGAGCTCGAGCTCGCGAATCCGCGCGCGCAACTGCGCCTCGGTATCCTCGGTCATCTCGGCGGGTGCTTCCGTCCCCGAAGGCGGGGCATCGAGATAGGCAACGCCGCAGAAGTCCCCCTGGCGCCAGGCCAGACGCACCTGACGGGTGATATTTCTTTGCGGAATGTGGAGCTCGAAGTGATCCGGCAGCGCGACCGACCCGGAAACCTCGAGCTTGGCACCGCCATCGGAGGTATTCCGGATCGTGCAATCGACCTTCATCATCCCCTTGTTGAAGAGAATGCGTGCCGCCATGAACGACCGCAAGCGCTCCGAACGGCGGTGATTGGTACCAGGAGGGGACATCAGCATGGTCGTGCGGCCTCGTGTCTTTGCGACAAGGTGAGGCTATCCGATCGGAGCTTCTCAATCGTTAATTTGAAACAGGAAGTACCGATTTTTACGCCATACAAAATCAAAGGTCGATAAAAATGCAGCCTTACAGTCAATAAGTGTAAACAATCTTTAATAAACGTTGTCAGTCATGTACTTCAGGAATGCGCTGATCGCCGGATTTGATGGCGGCTTTGCGCGCTGCACGAACGTGAACTTTCCAACACTGCCAAACGTGACGCTACGGCAGTCAAGCCGCAAGCGATTGATCGGGACTAAAGGCAGATGATTTGAAGATGGCGCGGGCGACGGGACTCGAACCCGCGACCTCCGGCGTGACAGGCCGGCACTCTAACCGACTGAGCTACGCCCGCATCCATTCAAGCCGCGTTCGTCTGCGGCGATGGCGCGGGTTTACGGTGCGCCTTCGTCGCTGTCAAGCGCCTCATGCATCGCAATCGTGGAATTTCTCGCCACCCTTTCACGGGGCCTGCATCTGCCCTTCGGTGCAGCATTGAAAAAACCGTTCAGCCGCTTCTGTTTACGGCATTTTTCGCGCCGCGCGGACAAGAAAATCGCCGCGCCGGGATGCCCGACGCGGCGCGTATCTGTTTTCGTGGTCGAACGATCCGGGAGCATGCTCGCCGGTTGCGCGCGATGCGCGTCAGAGCCCCTCTGCACCGCGGCTGATGGCGGCGATTCCCGTGCGCGCGACCTCCTTGAGTCCGACCGCAGTCATCAGGTTGATGAAGCGCTCGACCTCCTCGCTCGTGCCGGTGAGCTCGAAGACGAAGGAGTGCAGCGTGGCATCGAGGGTTCGCGCGCCGAAGGCAGATGCCAGCCGCAGCGCCTCCACGCGATGCTCGCCTTTGCCGACGACCTTGATCAGGCAAAGCTCACGTTCCAGCGCCGCACCGTCGATCGTGAGATCATCGACGCGATGCACCGGTACGAGGCGCTCGAGCTGATACTTGATCTGCTCGATCACGTTCGCCGTGCCGGCGGTGACGATGGTGATGCGCGAGATATGCTTCTCGTGCTCGGTCTCGGAAACCGTGAGGCTCTCGATATTGTAGCCGCGCCCGGAAAACAGGCCCGCGATTCGCGCCAGCACGCCGGGCTCGTTGTCGACGATCACCGCCAGCGTGTGGCGGTTCACCATCTGGGTGACGGTCTGTTCCGGATAGTGGGTCTGACTGTTCATCGCTCCATCGCCCTGCTGTTCTTCGTGATTGATTGTTGTTCGATCTTGCTGCCCCGGCCGCCGAGCGCCGCCTGAGCTCTCAGAGGCCCTCGCGATAATTCTCGACCGCCGGCTCATCCACCTCGTCATGCGGGACCAGCCAGGTCTCGCGCAGCCCCTGCTCCCGCCATTCCACGAAAGCGGGAAGCGCGAGGACGGCATCCATATAGGCGCGGATATCGGGCTCGACCGGCCATTGATAGGTGTCGAGCCGGGTCACCACCGGCGCGTACATCGCATCAGCCGCGCCGAAATCTGCACCGAACAGATACGGCCCGCCAGCGCCGAAGCGGGTACGGGCATCGCGCCAGATCGCGGAGATGCGTGCGACATCTGCCGCGACATCCGCGCCGCGATCGCGATGCGCGTAACGCCGGCCGAGATTCATCGGCATGGCCGCACGCAGTGCGCGGAAGCCCGCATGCATCTCGCCGGCGATCGACCGTGCCAGCGCCCGCGCCGCCGGATCGCGCGGCCAGATCGGACGGTCCGGATGGCGCTCGGCCAGCTCTTCGAGGATGGCAAGCGATTCCCAAACCGTGACATCGCCGTCGATCAGCACCGGCACCTTGCCGGCGGGTGAATATTCGAGGATGCGCGTGCGGGTATCGGGCTGATCGAGGGGGATCACCACCTCGTCGAAGGGGAGCCCGAGATGGCGCATCAGGATCCAGGGCCGCAACGACCAGGAGGAATAGACCTTGTTGGCAATGACGAGAGTCGGCATCGGATCTCCGCAGGTTGAAATCTTCGGTGAGAAACGGTTTCGGCAATTCGGCCGGATGCACGGGCATCGACGGGCGAATGCCCGAGACGAAAGCCGCCGACCCCTCCGGAGGGGCCGGCGGATACGCCGTCACACCAGCATCTTGCCCTTCTCGTCGATGGCGTTGCCGATATCCTGCTTGTCTTCCGAGAGATAGTCGTTCAGCAGCATCTCGTTATGGGCCTTGCCCGACGGGATCATCGGGAAGCAGTTCTCGGTCTTGTCGACGATGCAGTCGAAAATGACCGGGCGGTCGACGGCGAGCATCTCCTCGATCGCACCGTCCAGATCATCGGGCTTGTCGCAGCGCATGCCGACGGCGCCGTACGCTTCCGCCAGCTTGACGAAATCGGGCAGCGATTCCGAGTAGCTCTGCGAGTAGCGCCCGCCATGCAGCAATTCCTGCCACTGGCGCACCATGCCCATATATTCATTGTTGAGGATGAAGATCTTCACCGGCAGCCGGTACTGCACCGCCGTCGACATCTCCTGGATGTTCATCAGGATCGAGGCCTCGCCGGCAATGTCGATGACGAGCCCGTCGCGATGCGCCATCTGCACGCCGATCGCCGCCGGCAGGCCGTAGCCCATCGTGCCGAGGCCGCCCGACGTCATCCAGCGATTGGGCTCCTCGAAGCCGAAATACTGCGCCGCCCACATCTGGTGCTGGCCGACCTCGGTGGTGACAAAGGTATCGCGCCCCCGCCCGGCCGGGCCGAGCGTCGCCTGATACAGGCGTTCGACTGCAAATTGCGGCTTGATCGTCTCCGTAGAGGGGCGATAGCCGAGGCACTTGCGCGACCGCCAGGTTTCGATCTGCTCCCACCAGCTCGTCAGGGCCGGCTTGTCGATCTGCGGCGACATCGAGCGGAACAGGCGCACCATGTCTTCGAGCACATAGCCGCAATCGCCGACGATGCCGAGATCGACCTTGACGTTCTTGTTGATCGAGGACGGGTCGACATCGATGTGGATCTTGCGCGAATGCGGCGAGAAGGCATCGAGCCGCCCGGTGATGCGGTCATCGAAACGCGCGCCGATGCAGATCATCAGATCGCAGCCATGCATGGCCAGATTGGCCTCATAAGTGCCGTGCATGCCGAGCATGCCGAGGAACTGCTTGTCGGAAGCCGGATAGGCGCCGAGCCCCATCAGCGTCGAGGTGATCGGGAAGCCGGTCAGACGCACCAGTTCGCGCAGCAGCTCCGAGGCATGGGGGCCGGCATTGATCACGCCGCCGCCGGTATAGAAGACCGGGCGCTTGGCTGCGCCGATCAGCTCGATCGCGGCGCGGATCTTCTCCATGTCGCCCTTGACAGTGGGGCGGTAGGTCTTGTGCTCGCTGCTCGTCGGGCGGGCATAGGCGCCGGTCTGGAACTGGATGTCCTTGGGCAGATCGACCACGACCGGGCCGGGGCGGCCATTGGCAGCGACATAGAAAGCCTCGTGCAGGATGCGCGGCAGATCGGCGATGTCCTTCACGAGATAATTGTGCTTGGTGCAATGGCGGGTGATGCCGACCGTGTCGCATTCCTGGAACGCGTCGGAGCCGATCAGATGGGTCGGCACCTGGCCGGTGATGCAGACCAGCGGGATCGAATCCATCATCGCATCGGTGAGACCGGTAACCGCATTGGTCGCGCCTGGCCCCGAGGTGACGAGCACGCAGCCGACCTTGCCGGTCGAGCGGGCATAGCCCTCTGCGGCATGGACGGCGCCCTGCTCGTGGCGCACGAGCACATGCTCGACCGAATCCTGATGGAAGAGCGCGTCGTAAATCGGAAGTACGGCGCCCCCGGGATATCCGAAGATATGCTCGACACCCTGGTCCTGCAGGGCGCGGACGACCATTTCGGCTCCGGTCATCATCTCGCTCATGATCGACTTTCCTTCAGCGTTCTTCCGGGGGAATTTTCCGGTATCTGGTCTGTGTTTGCGTGCGGCGTTCGTGTGAGAGGTTCAGGCAATAAAAAAGGCCCCGTCGGGGGGCCTCGTGCACCATCGCCGGATCGTACGGGTCATACCCGCTCCGTCGATGGCGCCCCAATTACGAGAATAAGCGTGCTCATGGCTCCCGCTTTCCTTTCATAAAGTTGCGCGAACGGTAGCCGAGGCTTTCGCTTCGGTCAAGCAAGATACGCATCTACCTCACGAAAAATGCTGCTCGGGCTGCGCCTGATCGCCATGATCAGGCGCAGGAGCGGTCACGGCACCTTCGATACCCGCGCGTCACGCCTCTTCCCGGCGCCCCTCATCGGAATCGCGCAGGGCCCGCCGCAGGACCTTGCCGACATTCGTCTTGGGCAGCGAATCGCGGAACTTGACCTCGCGCGGGACCTTGTAGCTCGTCAGCGATTCCCGGCAATGATCGCGGATCTGCTGCTCGGTGACCCCCTCGTCCCGGAGCACGACATAGGCGACGACCCGTTCGCCGGAATGGTCGTCCGGCATGCCGACCACTGCCGCCTCGGCGATCTGCGGGTGGTCGGCCAGCACGTCCTCCACCTCGTTGGGATAGACGTTGAAGCCCGAGACGCTGATCATGTCCTTGATCCGGTCGACGATGCGCACGAGCCCGTCTTCCTGCAGCACGGCCACGTCGCCGGTACGCAGGAAGCCGTCTTCGGTCATCACCTTCTTCGTTTCCTCGGGCTGGTTCCAGTAGCCGGCCATGACCTGCGGCCCGCGCACACACAACTCGCCTTCCGCCTCGCAGCCGAGCACGTTGCCCTCCTCGTCGCGGATGGCGACATCCGTCGAGGGCAGCGGATAGCCGATCGTGCCGGTATGGTCCTCCACGTCGAGCCGGTTCGCCGTGACCACGGGCGAGGTCTCCGACAGACCGTAGCCCTCGACGATGGCCGAGCCGGTCAGCGCCTTCCATTTGCGCGCCACCGCCTTCTGCGTGGACATGCCGCCCGCGATCGACAGGTGGAGATGGGAGAAATCCACTTCCTTGATGCGCGAATGATTGGCCAGCGCGTTGTAGAGCGTGTTGATGAAGACGACACAGGTGAACGGCGTCTTCTTCAGCGTGTCGATCATGCCGGGCAGATCGCGTGGATTCGCGATCAGCACCTGGCGCGCGCCGAACTGGAAGAACACCATGCAGGCCGTGAGGCTGAAGATATGATATAGCGGCAACGCGGTGATGATCACGTTTTCCTTGCGCGCCTCGATCGCGTGCCTGATCCAGGCCTTCACCTGGGCGACATTGGTGGCGACGTTGCGATGCAGGAGCGTCGCGCCCTTGGGCAGCCCGGTGGTGCCGCCGGTATATTGCAGGAAGGCGATGTCGTCCTTGCCGACCGCGCGCGGCTTGAAGCCCTGCGCGCCAGGATTGCTCAGTACGGCGCTCAGGCGGATAGCGCCGGGTAGCGTGTAGCCGGGAACCGCCCGTTTCACATAGCGCGATACGGTATTGACGAGGAAGCCCTTGAGCCCGAGCAGATCACCCGGTGCGACCAGAACGACACGCGCCAGATCCGCCTTCGCAAGCTCCGAGCGCTCCACCGTATGGGCGAAATTCTCGAGCACGAAGAGAACCTTTGCCCCGGAATCCTTGACCTGATGCTTGAGCTCGCGCGGCGTATAGAGCGGGTTGACGTTGACGACCGTGCAGCCGGCCCTGAGGATACCGAACAGGATCACGGGATACGCCATGACATTCGGCATCATCACCGCGATCCGGTCTCCCTTGCCGTAACCCTGCGCGCCCAGCCATGCCGCCACGGCCCGCGAATGCGTGTCGAGTTCCTTGAAGCGCATCCCGACGCCGAAGCTCTCGAAGGCGATATTCTCGCCGTAGCGCGAGACCGTGCGATCAATCAGCTCTGTCAGATCAGGCGCGGCGCCCTCGTCGATCTCGCGTTCCACGAAATCGGGATAGTGATCGAGCCAGGGGCGCGGAATCTCCTGCGAACCGGTCGAGCCGGAGGCGACCTTCTTCCCTGCGGCAGACTTCGTCGATGGTGCCGGCTGCTTGCCGGCAGCAGCCTTCTCGGATCCGGATGCTTTCTTCGTCGCAGCAGCCTTCTTCGTCGCAGAGGCTTCCTTGGTCGCAGAGGCTTCCTTGGTCGCAGGAGCCTTCTTGCTCTCAGAGGCTTTCTTGGATGCTGCCGGCTTCCTGGGAGCAGAGGCTTTTTTGGGAGCAGAGGATTTCTTGGGAGCAGAAGACTTCTTGGGAGCAGAGGACTCCTTGGACACAGCAGATTTCTCGGAGGTCAGAGTCTCCCCGGTTGCTGCTTTCCCCGCGCCCTGCCCCGGCGCTTCGGCCTCTTGCGCCGCCTTTGATCGCGAACCGGCTGCCTGCTTCTTCCGCCCCGTACCAGCGCTCTCCTCCGACATCTTTCCCTCCCCGGCCCACGGCCTTATGCGATTGCATTGCTCTTGCCTTGGAAACGCAACAGATTGCATCGGGTTTCGCCGCTTGTCCAACAGTTGCCACTCGAGGCCGGGTGGATGCGCCCAGCGCGCCGGTGACGCATTTCGCATTTGTCTGCCGGCGAATGCGCGCTAGAATTCGCAGAATGAGTGCTTTCTCCCTCGATCCCCGCCTCGAAGCCGATACGATCGCGTTAGGTGATCTCGAATTGTGCAGCGTGCGCCTGATGAACGATGCACGCTTTCCCTGGCTGATCCTAGTTCCGCGTCGGGCGGATATCGTCGAACTGGACGATCTTGCGGCGCAGGATTCGCAGCAACTCATGCAGGAAGCCCGCATCGCCGTCGGCGTCATGCGCGCGGTCGCGGCACCCGACAAGGTGAACGTCGCCGGGCTCGGCAATGTCGTCTCGCAGTTCCATCTGCATGTGATCGGGCGCTTCGCATCCGACCCCGCCTGGCCCGGCCCGGTCTGGGGGCATGGCACAAGACAAGACTATCCCGCACACGGGGTCCAGCCCCTGATCGACCGATTCACGAAGGCCTTCGCAGAAGCCTGACAGACCCGCGAAAGGGGCGCCGAAAGGCATGAACGATTTCCTCAAGGCACATTCGCCCAAGAACGCGCACTCGACCAAGAACGCACACCCGCACAAGAACGCACACCCACCGATGGGCTTTGCCACCAACGGTCTGGTGCGCCACACCAGTGAACGCGGTGACGATGCCCGCGCGCGCCATCGCGGCGACCCGCAGGCGCGTATCGTGCTCTTCGCCGGCGATACACCGATCCTCTCGCGCTCCGGTGACGGGCTCAGCGCCCTGCATCCGGCCCATATGCGCGGCGATCTCCCCGTCTTGGAAGAGGTTTATCTCGGCACCCTCGACGGCACCCATGTGCTCGCGCTGCTCACCGCCGCCGACCTGCAGGAACAATTCGAAAAGCGTGACGATTGCTTCGTTCTCGACCTGCGCTCCGTCGCAACGCAGGGGCTCGTCCCGGAGCTTGAGGCGGGCATCCTGGCGGAAGCGAAATCACTGCTTTCCTGGCACGCGCGGCACCGGTTCTGCGCCAATTGCGGCGCCCCCACACGGACGAGCGCCTCGGGCTTCCGGCGCGACTGCGACGCCTGCGGCACCCAGCATTTCCCACGAACGGATCCGGTGGCGATCATGCTGATCACCCATGGCGACAATATCCTGCTGGGGCGTCAGGCGCGCTTTCCCACGGGCAACTATTCCTGCCTCGCCGGTTTCGTCGAGCCCGGCGAAACGGTCGAGGATGCGGTGCGGCGCGAAACCTTCGAGGAGGCGGGCGTGCGCGTCGGCGAGGTGCGCTACGTACTCTCCCAGCCCTGGCCCTTCCCTTCCTCGCTGATGATCGGCTGCCACGGCATCGCCCTCGATGACCGGCTCGACATCGATTACGACGAGATGGAGGACGTGCGCTGGTTCTCACGCGCCGACGTCGCGATGATGCTGGAAGATCGCCACCCCGACAATCTGCGCACCCCGCCGCCGGTCGCGATCGCGCATCATCTGGTGCGGCGCTATCTCTTCGAGTGAGCCGCCGTTCTCGCCTCACTCTTCGTCGAGCGTATCCCGTAACTTCCGGCGGAAGGGATGCGCGGGATAGACACCCAGAACGTTCAACTCGCGCGAGAAGAATGCAAGTTCCTCCAGCGCGCGGCGCACATGCGGCTCGTCCTTGTGGCCGTCCACCTCGGCATAGAACTGCGTCGCGGTGAAATGCCCCTCGATCATGTAGCTCTCGAGCTTCGTCATGTTGACGCCGTTCGTGGCGAACCCGCCCATCGCCTTGTAGAGCGCGGCGGGAATGTTGCGCACGCGGAAGACGAAACTCGTGACGCAATCAGCCGTGCCGGGAGGGATCTCCAGGGGATCATTGGCGAGAATGATGAAGCGGGTCGTGTTATGCGCCTCGTCCTCGATATCGGCGGCGAGGATTTCGAGACCATAGACTTCGGCGGCAAGCTGAGGGGCGATCGCGGCGCGGGTCGGATCGGCCATCTCGGCGATCTGGCGTGCGGAACCGGCAGTATCGGCCCCGACGATCGGCATGAGATTGAGCTTGCGCAGGGTGCGCCGGCACTGGCCGAGCGCCTGGACGTGGCTTTGAACCGTGCGGATCGTCGCCAGTGTAGCCCCCTTCACCGCCATCAGCTGATGGCGGATCGGGAGGAAATACTCGCCGATGATATGCAGCCCGGATTCCGGCAGGAGATGATGGATATCCGCCACCCGCCCGGCCACGGAATTCTCGATCGGGATCATGGCGAGTTGCGCCTCCCCGTCCTTCAAGGCCGCGAAGGCGTCCTCGAAGGTCGGGCACGGCAGCGGCGTCCAGTCGGGATGTACCTCGAGGCAGGCGATGTTCGAATTCGCGCCGCGCTCGCCCTGGAAAGCGATGATCTTGCTCATGAACGGTCTCCGAGAATGGCGCGGGCACGCGCCAGGGATTCGGGCGTGTCGACGCCGAACGGCGCGTCCTCCACCACGGTCACGTCGATGCGCATGCCGTCCTCCAGCGCGCGCAGCTGCTCCAGCTTCTCGCGCTGCTCCAGGTCGGAGGGCGGCAGGCTGACAAAGCGCTCGAGCGCACGGCGGCGGAAGGCGTAGAGCCCGATATGATGATAGAGCGGCCCCTCGCCGTAAGGGGCGCGGGCGCGGGTGAAATACAGAGCGCGCAGGCGCCCGGACGTAATCGACGACCCTACGACCTTGACGATGTTGGGATCGTTCGCCTCTTCCTCGTCGCGGATCGGGCAGGCGAGCGTGGCAATGGCGACGGCCGGATCGGCCAGTGGCAGGATCGCAGCGGCGATGGCGCGCGGATCGATGGTGGGAAAATCGCCCTGCACGTTCACCACCACATCATGGCGCCCCTGCGGATCGAGAATCTCGACGGCTTCCCGGATCCGGTCCGAGCCGGAAGGATGGTCTGCCCGCGTGACGACTGCCTGCCCGCCCGCCGCTTCGACCGCCCGGGCGATCTCCCCGGAATCGGTCGCCACCGCGACCGGCCCGATGCCCGCCTCGACCGCACGGCGCCACACATGCACGATCATGGGCTCGCCGGCGATATCCGCAAGCGGCTTCCCCGGAAGGCGCGTGGCCGCCATGCGGGCGGGTATCAGGACGATGGGATCCGACATGGCGCTGTTTGCTCGCCGCCTTTTTGCTCGATGACGGCGCTAGATAGCCCCCTCCCCGGCTCGCTGGCAAGGCGGGATTCGCCGCTACCGCAAGATGGAGGGACCGGTGACCCTCGACGCGCGGCATGCAGATGACTATGTTGCAAGGAGGTAGCTCACTGGCCCGGGCCTTCTACCCGTGGGTGGAGAGGATAGAAATGTTTGGTGGATTGAAAGTCATTTCCCTCACGGACGCTGCTGCGGATCGCGTGAAGGAAATCATCGCGAATGCAGACCGGCCGATCGAGGGCGTGCGCGTCGGCGTGCGCAACGGCGGCTGCGCCGGCATGGCCTATACGATGGAATATGCCGAGACGATCGAGCCCGGCGACGATGTCGTCGAGGACAAGGGCGTGAAGGTCTTCATCGACCCCAAGGCCGTGCTGTTCCTGCTCGGCACCGAGATGGATTTTCAGGTGACGAAACTCGCCTCGCAATTCGTCTTCAACAACCCGAATCAGACCTCTGCCTGCGGTTGCGGCGAATCCGTCGCGATTACGCCGGCGAAGATGGAAGCTGCGGCCGATATCGAGAACCCGGCGCAGTAATACATTACGCGCCGAAACCGCGAGAGCCGGGCATTGGATGCGGATGCGATCAGGGATGCGTTCAGCGCTTTCGGCCCGGTGCAGCTGCGACGGATGTTCGGCGGGCACGGCGTGTTTCGCGACGGGCTGATGTTTGCTCTCGAAGCGGACGGAACGCTTTTTCTCAAGGCCGATGAAGCCGATGCGCAGGCGTTTCGCGATGCCGGCTGCACGCAGTTTGCCTATCACAAGGGTGATCGCGACGTCGCCATGAGCTACTGGAGCGCGCCACTCGCAGCGCTGGAAGATCCCGATATCATGGCGGAATGGGCGCGGCGCGCGCATGCAACCGCCCGCAGGCTGGCAAAACCGGGAAAGCCCGTACGAATCACTCCTCGCCGGGACACGCCTGCCCGCAGGTGAAAAACCGATCCGACAGGGTCAGATCGGGCCACGGATTAGCTGCCGGGAAATGCAGGGGATCAGGCGACTTCCGTCATGCCTGAGCCGTGCTCTTTCTGGAAATCGGCATCGGAATCGGCCGTGGTGCGATTGCGGCCGTTGCGCTTGGCGAAGAACATGCACTGGTCGGCACGCTCGAGCAGCGAGACTGCGGTATCACCCTTGCGCATGGCGGAGACCCCCACGGAGATCGTCACCTTGCCGAGCGACTCGCCCGTCGAGCGTTTGATGAGCTCGCGGCTCATTACGGAGTTGCGCACGCGCTCGGCCGTCGAGCGGGCATTCTCGAGGGTCGAATCCGGCATGATGATGCCGAATTCCTCGCCACCGAAGCGGGCGAGCGTCGCCTTGCTCTTGACCTGCTCGCGCATCGTCATGCCAACGAGGCGCAGCACCTGGTCACCGGTGAGATGCCCGTAAGTGTCGTTGAAGCGCTTGAAGTGGTCGATATCGATGACAATCAGCGCAAGCGGCGAGCGTTCGACGAGAGATTGATCCAGCGACTTCACAAGCATTTCCTCGAAATGCTTGCGATTGGCGATGCCGGTCAACGGATCGGTCAGCGATTCCATGCGCACCGCTTCGAGCGTCTCGCGCAAGGTGTCGATCTCGCCACGGGTCTCGCGCAGGCGCGCCTCGAGCGTCGTGTTGGTCGAGCGGACATCCTTGGTCGCCAGAACCAGCGACGCGACAATCTCGCGCACACGGCTGCGATCGACTCCGCTATTGAGGTCCGCCGCGAATGCATCGAGCGATTCGCCGTATTTCTGGGTGGAGCCCAGCGCCATATCGAGCATTTCCATGACCTGGTCGATCTCGGAAATCACGACGGCTCCGGTTTTCTCGGCCTCTTCGGTGAAACGGGCAGAGGAGATGTATTCAGAGTGCAGGTTGTCGATATCGGCTTCGTCGATCTTGCCGTTTTCCGCCGCAATGCGTTTCACGGCATCATTGAGGGCAGGTTTGTGGCCAGCGACGTAAGTGTACCAGACTTCGTAGGAGCGAGGCGAGGCTGACGAACCATACGATTTCATCAATTCCAGCGCACGCTGGGAAATCGTGAACGTCCTCTCGACATCTGATCCGGCTTGATTGCGTGACACGACCGTTCTGCCCCCTCACCCCTCCCGGCCCTGCGCAAGAGCCTGGGAAACAGCCACATTCAGCAATATCTCCGAAGTCGTTTCAATAAATCCTTAACAACGCACAATTCTGGATTTATTTCTTCGACTTTGGTCGCGCGGGACGAAGCAGGAAGGCGGGAACGTGATCGCCGAAACCGGCTACGGGCAACGCATCCGCCTCCTCGTCACGCCTTCCGCGCCCGGATTTGCGCGGCTTGTCACGCCCCGAAGAACGCTCGTCGCGCTGCTTCGCTACAGGCTCTTTGGCAACGGGCTGCGTATCCTGCTCGGCGGCGGATTCGATAGCCTCCACCGGGGCTTCCTCAGGCGCTTTGCTGCGGCCTGCGGAACGTCCCCGCGACGGCTCCTGCGATCCGGCAATCGGGGCGCTGCGAGGCGCTGCGTCTTCCGTCTTGCGTTTGCCGCCGCGACGGGCACGCCCTGATCCGCTTTCGCGACCACCGGATGTATCGGCACTACCGCCGCCCGATTTCAGTGTGGCCAGATCGTCGCCATGCCAGACCACTGCCCCGCCGATGAGCTTCTCGATCGCCGCGAGTGATTTCTCGTCACCCGGCGTCACCAGCGTAAAGGCAGCACCGGCGCGGCCCGCGCGGCCCGTTCGCCCGATGCGGTGGACGTAATCCTCGGCATGGTGCGGGATGTCGTAGTTGAAGACATGGCTCACGGCGGGAATATCGAGGCCGCGCGCGGCGACGTCACTCGCCACCAGAAGCGTCGCTTCGCCTTTGCGGAAGGAGTCCAGCGCGATCATGCGCGAGCGCTGATCCATATCGCCATGCAGGGCGACGACATTGAACTTGTGCCGCTGCAGGGAGCGGTGCAGCGTCGCGACATCGCGTTTGCGGTTGCAGAAGACGATGCCGTTGTCGATCGTATCGGCTTCGCGGATCAGATCTCGCAAGGCGGCACGCTTCGTCGCCGGCTCATTGCGGGTCGCCACGAGGCGCTGGGTGATCGTCGTTGCCGCAGAGGCCGGCTTCGATACTTCGATCTGGACCGGATTCGACAGGAAGGCATCCGATAGGCGCTGAATCTCCGGCGGCATTGTCGCCGAGAAGAAAAGGGTCTGGCGCGTGAAGGGCGTCAGCTTCACGATGCGCTCGATATCCGGGATGAAGCCCATGTCGAGCATGCGATCCGCCTCGTCGATGACGAGCAGTTCGACGCCGGTGAGCAGGAGCTTGCCGCGCTCGAAATGGTCGAGCAGGCGTCCGGGCGTCGCGATCAGGACGTCGACGCCGCGTGTAATCTTCACATCCTGGTCGCCGAAGGAGACCCCGCCGATGAGAAGCGCGACGGAGAGCTTCTGATTGACGCCGTAGCGCTCGAAATTCTCCTGAACCTGCGCTGCGAGTTCGCGCGTCGGCTCGAGAATGAGCGTGCGCGGCATGCGGGCGCGGGCGCGGCCAGTCTCCAGCATCGTCAGCATGGGCAGGGTGAACGCCGCCGTCTTGCCGGTGCCGGTCTGGGCAATCCCCAGCACGTCTCGGCGCGCCAGAATATGCGGGATGGCCTGTTCCTGAATCGGGGTCGGCTGCGTGTAACCCGAAGCGGTTACCGCCTGGAGAACCTTGTCGCTCAGACCGAGTTCGTCAAAAACCATGGAGTGTAGAAACCGTTCCGCAGCGTCTTCGGCTGCATTGCCGCATCCATCCGGCACGACTAAGACGGAGGGACGCGTTGTTCGTTTTCAGGCCGGGCCTGAACGAGTCGTGCGCGTGGACCATATGGCGAAAGCCCTGTTTGTCAATCATTTGCACGAGAAAGGCTCGCTCATGGCGACGATAATTTTCATCCCCGGACTGATTTGCGATGCCGATCTGTTTGCCGATCAGATCGCAATGCTGCGTGCGAGCCGTCATGTCGTTGTCGCGGACACAACCCGAGATGACACGATCAACGCCATGGCGAGGCGCCTCCTCGAAGAGAATCCCGAAGGCGAACTCATCCTGATCGGCCTGTCGATGGGCGGCTATATCGCCCTTGAAGCGCAGGCAATGGCGCCCGATCGGATCACCCGGATAGCGCTTTTCGACACGAATGCCCGCGCCGATACACCTGAGGCCATCGAGAACAGACAACACCTGATCGCGCTGACCGAAGCCGGGCGCTTCGACGAGGTCTGCGAGACCCTGTGGGACAAATTCGTTGCGGAAGAACGCCGGCAGGATGCCCCCCTGCGCTCACGGATCGCCGCGATGGCAGCCAATATCGGCCCCGATGCCTTCATCCGCCAGGAGCGTGCCATCATGGGGCGCCGCGATCATCGTTCGCGGCTTGCCGATATCCTGATCCCTGCCCTCGTCATCGTGGGTGACGAAGACGTCCTGACACCCCCGGCGCTCTCGCAGGAAATGGCGGAGTCGATGCCGCAGGCGACCCTCGGCATCATTCCCGATTGCGGACACCTGTCGACGATGGAGCGCCCGGAGGCCGTCAACCGCGCGCTCTCGGCATGGCTCGAGAGTTGAGCCGAATCCGAGCGCGCCGGCACGGTCGGCACGAACGCCCTACAGGCCCCACCTGGCCCTGAGCTGCGCCGGTGTCGCCGCGGCGAGCCCGACACTGTCGAGCGCGTTGACGGTTGCTGCGACGATGGCCGCGTTATCCGGCGCACGCTCGCCGTCGGGAAGCGCGAGATTGTTCTCGAAGCCGACACGGCAATGCCCGCCGAGCAGGGCTGCGAGCGTCATGCAGCCTGTCTCGCGGGGCCCGAAGGCGCAGAGCATCCAGTCGCGGAAAACGTCTGCGCAATCATTGAAAAGCGGCAGGAGATCGATCGGCATGGCGGTGGTCGGCGGGGTGTACTTGCCGGTCACGAAGATGACCGACATTGCCGCCGGGTCGAACACGCCCTCCTGCGCCCAGGCACGCGCACGGGCGGTATCATCGCGATCATAGAGGATGATCTGGCCGGCGATATTCTCGCGTTGCAGCCATGCCGTGAATTCCGAGAACCTTGCCTTGTGATCCTCGTCCGGCGCGAGTTCGCGCAGGGCCATCGAGATCGCCTCGGGCCTGAGCGCCCGCACCATCGCCATCTGCTCGTCGGGGCCATACAGGCCCACCGATTCCGTCGTCGCCTGGATGACCATGTCCGGGCCCGCCTCGCGGCGCACGGCTGCAGTCACGTCGCGATAGAGGTCGACATCGAGGCTGTGGCGCTGATCGGGGCGACGCACATGAACATGCAGCATGGCCGCACCCATCTCGCAGCATTCCGCCGCAGTGCGCGCCGTATCCTCGACTGTAACCGGCAAGGCGGGATGATCGGCCGTCGTGCGGCGTCCGCCATTGGGCGCCACCGCGATGATGGTATCATCGATCAAATCCCGTGCCTGCCCGCCCGTGTCGCTGCTCACGAGGGTCTCCCTCCCTGATCCGGCGCGTCAGCAACCTGCGAAATCCCATGAGACCGGGCTTGCTGCGGCGCGTCTTTACTTGATTTGTCGCACGCCCGAGCGCGCCTCGACAAGCCCGCACGCCGCGCATCGAAGAGTGATGCGCGTGTGCAAAATGCAAAGGCACGAAAGGCAAGCACCCGCCCTCACCGCACTCGTCGGCGCGCAGGATCGTCAGGGTTTCCGATTGAGCGATGCAGCGACCCGACGGGAGGTGAAGCGCGGCATGAGCCGGCTGAACTGGGCGGTGATCCGGTTCATCGGTCCCGGCACCACGATGGCGTGCCCCGCGCGATATCCTTCGATGCCGATCCGTGCGACGGTCTCGGCGCTCATCTTGCGGCCCGAGAAGAGTTTCGTCTTCAGAATGCCGGCACGCTCGCCGAATTCGGTATCCGTCGCGCCCGGGCACAGCGCGGTTACCACGACGCCATGCGGACGCGCTTCCTCGTAGAGTGCCTCGGACAGCGACAGGACATAGGCCTTGCTGGCGAAATAGGTGGCCATATGCGGGCCGGCGAGGAAGGCTGCGAGGGAGGAGACGTTGATGATACCGCCCTGCTTGCGCTCCAGCATACCGGGCAGGAACAGGTGGCACAGGCGCGTCACGGCGCCGATATTGACGTCTACGAGGTTCATGTGTTCGGAAATCGGGCGTTCGAGGAAATCACCACCGAGGCCGAAACCGGCATCGTTGACGAGGGTATGGACCTCAATCTCCAAAGCCCTGACCGCGTCGAACACCGCTTGCGGGGCCTTCGGGTCAGCCAGATCCGCCTCGACCACCTCGATGATGCCACCGTCGCGCTTGCGCAGCTCCTCGGCGAGTTTCTCGAGCCGATCACGCCGGCGGGCGACGAGGACGAGGTTATGCCCTATCCCCGAGAAGACTCGGGCCATCTCGGCTCCGATCCCGCTCGAAGCACCCGTCACCACCGTCCAGCGTATATTGGCCATACTCGTCACCCTCCTTTTTACACGGCGTATCCCGCTTGTGGCACATAGGAAGCCTGCATCCGAAGCGCCATGATGCCCAAGCGTGCCCGATGGGACATATCCGCCTGCAGCATTGTTGCACTGCCATTCGATGAGCGAAAGAGTAGAGGCAGCGCACTGCAACGCAACAGGCTGCAGCGGAATATGTGCATAAAATCGCGAATCATGAGGCGCAAAGCCACACGCATGCCTTCCCTTCCCGAAGATTTACGTCTATAGCCCTCCACCATCGTGACCCGCGTGCAACGCTCGCCGGGCGACGGAGCATGAGGCGGCGTCTTCGCGAGACGCGCGGCCTCTTTTTTATGCGAACGTCTCCCGCATCTTGACGGATCGATCATGCCCAAACGCACGGATATCTCCTCCATCCTGATCGTCGGCGCAGGCCCCATCATTATCGGCCAGGCCTGCGAATTCGACTACTCGGGCACCCAGGCCTGCAAGGCGCTGCGGGAGGAGGGATACCGAATCATCCTGGTCAACTCGAACCCGGCCACGATCATGACGGATCCGGAGATGGCGGATGCGACCTATGTCGAGCCGATCACCCCGGAGATCGTGGCAAAGATCATCGAGAAGGAGCGCCCCGACGCGATCCTGCCCACCATGGGCGGCCAGACGGCGCTCAACTGCGCGCTCTCGCTGCAGGCGATGGGCGTGCTCGAGAAATACGGTGTCGAGATGATCGGCGCCACGGCCGAGGCGATCGACATGGCGGAAGACCGCCAGCTCTTCCGCGAGGCCATGACCCGGATCGGGCTGGAGTCCCCCGCCTCGCGGCTGGCCAATGCCTCCGATCTCAAGCGCAAGCACAAGGCGCAATACCAGGAAGAGCTCGCGCTGATCGACGAGATGGCGATCGACGCCGCCGAAAAGGCCAAGCTGAAGACGGAATTCGAGGCGAAATGGGCGACGGGTGCGAGTGAGCGGCGCAAGCGCTGCCAGGAATACGCACTCGGCGAGGCGCTGATGGCGCTGGCCGAGATCGGCCTTCCCGCCATCATCCGCCCGTCCTTCACACTGGGCGGAACCGGCGGCGGCATCGCCTATAACCGCGAGGAATTCCTCGACATCGTCGAGCGCGGCCTCGACGCCTCCCCCACCGGCGAGGTGCTGATCGAAGAGAGCGTGCTGGGCTGGAAGGAGTATGAGATGGAGGTCGTCCGCGACAAGGCGGATAACTGCATCATCATCTGCTCCATCGAGAATATCGATCCGATGGGCGTGCATACCGGCGATTCCATCACCGTCGCACCGGCGCTGACGCTGACGGACAAGGAATACCAGATCATGCGTGACGCCTCGATCGCGGTTCTGCGCGAGATCGGGGTGGAGACCGGCGGCTCGAACGTTCAGTTCGCCATCAATCCCGAGACGGGCCGCATGGTCGTCATCGAGATGAACCCGCGCGTGTCGCGCTCTTCGGCGCTGGCATCCAAGGCGACGGGCTTTCCCATCGCCAAGGTCGCGGCCAAGCTCGCCGTGGGCTATACGCTCGACGAAATCGCCAACGACATTACCGGCGGCGCGACCCCGGCCTCCTTCGAGCCGACGATCGACTATGTCGTCACCAAGATCCCCCGCTTCGCCTTCGAGAAATTCCCCGGCTCGGAGCCGACGCTGACGACCTCGATGAAATCCGTCGGCGAGGCCATGGCCATCGGCCGTTCCTTCCCCGAGAGCCTGCAGAAGGCCCTGCGCTCCCTGGAAACCGGCCTCAACGGGCTCGACGAGATCGAGATCGAGGGGCTCGGCAAGGGCGATGACCGCAACGCCATCAAGGCGGCGCTCGGGCGTCCGACACCCGATCGTCTGCTCAAGGTGGCGCAGGCCATGCGGCTTGGCACCTCGAATGACGAGATCCATGCTTCCTGCAAGATCGACCATTGGTTCCTGGAGCAGATCCGCGCCATCGTCGACATGGAAGAAAAGGTCCGCCGCTTCGGCCTGCCAGAAAACGCCAGCCAGTTCCGCCGCCTGAAGGCTATGGGCTTTTCCGATGATCGCCTCGGCGTGCTCACCGGCAAGAGCGAGGCCCAGGTCAAGGTGATCCGGCAGGCGCTGGGCGTGCGCCCGGTCTTCAAGCGCATCGATACCTGCGCCGCGGAGTTCGCCTCGCCCACCGCCTACATGTATTCGACCTATGAAAGCCTCTTCGCCGGCGCGCCTGCGGACGAGGCGCTGCCGAGTGATCGCAAGAAGGTCATCATCCTCGGCGGCGGCCCCAACCGCATCGGCCAGGGCATCGAGTTCGATTACTGCTGCTGCCATGCCTGTTTCGCGCTGGGTGATGCCGGCTTCGAGACCATCATGATCAACTGCAATCCCGAAACCGTGTCGACCGATTACGACACCTCGGACCGGCTCTATTTCGAGCCGCTGACGGCGGAAGACGTGCTGGAGATCATCGATACGGAGCGTTCCAAGGGCACGTTGCACGGCGTCATCGTCCAGTTCGGCGGGCAGACGCCGCTGAAGCTCGCCCGCGCGCTGGAAGAGGCGCAGGTCCCGATCCTCGGCACCTCGCCGGATGCAATCGATCTCGCCGAGGATCGCGACCGTTTCAAGCGCCTGCTCGACAAGCTCGGCCTGAAGCAGCCGCAGAACGGGATCGCCTATTCCGTCGAACAGGCGCGCCTCATCGCCGGCGAACTCGGCCTGCCGCTGGTCGTGCGCCCCTCCTACGTGCTGGGCGGGCGGGCCATGGCGATCATTCATGACGAGAGTCAGTTCGAGGATTACCTGCTGGGCGTCCTGCCGAGCCTCATCCCCTCGGACGTGAAGGCGCGCTATCCCAACGACAAGACCGGCCAGATCAACACGGTGCTCGGCAAGAATCCGCTGCTTTTCGATCGCTATCTCTCCGATGCCGTCGAGGTGGATGTGGATTGCCTCGCCGACGGCAAGGACGTCTTCATCGCCGGGATCATGGAGCATATCGAGGAAGCCGGCATCCATTCGGGCGATTCGGCCTGTTCGCTGCCGGCGCATACCCTGTCACCCGAGATCCGCGCGGAGCTCGAGCGCCAGACCAAGGCCATGGCGATCGCCCTCGATGTCGGCGGCCTGATGAACGTGCAATACGCGCTCAAGGGCGACGACATCTACGTCCTGGAGGTCAATCCGCGCGCCTCGCGGACCGTGCCTTTCGTGGCCAAGGTGATCGGCGAGCCGATTGCCAAGATTGCGGCCCGGGTGATGGCGGGTGAAACGCTCGCGAGCTTCGCGTTGAAGCAGAAGTCCTTCGACCATATCGCTGTGAAGGAAGCCGTTTTCCCCTTCGCACGCTTCCCGGGCGTCGACGTGCTGCTGGGGCCGGAAATGCGCTCCACGGGCGAGGTGATCGGCCTCGATGCCTCTTTCGGCACCGCCTTCCTGAAGAGCCAGCTCGGCGCCGGCGTGACGCTGCCGCGCGCGGGTGTCGCGTTTGTTTCCGTGAAAGATGCCGACAAGCTGCGCATCCTCCCGGCGATACGCGCCCTGTCCGATCACGGCTTCACCATCCTGGCCACGGACGGCACACAGCGCTTCCTGGAAGCCGAGGGAGTTTCTGCGCAACGCATCAACAAGGTCCTCGAAGGGCGCCCGCATATCGTCGATGCGATCAAGAACGGCGATGTGCATCTCGTGTTGAACACAAGCGAAGGTGCAAGCTCGCTGTCCGATTCCCGCTCGCTTCGCCGCGCTGCCCTCTTGCATAAGGTGCCATACTACACCACTCTGGCAGGTGCGATCGCTGCTGTGGAAGGCATCACGGCCTATATGGGCGGCGAATTGCAGGTGCGGTCCTTGCAGGAATATTTTGCCTGAAGCCGCAAGAGCGGGCTTGCCGCACGGCAGGCTCAGAGATGAATCAGATGGTGCGCGGAGCGTCCGCAAGGATGCTCCGCGCTTCAATTCGGCGTTGAAGAGATCAAAATGGATAAGGTTCCGATCACGGCCCCCGGTTTCCAGAAGCTGGAAGAGGAGCTGAAGCATCGCCAGCAGGTCGAGCGCCAGCGCATCGTCGAAGCGATCGCCGAAGCGCGTTCGCACGGCGACCTCTCCGAAAACGCCGAGTATCATGCCGCCAAGGAGGCGCAGTCCCACAACGAGGGGCGCATCATGGAGCTCGAGAGCCTGATCGCACGCGCGGAGGTCATCGACGTTGCCAAGCTCTCGGGGGAGCGGATCGTTTTCGGTGCCACGGTGAAACTCATCGACGAGGATACCGAGGAAGAAAAGGAATACCAGATCGTCGGCGAGCCCGAGGCCGACGTTCATTCCGGTCGCGTCTCCATCGGCTCACCCATCGGCAAGGCGCTGATCGGCAAGTCGATCGGCGATACCGTCGAGGTTGTAACGCCCGGGGGTGGCAAGTCGTACGAGGTGGTCAGCGTCGAGTTCCGCTGAGCGGCGAGGCTGCCGAAGCGCAGTTCATGAAGGGCGCAAACTGACCTCCCCTCCCTGGGGGGAGGTAGCCTCCACGCCATCCCTCCGTATCCGACGCGTTCACGCCCCTACTGATCTGCACGAAACGCCATATATATGGCGAGGGGCGACGGGTGTTGAGGAGACGTACCATGTTCGGACGATGCGCTGATCATCCCCGATCCGGTAATGCTGGGAGAATGCGACACACGGGCGCCATGATCGCCATGCTTGCCGCATTCATGGCGAGCTTCGCCCTCCTGATCCCGGATCAGGCATCGGCACAGCAGCGCAATACGGTCAGCGCGATTGAAATCGATGTCGGTCCGCTGCGGGCGCGCGGCGTGGGTGTATTCGCCGATCTGCTGCATGATTCACTGCGCGCGGAACTGCAGTCGCGCTATGCGATTGCCGCGGACGCGCCACGCCTTCAGGTGACGCTGAACAGCTTCTTTCTGAATTCCAGCACCTCACTCGATAACAATAGCGGCGGTTCGTTCGGCATGTCGCTTCAACCCCCGCTCGATGATCTGGGCGGCGAAGCGCGACTCGTCGGGCGCGACGGGCGGGTAATCGATAGCTATCGTCTGCGCGCAAACAATCCTGCAACAACCGGTTCGCACCGTCCTTCACCGGAGCGGGAGCAGATCCGGGCACGCGCGCTGACGGAAGTCTTCGCGGGCTGGGTGGCGCGCCGGTACTGAACCGCCGGCGCCGCGCATTGCGCGCTCAGCTCTCCAGCTCGAGCGGGACCAAGGGCTCGTCCTTGACCTTGTCGAGGCTGAGCGCAGTGCGCACGTTGCGAACGTTGGGCAGGCTGGTCAGGTCGCCGACGAAATTCTGGAATGCCGTCATGTTGGTAGCGACGCATTTCAGGATGAAATCCACCTCACCCGACAGGGTCCAGCACTCGCGGACCGTCGGCCAGTCGGCGATTTGCTCCTGGAAAGCGGCAAGGTCTGATTGCTTCTGGCTGGCGAGCTGGACCATGGCGAAGCAGATCACCTCGTAGCCGAGCAGTTGCGGGTCGAGCAGGGTGCGGTAGCCCTTGATGATGCCGGCCTCTTCCAGGGCTCGCACCCGCCGCAGGCACGGCGGAGCAGACAGCCCGACACGCCGTGCCAGCTCCACATTGGTGATGCTGCCGTCGTTCTGCAATTCGGCCAGAATCTTGAGATCGATCGCATCGAGGCGGTCGCGCATGGAAACTCCGTCGTCTATAACGCCCCCCTGCGAGGACGCATTTACATAATGGCGTTAGCGCATGCACACAAGCCGCGCAATGAAATTGCGCGTGGGAGTTTTGGACGTGCGCGTTCCGACGATCTGGGCCTTGACGACGGGTGAAGCGGGAATGCGCAGCCAGGTGCTCGGCCTGTGCGAACGGCTGGGCTTCGCATTCGCCGAGAAGCGTATCCGGCTACGCGCTCCATGGCGCTGGCTGCCGGGTCATCTCTGCCCGTTTCCCCTGCGCGGTCTCGCCGCAGACGGCGATGCACTATCGCCGCCATGGCCGGATCTCATCGTCTCATGCGGGCGCCGATCCACTGCCGCATCCATCGCGATTCGGCGCGTATCCGGAGGTCGGACGCTGACCGTGCATCTGCAGAATCCGCGCACCCCGCCGGACAGGTTCGATCTGGTGATCGCCCATCCGCATGACGGGATCAGCGGCAGCAATGTCATGCTCACCGAGACGACGATCCACCGGGTCACACCGGAGAAGCTCGCCGAAGCGAGAGCGCACTTTGCCGACCGCCTCGCATCCCTGAGCCAGCCGCGCCTGGCGGTACTGCTCGGCGGGCGAACGCGGCACGGGGGCTTCTCCGCGCCGGATATCGCGCGCTTCATCGCGAGCCTCGCTGCGTATCGCGCGCAGGGATACTCGGTGATGATCACGCCTTCACGCCGCACGGAAACGGCGCTGACCGAAGCGGTTGCGGCGCGCTTTCACGACGATCCTCAGCTCTGGCTGTGGGACGGCGCAGGCGACAACCCCTATTTCGGCATGCTCGCCCTCGCCGATCGCATTCTTGTGACCGCCGATTCGACGTCGATGGCCTCGGAGGCGCTGGCGACCGGCAAATCGGTCGACCTCTTCAGCTTCGCGGGGCTGGGGCCGCGCCACCGCGCCTTCGCGCAACGGCTTGCAGAGCAAGGCTATGCATATCTTCCGACGGACCCTGCCGCGATCGGGGACAGCCGGCCCGAGACGAAGCCGCCACCCGATGCAGGGGCGCTGGCCGCGCGTCGCGTCGCGGCCATGCTGGAGCGGCATATGACCGCGATCGGGTGATTGCGCCTGTGCGCAACGCCACAGGTGCTGTGCGGGGCGATTGACAGCACGCGCCGGGCTATCCAAAAACAGCGCAAAGGGAGATCTGCCATGGCGCATCACCACGCGAAGGTCATCATTATCGGTTCTGGTCCTGCCGGCTATTCCGCAGCGATCTATGCCGCGCGCGCGATGCTCGAGCCCATCCTGATTTCCGGCATCCAGCCCGGCGGCCAGCTCACCATCACCACGGATGTCGAGAATTATCCCGGCTTTGCCGACGTCATCCAGGGCCCATGGCTGATGGAGCAGATGCGTGCGCAGGCCGAGCATGTCGGCACGCGCTTCGTCTCCGACCATATCAGCGCCGTCGATCTCTCCAGGCGTCCCTTCCAGCTCACCGGTGACGGCGGCGAGACCTATTCCTGCGACAGCCTGATCATCGCCACGGGCGCGCAGGCGAAGTGGCTCGGGCTCGAATCCGAGCAGAAGTTTTCCGGGATGGGTGTCTCCGCCTGCGCTACCTGCGACGGCTTCTTCTTTCGCAACAAGCATGTCGCCGTGGTCGGCGGCGGGAACACGGCGGTCGAGGAAGCGCTGTATCTGGCCAATCTCGCCGAGAAGGTGACCCTGATTCACCGCCGTGACAGCCTGCGCGCCGAGCGCATCCTGCAGGATCGCCTGCTGCGCAATCCGAAGATCGAAATCCGCTGGAATGCGGCGGTCGAGGAGATCTGCGGCGGCGGCATGCCGCCCGGCGTGACGCATCTGCGCCTGAAGGATACCGTGACCGGCGATATCTCAGATTTGCCGATCGACGGCGTGTTCATCGCCATCGGCCACAAGCCCGCCACCGAGCTGTTCGAGGGCCAGCTGCCGATGAAGGCCGGCAACTACCTCGTCACCCATCCCGGCAAGACCGCGACCGATATTCCCGGCGTCTTCGCAGCCGGCGACGTGACCGACGACATCTATCGTCAGGCCGTTACCGCTGCGGGCATGGGCTGCATGGCTGCCCTGGAAGCGGAAAAGTTCCTCGCAGAGCATTCCGACGATCCGCAGGAGCGGCTGGAAGAGTTGCAGCACAAGCAACCGGCAGGCGCCTGGAACTGAGGGGCGCTTGAATTGAGGGCCGCCTGGCACTGAGGGCCGCCTGCGCACCTGCCGCGGTCACAGTCTCGGGCGGTTTCACAAGGACCGCATGACCGTTCAGCGACCGCTCACAACCTCGAAACCACCACCGCGGCTGGCATGGAGCGGGCGCACCGCCGCGCCGCTCTGCCGCGGCGGCGAGAATGACGTGCTTGGTCGTGCGGCGCTTTCGAACATCTGGTTGATCCCGCCGATCACCTCGAAGGAGCGTCGCGACATGGCACCGCTGCGGGCGCGCTCGCGCACTTCGCCGGCGGGCGCTTCGGCAACCAGTGGACCATCGGCATCCTCCAGCCCCGGAATCGCGGCGATCTCGACATCCTGATGGGCGAAACTCATGATTTCGCGCCATGCCATGGCGGGCAACGAGCCGCCGGTCATTCGCCGTGTCGGTTGATAATTGTCGTTGCCGAACCAGATCGCGGAGACGAAATTGCCGGTATAGCCGCCGTACCAGGCGTCACGATAGGCATTCGTCGTCCCCGTCTTGCCGGCGGAGACCACCCCATCCAGCGCTGCGCGGCGCCCGGTCCCGGATGTCGGCACGGTTGCCAGCATGCGGTTCATATCCGCCACGACGCTGGTTGCGAGCACGCGCTCGGGCTCGTGATCGCGACGGCGCGAATAGAGCGGCTCGCCAAAGGCATTCCAGACTTCAAGCGCAACATAGGGATCGACCCGATTGCCGCCATTGGCGAAAACTGCGTAACCGGCCGTCATGTCCATGACGGTCATCTCGGACGCCCCGATCGGCAGGGAGGTGGTGTCCTGCATCGGCGTGCGCACACCCATGCGGCGGGTGGTCTCGATGACCCGCGCCCTGCCCTCGCGGGAATTGTTGTTGCCGAGTTCGTGCGTCAGTCGCACGGGGATCGTGTTGATCGAACGCGCCAGTGCCGCTGTCAGCGTCATCGCACCGGCGAATGAACGGTTATAGTTGTTGGGACACCAGTTGCCGATACAAATCGGCGCATCGCGCACCACACTGTCGGGACGATAGGGCAGATGCGACAAGGCCGTCGCATAGACGAAGGGCTTGAAGGCCGAGCCGGGCTGGCGCAGGGCCGAGGTCGCACGGTTGAACTGGCTCTGGCCGTAATCGCGCCCGCCGACGATGGCGCGTACCGCACCGTCGGGATCCATCACGACCGCCGCCGCGTCACGCACGTCATAGGTCTCGCCATGCTGGCGCAGAATCGTCTCGACCGCCTGATCGGCATGCGCCTGCAATTCAAGATCGAGCGGCGTTTTCACGAAGAGCACGCGCTCATTGCCGAAGTGCCCCTCCCGCGCCATCGCCCGGACCTGCTCGAAGGCCCAGTCGAAATAATAATCCGCAGCAGTGTCGCGTCCCCGATCGATCGCCGTCGCGGGGTTGCGACGCGCGACCTGGACCTGCCCCTCGCTCATGAAACCGGCATTGACGAGATTGGTCAGGACCTCGTTGGCGCGCGCGCGCGCCGCAGGCAGGTTGATGTGGGGCGAAAAGCGCGAAGGCGCCTTGAACAGGCCGGCCAGCATCGCCGATTCCGCCAGCGTGAGATCCTTCACCGACTTGCCGAAATAGAAATCGGCAGCGGCGGCGACGCCGAAATTGCCGCCGCCCATATAGGCGCGGTCGAGATAGAGCTTGAGGATCTCCTCCTTGTCGAGCTGAACCTCCAGCCACAGCGCCAGGAAGGCCTCGCGGACCTTGCGGTCCATCGAGCGCTCGTTGCTCAAGAACAGGTTCTTCGCCAGCTGCTGCGTGATCGTGGAGCCGCCCTGGACCACTGCATCCGCGCGCGCATTGACCACGAGCGCGCGCACGGTCCCGATCGGATCGATGCCCCAATGCGAGAAGAAGCGGCGATCTTCCGTGGCGAGCGCCGCCTTGATCAGCTCATCGGGGAAATCCTCGAGCCGCACCGAATCGTCGTGCCGGATGCCGCGCCGGCCGACTTCCTGGCCCTGGCGATCGAGGAAGGTGACGGCGAAATCCTGCGTGCGGCGCCAATCGACATGGGTTTCATAGAATGCCGGAATGGCGAGCATCACCAGCACGACGCCGCCGGCCACACCGAGATTGGCCGCCTCGCTGGACAGATCGAACAAGGCGCGCCGAATGCCACGGAAGCGGAAGATTCGCATGACGCGATTGTAGCCGCGCCAGAAGCGCTTGAGATCGCCCTGCCCCTCGAACGCGGAAGCGCTCAGCCAGGCGTCGAAATCCGCCGCCCAGCGCTTGACGCGAGTCCAAAGACTTGTTTCCGGGGCCAGACGCAACGAACCCATCCTCAACGCAAGCGCAGGCTCACTCGCCGCGCTCAATCACCGCATCCGGAATATTAAAGGAATATTAACGCACGCCTAGCCCGCCAACGCGCGAAACCCCGGATTCCACGCATTTTTTCGCAAATGATTGCAAAATTTGATGCAACAATCATGGTTAACTCGAAAAGTTTTATAAATGTAAATGATAGTAAATACAGCCACCGTGGCGCCCCGGATCTGCATCGTTGCGTCGATCGCATCGATAGCCTATCCATGCCGCAGCAATACCGGGATCGACACGTCATGGCGCAACGCCCTTTCTGGGAAGTCAAGAAACTCGGCGAAATGAGCGCCGAGGAATGGGAGAGCCTGTGCGACGGCTGCGGTCGCTGCTGTCTCGTCAAGCTCGAGGACGAGGATACGCAGCGGGTCGTCTATACCGATCTCGCCTGCCACATGTTCGACGAGGGAAGCTGCCGCTGCCGCGCCTACGAAGAGCGCCTGCGCGAAGTGCCCGATTGCCTGCAGCTGACCCCCGAATCGGTCCAGCGGATCGACTGGCTGCCGCCGTCATGCGCCTATCGCCGTCTCTCGGAGGGGCGCGGCCTCCCCGACTGGCACCCGCTGATCACCGGCGATCCGGACAGCGTCCACCGCTCCGGTGCGAGCGTACGCGATCGCGTCGAGGCGCTGCAGGGCGGGTTTTCGCTCGTGCTGATGGCCGAAAACGACATGGATGGATTGATGGCGCGGATCGTGGACTGGCCTGAAGAGGATGTGCCGGACGAAACCTGACCGCGTCCTCACGATTGTCCGCCATCGCGCTCGATGAGCTCCTCGTCGGCCCTTCGCGCCGGCCCCAGGCCTTCGGCGGCGGGCCCGCTTTCCAGCACGCCCTCGATCCAGATCTTGCGCACCATCACCATCACCGCCACCGCGAGCGGCACGGCGAGCAGGATGCCGAGGAAGCCGAACAATACGCCGAATATGATGATCGCGAACAGCGCCACCGCAGGCGGCATCGCAACGGCGCGCTTCTGGATAAGCGGCACCAGGATGTTGCCCTCCGTCTGCTGCACAACCAGGGCCACGGTGAAGGTGTAGAACATCACTTCCGGCGAGATGTTGAAGCCGAAGATCAGTGCCGGGATCGCTCCCAGGATCGGCCCGACGAAGGGGATGAAATTCGTGATCCCGGCGATCAGCCCCAGTGCCGCCGGCGTCGGCAAGCCGACCAGCCAGTAGCCCACACCGGACAGGACCCCGACGAAGACCATGCTCACCATCTGGCCGAGAAACCACATCTTGAGCGCGGCCCCCGTCTCCAGCATGGAACGGTCCACGGTGCCGCGTTGCTCGCGCGGAAACACGCTGACGATGACCTTGCGATAGAGCTTGGGGTCGTATGCGAGATAGATCGCAGCCACGATCACGATGAGGGCGTCGACGAGCCCTCCCACCAGCGAATAGCCGAACCCGGCAGCCTGGCCGAAAATATTCGTGCCGAAACCGTCCTCGAGCTGTTTTTCGATCACCGCCAGCGGATCCCGGATGCCGATCTGCTTGGCGAGGGTTTCGAGCTGATTGGGCAGGCGCGAGAGCACCTCACCGAGCTGCATCTGGATCTGGCCGCCGAAGAAATAGCCGAACCCGCCGATCGCGGTCACGGAGAGGAACAGCGCGAGATAGAAGGAAACGCCCCTCGGCACATGTGCACGTGTCTCGAGGGCATTCGCAAAGGCGCGCAGGATCACGGCGATCAGGATGGCTGCGAAGATCAGGAGGACCGTACCGGCCAGGAGCCAGAAGAAATAGGCCAGCGCAACCACGCCGACGACCATCAGCGCGCGCCTGAAGAACAGACGGTCATCGGTCGCTTCACCGCTGCGTCGCGGCGATTGCTGGTCCATTTTGCGGTTCCTCGCCGTATGGGCGCATGCCTGATGGCGGCATCCATATGCCGGCGGAGCTGCGCTTCCCCAGATGCAACGGCTGTCAGGCTTTACGGTTCCCGCCCGGGCTGATCGCGGGCCCGCTCATATAGCCAGTGAATGCCGCCCGGGGCTCGGCTGCCATGAGGGATCGAGACGCGCGGCAACGTTGCGCACGAAGAAGCGCGCCTGCGGCGTAACGCTCACACGATACCCATCGACACGACACAGCCCGTTGGCGACGAGCGGTTCGAGCGCCATGAGCCCATCATCGAAAACGGCTACCTCTGTGCCATGCCGGCGCGCAATCGCTTCGAGATCGACGCAAAGCGCGGCCATCAACTCCATGATCACATCGCGACGCAGGCGGTCATCGGCGCTGACGCGCACGCCGCGCACCACCGGCAGATGCCCGGCATCGATCGCCTGCGCCCATTTGCCGAGATGCGGCTCGTTCTGTACATAGCCCTGCGGCAGCGCGCCGATCGAGGAGGCGCCGATGCCGATCAGCGTATCCGCCTCGTCGGTGGTGTAGCCCTGAAAGTTCCGTCGCAGCGTCCCCGCCCGGGCGGCGCGCGCCATCGGATCGTCGGGATGGGCGTAGTGATCGAAGCCGATCGGCTCCCAGCCCGCCTCGGCGAAGGCCGTCTCGGCCGCGCGGGCCTGCTCCAGCCGCTCGCCGGCACCGGGCAGGAGATCGGCATCGATGGCGTTCTGGTGCTTCTTGAACCAGGGTACATGGGCGTAGCCGAACACGGCGGCACGTTCGATGCCGAGATCGAGCATGGTGCGGATGGAATCGCGCACATGGGCAACACTCTGCTTCGGTAACCCATAGATGAAATCCGCGTTCACCCGCGTGATGCCGACCGAGCGCAACAGATCCATCGTCCGCACCACGTCTTCCAGCGGCTGCACGCGGTTGACGAGTTTCTGCACCTGCGGATCCATATCCTGGATCCCGAGACTGACGCGGTTCACGCCCGCCTTTGCCAGCGCCTGCGCCATGGCCGGCTCGAGCGTACGCGGATCGATCTCCACCGCGATTTCGGCATCGGGCGCGAAGGGGAAGAGCTCCCGGATCCGCGCGATCACGGCGGCGAAGTCGTCCGGGGCGAGGATGGTCGGCGTGCCGCCACCGAAATGCAGATGCGCGACTGGCCCCGCCTGCGGCACGGCCTCGGCGAGCATCTCGGCCTCCCGGATCAACCGGCGCGCATAACGGGCAATGCGGGCATCGTCGTTGAGCACGCTCGTATGGCACCCGCAATACCAGCACAGGGCGCGGCAATAGGGCACGTGCACGTAGAACGATATCGGCGCGACGGGGTCGAGCGCGCCGAGCCAGCCGCGACAGACGTCCTCGTCGATGCCCGGTTCGAACTGGGCGGCGGTCGGGTAGCTGGTATAGCGCGGGACGGTTTCCAGCGCGTATGCCATGGGAATGGTGGTGCGGGGGAGCGTGTTCATGCCCCCAGAATCATACGGGCGTGTCGGTCCCGCCTTGATCCTGCTCAAACAGTACGCCGTTTTCCGCTGGATCCCCCCCCTCCCCCATCTCGGGAAGGCGAAAGCCGATCTCGGCGCAACCCCAATGGCGCCCCCCGATGAAGATCGGCACCGAAATCACCCGCACGAGGCCGGCGCCATCACGCAGATTATGCGCGACCGAGGGGCGCAGATTCCGGGCATGGCGACGCGATTCCTGGTCCTGGCGCAGCTGGGCCGGTTGCCATGGCGGTGTTTCACCATCGGCAGAGCGCGCACCGGCGCCCGCTGCCACGTATCCCGAGCGATCCATCGCGGCAGCATGAACGATGTCCGGATAGCGTTGCACCAAACCGGCGATGAATGCGTCGAGATGATATGCAAAGAGGTCCGCGCAGGGATGGCCATAGCTGGTGGCGCCACTCTCGCGCGGGGCGACGAGCTGCGGTGCGATCAGATCCGCCTGGGAGCAGCTTCCCTCGGCCACGGCGCGCTCCAACGTGGTGCGAACCTCGCGCGCGAAGGCGTGCACCCGCGCGACGAGACCGTCATCGTGATGTTGCACGGCGTTCAGCATCCGCCGCAGCGGGGCGCGCGCCGGGGCATTCACCGTATGCCCGATATCGAAAGCGACATGCAGCCCGTATTGGCTGATACCGGCGACCGTTCCCATCAGCGGCGGCGCTTCGGGCAACAACAGGCGAATCGGCTGGCCCCGACGGAAACCATCGGTGACGTCGAGGGTGACGAGCGCGCCAGTCATCGAAATATCGATGGTGCGCGCCGCGTATTGCCGGGTTGCGGTGGCGAGGGTGCAATGAGAGAAAAACGCGAGGCGCGGCGCGGCACGGCGATCTCCGAGCGGCGTTTCGCGGACCATCACCATGAACTGCTCGACCAGTGTTTCGATCAGTTCGCGGCAGGCGCGGGCTTCCTCGGCAATGCGCCGCGCCATCCCCGTTGCCTGCGCAGCAGCAGTGCCGATCCGCGCGAGGCGGTGCCTGATCAGCGGCTCGATCTCTGCAGGCGGCAGCGTATCACTGGCGAACTCGGCCACTGCCGCATCGAGCGCACGCCGCGTCATGCGCAGCTCCGCCGCGAGAGCGGCCGCTTGCGTTCCATGCTCCTCGATGGTCCCGGCGAGTCGCCTGATTTCGGGCCAGCCGGCCCGCAAGGCGCGTTCGAGTTCATCGACCTCGCGCGCAAAATCAAAAAACCCGCGCGTCGCGGAGGAGGCCCGTACGGCGCAGAGGCCGCTTTCGAGGGCGCTGTCACCGATCGCACCGATAATATCCTGCAATTGCGAGAAGACTGCGCGCCAGACTGCCGGGTCGAAATCCTCGCCGCGACCGGTCGCATCCTCGTCATACGACGCGCCCGTATCCGGCTGCGGTCCGGCGAGGAGCGACAGAGCCCGGCTTGCGGCGCGCACCTGCGCCATGGCGATACCACGCCCGTCGCGGTCGGCTCGGGTCGCGATCTCGCCCAGAGCGGCGGCCTCGGCGCCCACACTCTCGGCAAGGCGATCGATTGCCGCAATGGCTTCCGGTGCCGGCGCCAGATTCTCGCCCGCAGCGGGTTCCTCAACCCGGAAACCAGCGCCAACCTCATGCCATTCGACGCCACCGCCATGGCCGATGGCGCCATACGCGGCGATCGTGTCTTCGAGGATGCCGTCTCGCGCAACCGGCCCGCCGCCTTCACGGCTCCGCCCGACCCAATCCAGAGTCATGAAATCGCGCCTGAAACGCGCCAGCCGCTGACGGACCGATATATCCAACGCAGTACCCACCGTCAAAATCCGACACAACCATACAAGACGATCCTTTTCTTTTCATGAATGCCCTGCCCAATAAGGGATCGGGACGTTGACGGATCGAGTGGGACGCGCAACCTTCTCGGTGAGGCCACAAGGAGTCGCTGATATGGATGCAATTGCATCGTCACAACGCAAGTTCGGCATCGGCCAGGCGCCGAAACGGGTGGAAGACCAGCGCTTCCTCACCGGAATGGGACGCTATACCGGCGACATGATCCCTGAGGGCGCGTTGATGGCGCATGTGCTGCGCTCCAGCCATGCCCATGCCCGCTTCACGCTCTCCGGTCTGGACGAGGCCCGCGCCATGCCGGGTGTCGCGGCGATCCTGACTTATGACGACGTTGCCGATCTGGGCGATCTCCCCTGCCCCGGCGCCGTGAAGAATACCGACGGCTCGAAGATGGCCGTTCCGCCACATCCGGTTCTCGCGCGTGAGGTCGCGCGCCATGTCGGCGACGCGCTCGCCTTCGTCGTGGCGGAAACCGCCGAGCAGGCCCGCGACGCGGCAGAAGCCGTCATGGTGGATTACGAAACCGCCGATCCCGTCGTCGGAATCGAAGCCGCCCGCACTGATGGCGCGCCGCTGGTCTGGCCGGAACTGGGCACCAATCTCGCCTTCGATTCCGATCACGGTGATGCGAAGAAAACCGAGAAGGCCTTCGCCAAGGCACATCGCACCGTCGCGCTGGAGCTCGTCAACAACCGCCTGATCGCCAATTTCATGGAGTTGCGGGCCTGTTTCGCGGAATACCACCCCGATGACGAGAGCTGGACGATGACCGTCGGCAGCCAGGGCGTGCACGATATCCGCGACACCATCGCCGATGACATCCTCAAGGTGGACCGCGCGAAGCTGCGGGTGATCACGCCGGATGTCGGCGGCGGCTTCGGCACCAAGATCTTCGTCTATCGCGAATACCCGCTCTGCGCCGTTGCGGCGCGCGTCACCGGACGTCCCGTCGCCTGGATCGGCGAACGCGGCGAGCATTTTCTGGGCGATGCGCAGGGTCGCGACAACATCACGCGCGCGGAAGTCGCGCTCGACCGGCGCGGTCGTTTTCTCGGGCTGAAAATCGACATCGCCGCCAATCTCGGCGCCTATCTCTCGCAATTTGCCCCGTTCATCCCCTGGGGCGGAGCGCGGATGTCGCCGGGCTGCTACGACATCCCCGCCGTGCATGCGCGGGTACGCGCTTACTATACCAATTCGCCCCCGATCGACGCCTATCGCGGCGCGGGCCGCCCGGAAGCCGCCTACGTCATTGAGCGGCTCGTGGAGCATGTCGCGCGCGAGATCGGCAAGAGCCCCGATGCCGTGCGTGCGCTCAATTTCATCAAGCCCGAGGCCATGCCGCATACGACCCAGACCGGGCGAATCTACGATTCCGGCGAATTCGAAGCGGCCATGCGCCGGGCCATGGAAGTGGCCGAGTGGGACGGCTTCAAGGAGCGTCTGCGCGCCTCGAAGAAAGCCGGCAAGGCACGCGGCATCGGCATGGCCTCCTATATCGAGGCCTGTGCAGGGGGTAGCCCCGAACGTGCCGATATCAGCATGGGCGAAGACGGCAGCGTGCAGGTCCTGATCGGCACGCAATCGAACGGCCAGGGCCACATGACGGCCTATGCTCAGCTCGTCTCGCAGCATCTCGACCTGCCGCTCGACAGGATCACCGTGATCCAGGGTGATACCGCCCTGATCGAGACCGGCGGCGGCACCGGCGGCTCGCGCTCGGTTCCCGTCGGCGGCGCGGCGGTGGACGGCGCCTCGCGCGAGCTCGCGCAGAAGCTGATCGAACAGGGCGCGCAGATGCTCGAAGCCGGCGAGACCGATCTCGAGATCAGTGACGGAGCGGTGCGCGTCGCCGGCACCGACAAGGCGGTGAGCTTTGCCGAGATCGCCGCGCGCGCCGCCGGCAGTGGCGAAAGCCTCGCGACACGGTTCAAATGGAAGCCGCCGGAGGCGACCTATCCCAACGGCACGCATGTCTGCGAGGTCGAGATCGACCCCGATACCGGCCAGACGGAAATCATGCGCTACACCGTCATCGACGATTTCGGCATGACCATGAACCCGCTCCTGCTCGCCGGTCAGGTGCATGGCGGGCTCGCCCAGGGAATCGGTCAGGCGCTGCACGAGCGCACCGTCTTCGACGAGAGCGGCCAGCTCGTCACCGCCTCGATGATGGATTACCGCCTGCCGCGCGCTGCGGATTTGCCGAATTTCCATTTCGAGACCCGCAACGTGCCCTGCACCACCAATGCGCTGGGCATGAAGGGGGCCGGCGAGGCCGGCACGATCGGCGGCACGCCGGCGGCGATGAACGCCGTGGTCGACGCCCTGCATCGCGCCTACGGCATTACCCATCTCGACATTCCGGCGACGCCGGACCGGGTCTTCGCCGCGATCAGCTCCGCCCGCGATAGCGCTCGGGGCGGTGGTTGAGCGCGAGGATCATGTTGAGCACGCCGGCGCCGAGCACCGAGAGTGCGAGCTTTTCGACGGGCAGGAAAGCGGCGGCGGCGGCCAGGATGATGAGATCGACGGCGAGCAGCACATAGCCGGCGCGCAGGCCGAAGCGTTCCTGCAGGTCGATTGCGACGAGGTTGATCCCCCCGAGCCCGGTGCGGTGGCGAAACAGGACGAGCAGCCCGACCCCGATCACAGCACCGCCGAACAGGGCCGCGTAGAGCGGATTGATCGCATCGACGCGCACCCATTCCGGCGTATAGCGGGCGAAGACGGAAACGAGCCCGATCGCCAGGATCGTGCGCAAGGTCGCCGCGAGTCCGAGCCGGCGCAGCGCCAGCAGGAAGAACGGCACGTTGATCGCAAAAAAGATCAGCGGAAAGCCGTAACCGCTTGCATAATCGAGCAGAAGCGACAGTCCCGCTAGCCCGCTCGTCAGGATTCCGGCCTGCGCATAGAAAGTGATGCCGAGCGCGACCAGCATCGTCCCGATCACCAGCGCGATCGCATCCTCATGGAGGCGATGACGCTCCTGCGTGCGGCTTTCCGTATTATCCGCCGGCAATGCCTGCATCTTCATCACGCGCTCCTCATGCGATGCTCTATATGCTGCATCGCAACGTGAGAATGCAAGGCTCGTGCCGCTAGGCCCGATCTGCACGCGCAGATGCGGCGCTGCGCATCAATGGGCCTGATTGCCCGCCAGCCGAATATGCTCCGGCACCGGTTCCGACCCGGAGAGGAGGTCGCCGGTTGCGGCGTCGGTCCAGCGCAGACCGATGACGGCCGCTTCGCGCGCGCGCGAAATCATGTTGCCCGTGATCTGGACATGCCCGACCCCGTCGACGACCGAGACCGCAAAACCGTAGCGGCATTCGCGCAGCACGTTGTTGGAGGCGCTGACATCGCGAAGGTAGGGCCCGTAGCCCAGCCCGATTCCGGCGACTTCGACATCCTCCACCACATTGCCCGTGATCGCCGCGTCCGCCTCGGCATAGATGCCGTTGCCGTAGAGGATCTCCCCGGTCAGCGGGTCGGGACGGCGGAAACTGCCGCGCACGATATTGCCTGAAATCACGGCAAGACGCCCGGTCTCGTTGAAATTCGTCGAGACGATCCCGTTGGCCGCGCTCTCGACGATGTTGTTGGCGATGATGCAGCCTTCGAAGACGAATTCCGTGAACAGGCCGACTTCGCCGAAATTCGCGCAATTGTTGCCGATGATCTGCACCCGGTCGCCGCCATTGTTGCGCACGGCGGTGAAGGCGCAATCGCGGATCACGTTGTCGGAGACGATCACCCCCCCGGCGCGGAAGACGTTGACGCCGTTGCCGTATTCGCCCGACCCGCCGCTCGCGGCGCCGATCCGCTCGATCCGGTTGCCGTGGATGCGGGTGCCGTCGTCACCCTTCTCCGAGCGCCAGACCAGGATCCCGTTATCGGTGCAATCGCGGATCACGTTGCCGGTGATGGCGAGACCGCTGGAATCGTTGGCGAAGATCGCGGTGCGCGCCCGGCTGACGGCGCATTGGGCGACGAGACCGCCGCAGCCGCGCAGGTCAAAGGCGGTTCCGGCTGCGGTGTCGGCAATGATCTCCGACAGCCGACAATCGGCGACCTGTTCCAGTTGCACCAGCGGCGCGGAGTATCCGTTTGCCCCCGCGATGCCGAATCCGGCGAGCCGCAGGCGGCGCAGGTCCCGCCCCTGCAGGATCGGCGCGTCGGCGGCTTGAACCAGCACGGCCTCCGGCCCCGCCGTCAGGACGGCGCCCTCGGGGAGGCGCAATTGCGCGATGCGATAGCGACCGGCCGGAAGGTGAATGCCGGCGCCGCCGCGTGCCGCCTCGCGCAGCGCCGCTTCAAGGATAGGCGCCTGATCGGTATCGGAGTCAGGCTGCAGCCCGAATTCGCGCGCATCGCGCAGCATGTCCGCGCGTGCCTCGCGGGTGCCGCCGAGCACACCCGCTGCCGCCGCGATTCCAGTGGGAAGCGCTAGCCCCGCCGTGAGGAGGCGGCGACGATCCGGTCCGGATATGGTGTCGAATTTCGAAACGCGATCTCTGGTCATGCAAGGCAATCTAACGCTGAACCCTTGACGTTTACTTGCAGGAGCGCGACCCTCTTTATCCATGGCGGCGGAACGCGGCGACAGATTGCGCCGTTAGCCGAGGGAGGGTCAGGCGTGACGGACACGGATACGCGTCCGCTCCGGCGCCTCTGACCCCTACGGATTGTTTCCCCGTATCCGTCGGGGACGATGCGAGGCGAGGTCAAACGATGAAGACGACAACTGCGATCACGCCAGACCGTGGCGGTCCGCTCTGGCGGATCCTGCGTTCTTGTGCGGCTCTTCTGGCGCTCGGCGCCCTTTTTGCATTCGCCGTGCCGACAGCTCCGGCCCTGGCGCAAAGTGCCGTGACCGTGGCCGATCTCAACATGCGCGCCGGACCCTCGACCCAGTACCCGGTCATCGTGGTCCTGCGCCGTGGCAGCCCCGTGCAGCTTCATTCCTGCACGCAGGGCGGCGGCTGGTGCAATGTCAGCCATCGTGGCGCGACCGGATGGGTCTCCGGGCGCTATCTCGATATCGGGCGCCCCGTCGCACCACGCCGTGGGGGTGTCTTCCCGTTCATCTCGTTCCAGATCGAGACCTACCCCCACTATTACGAAACCCGGCCCTATCGCGATTACCGCCATCGCGACTACCGCCGTGGAGATCGCTACTATGGTCGCCGCGATTACCGGGCGCCGCGCGGCTATTACCGGAGCTACGGCACCCAGCCGCGCCAGGGTGGCATAGCTCCGCGCCAGGGCGGCATCCCGCCGCGCAGCAGCGTGCGCACGCATATCGTGCCGCCGCCTGTCATGTATGATTATGACGTTGCCGCGCGCAGCTATGATCCGCCGCGTGAGTATATGGAGCCGCAACACTCCACGCGCGAGAGCACGATTACGCAGGAACCAACCGTGCAGACCACGCCGCCGCGGCGGACCAGCAGGCTCGCGACACCGGAACTCGCCGAGCCGCAGCGCCTCGAACGGCGCCGGGACTGATCCGGCGCTCGGATCGTGCGGCGCCGCTTCAGGCGCCGCAAAGGCGGCCCATCAGCGCGGCGAGTTCGTCGGGCTGAAAGGGCTTGCGCAGACGCGGCCAATTCTCGCCGGGCTCGTTGCCCGGAATCTCGTCGAATCCGGTCGCGAGCATCACCGGCAGGTCGGGCCGTGACTCACGCAGTTTGCGTGCGAGTTCGAGTCCGGTCATGCCGGGCATGGCGTGATCCGTGATCACGAGATCGACACCCTCTCCGTCCAGGACTTTATCGAGCGCTTCCTGCGCCGAGGCCGCTGCGTAAACCGCGTGGCCCATTTCGGCGATCATGTCGATCGTCGCCATCTGAATCAGCAGATCATCATCGACGACGAGCACCTTCAGGGGCGAAGCCCCGACGCGCGTCTCGTTCATGCTCATCGTCTCCTCAAACCACCCGCTGCATCGATCAGCGAATGATATCACGAACGCCCCCGCCCGCCATGCCTCGGCTCCAGCCTGATGCAAGCTTGAACGATTACACCGAGCCACACGCAATGGATAGGGTGCGGCACGAACGATGGTCAAGGCGGCAACAGCGAGCATCAGGCGAAAGTCGTATTGCGGCAACAGGCTGCGCCACGCGCTGGCGGGCATCGGTTGCCTCGCCCTCGCCGTGACGGGCGCCCCCGCATTCGCAGAGGAGCCCGAAACCGGGCAAGCCTCGGACGTGCTGCGATACTGCACGGCCATTCATGATTCCGCCCGCGAAGCACGCGCCGCCTGGCAGGCGCAGTCCCTGCTCGAGATCGAGGAGCGCATCGAAGCACGCATCGAGGACCTCGCCCGCGAGCGTGCCGCCTACGAAGAATACCTCGCACGCCGCGAGGAATTCCTGCGTCGCGCGGAAGAAGGCGTCATCGAAATCTATGCCCGCATGCGCCCCGATGCGGCCGCCGCCCAGCTCGCCGCCATGGACAACCAGACCGCCAGCGCCGTGATCGCCAAGCTCAACCCGCGTCAGGCCAGCGCCATCCTCAACGAAATGGAGCCGGGCCGCGCGGCCCTTCTCACCCGCACCGTCGCCGGCTCCGCCCTCGACCAGGAGAATGCCCTATGAAGACCCGTTCCGCCGTAATGCCCGCGCTGGCCGCTTCGGTCCTGCTTGCGGGCTGTGCCAGTGATTTCTCGGAGGTCGGACGTGAACCGGGCATGACCCCGGTCGGCTCCGGGCTCACGGCCTATCACGCATCCCTCCCCTCGGGCTCCTTTCCCGACAAGAGCGAGCGGGCCTACCACTCGCTGTGGAGCGACAACCGCGAGAATCTCTTCTCCGATTCCCGGGCTCTCAAGGTCGGGGACGTGGTGACGGTGCGCATCCGCATGGCGGACCAGGCGCGGCTCAACAACGCGACGGGCCGCTCGCGCGATTCGGGAGCGAGTATCGGCTTCGATTTCGGCGGGAATCTCGGCGGGCCGGGTGTCGGCGGCGATTTCGGAGCCGGCGTCAATTCGGGCAGCAGCTCGCGCGGCCAGGGCACGATCGACCGTTCCGAGCGCATCGATCTCAATGTCGCCGCCGTCGTCACCAGCGTCCTCCCGAACGGCAACCTGATGATCAGCGGCTCGCAGGAAGTGCGCGTCAATTACGAGATGCGCGTCCTCAACGTCGCCGGCATCGTGCGCCCGCGCGACATCACGTCCCGCAACACCATCGATTACGAGAAGATCGCGGAGGCGCGCATTTCCTATGGCGGGCGCGGCCGCTCGATGGAAGTGCAGCAGCCCGGTTGGGGCCAGCAGGTCTACGACCGCGTGACGCCGTTCTGATCGGTCTCGGTGAGCAATGCGAGGGATGGGAAGCGCATCATGAGCAAGTCGATCGCGACGGTCGTGGATCGGGATGTCTACGATCCGCGCATGGCGGGCAAAGGTATCGCCAGCGCGTCGGGAAACCGCGCCGGAGCGACCGGCAAGCCCGCCGGGCGTGCCGGCTTCCTCGCCGGGCTCGTGATGATGACCATGCTCGCGGGCGCAACAGGTCTTGGCCTCGCCTTCATCGTGCATGACCGCGCGGTGACCTCCTCGGAACGCCGCGACAGCACGAGCGTTCTGGAGCCGCTGCGCTATGCGCCGGGGACCAGCCTGTTCAGGCTGGAGCCTATCGTGGCCAATCTGCGCCATCCCCGCGAGACATTCGTGCGGGCTGATATCGCGCTCATCCTGGACGAGCCTGATGAAGCCGCCCGCACGCGTCTCGCGGCGGAAGTCTCGGGCGACATCATGGCCTATCTGCGCACGCTCGACCTCGCGCGCCTGGAAGGGGCAAGCGGCCTGCAATTCCTGCGCGAAGACCTCTCGGAACGCGCGGCGATCCGCTCGGAAGGCCGCGTGCGTGAACTCATCCTGGAAACGCTGGTGGTGCAATGACACGGATGCGTGGCACCTTCTCCGTTCTCGCCCTGGCGCTCGCCGCATGGCTCGTCACCGGGGCTGCGGCGCAGGCGCAGACCATCGATCTGGGCGGCCTGATCCCCGATGGCGAAGCTTCGACGACGGGGCGGATCGTCCAGCTCATCATCCTGCTTACGGTGCTGTCCATCGCGCCCGGCATCATGATCATGGTGACGAGCTTCACCCGCATCGTGGTGGCGCTGTCCTTCCTGCGCTCGGGGATGGGGCTGCAATCGACCCCGGCCAATCTCGTGCTGATCTCGCTGGCGCTGTTCATGACCTTCTACGTCATGGCGCCCACCTTCGACCGCGCCTGGCAGGACGGCATCCAGCCGCTGCTGCAGAACGAAATCACCGAAGAGGAAGCCTTCGAGCGCACGGTGGAGCCGTTCCGCGAATTCATGCTCACCCATGTGCGCGAGCAGGATCTGGCCATGTTCGTCGAGCTCGCCGAGGAGAGCTTCGGCACGACGCAGCCGCAGGATGAGGTCGAATTGCGCGTGCTGATCCCCGCCTTCATGATCTCGGAATTGCGGCGCGGCTTCGAGATCGGCTTCATCATCGCCCTGCCGTTTCTCGTGATCGACATCATGGTGGCGACGATCATCATGTCGATGGGCATGATGATGATGCCGCCCACCGTGATCGCCCTGCCCTTCAAGATCCTGTTCTTCATCCTGATCGACGGCTGGAACCTGCTTGTCGGCGGGCTGATCCGCTCGTTCTTCTAGCGAGGGGCAGCGTCGGCCCCTCGACATCCTGCCGGATGCGTGGAGCGTCATCAGCGCGCCCGGCGCAGCCATGCCTCGATCAATCCGGCCATGACCCTGGCTTCGGGGTATCGTTCGAAGGCCTTGCCGACGGCGAAAGTCTCCCCAGGCGGATTGCGCAGCAGGAGAGTCGGCTGGTAGTACCGGCGCCCTTTCGTGCCTTTGCCCTCCCGCAGGGATGCCGCTTCGATATCGGCGAGCGGCACCTGTGCGCGCTCGCTGCCGAAGAAGCCGCGAATATGGCTCTCGACGATGCCCGCATTGCGGTCGAAGCGCACCTGCTGGAAGGAGGTGAAGGCGACCATGCCCGCGGCGCAAACGGCGGCAACGACCAGCAGAAACACGCCCGTGAGGGTCTCGCCGCCACGCAGGGCGCGCAGGCTCAGAGCGAGCATCGTGAACATGAGAACAGCGAGCACGATCGCCAGGATACCGGGCCGTCGCGCAAGAATAAGGTAATCGTCATCATAACGACGAACGCGCACGCACAATCCTCTCGCAACGACCTATCGGAATAATGCGCTTTTTTAGGCTGCGTATACGCGAATCGTCAAGCCCGGGTTGTGGTAACGGGGGATTGATTCACCCGCTCAACCATCGCCTCAACCCTCCTTGCGTCCATCGGGATGCGCCTTGCCCTTGACCGCGCCCGGCTTGCCGGCAACGAAGCCGTTTTCGAGATAGGCCAGCAACTCCTCGGTGGAGACCACCTTCGCCACGGTACTATCGGCGACGCGCAACGCAATTTCCTGATTGGCCGTTGCCGTGGCGACCGCATCACCGACAACCACCACGTCATAGCCGCGCGAACTGCCGGCATAGGCGGTGCTGAGCACGCATTCATCCGTCCACAGCCCGACAATGACGATCGTATCGATATCCAGCGCCTTCAGCTTCTCGTCGAGATAGGAGCGGCCCTTCTCGTCGAAGGTCCAGAACATGTCGAGATGCTTGCCGTGATAGAGCCAGCCTTGATCGACCTCTTCCGGGGTCGGCGCGATTTCGGCGAGCGGTTCGAGACCCGGCGCGCCGGTAAAGACATAAGCCGCGTTCTCGGGATTATCCGGATCGAGCCCGCGCGGACCGTACCAGCGATCCATGGCGTTCGAAATGCCGTCATCGAAGCGCCGGCTCCAGATGCTCCAGGCGATGCAGGCCGCGTCGCTTTTGGCGCGCAGACCGCGGAAGGCGTTCACGAGCCGCGCCAGCCGCGGCAGGATCTCGCCGGCATAAGGCCGGTATTCCTCCTGGCAATCATCCATGAGAAGCGCGATGCGGCGGGGACGATCCTTCAGATCCCAGGCGGCCCAGAAGGCCAGCGGCGTCTGGTTGGGCCCGCCGGGCGTCTTGCTGTGATTGGGCATCGGCTCCTGCGCGATCGCCATGTCGCGATGCTTGCGCGGCTTTTCCAACGCTTCACGCAGGGTTCGGATGGGGCCTTCATCATGATGCATGATCGGTCTCCTCCTCAGGTTCGCGCTGCTCCGGCTGCGATTCTATCATCGCCTGCGCCTGCCCGCCTCTTCTGCGTGCACCCTGCGCCGGAGCATGCCAGCATTCCTCCCTTCCAACTGATGACCACCGCCGGTCGTTCCGGGCCAGCGCCCGTGGCGCCGGCGGTGATGTGATGTGGAGGGTGCGGATCGCGCCGCGAATCACTGCTGCGCGCGGGGCGATGCGGGCAGTTCGGACAGGCCCTCCTTCTCCACCGACCATGCATTGCGGGCGAAGATCCAGGTGATCCAGGCGGCGGCAACGCACATGACGGCTCCGAGGATCCAGGTCAGGAGCACGCCAAGTTGAAGGAGCCCGCCGAGAGCCCAGGCCGTGGCGGCGGCAATACCGATCACTTCGGTGCCCACGAGGATGACGGCGCTGATGGTGATGAGATATGCGCTGGCGCGCGTGAGACGTTTGCCTTGTGTGTTTGCGGACATGATTGTCGTCCCGAGAATGGCGCCCTGGGGGTCGCCTGATGCCTTTGCCGGATCTGCGGTGTCGCGCGAATCGGCGCGCGGCCTTCGACAGGCGCTGCCACCGCATGCGATGTCTTGAAATGTCGCGATCAGGCGAGGATCGGCGGCGCGCGGGCCCGGAATCCCTTGCGGCGGGCGACCGGGAGGGCCGGCGCGCGGACGGTTTCGCCGGCTGCGTAGGACGGCACCGGCGAAGGCAGGCTGCGGCGCGGCGGCGCCTGCGTATCCTCTTCGAACTCTGCCGGTGCGGAAGGCACGAGCGCGCGGGCGAGCCGGATATCGACCGTGCCCGGAGCGCGCTCCGATACCAGCGCCGGATGCGCGCCGTCAGTGATCTTCAGGGACGGCGCTGCGGCGTTCGGTGGAAACTGGACGCCCAGCATCGAAACGAACAGAACCAGAAAGCCCCAGATCTTCACGATCGGGGGCACCCTGGACAATCCGGATATCGCACGAGAGCCGACCATGAACGCGCCTCGACCAGCCGAAAACCGACTTCCCAACGCTACCGCCGCACGCGCACTTCGACAAGCCGTCCTGCGGCAGGCAGGATGATGCGTTTCGGTTAGCGGCAATATGCGACTTATCGATGTCGCATCGAAGGCGGGGCGTTTCCAATGATCGCACCCACACGCGACACGCCAGTCAGTATCGCAGGCGTGTCGCGTATACCTTCCATTTTGACCCATGTGCGATGCTGGTTCGCAAGTTCCGCGAACACCACTGGAAAAGACCTGTTCAGCGCGACAAGGCCAATGGCTGTCCCGATTCGGTAATGAGTCCACTCATTGCGCCAGGCGCGGCAAGAAGGCGCGCGGCTACCCCCTGCCCGGCCCCGTAAAGCACAACCGTATCGCCACGAAGGTCCCATGCAGATACACTAGCCAGCTGTGGGTTTGTGCAGCCGGAAGTCGAGGCGCTGAGTGCGTTGCCTGTATCCGCCATGGAAAGCGTAATACGGCACGAAGTCCCGCTGGGCTCGGCAGCACTCCATGACCCCGCAAAAATGATCCGCGCCATTGTGACTTCCTCGTCGGAAACCTCGTTTGCTGGGGCATCTGGTGCGTCGTCGGATTCAGTTTCTGGAGAAACTTCTGAAGGAGGCCCCGCTGAGCTGTCTAGTGATGCGAGATTATTTGCTGCGATGGATTGATCAACCAATGCAAATTCATGTTCCCGCTGGATATCGCCCAGTTCCGCAGATTCATCTTCATGAAGCTCCGCACCGTTCTCATGGGCATCAATTTCTGCGACTCGATCATCAAGACGGCCTTCATCGGGAGACGGGAAAAATTCAGGTTCAGCCATTACGAAATCGGACTCCTCATCCTCCGCATCGCCTTCATCCTCGTCATCGTCATCGTCATCGTCAGCAGCATCAAGCTCGCTGTACTCCGCGTCCTCTTCATCCCCATCAGGAGAAGCCTCCGCTTGTTGTTGAACAGTAGGCTGAACGGTTTCCGGAGTCATCTCATCTACGAGTTCGCGCTGAGAGCGCGCCGACGAGCAAGCGGCCAGCGTAGCCCCAAGCGTGAATATGATGATGATTCGACTGACTTGAGCCGTGAGATGAAAATGACTTGTGCCATAATCCGGTTTCTTGATTTGTGAGAAATTTTCCAGTGCGCGCTTTTTCAGAATGAATTTTGTCATGGCCAATCTCCGGGGCAGTTTCATGCGCTCTTGGATGGGATGGATTTTGGACTCTGGAAGTTTTACAGGTTGAACCTGCCAACAGCCGACGCAGAGGCACGTGGGCTTAATTCACAGTAGAAAAATCATAATATTGTATGGTTAATAACTTAATAACAAAATACAAAACTTACTTACTGAAATTGAAAAATAAATTTTTCCTATACAAATATTTTTCATTTAGTTTCAAATTCAATTTATTTAAATTATATTAAAATTTTTTTATTTTCTATACACATAAATTTAGATGAAATTCATTTATTTGCAATAATATACTTATAATCTTTTATAAAGTATTAATAATGAAAATTTATAGTATATTTTTGAAAAATGATTTATTAGTGACATAATTATTATTTTAACATCAGCTACATTTCATTTGAAACTCAGCAATGTACGTTTGTTGAACCGAATTCAGTGAGATAAATTACGTTTTACCAGTCTTGGGCCTTTTCAGGAACATGCTGGCGCGCCTCACACTTGGTCTTTTGGAAAAGGGTTGCTCAGCGAAGACGTTTACAATCGTGATCACTATGGCGACGAAACTGATGGAGCTCCGGAGCGCTCGAAGAGCCTTCGGAGCTGTTTCAATCAGCAAGAGCAGCTCGAATCGGTTGACGTGAGCCGGTACCCCGGCCAGAAAAAAGGCCCACCGCAGGCGCGTTCCTCTCGAGCCGCTACCCCCTGGATTTCGACCGGATCATGGATGTCATCACGATCGTCGGCGTCGTCGCCGGTCTCTTCATCATTATCTCGCTGAGCGAGCCGCTGGCCGACAGGACACGGCTGCCGTACACGGTGGTTCTGGCGATTACCGGCGTGATCATCGGCGGCCTCGCAATCTATGCCGTCGAGGCTGGCCCCTATCTCTTCGGCATCCCCGAAACCTTTCTGGTCTTCGATTTCAGCATCCGCTCGAACGTCTTCCTCTACGTGCTGCTGCCCACGCTGCTTTTTCAGGTCTCGCTCGGGCTGAACCTGCGCCGCATGGCGGATGACTGGGTGCCGATCCTCGTAATGGCGGTTCTGGCGGTGGTCGTCGCCACTTTCGTGATCGGTTTTGCGTTGACGCCCTTCACGACGCTGCCTTTGATGGCATGCTTGATGCTCGGGGCGATCGTCGCCACGACCGATCCCTCCGCCGTCGTCTCGATCTTTCGCAACATCGCCGCGCCCCAGCGGCTGACGCGAATCGTCGAGGGCGAGAGCCTGTTGAACGATGCCGCCGCCATCGCCCTGTTCGGCTTCTTCCTCACCTTCGTGATGATGGGCGTTCCGAATCCGACCCTGCGCGATGCATTAGTGGATTTCCCTTTCCTGATCCTGGGCGGCATCGCAGTCGGCTGGGTTGCGGCGCGGATTTGCGTGATGGCGATGGCCGCGCTCGGGCGCTTTCCGCTCGCGCAGATTTCGCTCAGCGTCGCGCTGCCCTACCTGACCTACCTGATCGCCGAGCGCTCCCTCGGCGTATCGGGCGTCATCGCCGTGGTGATGGCGGGGATGACTCTGAACTATCTCGGGCCCGGGCGCCTCTCGCCGTCGAACTGGTCATGGTTGCGCGAGGTCTGGGACGTTCTCGCCCATTGGGCGGGCGCGCTGATCTTCCTGCTCGCAGCCCTGCTGGTGCCCGGCCTGCTCGCCGAGATTCAAATGCGGGACCTGATGCTGATCGGGATCATCGTGCTGGCTGCGACCGCGGCGCGGCTGTTCATGCTGTATCTCGTGCTGCCATCTCTCACGCTGCTGAAACTGTCACCGCGTGTGGAGCCACCCTACCGGGTCGCCATCCTCTGGGGTGGATTGCGCGGCGCCGTCACCCTCGCGCTTGCCCTCGCCGTGACCGAGAACCTGCGCGTCCCGCTCGATATCAAGCGCGAGGTGGGTATTCTCGCCACCGGCTTTACCCTGTTCACGCTGCTGGTGCAGGGGACGACGCTGCGCTGGGTGATCTCGTTTCTCGGTCTCGACAAGCTCTCGCCGCTCGACCGGGCCCTGTCGAACCAGGTCATCGCCGTGGCGCTGGCGAATGTCCGCGAAGAGGTGGCGAATACCGCGAAGCGGCATGAACTGTCGCGCGAGATCGTCCGCTCGGAGGCAAAGCGCTTCGCCGAGCGTCTCGACAGCGCCATGGAGAAGGCGGAGGCCGTCGACGAGATCCTCGATCGCGACCGCATCACCCTCGGCCTCGTCGCGCTTGCGGGCCGCGAACGGGACATGATTCTGGACACGTTCCGCGAGCAGCTGATTTCGGCGCGCCTTGCTGATCGCATGCTCTCGGACGCGGACCGGCTGATCGAACGCACCCGGGCGGGCGGGCGTGACCAGTACCGCGCCTCGGGCCGCCTGAGCCTTGCGCGCGGCCAATGGTACCGCCTCGCCATTTTCCTGCATAACCGCCTGCTGATATCGGGGCCGCTTGCCCGGATGACGGCAGATCGGTTCGAGATAATGCTCAACCAGCGCCTGATCCTGCGCGACCTGCACGGCTATATCGACAGCAAGATCCGGCGCATCCATGGCCGGCGCGTCGCGGATCTGCTGCACGAACTCCTCAAACGGCGCGAAGACGAGACTCAGTCCGCCCTCGAGGGACTGCGCCTGCAATATCCGGGCTATGCCGAAGAGATCGAGCGGCGCTTCATCCGGCGGATTTCGCTGCGGCTCGAAGAGCGCGAATACGACATCCTGCGCCAGGACGGCCTGATCGGGCGCGAGCTCTACACCACGCTGAAGCAGGAACTCGCGGTGAAGCGCAAGCGTGCCGAAACCCGGCCGGCGCTCGATCTCGCGGTCCAGAAAACCGAGTTGGTGCGCCGCTTCCCGCTCTTCTCGGAGATGAGCGAAGAAAGCCGCGCACAACTCGCAAAGGTGCTGAAAGCGCGCTATGTGCAGCCCGGCGAGGTGCTGATGCGCAAATGGGATACGCCCCGTGAGGTCTGCTTCATCGCCTCGGGCGCGTTCGAGGTGGAAACGGCGGGTCAGAAACACAAACTCGGACGCGGCGAGATGTTCGGCCAATTGGCCCTGCTCAGCCGCCAGACCCGCCGCACGCAGGTCACGGCAATCAGCCACTCGGCCCTCCTCGTCCTCGACGAACCCAGCTTCCGCCGCCTGCTCAAGCGCAGCGAAACCATGCGCAACGCGGTGGTGGAAAGCGCGAGGCGGCGCGGCGTGGCGATCGATACGCTGGCGCTTTCGGAGTGAGGGCTGGGGTTAGGTGGCGCGGCGAAGCGCGCGTAGTTCGGCTCCCGTTGGCAGCTTCGCGAGAATGGCACGCGCGGCGTCATGAATCGCCGTCTCGGCATCTTCGCCAGTGGCTTCCAGTTCAACCGCAAGCAGCCCCGGGGCGCCCGTCCCGATGATAGCATCACCGAAACCGGCACCGAAGCCAGCCGATATAGACGGCAAGCTGCATACCCTCCGGGCCGGGCAGCAACATGCAGTAATTGAAAGCATGCAAGAAACGCTTCTCGCCGAGCCAGCGCTGCTCCTCGACGAGGATGCGATGCATCAGCGCTATCTGCCCGGCCGGGCCACCGAAGCTCAACAGGCCGATACGAGCCCAGATCCGTGTCGCTTCTGCGAGCGTGGGGTAATGGCGGATTTGCATCGCATGCTCTCAGTCGCGGAATCTTCGCGATTGGCCTGTCAATCGATCGACTTGCGCAGACCCGGGTCCCGACGATCAGTCATCTTGCTCGTTTGCATCATCGCGCGTGACTGTGAAAGCGTTTTGTCTCAGCCGAATGTCGGAGGGCGCATATCGTTCAAAACGGGATTATGGGACGCTGTCTTACAGGCTTGGCTTCTGAGTGCGCATTGCAAGCCAATAAACCACCAAGAACGGAAAATAATGCAGCCGAGCCAAGGAAAATCGTTGCCTCCAAGCTGCGAATCGGTCGAAGCGCAAAAAAAGAATTATAGAATATGGCTACTAAACTAATTGCAGCAAAAACGAACAAAAATATGAAAAACAAATTCTTCAGACTTAATCCAGTCATAAGTTTCTTGGTGAAATAAACCGAATTAAATCCTCCATAAAATGTCGACATACAAAAAATAAATGGAAGAGTAAAAATGAATCCAAATAAAGCTTTTTCTAAAAGAAACCCAATAGCCAAAAGAAATAACACAACAAGAGCTCCAAAAAATCCAATAATATAGAGCGCCCCGGCAAGGGTACTCGCAAGAATGATCCTCTTCATCGTGAAGATGCCTCACATTGCCCGCGCAGAAACACACGAGCACCAAAACACGATTCGTCCGACCAGGCCACTTTTACATGTATTTTACAGAGGACAACAACTCTCTCTCGAAAAACCACTCCCGCGAGCCCGATACATCCCCCAGCTCCCGCGCCTCGCTACCGCGCACGTAGCCGCGCTTTTCGTAGAGCGCATGCGCGTTCTCGAAGCGGGTGTCGGACCACAGGATGACCCGGGTGGCGCCGGCGGCGCGGGCATGGGCCTCAGTGACGCCGACGAGGTGGCGGGCGAGTCCGTTGCGGCGGGAATCGGGGCGCACATAGAGGCGGTGGATCTCCGCGGTGCCGGCTTGCGGGAAATCGAGCGCAATGCAGGCGCAGACACGGCCCACCCCATCCTCGACGACGAGGAAATGCATGCCGCGTTCCCGCGCGGCGCTCGCTGGGCGCAGGAGATCGGGCATGTCGTCATGCGGATCGGTGAAGCAGCCTGGATATTCCGCAAAGCACAGCGTGACCAGGCCGAACAGATCCTGCGCGTCGCGATCCTCGGCCCGGCGCAGGCGCAGGCCGGGTGGGCGGCGCATCACGAGGGCCGAGGCGAGATCGTTGCCGCCGCATGTCTCGCGCAATCCCTGCGCGGCAAAGCCCCGCGAAGCGTAGAAACCCATGGCGGCAAGATTGCTCGTCTCGACCTCGAGCCAGGCCGCGCGTGGCCCGAGCTGCGCAAGCGTCTCTTCGAGAAGTCGCGTGCCGAGCCCGGTTCCCTGCGCTTCCGGCAAAAGGTAGAGCCGACGCAGGCAAACCCCACCCGCATCGTCGATCCTCGCGAAGGCCGAGCCGACCACCCTGCCCGCGTCCTCGGCGAGGAGAAAGGCACCGTCAGGCAGGTCGATTTCACCGGCAAGCGTCTGCGGCGCATGCCATGCATCGGTGAGCGCCCGCGCCCGCTGAGGCCCGAGAATCGGATCATAGGTCGCATGCCAGCTCGCCACGAGCGCCTCGCGGACCGCTGCGATATCGCGTGGCTCGACGGGCCGGATCACGCTCATTGCGAACTCACTCGTTGCCAAACTCACTCGATGCCGAGCTTGTCCTTGAGCATGGCGTTCACCGCCTGCGGATTGGCCTTGCCGCCGGTCGACTTCATTACCTGGCCGACGAACCAGCCAAGCATCGAGGGCTTTTCCTTCACCTGCTCGACCTTCTCTGCATTGGCGGCGATCACCTCGTCCACCGCCTTCTCGATGGCGCCGGTATCCGTGACCTGCTTCATGCCGCGCTCATCGACGATGGCACGCGGGTCACCGCCCTCGCTCCAGACGATCTCGAACAGGTCCTTGGCGATCTTGCCGGAAATCACGCCCTCGCCGATCAGATCGACAATCCCGCCGAGCTGGTCGGCGGAGACGGGTGAATCCTCGATGCCGAGGCCTTCCTTGTTGAGGCGGCCGAACAGCTCGTTGATCACCCAGTTCGCCGCGGCCTTGCCGTCGCGCCCCTTGGCGATGCGCTCGAAGAAATCCGCCGATTCACGCTCGGCGATCAGCACGCCCGCATCATAGACCGACAGGCCGTATTCAGCGATGAAGCGCTCTTTCTTCTCGTCGGGCAATTCCGGCAGATGCGTTGCGAGTTCGTCGACGAAATCCTGCGTGAATTCGAGCGGCAGCAGGTCGGGATCGGGGAAGTAGCGGTAATCATGCGCCTCTTCCTTGGAGCGCATCGAGCGCGTCTCGCCCTTGCCGGGATCGAACAGCCGCGTCTCCTGGTCGATCGTGCCGCCATCCTCGATGATGCCGATCTGCCGGCGCGCCTCGTGCTCGATCGCCTGGCCGATGAAGCGGATCGAATTGACGTTCTTGATCTCGCAGCGCGTGCCGAGCGGATCGCCGGGACGGCGCACGGAGACGTTCACGTCCGCGCGCAGGTTGCCCTTCTCCATGTCGCCGTCGCAGGTGCCGAGATAGCGCAGGATCGTGCGCAGCTTGGTCACATAGGCCTTGGCCTCCTCCGAGGAGCGCAGATCGGGCTTGGAGACAATCTCCATCAGCGCGACGCCGGAGCGGTTGAGGTCGACGAAGCTCTGGGAAGGATGCAGATCGTGGATCGATTTGCCGGCATCCTGCTCGAGATGCAGCCGCTCGATCCCGACCTGGATCTGCGTGCCGTCGGCCATGTCGACGATGACCTCGCCCTCGCCGACGATCGGAAACTTGTACTGGCTGATCTGATAACCCTGCGGCAGATCGGGGTAGAAATAATTCTTGCGGTCGAAGACGGAGCGCAGGTTGATCTGCGCCTTCAGCCCCAGCCCCGTGCGCACGGCCTGGCGTACGCATTCGCGATTGATCACCGGCAGCATGCCCGGCATCGCGGCATCGACCAGCGAGACATGCGCATTGGGCTCCGCGCCGAAGGCGGTCGCGGCGCCGGAAAACAGCTTGGCCTTGCTCGTCACCTGGGCATGGATCTCCATGCCGATGACGACTTCCCAATCACCCGTGGCGCCCTTGATGAGCTTCTTGTGATCGACCGGCGCGTTCATGAGACATCCATCCTTCGAAACAACCTGCTTCCGGTTAGCCTCCTGCGGCTCGCTCTGCAAGACTCGACATGCAACGCGCCTGCCGAAATCCGCTGCAACCCGAAAGGCCCCGCATGCGTTGACGTTGTGGAAACCGGTCACACGAACCACAAGGGAGGCCCGCAATGACGCAGCGCGACCCTGCAAACCAGCCCATGGAGCACAATCCGAACGAGCCGCACCGCAATCCGAACCTGATGCAGCCCGGCCATGATCCCCACGAGATCGACCAGCGCCCCACGCCCAAACCCTCACGCCGCACGTCCTCGCTCTGGGCGTGGGTGTTTCTCGGCGGTGTCGCCCTCGTCATCCTGACAGGCGTCTTCCTGCTCGGCGGCACCAACGAAATCGCCGATGTCCCGACGGATGGCACGCTCCCGGCGGGTGAGCCGACGATCGACGCGCAGTAAAGGGGGCGCCTCAGTCGCTCTTGCGATCACGCAGCCGCCGCGCGAAGAAGGCGAGGCTCGCCCAGAGGATGGCGCCGAACGTGCGAACCTGCAGCAACATCGGCTGCTCGCCGCCCACAGGGGCGATCCAGGGCAGGCCGAGGGCGTTGATGCCCCATGAGACGGGCACCGAGATCAGCAGGGCCGCGATCGCCGCGATGAAGACCTTGGCGAATTGGTCCGCCTTCCAGCCGAGAAACACGGCAATGGCGATCAGGACCGGATCGAAGGCGCCGAGCACCCAGACCTGCAGCGCGACAGTGGGCGTCTCCATGGCGTCTCTCCGATACGATACTGGAAGCGAACCGGCCCGGCTGACGCAGTCGGCATCCGGGCCGGGGGAAAATCAGCCGACGATTTCGATGCCGGAGAAGAACTGCGCGATTTCGATCGCGGCGTTCTCGGCGGAATCGGAGCCGTGGACGGAGTTTTCGCCGACCGAGAGGGCGAACTTCTTGCGAATGGTGCCCTCGGCTGCTTCAGCCGGGTTGGTGGCGCCCATCACTTCGCGATGCTTGGCGACGGCGTTCTCACCCTCCAGCACCTGCACCACGACCGGCGCAGAGGTCATGAATTCGACCAGTTCGCCGAAGAACGGGCGTTCCTTGTGCACGGCGTAGAATTCCTGCGCCTGGGCGGTAGTCATGAGGATGCGCTTCTGCGCGACGACACGCAGGCCGGCTTCCTCGAAGACGGCGTTGATGGCGCCGGTGAGGTTGCGCTTGGTCGCGTCGGGCTTGATGATCGAGAAGGTGCGCTCGATGGCCATGGGAGATCCGTTCTGTTGGGAATGTTGCAAATGGTGCGGCGCTTATAGCGGGGCAAGCCCCTGCTCTCAAGCGCCATCGGTGACCTTCATGCGCTTTCGCGCGAGCCGAGCCAGGCCGCGATCCCCTCACCCGCCGCGACGCCTGTAGCGAAACAGGCCTGAAGCAGATACCCGCCCGTCGGTGCTTCCCAGTCCAGCATCTCCCCGGCGACGAAGGTCCCCGGGCGTGCCTTCAGCATGAAAGCATCATCGAGCGCATCGAAACGAATACCGCCGGCGCTGGAAATCGCCCGGTCGATCGGGCGCAGCCCCTGCACGTCGAGCGGCGCGGCCTTGATCGCCTCGGCCAGAGCCTGCGGCTCGCGCGGCAGATCGACGCCATGCGCCTCGCGCAAAAGACCGATCGCGACGGGATCGAGGGCGAGCGCCTTGCGCAGCCGGTTGGTCAGCGTGTCGCTGCGTTTGGCTTCGCCGGCACGCGTCAACTTCGCCGCGATCTCGTCCACGCTCAGATCGGGCCGCAGATCGGCGAGGAGTACGGCCTTGCCATGCTCCGCCAGCCCCGCGCGCATCGGCCGCGACAGCGCGTAGACCGCCCCGCCTTCGAGCCCGGTCTGCGTCACCACCGCCTCGCCGCGCTGGACCATATCTCCGCAAGAAAGCGAGATACGCTTGAGCGGCGCGCCGGCAAAGCGCTCGCGGAACGTCTCGCTCCAGGCGATCTCGCAGCCGACATTGGAAGGCGCGAGCGGGTTGATCGCGACGCCCGCTTCGCCGAGCGGCACGGTCCAGCCCCCGTCGGAGCCGAGCCGCGCCCAGGAGGCGCCGCCCAGCGCGAGCAATGTCGCTGCCGGGCGAAGGCGTGTCTCGCCTTCCGGCGTCTCGAAGAGGATGCCGTCAGGCCCGTCGAAACCGATGAAACGATGGCGTGTCTTCAAGGTGACGCCCATCTGCGCCAGACGCGCCAGCCAGGCGCGCGCCAGCGGCGAGGCCTTGAAGCTCTTCGGGAACACCCGCCCGCTCGAACCGACGAAGGTCGGCTCGCCGAGTGCATCGCTCCAGTCGCGCAGATGCTGCGGCGTGAACGCGGCGATCGCCTTTGCCAGCAGTTCCGGCGTCTCGCCATAGCGCGTGAGGAAGGCGTCGTGCGGCTCGCTATGCGTCAGGTTGAGCCCGCCCCGCCCCGCGAGCAGGAACTTGCGCGCGGGCGACGGCATGCGCTCGTATATCACCACCGCGTGACCACGCTCCGCGAGCACCTGCGCTGCCATCAAACCGGCAGGACCGGCGCCGATGACGGCGACACTCCGGCAACGTGCGGCTTCCGGAATCACCATCATCCACTGCGCTCATAAATCAGATTGAGGCGCGAGCGCGCCACTTCAACATAGCCGCATGTGCCGAGAAGTTGCGGCAGATCAATCTGCCAGCGTTCGGAGCCATCCTCAACGATGATAATCTGCGGATACAGTTCCGGCGGGGCGTCACGCAGGAACGGCTCTAGGATGATGTCCTCGGCGCCCTCGACATCGAGCTTCAACGCATCGACGCGATCCAAGCCCTCGGATTCGATCAACGCCAGCAGGGTGGTCGCCGTGACCTTGATCGTGCCTGCCTGGCTGGATCCGATGATTTTCAAGGACGATTCGCCGCAATTGTGCGGGTTGAGAAATAGCGTTGCTTCGCCGGGCTTGTCAGCAACGGCACAATCGACGGCCTTGATGGCGGTACCGGGATTCTGGCGTATGTTGAAGACGAGGCGGTCGTAGATATCCGGCTGCGGCTCCACTGCCAGTATTCGGGCTCCCTTCCCGGCGCGGGCAGCGACGAAGAGCGAATACGTACCAACATTGGCGCCAATATCGATGAAGATGAAGCCATCGCGGATGCGTTCAGCCAGGATTTCACGCTCCAGCGGATCGAAGAGCTGCGGCGTGAACAGAACACGCTTTTCACAGACATTGTTATACGGCATCAGGCGCATGCGCGCACCGAGAGCATCGATGTCGACCGGCGCGCCTCGCAGGAGCTTCAGTGCGACGCGCCGCAGCAACAAGGCCAAACGCTTCGATAGCCATGCGTTCGAAGCACGGCGCGTGACCTTGATGATTTGCGCAACGGGGCCGACTGGCTTGAAGGTACCGAAAGGTTTGGTATCGAACATACTGGCAAAAGCTCGGTCTGATGTGGTGGGTGCAGCGCATGGGAGTCGGGTACCATCGCACCCTGTCCGACCATCATAATGCAAAAAAAGCAATTGATAGATATATGATCTCTCCCACAAACAAAAATTCAAAATCATTGCTCGACCGTCCCTTCCCCGCGAAGACCGTCCGAGCAGCCCCGATGCCCGCCCAATGTTCGATTATCGGCCCGCTACACCCGAGCGGGCCCTTCACCGCCATCAGACCGGCCGAGGATGATTGGCGCGGGCACGGCTTTCGGTCATTCTGCGCGTCCGGAGGTGATTGCGATGAACGATGATGCTGCACACGTTTGCGACGAGGCATTGATGCCGCAGTTCAGGCAACACCCCCTGCGCGGGCGGCTGCTCGGGGAAATGCATGCGCGCCCCTTCGCGCCGCTATCGGCGCCCCATCGCGTCATCCATCTCGCCTTCATGACCGACGAGGAGGCAGCAGTCCGGGCGCGGGCGCGGCTCGTCGCATGGTGTGAGGCCCGGGGCATTCCCGCGCCGGCCGAGAGTGCGCGCCATCATCGCGCGCAATGCTCCGGCGTAGCGCTTCGTTTCGAGAGCCACAGCGAGTTCACGACCTATACCTGGGAATTTCCCGGCAATGGCGGCGGTGGCAGCGGGCCCGACGCGCATGAACCGGCGCCCGATAAGCTCGCGCGGGTGATGGAGGGGCTGCAGGACCTGCAAGCCGAGGATGCTGCATCCGGATCGGGGCTGCTCATGGTCGCCATCGATCTCAACCTGCATGGCGGAGCGGCAGATCTGAAGAGCATCTTCGGCGAGGCCAATCTCGCCATGGCCGATGTCGAAGGCGGAGCCGCACGGATCGTCACGGACTTCCGGGCGGACGCGCATGGTTTCGTGCGCATCGTCGTCGAGGATCACGGGCTCACTCCCGGTCAGGGCGGCGCGCTGGTGCAGCGGCTTCTGGAGATCGAGACCTACCGCACCATGACATTGCTCGGCCTGCCCGAGGCGCAGGGGCTCGCGCCGACGCTACGGCGGATCGAGACCACCCTGCCCGGCCTGCTCGAAGAAATGCGCCGCAGCACCGGCTTCAACGACAATCGCCGGCTGCTCGACACGCTGACGGCGCTGGCGGCGGAGCTGGAAAGCGACGCGGCGGGGTCGCTCTATCGATTCGGTGCCACCCGCGCCTACGGGGATCTGGTGCGGCTGCGGCTGGAGGCGATCGCGGAGAAACCCGTTCCAGGCCACGATTCCTGGTCGTCCTTTCTGGACCGACGCCTGCAACCGGCCATCCGCACCTGCCTGTCGACGGAAGAGCGCCAGGCCAATCTCTCGCGAAAGCTGTCACGCGCGGCGCAGTTGCTGCGCGCGCGCGTCGATGTCGAGCTGGAGAGCCAGAACAGCAATCTGCTCAAAACGATGAATGCCCGGGCGCGCACGCAACTGCGCCTGCAGCAGACAGTCGAGGGGCTCTCCGTCGCGGCGATCACCTATTACATCAGCGGCCTCCTGCATCGCGGCCTCACCGGCGCAAGCGATGCGGGCTATGCCGTTGATCCTACCATCGTCACGGCGGCGGCGATCCCGGTCATCCTGATCGCGATCGCGCTGCTCGTGCGCCGCATCCGGCGCGCCCATGACGACGGCGCAGGCTGAGGCGCGCCCGTCACACGTTGATCGGGCCGCTATGCTGGTGAAAGCCCTTGAGCTCGCGGAAGACGGGGGTATCGTAGTTCTCCGGCACCTTTTCCTCGTCGGTGAGCCAGCGGAACAGGTCGCGATCGGGCACCTCGATCAGCGCCTCGTAATCGTCGAGCTCGGCATCCGTCAGATCGCCGATCCGCGCATCCGCGAACTGGCCCATCAGCAGATCCATCTCGCGGATGCCACGATGCCAGGAGCGGAAGAGGATACGGCGGCGGCGCACGTCGAGATCGGCGCTGGAGCGGGTGGTGCCGGTCATGGGCAATCTCCTTGATCGCGCGGATCGACCCGCGCGGTGTTTGCCCGGAGCCCCCCACACGAATCCACCGAAATCGCGCGAAGGCCTCGCCGGGCCTGATCCGACGGGGTATATAGCTTGCCCGCGCCCGAAAGCCACCCGTTACGAGCAAGCGCCGATCCACACATGTCCCTGCGCCCAGCCATACTCGATCCGTACTTCGCTCCGGCGACGACCCTGCCGGGCGTCGGGCCGAAAATCGCGCCGCTCGTCGACCGGCTCGTCGGTGCACAGGGGCAGCCGGCGCGGGTCGTCGATCTGCTCTTCCATATCCCCACAGGCGGGATCGATCGCCGCCTGCGCGGCTCGATCGCCGAGGCCCCCGTCGGCGAGCAGGTGACACTCGCCGTCACCGTCGTCGATCACCAGCCGGGCCCGCTCAACCGCTCGAAGGCGCCCTATCGCGTCGTCGTCGAGGACGAGACTGGCGATATCGCGCTGATCTTCTTCAACCTGCCGCGCCAGCGCATCCAGGGCCTGCTGCCGCTGGGTGCGAGAAAGATCATCTCCGGCAAGATCGAATTGTGGGACGGGCGGCGCCAGATGGTGCATCCCGACCGCATCCTCGATACGCGCGAGGCCGACAAGCTCCCCGCCGTCGAACCCGTCTACGGCCAGACCGAGGGACTCACCTCGCGGCTGATCGCGCGTTTCACGCAGGCTGCGCTGGAGCGGGTGCCGGAGCTTCCCGAATGGCAGGATCCCGCCTGGATGCAGCGCAACGCCTTCCCGCCGTTCCGCGAGGCGCTCGAGGCGCTGCATCGCCCGCAGGATGCGGATGGCACGAAGGCCGAGGCGCTCGAACGCAATCCCGCGCGGCGGCGTCTGGCTTATGACGAACTCCTCGCCTCGCAGCTCGCCCTCGCCCTGGTGCGCTCGCGCATGCGCCGCAAGCCCGGTCGCGCCAATGCCGGTGACGGGCGTCTCGTCGAGGCCTTCAAGAATGCCCTGCCCTTTCCGCTGACCGGGGCGCAGACGCGCGCCGTCACGGAGATCCGCGAGGATATGGTCTCAGACAAGCGCATGCTGCGGCTGCTCCAGGGCGATGTCGGCGCGGGCAAGACCGTGGTCGGCCTGCTCGCCATGGCGAGCGCCGTCGAGGCCGGGCGGCAGGCGGCGATGATGGCGCCGACGGAAATCCTCGCGCGCCAGCATTTCGAGCGGCTCAAACCCATGGTCGAGGCGCAGGGCCTGCGCATCGCGCTCACCACCGGGCGCGACAAGGCGGGCGCGCGCCGCGCCGTGCTCGAAGCACTCGCCGACGGCACGATCGATATCGTCATCGGCACGCATGCGCTGTTTCAGGAAAACGTCATCTTCAAGGATCTCGGCCTCGCCGTGGTCGACGAGCAGCACCGTTTCGGCGTGCATCAGCGCCTCGCGCTCGGCGCCAAGGGCGAGGCGGTGGACGTCCTCGTCATGACCGCGACGCCGATCCCGCGCACGCTGGCGCTGGCGCATTTCGGCGATATGGATATTTCCGTGCTCGACGAAAAGCCCGCCGGGCGCAAGCCCATCGCCACCAAGCTGATCTCGCTGGAGCGTCTGGGCGAGGTCGTTGGCGGCATCGGGCGCGCGCTCGATGCGGGCGCGAGGGTCTATTGGGTCTGCCCGCTGGTGGGCGAATCCGAGGCGCTCGATCTCGCGGCGGCGGAGGAGCGCGCCGAGGATCTGCAGCGCATCTACGGCGACAAGGTCGGCCTCGTCCACGGCAAGCTGCCCGGGCCGGAAAAGGATGCGGCGATGGAGCGTTTCATCGCCGGCGAGACGAAAATCCTCGTCTCGACCACGGTGATCGAGGTCGGCGTCGACGTGCCGGAGGCCACCATCATGGTCATCGAGCATGCCGAGCGCTTCGGCCTCTCCCAGCTTCACCAGCTGCGCGGGCGCATCGGGCGCGGCGCCGACGCCTCGACCTGCCTGCTGCTCTACAAGGGCCCGCTGGGCGAGACGGCCAAGGCACGGCTCGAAATCATGCGCGAGACGGAAGACGGCTTTCGCATCGCCGAGGAGGATCTGCGCCTGCGCGGCGAGGGCGAGATGCTGGGCTCGCGCCAATCCGGCCTCCCCGGCTTCAAGCTCGCCCGCCTCGAAACCGACGGCGACCTCCTCGGCGTCGCCCGCGACGAGGCCCGCCTGATCATGGAACGCGACCGCGAGCTGGAAGGCGAGCGCAGCACCGCCCTGCGCACACTCCTCTACCTGTTTGAGCGCGACGCCGGCGTACGGCTGCTGCGCGCGGGGTGAACCGGGTCGGCTGGAGGCCGGATAATCAGTGCCGCGCGCGATTCCACCTCTCGAAGTCCTTCATGAAGTGCGCGCGTCCCCGGTCGGGGAGAAATCTGCGTCGGCGATGTCGGCGTTATGCGCGCCCCGCCAGGAGAATTTCACTTCTGAAAATGTCGATTGTGGTGCGATCGCGCACCGGATCGGCCAAAACGCGTTGCATTCTCGCTATTTCAGATCGTTTCCAGAGAAGAATGCAATGAACGCAACGATAATTCCTTGACTTTCGTCGCAGCAATTCGAACGCTGTCTGCACAAAAAAACAGCGGAGGCGACATTGCCGGCAAAAAAGCCCGGATCGATCTTTTTCTTTGCCCCTTTCGTATCGTCGACGATGCAAATCGAGCCGGACTGGATTGATTACAACGGCCATCTCAACCTGGCCTATTATCACGTTCTGTTCGACCGGAGCCTCGACGAGGCTTTCGGGATGGTCGGGCTCGGGCCAGAATATCTCGAGGAAAACGCCGCATCCTATTTCATTGCCGAAACCCATGTTCTCTATGCCCGCGAGCTGCAGCATGAGCAGGCGGTGCGCGTGACGCTGCAGCTGCTCGATGTCGATGAGAAGCGCATGCACCTTTATCTGGAGTTGCGCCACGCGACCGAGGGCTGGCTATCGGCATCCTGTGAGATGCTCGGGCTGCATGTCGACATGACAGCGCGCAAGGTCACGCCGTTTCCCGACGAGATCCGCCGCAATCTCGAAATCATGCGTGCCGCCCATGCGGGTCTGCCGCGCCCCGAAAACGTGGGCCGGCGGATTACGCTCAAGCGCGATTCACGCAGCTTCAACCCGGATGACGACGAGCCTGACGATCGGCCCCAGCGCACGCGCCACTGACGACCCGCAACCCGCTCAGATCATGCGTCGCGGGATCGTCCAGGACAGGGCGCTGCCGATCATCGAGAAGAGAAAAATCGTCAGGAACACGCTACGGAATCCCGTCGAGACCGCGCTGCGTATGCGCGCCTCTGTCGCCGCATCGATTCCCGCGAGAGCGCTCTCGCTGCCCTGCAGCACCGCTTCCAGCGGCCCCGTGACCTCCACCCCGGTGGCGGCGACGGCGGCAAACAGTACCGCCCCGACGATCGCCGTCCCGAGCGCCGCACCGAAGGATCGTGAAACGGCCACCGATGCGGCGGCGGCGCCGAGCATGCGCTTGCCCGCCTCGGATTGAACGGTGACCTGCACCACCCCCATCACCGTGCCGAGAAAGACCGAAAGCAGGCCGAGATACCAGGAGAACTGCCACATGCTCATCGCCGGCGCATAGAAGGCGAGGAAGAGCAGCATCGCGCCGACGACCATCAGCCCCAACGAGGGAAATATCGCCGTGCGCCCCGTGCGGCTGACCACCTGCCCGACGGCGAAACCACCAAAGCCAACCCCCGCCGTCATCGGCAGCATCATCAACCCGATTTCCGCCGCCGAGGCGCCGTAGACCGCGCGCAGATAGATCGGCACGAAGGCGATCAGCGAGACGAACAGCGCCCCGTGCGACATGGCCAGCGCATCGGCGCGCCAGATGGAGGGATTCTGCAAGAGCGTAATCGGCAGAAGCGGTTGCGCGACGCGTTTCTCGCGGAAATAGAGCAGGATCGCCGCCGCCACCGCGAGACCGGCCAGCGCGAGCGCGAGACCCATTTCCTCCAGCGCCCGCCCGCGCAGGGCCTCGACCAGGATCAGGCTGCTCCACACGAAGGTGGCGAAGAGAATGAGCCCCATCCAGTCGAACCGGAACGGCTCTTTCTCGCCGGCTCCGGCAGGAAGGCGCAGGAGCAGGACAATGGCGAGAAGGCCGAAGGGGATGTTGAAGAAGAAGATCGCGCGCCAGCCGAAGAACTCCGTCAGGAGCCCGCCGATCACGGGGCCGACTGTACTCGCGATCACCGCCACAGCCGCGATATAGCCCTGATACTGCGCCCGCTCGCGCGGCGGAACGGATTGCCCGATCAGCGCCTGCGAGAGGGAGATCAAGCCACCACCACCCAGACCCTGCAGGACCCGCGCGGCGACGAGCATTTCCGTCGAGACGGCAAAGGCGCACAGCGCACTGCCGGTCATCGCGACGACGAGCGAGACGATAAGCAGCTTGCGCCTGCCGAAAGCGTCGCCGAGCCGGCCATAGACGGGCGCCGCCGTCGCCGTCGCGATCAGATAGGCCACCACGATCCAGGCGATCCGCTCGACATTGCCCAGATCGGCGGCGATGGCCGGCAATGCCGTCGCCACGATGGTCTGATCGAGAATGCCGAGGAACATCGGCAGCATGATCGAGGGAAACAGGGCGAGAAAGGAGGCTCTCGAGCTCCCCGGCGCGGCGGGCGGTTCGGCTGCTGGGGGGGGCGACGCGGACAAGGGGCTTTTCCGGTTGATGGAATGGTTGCTGTGAGCATAACCGGATTAGCGGCGCAGGCGAGAATATGCGACGCACGCGCGCTTTGCGATTTTTCCGCAGGCGGGCTCAGGTGACGTTATCGGAGAGCCTCGTGGCCACCTTCGGGGATTGCGCGATGCGCGATCAGCATCGGCGGGAATGCTCCGGGGGTTCAGGATAGTTCTCGCCAAATTCGATGAGGAACGGCTACAGCTGCCGGTTCAGTCGCCCTTGGTCTGCGTCAGGAGGCGTCCGGCACGCAGAAAACGATTGGGATCGACGGGTTCGTCGTCGATGCGGGTCTCGTAGTGCAGGTGCGGGCCGGTCGAGCGCCCGGTCGAGCCGGCGCGACCGAGATGATCACCGGTATTGATGATCTGCCCGCGCTCCACGGCGATGGAGGAGAGATGCGCGTAGCGTGTGGTCACGCCGTTGCCGTGGTCAATCTCGACGAGATTACCGTAGCCGCCCGAGCGACCGGCGGTCACCACGCGCCCGGCCCCGGCAGCGCGGATCGGCGTGCCGCGCGGTGTCCGGAAATCGATCCCGGCATGCAGGGCGGGGCGTCCGGTAAACGGATCGCGCCGCACACCGAATCCGCTGCTGACGCTGAACTGACGCGATGCCGGACGCGCCAACGGCAGTTGTTCGGTCGCCCGATGGAGGCGCTCGCGCTCGGTGAGATTCTCCTGGAGCATCCAGACCATGGCCTCGAAGGGTCCCCCCTCGGGATCGATGCCGATCGGCAAATAGGGGCCGCCGATTCCGGTCTCCTCGCCTCCGGACGGGTCGAGGGCGTCGGGGTCGAGTCCGGTCTGGACGATGACGTCGCGCAGCTTCTTCGTAGCACCGGCGAGACTCTGATTGACCGCATCGAGCCGCATGAACTGATCAGCCTCGACCTGAGCCAGCGAGGCTTCCACGGCCCGCAGGCGCTCGGCCAGATTCACCGTCGCCGCGCTGTCCGCTTCGGTGCCCCCGGCACCTTGCGGAGATGAATGATCGGGTAGTGGCGCCGATGATCGCGATTCGCGCAAGCGCAACGAAAAAGCGTCATCCTCCGGCGTGGGCGGCAGCGCGTCAGGCGACTTGTCCGGCGCGTCGGGCGTCGCCGAATCGCCCCGGCGCGTCGATTCAGAGACGAGCGGCGCCGGACGCGGGCGCTGCGACAGAATCGGAGAAGGGCGACGTACGGGATGGCGCGACAGAGAGCCGGTCTCGCTGATTTCGCCCTCGCCCTCGGCGAGTTCGGCCAGTGGCGTCGGCTCGAAACCCTCTTCAATGTCGATATCCGGCAGGTCGAGGCCCGCGATATCGATATGCGTACCCAGATTGAACAGCATCGCCTGACGCGTTTCGAGTTCGACCTGACGACCCACGAGGGATGCGACACGGTCTTCGAGGCTGTCCTGCTCGAGCAGTTTCTGGCTGGTGATCCGGTCGAGACGCGAACGCAGGACCGCGATATTCTCCTCGTACCCCGCCTTGAGCCGGGCCTCGCGGCGCAGCAATTCAGCCGCGACATCATCACTGGACACGACATACCAGGTTACGGCGCTCGCCCAGGCCGTGACCAGGGCGAAGCAGAGTCCCGCAACAGTCAGAGTCAGCGGGCGCAGCGTCAGCACGCGCCGGGGCGTCTCGACCGGCTCGTGGGGAAGGTGCCGCCCGAAATAAGGCGCGCGGCGCGCCGTCTGCGCAGTCGAATCACCATACATCACGTCAACCCGCTCCGTTACGACGTGATTTAGGCTCCGTTAGGGTTAAGAATCGACGAACAACCCGCAATTAATGATCGTTTCAGATCGGATCAAAGTCCTTCGACCGCGGCTAGGACCTCCTCCGCATGGCCCGGCACTTTCACCTTCGGCCAGATGCGCGCAATCCGACCCTCGCGATCGATCAGGAAGGTGGTGCGCTCCACGCCCATGTATTTGCGGCCATACATGCTTTTTTCGACCCACACGCCATAGGCCTCGAGCGCAGTCTTGTCCTCGTCCGAAACGAGCGGGAAACCGAGCTCGTATTTTTCCTTGAACTTGTCGTGCTTCTTCAGCGGATCCGGCGACATGCCGAGGATCACGGCATCCCGTGCGGCGAACGCATCCTGCAAACCGTTGAAAGCCTGAGCCTCCTTGGTGCAGCCACTGGTGTCGTCCTTGGGATAGAAATACAGCACCACGATCTTCCCGCGCAGTGCCGAGAGCGTGAGACTGCCCTCGCCGGTCGCCGGAAGCGTGAAATCGGGAGCGGCATCGCCGACTTGAAGTGCCATAACGCCTTCCTTTCGTCCTATTGCTGTCACTTTATCGGGCTTGCCGATCAGGATCGCCGCGAGGGGGAGCGGGGCGATCCGGTGGATTACGCTGCAAGCCGTCGCTAGGATCATCGGTAGGCGCTAATCTGCTCGAAGCGCAAGCGATTCGCGTGGTATCTCCGCTGGCGGGTCACGGTCATGCGGGGATTGAAAGGGTGTCGAAGAGCGGTTTGGGCCAAGAGGATGATCTTCGAGCGCTGGAACCCTCCACGCTGCGCCGTCCGCGACGGGCGCGGGCGGCGGGTACGCGCGGCCGAACGCGGTGGCGCCGGATCGCGCGGCGCGCGCTGATCTTCAAGGCCGTGCTGGTGCTCATTGTCGCCCTTGCGTTCGCAGCGTTCTACTGGCGCGTGTCGAGCGAGCCGGTACGCTTTGCCGGGCTCACCAGCCAGATAACATCGACGCTCGAAGCCCAGCTCGGCACTGGCTGGCGTATCGAGATCGGCGATGCCGCGCTCAATCTGCATGACGGGCGGCTTGCGCTCGAAGTCACCGATATTGCCGTCTTCGATCCGCAGGGCGGGCGCGTCGCGAACGCCCCGGCAGCCTTCATTCCCGTCTCGACCTGGTCCCTCGTCGCAGGGGCACCCCGTGCCCACGGGCTCGAGCTCGTCGGTGTCGAATTGCGGCTTCAGGTCACCGAAACAGGCGCCCTGTCGCTGACCACACCGGAGGAAGACATCCTCCTGACACCCGAGCTCGAAGCAGAACTCGAGATCACGGACCCCACCCTGCTCCAGCCTGATGCCGCGACGGCCGATGCGCCCTTGCAGCAACCGGCCATCGCAAACGCGCTCGCGGCCTTTCTTGCCGCGCTGACCGACCCAACGAGCCCCATCGGCTCCGTTGCAGAGGCAGGCCTCGTCGATGCGCGGCTGACGCTTGTCGATGCCAATGGCAACGAGAATGCCGGTTTTCGAAATATCGACGCCAGATTTCTGCGGGTCGGCGACGGCCGTCGCATCGAAGCGAGCCTCCTGGGCGGAACAGGGGCATGGCATATCGAAGGCGCTGCTCGCCCACGCGATGGCGGAGGCAGTGAAGCGGCTCTGCGAATTGCTGATATTCCTGTCAATGATCTGCTGATGTTTGCAGGACTGTCCCGCCGCTATGCGGAGCAGAACCTCGCGCTGAGCATCGATACCGATTTGCAGGTCGACGAGCGGAACGAGATCGAATCGTTTTCAGCGCGCCTCGAGACTACGCCCGGGCGCTTCTTTTTCGACGACCCGGACGCGCCGATCCTGAGCTTCGGCCCGATCACGGCAGCCATGAATTACGATCGCACGGACAACGCGATAACCATTCCCGAAATCCGGTACACACGCGACGATACGCTTGTCCTCCTGCGCGGCAATGCGAGGCCCGACCCGGATAGCAATGACTGGCAGGTCTACCTTGCCGGGCGCGATGTCGTCCTCTCGGCGCTCGGTCCCGGCGAGCGAGATGTCGTCTTGCCGATGATCGATTTGCACGCCCGGATGGGCCCGTCCGGGGTGCTGATCGAGGAACTGGCTCTCTCCGGTGACGGGCTCGACGTCGTCATGACGCTCTCTGCTGCCTCGCCCGCAGATGCCGGCGGCGTGCGGGGTGCGCTCGAAGCGCGCGATGTGGACGTACGCGACGCGCTGCGAATCTGGCCCCGCTTCGTCGCCTTCAAGCCGCGCGAATATCTCGTCGAGACATTGAGAGCCGGACGACTGGAGAGCCTGTCACTGACCACGACCCTGACCGGCGAAGATTTCGTCAACATGCGCAAGCCCGAGGAGGCCCTGCTCGTCGGCCCGTTGCCTTTGCGAACGCGAGACCTGATCGCGACGCTCCCGCGCGACGGGCTGCCGCCGGAAGCGATCGATCTCTCCTTCACCATCACAGACGCCACGTTCCTGCCTGATCCCGGGCTGCCACCTCTCGAGAATGTGCGGATATCCGGTCTCGTCACGGGGCGCAGCGCGACACTTTCGGATGGCCATGCCACAGTTGCCCTGGCCGACGGGCGCGAACTCGCGATGACCCGTGCGGAATTCGCCTTCGACGATTTCTGGGCATTGGAAACGACGGCGGCCATCACTTTCAGGCTGGGAGGCGGCGCCGACGCATTGGCATCGCTGATGCGCGCACCGTTGATCGCCCGGGATACGCCGACTTTCATCGAGCCGGACACCCTGTCCGGGAACGCCGTGCTCGATGTGGCGCTGGCGCCCCATTTCTCCGTCGCGCCGGGTCCGCACGAGACCCAGGTCGCCGTGACCGGGAGGCTCTCCGACATAACCCTCAGCGATGCATTTGCGGATGAGGATCTGGACGAAGGCAGCTTCACGCTCAGCTACCGTAACGGCGCGCTCGATCTCGTCGGCGAAGCCCGCCTGGGCGAGGACGCCGTCGCCCTGACCGTCTCGCGCCCCCGCGACGCGCCCCTTGCCCTGCAGCTCGAAACCACCCTCGATGCCGCAGCACGCGCGCGCCGGGGGATCGATCTGGGCGCCGCGATCACCGGGGCCCTGCCGCTCAACGTCGCGACCGAACTGATTCCGGGCTCGCCACAGCCCTATCGCGTGGAGGCGGACCTGACGGATCTCGCCTTCGCCGAGCCGCTACCCGGGCTGGTCAAACCGGCGGGCCGCAGCGGGCGCCTTGCGTTCAGCCTGTCCGAGGATGACGGCTGGCTGATCCGGGATCTCGACCTCGAAGCCGGCCCCACCCGGATCGGCGGCACCGTCCGGCTCGACGCGCAAGGCGGTTTCGTCAGCGCCGATCTTTCCCCGTTTCGCATCACAAGCGGCGATGATGCCCGGCTCGAGGCCCGCGCCTCAGAGGCGGGCCTGCGCGTCGACCTGCGTGCCGAGAGCCTCGATGCCCGCGCCTTCCTCGGCAGCGTGACGGGGGAAGGCGCGCCGACCGCCGGTGGCAACCTCACCGAGACATGGCGCGAGATCAATCTCGATCTGCGCGCGGATATCTTCAGTGGCCATAACGGCGAAGCGCTGACGAATGCGCGGATGGGCCTGCTGATTTCAGGAGACGAGGTGCGCCGTTTCGATCTCGACGGACGCTTTCCCGGCGCTGCCGTCTCCGGGCGGATGGGCCTGACGCCGCAAGGGCGTTCGATGCTCGCGATCAGCAGTGAGGATGCCGGCGCGACGCTGCGCTTCATCGATCTCTACACACGCATGGGCGGCGGCGCGCTCGATTTCCAGATTGCAGCCGGGGGAGCCGAGCGCCCGGGCCGTCTCGTCATCCGGGACTTCGTCCTGCGCGACGAGCCGGCCTTGCGCAACATCGCATCACAGGCGGCGCGCGGGCAGGATGCACTGAACGTGGCCGAGACCGCCTTCGCGCAGGCGCGGATCGACTTCATGCGAAGCGGCAGCCGCATCACCTTCGAGGAAGCGGCCATGTGGGGTGCGCAGATCGGGTTTCGTCTCGACGGCTTCGTCGACATGGCGGATCGCGTGATGGATCTCAGCGGCACCTTCGTCCCCGCTTATGCCGTCAACAATGCCTTCGCACAGGTCCCGCTATTCGGCCCGCTTCTCGGCGGAGGCCGGCGCGAAGGTCTGCTCGGGGTGAATTTCCGCGTCTCCGGGCCGATGAGCGAGCCGACCCTGACGGTCAATCCGCTCTCGGCGATCGCGCCCGGCTTCCTGCGGCGCCTGTTCGAGGCCGGCGGCCCGGGCGCCTACGGATCGCCCGGGCAGGTGCAGTGACGGATCACGATGGCGGCGTTGTCGACTGATCCGTCGTGGTTTCGTCTTCGGATCCGGCATTCTCGCGTACTTCGCGCGCCTCGGCGAGATGCTCGCGCTCCAGCCGGCGATAACGCGCGAATGTCAGCGGGATCGCTGCGAGATAAGCGAAGGTGCACAGGGCCAGCATCTGGAAGGTGAAGGTCAGAAGCAGCGCCACGAAGGCGACGCTGGCCACGAAGATCGGCAGAACCCAGGAGCGCGGGATCCGCCTGCCGATCGACTTGCCCGCATAGGTCGGCAGGCTCGACACCATCAGGAATGCGATGGCGAGCATGTAGAGCCCGACCGGAAACGCCATATACCCGTCCATCGGCAGGCCGAGGAAGTGCAGATAGACCGGCAGGAACACCGCTGCGGCACCGGCCGGCGCCGGCATGCCCACGAAGAAATCCTTCTTCCACTCCGGCCGCGCCGGATCCTCCAGCATCACATTGAACCGCGCAAGGCGCAGGCAGGAGGCGATGGCGAAGACCAGCGCGATCACCCAGCCGAGCCCGCCCAACCCTTCGAGGGTGAAGCTGTAGATGATCAGCGCGGGCGCAACGCCGAAATTGACGAAATCGGCGAGGGAGTCGAGTTCGGCCCCGAAGCGGGACGTGCCCTTGAGCAGGCGCGCCACGCGTCCGTCGATCCCGTCGAGGAAGGCGGCGACGAGGATAGCGTAGACGGCCAGTTCGAGGCGGTCCTCATAGGCCATGCGGATCGCGGTCAGGCCGAGGCAGAGCGCGAACAGCGTGATCAGATTGGGCGCGATCACGCGCAGGGGAACGGGCCGGAAGCGCCGGCGGCGGGGCTCGTTCGGATCGGGCGCGAAGGGCGGAAACAGAGGTTTCATGACGCATCTCCCGGATCGACCGGCACGAGGGAACGGCGCACTGGGCTGCACGCCGGAAGGTAAGCCCGTCAGCTGCCGCGGAACAGACGCTGCGGCTCTTCGGATCGCAGGTCGGCCAGCACCGTCTCGCCGGCAATCGCCGTCTGGCCGACACCGACCAGCGCCACCGTCTCGGCCGGCAGGTAGATGTCGAGGCGCGAACCGAAGCGGATCAGGCCGAAGCGATCGCCCGCCCCCAGGGTCTCGCCGTCCTTGACGAAGCTCACGATGCGCCGTGCGACGAGCCCGGCGATCTGCACCACGCCGATCGTGGCGCCGGGCGTCTCGATGACGAGGCCGTTGCGCTCGTTATCCTCGCTCGCCTTGTCGAGTTCGGCATTGAGGAAGAGGCCCGGCGTATAGACCTGCCGGACGATCCGGCCCGTCACCGGCGAGCGGTTCACGTGGCAATCGAAGACGTTCATGAAGACCGATATCCGCAGCATCTGCTGCGGCGGCAGGTCGAGTTCGGGGGGCGGCTCGGCGATCACGATCATGCTGACGGTACCGTCCGCCGGGGATATGACGAGACCGTCCCGCACGGGGGTGACACGCGGCGGATCGCGGAAGAAATAGCAGATCCAGGCCGTGATGATCGCGCCGATCCAGCCGAGCGGCGACCAGATCATCGCCAGGACCAGCGTCGCGACCGCGGCGATCCCGATATAGAGGTAGCCCTCCTTGTGGATGGGCACGAAGACCTTGCGGGCGGAATCGATAATCGACATCGCTATATCCTGTCTGCGCGGTCATCGCCGCAGGCTCTGCCCGGCACATCCTTGCGCCCGGGCGATCATGCAGGCTGCATAACCGTTTTTGGCTGATCCTCAAACCCCCGCTTCGCGCCCGGCGCGGGGCGAGCGCGCATTGGGCGCCCATGGGCGAAAAGCGCTGCCCCCTTTGAATGAAGGGGTTTGTGTGCAGGGTCGGCCCGGAATTGTGGCGTCTTTGCCACATTGTGTCGGGAAGATGCATGCGCGGTGTCGAAACCGATACGCGGGCGCCCCTGACAGAAGTAACAGTCATGCTTGGTTAACGATGATTCCCGCAGACTGCCGGGAGTTCAGTCTTTCTGGGGCATGTCGCGTATGCAGATCTTTCGTTTCCTCGCCGTGATCACCGTCGCGCTCGGTCTGGCCGGCTGTTTCCAGACCGTTCCGGATCCGGAAGTCTCCGCGCGCGATGCGCAATTCATGGCCCTCGTCCCGGATACGCCGCTCGAACCGCGCTTCCAGCGCTACAAGGTCGATTATCGCGGCACCGAAGAGCCCGGCACCATCGTCGTCGATACCCGCCAGCGCCTGCTCTTCCTCGTCCTCGAAGACGGAAAAGCCATGCGCTACGGCGTCGCCGTCGGTGACGAGGCCTATGGCTGGACCGGAACCGCCCGCATCGCCCGCCGGGCGGAATGGCCGAGCTGGACGCCCACCCAATCCATGCGCGAGCGCTGGCCCCATGTCCGCGCCATGGAAGGCGGCCCCATGAACCCCATGGGCGCCCGCGCGCTCTACCTCTACGAAGGCAACCGCGACACCCTCTACCGCATCCACGGCACCAACGAACCCGAAAGCATCGGCCGCGCGGCATCGTCCGGCTGCATCCGCATGCGGAATATCGATGTGATCGATTTGTATAACCGGGTGCAGGTGGGGGCGCGGGTGGTTGTGCGGTGAGGGGGTGTGGGATTGGTGTGTTGAAAAATGCTTCGGCGCCATGCCGCATACAAGTTTTGATGTGGTCGCACGAATCGTCGCATCGCTTTTTTTGTGGCCTGGCACCCCACGCATCTGTCCCAATGGTGACGCTCATGACCACGCGCCGGGATGCCGTCCGGTGCGTGGTCTGTTGACGTGCCCTAAAGCAGCTTGTTGAGAAGCGGTTCGATTTCCTGATGTACGGCGTCGAACTCTTCAGCCTGTAGCAGCCGCCATTTATCGACCAGCTCGATCTGCCTGCCAGCATAATTGGCATTGTGTAGCCTGACTGAGCCCAAGATGAGTTGCATTCCCTTCGGCACATTATCAACTGCGAACTGCATGATGCGCTCGGCGTTGGCAGGGTCCTGATCCTGCTGGACCGGACTGTCGATAACCAAGGGAGCTGTCAGTGCAGATGAATATTCCCGCACAGTGTGCGCAAAAGCATAATAGTAAGCGAGCAATGCTCGGGGCTGGTCACTGCCTGTTTCGGGTGGGTTCGCATAAAGTGACTTAAAGAAGCTGTCAGGAAGGGTGGGAACCTCAAGGTGAAGCGCAAAGCGATGAAGCTTTTCGGAAAAAAAGTCTTTGATGTTCTTCTCGCGCTTGCGATCGGAGTAGCTTTTCATCACCGCGCTAGCCGCCTCAGCCTCTCCTTCGAGTTCGCCTACCGCTAAGTCGATCTCGCGGCGTTCGTACACGAAGGCCTCATCAACTAGGCGCTCGCTTTCGCTCTCCAGAATATCACGTAGGCTCAGGTCACCCCTAGTTTCACTGAGAACTCCCTCAATGGCGTCGATATCTTGGTCGAACGAGCTAAAACGCTGCTTTTCGAGATTGATTTTCTGTTCGACTGCGTCAAGCCCCTGCCGCGACTCGAGGAGAAAGCTCCGGCAGGCATCGACGTCTCCGATCAGCGAGAACTTGTTCGTGAAGTCATTCTGGTGAAGCGTCCCGCATGTCGGACAGGCGATTTCAGCCTCCGGAGATTTCCTCAGGAACGCAAAGTCCGCGTCAAGTTCAGCAAGAGATGCGCTCGCGATGTTGATTTGCTCTACCAACATGGCGCGCGTAGAGTGGAGCGCTGCCAGCTTGACCTTGACCTCGTCTTGCTTTTCTCGGAGCGCAGACGCGCGCCGGATCAGCTCATCAATCCGATCACCGAATTCTTCCGGCTTAAGGTCGAAAACCAACATCTTTCGCCCGACCTGAAGCCGCTTCGCCGCACGTTCGAGCGCATCACGTTCCTTCGACAGCTCGGCTTTTGCTCGGTCGGCTTCGATCTTCGCTGCTTGCGCCGCATAGTATTCGTTGGGCCGAATCCCCGCATGAAAGAGCGCCAAGCTCTGGCGGTGCTTTTCAAACTGCTGCATCCCGGCGAACGAGTTCCAGTTTCGTTGCCAGCCGGCATCTTGGTCGACATAGAAGGGCGAGAAGAAATATGCAGGCGGCGGGACGACGAATTCACCATCGCGTGACTGCATGCGTAGCTCGATGCCAAGGATTTCGGCCAGTCGCGGCGCCAGGTTGGAGGTGACACCGGACACGCTCCAGAGCTTCGTCCCATCTTCGGCGAACAACGCGAAGATATTCGACGACCGCAGGAGCCGATACGGCACATCGTCGACGTCGAATTCCACCACTGAGGCTACGTCTAGCGACTTCCAGTCGGGATGGACCACAGCGGGATCGGCTCCAAAGGTAGCGTAAATTGCTTTAATCAGCGAAGACTTCCCGGTGTCATTCTCGCCTAGAATCAGCGTTGCCTTCGGATCGAACGATATCTTTCTGGCCGCCTTCTCCCTTTTTGAAAGTAAAAGCAGGCTTTGAAATCGTAAGTTTTTCATGTCGCTTGATCCGAAGGCTTCTGATCAGAGCTTTGAAGTTCTCCTGTCTCTCCATACTGCAATACCTCGTAGAGAATCATAACAAGTAGGCGATCATCCGTGCAGGGTGACAGATGCCGGGCCGCGGCTGACTTAACCTGCGCCAAAACTGTATCCGCGATGTTGGTTAGCAGCAGCGCGCTATCGCCGATGGGGGCAAGAGCTGATCTGATGTCGCGGCGTACCGACCGAATTCCTTCATCGCCGACATCGAGCACCTTCGCGCGATATTTCATCCATTCAGCACGCAACCGCATCTTCTTCATGGTGTCGTAGGTGAGATCCGCAGCAATCTCGTTCCATTCTGGAAATCTCCCCTGTGCGCCTACTGCGGCGAGCCATTTGTCCACGTCCGCACGGCAAATTGCCTTGTACCGGATCAGATCTTCGAAGGTTTTGATCTCACCGGTATATTTCGATCGAGTCCGGCAGTCTTCGATTACTGCCCGGAACAGCCCATCAAGATTGTATGGAATCTCGCCGTGCGCCTTAACGATGAAATTATTGAGCTTACCCTTCGCATGGGTTGAGGCATCGTGCAGGCTTAAATCTGCCTTTATGAATTGCATTAAACTGGCTTGATTTTTTGTGGCCGATACATGCTCAGTCTGAAGGCGATTCAGAAATTTTGCAAACGTGCCGCTACTGCAATCTTTGAAGGCGATGTTCTGGTTCGCCCCTGCAAAACCAAGCGGCACGTTCGACACGAAGCTCAATGCTGCCGTATCATCGGGAAAAGCCACGTAATTCGAGAACAGCTTACCCATGAAGGAGTGCGGACGGTCCTCTTCCTTCTGACCCCTCTTTAGCGCGGGCCGCCGGAATAGATCGGCTAGCGTCCAATGTCCCTTATCCTTGGTCTTGACCTGATAGAAGCGAACGCTCGCGGGCGCCTCGGCGCTGTCGAGCAGCACGACATCATCGTGAAACTCGAAGGCGATAGCATAGTCCTCACCTTTCTCGTGATTTGAGAAAATGAGTGCAAGTCCCCAGAGGGCTTGATAGTCGAAGCGCTCTTGCGCAAGGCTACCACCGGCTTCTCGCTGCGGGTGCTCAACAAATCGTTTCGCGAGTGACATTGGCGATTCCCCCTTACGACCCGACTATTGAGGATAACGACAATCGGTGCAAGAACAATGGGAAGTTACACTCTGGTCCGCCGCGTAGGAGCTCTCCAGGCACTAACGGATCTGCCGTTTGGTGAGAATTGTACGGACGGCAGGTTTTTGGTAACGACGGAAGCACTTCAGACGGCGGCCACCGGGCCAAAAACCCCATCACCCACCACCCCCCTCCGCATGCGCAATCGGAATACACGGCGAGTCCTGCGTCTTCGGGTCCGGCTCGACGTGGATCGTGATCATCGCCCCGGCGATCTCGCGGCGGATGGCGCGTTCTATGCGGTCGCAGATGTCGTGGGATTCTTCTACCGTCATGACGCGCGGCACGACCAGGTGGAATTCGATGAAGGTGGCGCTGCCGGCGTGGCGGGT
>JAFIEI010000105.1 GCA_020832565.1 Salinarimonas sp. | reverse complement strand
AGGACAACGCCGACCACGTTTCCCTTTCTTCCTTCCCAACAATGTCAAAGAGCACCAGACACGCATGCCGGAAGACCGGCGAGCCGGACTTTCCGTTCAAACTTGTCTGGGAAGCCACTCAGGCGCTGAGGCCTTCGCAGCGAGGAGCGCGTTTATACGCCCCGTTCAGTCCCGTGTCAATCGGTAAATTCAGCAAGCTGAACCGAATTTTCGTGAGGCTTGCGCCACCGAAACGCCGTCCGACCGACCCGCCCGGCGCGCTGCTCATCGCCGCGTCGTCGGTGGAGCGGGATATAGGCGTCGCTTTTCCCGGCGTCAAGCAGGTTTTCGGCGGTAATTCCGATTTTTCGCGACACCCTGGTTTTCCACAGCTTCCCACAGCCTGGCCGGGGTTGCGGCCGGAAGGCGCGCAGGCGCGCAGGCGCTCCGACATATCCCGATGCTCGCATTTCTCGGATCGCATTTTCCGCCATTTGCGTCATGCTGGCTTCGCGTCACCCTCCCCGTCGCCTCGATTCGCAGATCGCTCGCATGCCACCAGCCATGACCGGTTCCGATACCGCACTTCCGCAGCCGGACGATGACGCACTCGCGATTGCGGGATCCCCTCCCCCGCGTTCAGGGCTCGGTTCGGCATTCGCAGTAATCTGGTCGATCACCGCCGGCGCGACCTTCCTGCAGATCGCCAACGGGCTCCTGCAGATCCTGCTGCCGCTGCGCATGGATGCCGCAGGCATGTCGATCGGCCAGATCGGCCTCGTCGCCTCCGGTTACGGGCTCGGCTTCGCCGCAGGCTGCATGCTCGCGCCATTGCTCGTGCGGCATGTCGGCCATATTCGCGCCTTTGCCAGTCTCGCGGCGATCTCGGCGATCGTCGCCCTCGCCTTCACCCAGGCTACGGAGATGTGGAGCTGGGTGCTGCTGCGGACATTGTCGGGCATCGCGCTCGCCGGGCTGTTCACCGTCATCGACGGCTGGGTCAGTGCCGGTGCGACGGCCGCCAATCGGGGGCGCGTCGTCTCCCTCTATATGCTTTGCACCAAGATCGCGCTGATGCTCTCTCCGCTCGCGATCGGGCTCGGCTCGATCGAGACCGATGGCCTTTTCATGGGCATCGCCGCGCTGATGTGCCTGTCATTGATACCGGTCTCTGCGACGCTCTCGCGTGAGCCGCCCGTACCGCGCACGGTGAGCCTGATCATCCCGACACTCTTCCGAAAAGCGCCCTCGGCCATCGTCGGTGCTTTCGCGGTGGGGCTGATGAACTCGTCGGTGATCGCGATCGCGCCGGTCTACGGCGTGCAGGTCGGGCTCGGCGCGGCGGATGCGGCATTGCTCTTTCTCGCGCTGCAGGCCGGCTCACTGCTCCTGCAATGGCCGCTTGGCTGGCTCTCCGACAGGACCGATCGGCGCCGGGTGATCGCCGGGCTCTCGGTGGCGACGGCTTTGTCCTGCGTCGCGATCGTATTGGCGAGCCATATGGCCCTGATGCCGGCGATGATCATCGCCTTCGCCGTCTGGGGCGGGATGGCGCTTTGCATCTATGCGGTGTGCATCGCGCATGCCTGCGACATTATCGAGCCCGACATGATCGTGCCCGCGATCTCGAGCCTGCTCGTCTGCTGGGCGACGGGGGGCATGTTCGGGCCGTTCCTGGCCACGGCGCTGATGGGATGGATCGGGCCGCAGGGGCTCTTCGTCTATTGCGGCGTGATCGCAGCTGCGCTCGCGGGCTTCGTGATCTGGCGCATGCGCGCCCGCGAGCGCCCGGCGGCACAGGGCGGCTTCGTCAATCTTCCGGCGACGAGTACGGGCACGGCGGAACTCTCGCCGCGCGCGCATGAGGACGCGCATGAGGAAGAGCAGGAACAGGGGCCGCCCCAGGCGGATGATACAGCGGCAGCGCGGCCTTCATGAGGATTGCAGCGCGCCGAAAATGATCATGCCCCGCCCCAGTGCCGATCATCCGGCGGGTTTGTCACCCCCACCAGGGCTCGGGCAGGGCCACGCGACCGGCGGCATCCTCGATGACCTGGCCGGCGGCGAACAGCGTTTCCTCGTCGAAGGGGCGCCCGATCAGCTGCAGGCCGAGCGGCAGGCCCTTCGCATCGAAGCCTCCGGGCACGGAGATACCGGGCAGGCCGGCCATGTTCACGGTCACGGTGAAGATGTCGTTGAGATACATCTCCACCGGATCGCCCGAGCCCTTCTCGCCGATGCCGAAGGCGGCCGACGGCGTCGTCGGCGTCAGGATGGCGTCGACGCCGTCTGCATAGACCTTCTCGAAGTCGCGCTTGATCAGCGTGCGGATCTTCTGCGCGCGCAGATAGTAGGCGTCGTAATAGCCCGCCGAGAGCACATAGGTGCCGATCATGACGCGGCGTTTCACCTCGCGGCCGAAACCGGCGGCGCGGGTGCGCTCATACATGTCGAGGATGTCCTTGCCCTCGACGCGCAGGCCGTAGCGCACGCCGTCATAGCGGGCGAGGTTGGAGGAGGCTTCTGCGGGGGCGACGATGTAATAGGCCGGCAATGCGTATTTCGTATGCGGCAACGAGACCTCGACGATCTCCGCGCCGGCTTCGCGCAGCCAGGCCTGCCCGGCTTCCCAGAGCCGCTCGATCTCCGCCGGCATGCCCGGGACGCGGTATTCCTTCGGGATCCCGATCTTGAGCCCCTTCACGCCACGCCCGATGGCGGCCTCGAAATCGGGCACGGGGAGATCGGCGCAGGTCGTATCCTTTGCATCCGGGCCGGCCATGGCCTGGAGCATCATGGCCGAATCGCGCACGGTCTTGGTGATCGGGCCGGCCTGATCGAGCGACGAGGCGAAGGCGACGATGCCCCAGCGCGAGCAGCGGCCATAGGTCGGCTTGATGCCGACGGTGCCGGTAAACGCCGCCGGCTGGCGGATCGAGCCGCCGGTATCGGTCGCGGTCGCAGCCAGGCACAGGCGCGCGGAGACGGCCGCCGCCGAGCCGCCCGAGGAACCGCCGGGGACGAGCTGCGTGCGTTTTCCCGCTTCTTCGCCCGCACGCCGCCAGGGCGAGACCACGGGGCCGAAGGCGCTGGTTTCGTTCGACGACCCCATGGCGAACTCGTCGCAATTGAGCTTGCCGAGCATGACCGCGCCGGCATTCCACAGATTGGCGCTGACGGTGGATTCGTAGCGTGGCGTGAAGCCCTTGAGGATGTTGGAGCAGGCCGTCGACTGCACGCCTTCGGTGCAGAACAGATCCTTGACGCCGATCGGCAGACCCTCGAGCGGGCGCGCCTCGCCGCGCGCGATGCGCTCGTCTGCGGCCACCGCCATGGCGAGCGCCTGATCGGGCGTATCGGCGACGAAAGCGTTGAGGCTCCTCGCGGAGCCCATGGCCTGCTGGTGTGCCTTGGTCAGTTCGACGGCGGAAAAGCGCTTTGCGGCAAGGCCGTCGCGGGCTTCGGCGAGGGTGAGATCGGTCAGGTTGGTCACGGGCGGGCACTTTCTGCGGGAAGTGGCGCGGGAAGGGATGCGATCGGCAAGCGGGCGCCGCGGCTGCGGCTGATGCGACCGCCTTTACTCGACGACCTTGGGCACGAGGAAGAAGCCGTCGTCGGAGGCCGGCGCGTTGGCGACTATGTCAGTGGGCCTGTCGCCGTCGGTGATCCCGTCTTCGCGCATCTTCATGGCCATTGGCGTCACCGAGGTCATCGGCTCGACATCCGTGACGTCCACCTCGCCGAGTTGTTCGACGAAAGCGAGGATCGCATTGAGCTCACCCTGCAGATGCGGGACATCATCGTCACTCACGGCGATTCGCGCCAGACGCGCAATGCGGCGGACAGTCTCTTGATCGACGGACATGAGCGCTCCTGCTGGGCATTCGTGCAATGCATCAAAGGTGCTGCGCCTATATCACCGCGCAGGCGCAGGCCGCAAGGGCGGGTGCAGCGTGGCCGTAGAGCATTTTCATCCCGCATGGATGAAGCCGCCCCTCTTCCCGATCCAACTTCGGAGAACTGGCTTGGGCGGGGCTGAACGGCCGATGCAGGCAACCTGCCCTCTCCACGCGGGAGAGAGGTACTCCGGCGCGCGCTTCATGCGGGGCTGATACAACCAAAACCTCTCTTTCCAACGCAGGATACCTGTTTTAATGTCGCCACAGAGCCGGGCGAATCCGGCTCCGGGGCGTCGAAACCCCTTCCTGTAGCGGTCGGTGTCGACCGAAA
>JAFIEI010000044.1 GCA_020832565.1 Salinarimonas sp. | reverse complement strand
ATTGCAATCACCGGAAAATGACGGTTCGCGCGCCGTTGAGCAGGACGCGGCGCTCGAGGTGATAGCGTACGGCGCGCGCCAGGACGGAGCATTCTACGTCGCGTCCCGCCGCCATAAGTTCATCCGGGCTCATCGTATGGTCGACGCGGGTCACGTCCTGTTCGATGATCGGTCCCTCGTCGAGATCGGCGGTGACGTAATGCGCCGTGGCGCCGATCAGCTTCACGCCGCGCAGATGTGCCTGGGTATAAGGGGCCGCTCCCTTGAAGCTGGGCAGGAAGGAATGGTGGATATTGATGATCCGCCCGGGCATCGATGCGCAGAAACCCGGCGAAAGCACCTGCATGTAGCGCGCGAGCACCACCAGATCGATGCGCTCCTTTGCGATCAGCGAGGCCAGCGCCTCCTCCTGAGCGGCCTTCGTCTGCGCATTCACCGGAAGATGATGGAAGGGGATCTCATAGCTTGCGGTGAGACGTTCGAAATCGCGATGATTGGAGACGACCGCCGTGATCTCGGCCGGCAGCAGATCCGCGCCGTGGCGGTAGAGCAGATCGTTCAGGCAGTGGCCGAACTTCGAGACCAGCACGAGCATGCGCGGACGGAAATCACTCGATACGATCTCCCATTCCATGGCAAAAGGCACCCCGACCTCTTCGGCGAAGGCGGTCCGCAGTTCCTCAGCGCCATGCCCGATTTCGAATCGCACGCGCATGAAGAAGCGCGCCGTATCGGGGTCGTTGTATTGGGCGCTGGCAAGGATGTTGCCCTCGCGGCCCGCCAGAAATCCGGCAACGGCGGCGACGATGCCGATCCGGTCGGGGCAGGAGAGGGTGAGGATGTGGCGGTAAGTCATCGGCCGGTGCTTTCATCGCGACAACGCATCTGCCCGGGCGGGCGCGCGTTCGGCATTTGCGCGATCTCGGCGCGGTATGCAAGCTGAAATCTAAAATTGTGTCGCCAGATCAGGTGAACATCACCCCCGGGAGCCACAGGACGAGCATGGGAAAGGCGATGAGCAGGATCAGCGTGATCGCGTCCATGCCGACGAACCAGCCCACACCGGCGAAGATACGCGTCAGGCTGACCTGGTCGCCGAGCGCCCCCTTGATGACATACACGTTGAGGCCCACCGGCGGCGTGACCAGGCCGATCTCGAGGAGCTTGATCGCGATGATCCCGAACCAGATCAGATCCATCCCTGCACCATTCACGAGCGGCAGCAGCAGAGGCAACGTCAGCAGGAGCAGGCCGATCGAATCGATGAACATCCCCAGAATCAGGAAGATCATGACCACCGCGAGCAGGATCCACAGCGGATGATCGGAGATGCCGAGCATCGTGTCCGAGAATGCCGCAGGCACCCCGGAGAAGGCGAGGAAGCGGGTGAACAGCACCGAGCCGATGAGGATGATGAAGATGCTCGTCGTGCTCACCGCCGTGTTGGTGAAGGCCTCGCGCATGCTCGACCAACTCACGTTCCCGCGCACGAGAGCGATCAGGAAGGCGGTGAAGGCGCCGAGTGCGCCGGCTTCCGTGGGTGAGAAGATGCCGAGGAAAATCCCGCCGATCACCGAGGCAATGAGCAGGGGCAGCGGCCAGATATCCTTGACTGCCGCGATCTTCTCGGCGCGGGTGAAACGCTGCTCGAAATTGCCCGCAAGCGCCGGGTTCAGCTTCACCCGCGTGATGATCATGGCCATGTAGATCAGGGCCGAGAGGATTCCCGGTATAACTCCCGCCATGAAGAGCTGGCCGACCGAAACCTGCGCATAGACGCCATAGAGGACGAGCAGCACGCTCGGCGGGATCAGCGACCCGAGGGTTCCCGAGGCGGCGATGACACCGGTGGCGAGGCCCTTGTCGTAATTGTAGCGCAGCATTTCCGGCACCGCGATGCGCGACATCGCAGCCGAGGTCGCCACGCTCGATCCCGAGGCCGAGGCGAAAAGCGCACAGGCACCGACACTGGCAACGGCAAGCCCGCCGGGCAGGCGCGCGAGCATGATGCGCATGGCGTTGAACAGGCCGTTCGTAAGCCCCGTCGCGGTGGCGATATAGCCCATGAGCAGGAACATCGGCGCCGCCGAGAGTGACCAGTCTCCGACGAAATCAAACGGAGTGGCAGAGATGCCCCCCCAAGCGACGCGGGCATTGGTGATCATCGTGATCCCCGCGATCGAGACGAGGCCGAGCGCTATTCCGATCGGCACCCGGATCGCGATCAGACCGAGCGTCGCGAAGATGCCCATGACGCCGATTTCGAGATTGGTCATCGTTTGTACCCCCCGCAGCTGCCGTCCCGGTCACCGGCAAAGGCCTGTCGTCAGAGGGCGCGCCCGAGACGCAGCGCTCTGATCATGTTGACGATGAGTGCGAGCACGATCCCGCCGAAACCGATCGGCAGAGCCCATCGCGCCGGCCAGATATAGAAGAGGAAATTCGACATGATGGTCTCGCCGCGCGTGGTCGCGCGCAGCGCATCGAGGTAGCTCTGATAGCCCAGCATGCCGAAGAAGATCAGCCCGAGAGTGCAGGCGAGAAGATACAGGAGGAGTTGCACCCGTTGTGGCATCATCTGCGTAAACAGATCGACGCGGATATGCTCCCCCCGACGCTCGACAAAGGCGAGCGGCAGGAATACGGCGAAGACCATGTAGTAATAGGCCACGGTCTCCGGTGTCCCGATGATGGGGCGATTGAAGACGTAGCGCATGGTGACGTCGGCGGTGACGTGGAACATCATCAGGGCGAGGGCGATGCAGCCGATCACGAGCAGCGCCTTTGCCAGGATATCCATGCTGCGCTCGATCCTTGCCAGCATCGTCAGGCTCCGTCGATCCCGCCGCGCCTGTTACGTGCGTGCGGTCTGCGTTCCAGCCCGATGGAGGAGCGGATGAAGGTCTTCCAGAAATCCAGCATGTCCTCGAAGAATTTGGGATCCTCGCGCCAGACCTTCTGCGTGCCCATGCCGCGCATGAAGCAAAGCGTTGCGGTGAGCGCCTTGCGGCGTTCCCCAGGCGTCACGGCGCTCTCGGTGAAGAACAGCTCCCAGATCTCGTCGAGGGAGGCATTGAACTCGTAGGCCACGGGCTGCAGTGCCGCGCGGATCGCAGGATCGGTTCGCGCGGCGGTGACGTACTCCAGCGTGACCATGAAAAGAGGCCCGGAAAACTTCTCCCACAAGGCCTCGAACAAGCCATCCGTATCGAGCCGGCCATCGTCGATTTCATGCGCCATGGCGCGAATGCTGTCGATTTCCTTATGCAGCAAAAAGCGCAATGCTTCCTTCAGGAGCTCTTCCTTCGTGGGATAATGATGCAGCAGGGCACCACGCGAGACGCCGGCTGCAGCGGCGATATCCACAGTCGAGGTATCGCGCAGGCCCTGCCTGTACAGCAGGTCGATGGTGACGGTGAGGATCTTCTCACGTGTGCTCGCCGAGCGCTCGGCCTGGGTGCGCACCGGTGTGCTCCGCGCGCCCTTGCCCCGTTCGTTACGTCCGCCCGTCATGCCGCCAACAGCCTTTTGCCGCATCGCCTGAAATCCCGATTCGCCATGGAGAGGGGCGCCGCGCCGCGTGTATGACGGGCACGGCGCCCGTCGCATCAGTAAACCCCGTAGGTTTCGGGGTCCAGCTTGTCGTAGATCTCGCGGAGGGCGATCGCGGTCAGGGCGTCCTCGTCGGTGCGGTCGACATCGGCGAGAAGCTCTTCCCATTTGGCCACGGTGGCGATGAAATCGTCGATGACTTCGGCGCCGTTGGTCAGGCCGAAGGTGGTCTCGGCCGTCTCGTAGACATTGGTCAGGGCCTGCGCGCGGAATTCCTCGATCGAGGCCATCATGTCGGCTTCGGGTTCATGTACGGCATGACCGCGACCGGCCGCCTCCTCGAGCGCGTTTTCGCTTGCCGCGATATAGCCGATATTCATGCGCGCCATGGACCGCGCCGTCGCTTCCATCACCCAGCGCCGTTCTTGCGCGGAAAGATCCGCCCAGAATTCGGGATTGGCCCCCCAATGCGGTCCGGCCCAGTACATGCCGGTCGGCACCAGGGTGGTATGGTCGGCGACTTCGTAGAGGGAGCGGTCGATCAGGTCGTTCGGCGCATTCGAGGCGCAGTCGAGCGTGCCACGCTCGAGCCCGGTATACATCTCGCTGGATGGCACATTAACGGGCACCCCGCCGACGCTCTCGACCCAGCGCGACACGGTCGAGCCGGCGGTGCGGATACGCTTGCCCTGGATTTCCTCGAGGTTGCGCACCGATTCGCGGCAAAAGATGATATAGGCGGGCGTGTTGTAGGCGCCGAGATAGACGACGCCGCTCTCCTCCCATTCCGCCTGCTGGGTCGCGTTGTTGATCGAGAAATCGGCCACCGCGAAGATGCCGACGATCGGATCGGAAAAGTTGAAGCCGAGCTCCTGCACGGCATTCGCGACCGGCAATTCCGACGGCGTGAACACAGCGGCATGGTGGGCAATCTGGACGACGCCGTCACGGATGCCCTGCAGGGCTGCACGCGGCGCCAGCAGCACCGTTCCGGCAAAGAATTCCGGCTGCAGCGCACCATCTGAGAGTTCCGTGAGAATCTCGCCCCATTCCACATAGCCGTAATGGGACAGCGGGTGGTTCTGGTCGTAGAACGCCGTGGTGGTGAACGTGGTCTGGGCCTGTGCGGCGCCCAGTGTGAGTGCGGCGAGGGCGACGCCCCCGATCGCGGCATTGAATAGTTTTTTCCCCGTCATCAGCCTGTTCCCTCTTTCTTGAAGCCTGTCGGCAGGGGCGTGTGCCCTCGTGGCAAGTGTGCGGTCCCGATCGCATGCACGCCCTTTGCGGCGCTCGGGTCATCTTGCGGATACCCATTTCCCGGCGCCGGATGCAAGATTATGCGCAAGATCAAAACACCGTCAAGCCTGACTGTTTTTATAATGTCTAAAAATGCTTCAAAACAGCATATTTTTGTATAATTCATGCAAGATTGACGGTTTTATGTTGGACATCTATCATGCCCGCGCGGACGCATGGATTACCGCAAGCGCACCGTCACCGCTGCGGCTGATCCGAAAAGATTACAAAGAACAAGGAAGACCCATGCTGACGATCATCTCGAACGCCAAAATCATCGATGTCGACCAGGGGGCTTATGTCGACGAGGCGCATATCGTGGTCGAGGGCGGGGTTATACGCGAGCTCTCGCGGTTGCAGCCGAGAATGGCCGATGCCCGTCGGATCGATGTGGCGGGCGCGACGGTGATGCCGGGACTGATCGATGCGCATGTGCATGTCATCGCCCATACGGCGGATTTCGCAGCAATCCAGCGACAATCGCCGTTCGAGGTGGCCGCGCACGCATCGCGGACATTGCGCTCTATGATGGGGCGCGGCTTCACCACGGTGCGCGATGTCGGCGGTTGTGATTTCGGTCTGGCCCGGGCGGTGGATGACGGTCTGTTCATCGGTCCGCGCATCGCCTTCGGTGGCAAGGCGCTTTCGCCCACGGGCGGTCATGGCGACATGCGCGGACCAGGCGAGGATACGATCGACGAAGCCTATACGGTGCCCGGTCTGGGGCGCCGTTGTGACGGCGTCGAGGCTGTGCGTGCCGCAGCCCGCGACGAACTGCGGCGCGGTGCGCATCACGTCAAGATCATGGCCAATGGCGGTGTGTCGTCACCCACCGATCGGATCGATTCCGACCAGTTCTCGGAGGCGGAGATCGCGGTGGCAGTCGACGAGGCGCAAATGGCCAATCGCTACGTCGTGGCGCATGCCTATACTGCGCGCGCGATTACCCGCTGCGTGCGCAACGGGGTTCGCTCGATCGAGCACGGCAATCTCGTTGACGAAGCGGCCATCGCCATGATGAAGGAGAGGGGTGCCTTCCTCGTGCCGACGCTTTCCACCTATCGCGCGCTCAAGGACGAGGGGGTGGCGGCGGGGCTGCCGGCAAGCCTCGCCGACAAGATCGACATCGTGCTCGATGCCGGCATCCGCGCCGTCGAGATGGCTTATCGTGCCGGCGTGCAGATGGCCTATGGCACGGATCTCCTCGGCACCATGCACCGTCGCCAGCTCGATGAATTCGGGCTACGCGCGGAAGTGGTGCCACCGGCTGATCTGCTTCGCACGGCGACGGTCACCGGCGCGACATTGCTGCGAATGGAGGATCGACTCGGGCGTATCGCCCCGGGTTATTGTGCCGATCTCATCGCCTTCGATGGTGATCCGTTGCGTGATATCGGCATCATGACGCAATTGCCGCAACGGCTTTCCCTGATCATGAAGCAGGGTGTCAGCTACGCAATCAAGACGCAATGAAGCGCGCCCGGGGGCAGGTCAGGGCTTCGCCGGACGCTACCCTTGCCGTCATCAAGGAAGTATTTATAATTTTAAATTGTAATCGGGTGGTGGCGATCTGTGTCCGGATGCTCGTCCGAGGCCCGTGCGCGGAATGCAGACCGCTTTCCCGAGTGCGTCCCGCAGGGCACATGGTGGCGTATCCGAACGAGGCGTGAGCATGGTCAAGGGCCCCAGAAACGTGCAGGGTTCGCCGGAGATCACTCCGGTCACCCCCTCGCGCCGCGAAGGCGATCTGCAGGACAAGTCGCGCGAATTCCAGGCGGAACTGCGCCGGGAATATCTGAGGCACCACGATACCGAGGCGGCCGAGGCGCGGGTCGCGAGCGGCTTCGACGACCAGATCATCATTTCCGGCGAGCGCGCGCGCGAATGCATGTCCTACCTGCATCGTCTGGTGCGGCTGAGCCCGACCTTTCGCGGCGTGCTCAACAAGGCGCTGGCTGATTACGACACGCTGTGGATCACCATCGGACATGGCGGCGGCAACAGCCGCTCGACAATCGGTGCGCGCGACGAAAAGATCTATATCAATCTCGACCAGGGCAATCTCCTCGATTTGCTGATCCATGAATGCGGCCATGCCCTGGCCAAGCTCGAGGACGGCCCGCTGGGGGGCTTCGGCGCGAACCAGCGCTTCCAGGCCGTGATCAAGCGCGAGCTCGATATGGGCAGCGGCGGCGTCAAGGCTTACGGAACGGAGGTGCGCCCGAATGGGCCGACAGGCCCCCGCGGGCCCTCGAAGTTGCCGATGGAATGAGGGGCTGTCGGATCCGGGGAATCGGTTCAGCCTTGCGCCGTTCGTGTCAGCGCATAAAGCGCAATGCCCGATGTCGTGGCGACGTTGAGGCTGTCGAAATCGTCATGCATGGCAATCCGCACCCCGGTCGCGGCATCCATCACGGCAGCGGGCAGGCCGGGACCTTCGCTGCCGAGCAGGAGCGCGCGTCGCCCGCCGAATTCGCGGGCGGCTTCCTCCAATGTGCGCCGGCCGCGCGGCGACAGGGCGAGCGGCGTGAAACCGTGCGCACGCAGCAATTCGCAGGCATCGCCCGACTTGCTCTGCGGCGCCTCCGTCGCGCCCAGCCTGGCGAAGGGGACCCGCGCCGCCGCGCCGACGGAGACGCGCAAGGCCTTCCGGTAGAGCGGATCGCAGCATGTTTCATCGAGCAGGATGCCGGCCACACCGAAGGCGGCGGCGTTGCGGAATATGCCACCGAGATTGTCGTGATTGGTGATCCCGAAACAGGCCACCACCAGCGCATCCGGTCGCGTCGCCGAGAGAAGGGCGACGGGATCGATCGGATCACCGCGCCGCGCCAGCGCCAGAATACCCCGATGGATGGCAAAGCCCGCAATCGCATCCATGACCGCTCCTTCCGCGACATGGACCGGGACGTCTTCCGGAAGGCCCGCGATCCAATCCGCCATGGCCGGGACGCGGTTCTCAGCGATCAGAGCGGATTCGAAGGCAAAGCGTCCGCCGCGCGCCATTTCGCGCACCACGACCGCACCTTCCGCAATGAACCGACCGCCGCGCCCCTTGAGATCGCGATCGCGCACATCGCGATAATCGACGATGCGCGGATCGAACGCATCCGTAATCCGTATCAGGCGGGCCGTGATCGGCATGTCTTGTGGCATCATCGCATCGGGATGGCCGGGCTGCGTGCGGGTGTCAAGCAGGTGCCCGATCGGGCGCGAATTGACAGATGCCGGGCGAAGTGAAATCACGAGCGCATTCAACTGATCAACCGAGGAAGCCAACGCATGGGCGTGCGTCACCATCTGGGGGATCTCCCCGCCGATTACGATTCCGGTCCGTCGATCGCCGTCGATACCGAGACGCTGGGCCTCAATCCGCTGCGCGACCGCCTTTGTGTCGTGCAGATATCGAAGGGGGACGGCGATGCGGATGTCGTGCAGATCACGCGTGAGCAGCTGAGCCGACCGCATGGCGGGGCACCGGTTCTCGCGCGGGTGCTCGCGGATTCCGGCGTCCTGAAGCTCTTCCACTTCGCCCGTTTCGATCTCGCGGTGCTGTCGCATGCCCTGGGCGCCATGCCGGCGCCGATCTATTGCACCAAGATCGCTTCGAAACTCGTGCGCACCTATACGGATCGCCACGGGCTCAAGGATCTGCTGCGCGAGTTGCTGCAGGTGGAAATATCCAAGCAGCAGCAATCCTCCGACTGGGCGGCGCAGACCCTGAGCCCGGCGCAGCTCGAATATGCCGCGTCGGACGTGCTCTACCTGCACAAGCTGAAAGAGCGCCTCGACGTGATGCTGGCACGCGAAGAGCGCGGCGATCTGGCGCAAGCCTGCTTCGACTTCCTGCCGACCCGCGCGCGCCTCGATCTCGCCGGCTGGCCCGAGACCGATATATTCTCCCATAGCTGAATGCGACGACCCCGCTTGCCCCTCTTTCCCTTTTCATGAAAGCGACATAACTTCGCCATGGCGTCGGCGCACAGAGCGGGGATCCGGGCATGTGGCATCTCGTTTGCCATCTCTTGCGACGTGGCTCGCGGATCAACGAGGCGGTACGAATTGAGCGCAGTGAGAGGCGATGATCATGGTGGACATGCGGTTCTCGCTGCGGACGGTGTGTCCGCAGGCGGCGCGCCGCAGCTCCAATGGCGTGAGAAGCACCTGCGCGAACACGCCCGCGCCATGCGCCATTCGCGGCGGGTCCGTTTCCTGCGCCGCGCGATACCGGTCGCCGCCGTCTTGGCCGTCGTCCTCATCTTCGCCTTGACCTGGCTCAACCCCTTTTCGCGCTACGGCGGCATCAGCATCGGGCCGATCAGCGTCTCGGGCACCCGCGTGGTCATGGATGCCCCGCGCCTGCGCGGCTTCCAGGACGAAACGCGGCCATATGAGGTCACCGCCGAAGATGCCTCTCAGGACGTCCGCGAGCCGCATCTGATCGATTTGCGCGAATTGCGAGCGAATATTACCGTCGACGATGAGGGTCAGACCGCCCGGATCGAGGCCGCTACCGGGCGATTCGATACCCAGACCGAATATCTCGTGCTCGAGCGTGACGTGCGTGTGGTATCGTCGACGGGTTACGTTCTGGATATGAGCATCGCCGATATCGACTTTGCAGCCGGTACCGTCGAATCCGGGGCGCCGGTCTCGCTGTCGTTTACCGACGGGACCATCAAGGCCAGGAGCATGCGCATCACCGAAGGCGGTGCCGTGATCAGTTTCGAGGGGGGCGTCGAGAGCGTCCTCGCCGCACCACGTCTGGGCAGTGACGCGCAGATGGCCCCACAGGGCGACGCGTCGCCAGCCGGCAATTCCAACCGTTGAAAGCCGATTTCGATGACAGGGTCCTTTTCGCTTCGCCCGCCTATGCCCCGCAATCTTCGTCGCGCGCCGCGATCGCGCATGCGCCGGGCCGCTTTCGGCATTGTCGCGCTTTTGGGATTCGCCCTGGCCGGATCACCGGTCATGACCGGCCCGGCCGCAGCGCAGAACCCGGATCGGGCATTCGGCGGGCTGGGTACCGAATCGACCGCGCCGATCCGCATCGATGCCGACCGGCTCGACGTGTTCGACCGCGAGAACCGTGCTGTCTATGAAGGCAATGTCGTGGCCGTTCAGGGCGATACCACGATCCGCTGCTCGCAGCTCACGATCTATTTCGATCGCAACCCCACCGGCGGAAGCGGCGATGAGGCAGGTGACGCGATCCAGCGTATCGAATGCGCCGGGCCCGTCACGATCCTATCGCAGGATCAGGTAGCAACAGGTGATCAGGCGACTTATGACCGCGCTAGGGGCGAAATGGTGATTACCGGTGATGTCGCGCTCAGCCAGGGGCAGAACGTCACGCGCGGCGAACGCCTCGTCTACGATATCGATCGCGGTGTGGCCAATGTCGAAGCCGGAGCGACGCAGCGCGTGCGCGGCCTGTTCGTGCCCGGCGGTGGAAACCAGCGCTGAGCCCGAGATTGCGCCCGATGCCCGGCTCGATTAAAGCAGAGCGTGAAGCAGATTCCGGGGGATGAACCCGCTACCGTGAACGATCAATTCGACCATTCCATACCCTATGCCACCGCTCTCGGTGATATCTCGGCGCATCGCGCCGAGGAGACATTCGGAGGGCAGGGCATTCTCGCGGTCAAGGGGCTGCAGAAGCGCTACGGCGACCGTACCGTGGTGCAGGATGCCGGGCTGACCGTGCGGCGTGGCGAGGCTGTCGGCCTGCTCGGCCCCAACGGCGCCGGCAAGACGACGATCTTCTACATGATCACCGGGCTCGTCGCCGCCGATCGCGGCAATATCAGCCTCGAAGGTGCCGATGTCACGGCGCTGCCGATGTATCGGCGCGCGCGACTGGGAATCGGCTACCTGCCGCAGGAGGCCTCGATCTTTCGCGGGCTGAATGTCGAGGACAATATCCGCGCCGTGCTGGAAGTGGTCGAGCCCGATCGCCGCCGGCGGAGGGAAAAGCTCGATGCGCTCTTGGCGGAATTCCATATCGAGGGGCTGCGCAAGGCGCCCTCGATCGCGCTCTCGGGGGGGGAGCGTCGGCGCTGCGAGATCGCCCGGGCGCTGGCGAGCGATCCTGCCTTCATGCTGCTGGACGAGCCTTTCGCGGGTATCGATCCGATCGCCGTCGGCGACATCCAGAATCTCGTGCGTCATCTCACCCGCCGCGGGATCGGCGTGCTGATCACCGATCACAATGTGCGCGAGACGCTCGGCCTGATCGATCGGGCTTACATCATCCATTCCGGCCGCGTCCTCACCGAGGGCACGCCACAGGAAATCATCGCGAATCCCGATGTGCGCCGGCTCTATCTCGGCGAGGATTTCCGGCTCTGAGGCACCCGTATCTCAGTTGAAGATCGCCTCGTAGAAGCGCATCTCGCGGGTTTCCTGGAGGAATTGGGGCGGCGGCAGCACCGGCGAGATGAACATGCCCTCGACGAGTCCGCGCCCGGGATGGCGGATATTGTACATCTTTCCGGCAAGGGCCGGCTTGTCCGGCGCCACGAAGAGGATGGCGAAGGGCTGGCGCTGGGTGGGCAGGCCAGAATAGGGCGAGCGCCGCACGTCGAGCAGGCGCATCTCCACCTGCCCGCCGATCCCCTCGAGCATGAAGGTCTTGCCTCGGTAATCCTTGAAATCGTCGTATGTCAGCTTGTCGAGCATAGCGCTATCCCTGATCGCATTCAGCTATCCGGGATAGCATGATTCGCGATCTGGAACAGTCCTTGGTAGTGGCAACGAACCTTACACCATTGCCCGGTCCAAAGCCGCGATGACCCGGTCGACTTCCTCGAGCGTATTGTAATGCACCATCGAAATGCGCACGACGCCGCCCATCGGGTTCAGACCGAGGGCTTCGACCAGCCGGCGTGAATGGAAATCACCGAAACGGATGCCGATCCCGGCATCATCCACCTTGCGCGTGATCGCCTCGCTGTCGATCCCGTCGGCCTTGAAGGAGATGGTCGGGACGCGGACCGCCTTGTCCGAACCGCGCTCGCCGATGATGCGCACGCCGTTCTTGCCGCGCAGGTAATCGAGCAGGCGTTCGCCGATCGCGGCTTCGTGGTCGGCGACATCCGCAAAGGCGCGCGCGATCGCGGCATGGTCGCCGCTGCCGCCGCCGAGTGCATCGAAATAATCGACGATACCGGCCGAGCCCCAGGCGAGCTCGTAATTGGTATTGCCGGGCTCCAGCTTGGCCGGGACTTTGTCCTTGTCGTAGAAGTAGTGATACAGATTATCGAGCTCCCGCAGGAGTTCGTAGCGCCCGTAGAGCGCCGCGAAATGCGGGCCGTAAGCCTTGTAGAAGCTGAAGACGTAGTAATCCACATCGAGCGCCTGCACGTCGATGGCGCGGTGCGGGGCGTAGGCCACACCGTCGACGACGAGCTTCGCGCCCGCCGCATGCACGCGATCCGCGATGGCGCGGATCGGATTGATCGTGCCGAGGATGTTGGAGACATGCGTCACGCAGACGAGCTTCGTCTTGTCGCTCAAAAGCGCGTCCAGATCGGCGAGATCGATCGTCGCGGTATCACGGTTGATCTCCCAGAACTTGAACACGACACCGCGCTCTTCGAGCGTCAGCCAGGGGCCGATATTGGTTTCGTGGTCGAAATTGGTGAGGATCACCTCGTCGCCGGGCTGGAACTGGCTCGCCATGGCCTGGGCCAGCGTGCGCATCATCATGGTGGCGGAGGCGCCCAGCACGATCTCCTCCGGGCGCGCGGCATTCATGAAGCGCGCAACCGCCGTGCGGGCCTCGAGCACCCGCGCGGAAGCGCGCTGCGAATGGCTGTAGGAGGCGCCGGTCTGGACGCTGGTGGTGAGCAGGTACTCGCTGATCCGCTCGGCCACGGGTTTGAGTACGAGCGAGCCGCCGGCATTGTCGAAATAGGCGAAACCATCCGCGAGCGCGGGAAACAGGGCGCGCACATGCGCAATGTCGAGGGCCATGCCGTCTCCTGTCGGAACCATCCGTGTTCGCTTGCACCCGGTCGGGCGCGATTTCCCTATTAATGGTGCAGGATCTGGCTCAGGAACAGTTGCGTGCGGTCGTAACGCGGATTGTCAAAAAATTCATGCGGCGGCGCCTGTTCGACGATTTCGCCCTGATCCATGAAGATCACCCTGTCGGCGACCTTGCGGGCGAAGTTCATCTCGTGGGTGACCACGATCATGGTCATGCCCGATTTCGCCAGCTCGATCATGGCCTCGAGCACCTCGTTGATCATTTCCGGATCGAGCGCCGAGGTGGGCTCGTCGAAGAGCATGATTTTCGGATTCATGCAAAGCGCCCGGGCGATGGCGACGCGCTGCTGCTGGCCGCCCGAGAGCTGGAGCGGGTATTTCAGCGCCTGCTCAGGGATTCGCACGCGCTCCAGGAAATGCATCGCCACTGCTTCCGCCTCGGCTTTAGGCGTTTCCTTGACCCAGATCTGCGCCATGGTGCAGTTCTCGAGCACCGAGAGATGCGGGAACAGGTTGAAGCTCTGGAAGACCATGCCGATATCCCGGCGGATCAGGTCGTTCTGCTTCTCGTCCTTGCCATAGGCCTTGCCGTTGACGATGACGTTGCCTTCCTGGTGGATCTCCAACTGGTTGATGCAGCGGATCATGGTCGACTTGCCCGATCCGGAGGGGCCGCAGACGACGATCCGCTCCCCCTCATAGACCGTCAGGTCGATATCCTTCAGGACCTGGAAATTACCGTACCATTTGTTCATCCCGACCAGTTCGATCATCTTGCGACCGGACTGCTTGGCGCTGGCGACGGTTTGTTCGATCGTATCCGTGCTCACGTCATCCTCCCTCAGCGTCTCGCGCCGGCTTCGAGCTTGCGCTCGAGATTGATCGAATATTGCGACATCAGGAAGCAGAAGAAGAAGTAGATCAGCGTGATGAAGAAGAACGGCTCGATGAACAGACCGAGCCAGCGGCTGTCCTCACCCACGGAGCGGGCCATGTTGAGCAGATCGAACAACCCGATGATCGAGACCAGGGTGGTGTCCTTGAACAGGCCGATGAAGTTGCCGACGATGGTCGGGATCATGATCTTCAGCGCCTGCGGCATGATGATCAGCGCCGTGGCCTGCCAGTAGCCGAGCCCCATCGCGGCGGCGGCTTCGTACTGCCCCTTCGGGATCGCCTGCAATCCGCCGCGGATCACCTCCGCCATATAGGCGGCGGCGAAGAGGCAGACGGCGACGATGGCACGCAGCAACTGGTTCACCTCCACGCCCACCGGCAGGAAGAGCGGCAGCATGGTGTTGAACATGAACAGGATGGTGATCAGCGGCACCGAGCGGAACAGCTCGATGAAGCCCGTGCACAGAAGCCGGATCAGCGGCATCGTGGAACGCCGCCCCAGAGCCAGCAGGATCCCCGACGGCATGGAGAAGGTGATGCCGATGCCGGAGATCACGAGGGTCAGGAACAGCCCGCCCCATTGCCGTGTCGAGACGAAGGACAGTTCCCATTGCGAGACGAGCAGCATCGAGATCGCGAAAACGCCGATCAGCGAAAGCCGTCCGAATTTGAGCTGCTCTTCCTCCGATTTGCCGGATGCGCCCAGCATCTCGCCCATGGTCCGGGTAAAGCTCTTGCCGGAGCGGATTTCGGTGAAGGTCGTCAGCCAGACCCAGATCAGACCGGTGAGGCCCGCGGAAATCAGAACCGTCCAGATGATCCCCTTTTCGCCGCCGAGGAAGAAATAGGAGGCGAGGAAGGGATAGAGCATGACGGCGGTGATGCCGATCGCGACCTTCGACTGGACCCGCTTGATCCACAACGGGGCGACCCAGAGGATCAGCGCGAGAAAGCCGAAATTGATCCGCCAGAGCTGGTCCTTGGGGTAGAGCCCGTAGATCAGGTTGTCGAACCATTGGATCACGCCCGGCCAGCAGGCGCCGGAGCGCCCGACCAGGTCGAGGCATTCGCGGCGGTCTTCCGCCTGCCAGACCGCGTTGAACACGGCCCAGCCCAGAACTGCGGAGAGGAAGGTGTAGACGATATAGGCGCCCACGATCGTCATCAGCGTGTTGGACACGCTGGAGAACAGGTTCTCGCGCATCCAGCCGATTACACCGACGGTGCTGGGTGGCGCGGCCCGCTCCGGCTTCGGCTGGAAGATGAGCGGCTGCGTCTTGGTGGTGGTGGTGGAGTCGCTCATCTCTCAGCGCTCCTTCAGCAGAATGCGGCGGTTGTAGACGTTCATGATCAGCGACACGAACAGGCTCACGGTGCAGTAGAAGGCCATGGTCATGGCGACGATCGGAATCGCGCGACCGGACTGGTTCAGGGATGTGTTCATCCACACGCTCACGAGATCGGGGAAACCGATGGCAATGGCCAGCGAGGAGTTCTTGGTGACGTTCAGATACTGGCTGATCAGCGGGGGAATGATCACCCGCAGGGCCTGCGGCAGGATGATCAGCCGCATGGTCCAGGAGGGTTTGACCCCGAGTGCGCGTGCGGCTTCCGTCTGCCCGTGGCTGACCGATTGCACGCCCGAGCGCACGATTTCCGCGATGAAGCAGGAGGTATAGATCGCCAGCGCGAGAACCAGCGCGCACAGGGCGGGCGGCACGTTGAGCCCGCCGCGATAGTTGAAGCCCTGAAGGGCCGGAACGTCCCAGGCCAGCGGTGCGCCGGAAAGCAGGAACACGGTCAGCGGCAATGCGACGATCACGGCGAGACCGACGCTGACGGCGGGGAAATACTTGCCCGTCGCCTCCTGGCGTTTGCGGGCCCAGCGGCGCAGTAGGACAGCGCCGGCGATCGCGATCGCAAGGGCGATCAGCGTGACGGTGAAGCCCTCACCGGGCACCGGGCCGGGCATGTAGAAGCCACGGTTGTTCAGGAAGAACAGTTCGCCCCAGTCGAGACTGTCGCGGGGACGGGGCAGAAGGTTGAAGACGCCGAAATACCACGCGATGATCTGCAGGAGCAGGGGGGTGTTGCGCAGGATCTCGATGTACCAGCGCGCGATGTTGCGCACGAGCCAGTTCTTCGACATGCGCATCAGGCCAACGATCAGCCCGATCACGGTCGCGCCGACGATGCTGATCACGGCGACGAGCAGGGTATTGGCGATGCCGACCTGGAAGACGCGAAAGTAGGTGTCACCTTCGCGATAGGGGATCAGCGTGAAGCTGATGCCGAAGCCGGCGGAGACGTTGAGGAATCCGAAGCCCGCCGACATGCCGCGCTGGGCCATGTTGTCGATGGTATTGGTGACGAAGTACCAGCCGAGCCCGAAGATGCAGACGACTGTGACGAACTGGAAGACGATCGAGCGAAACGTTTCGTTGTTCAGGATGGACGACGAGGGTTTCGCGCCTCGCATCGAGGTCGATTCGGTGATTGCCATCGGGCGCTCCGCAATGGACGACTGAACTATCGCCGGAAAACCCGGCTCCGCGAGGGAGCCGGGCCAGGGTCAAGAACCGATCAACGGAACGGCATCGCGTAGATCAGGCCGCCACGGGTCCACAGATCGTTCTGCGTACCGGTGCGCGGGATACCGATCGGCGTATTCTCGCCGACATTGGCCTCGTAGATCTCGCCGTAATTGCCGACATGGGTCAGCACGCTGACCATGAAGTCGGCAGGAAGGCCCATTTCTTCGCCGATATTGCCCTCGACGCCCAGAAGGCGGCGAATGGCGGGCGAATCGGATTCGAGCATTTCGGCGACGTTCTCGGAAGAAACGCCGAGCTCTTCGGCTTCGATCATGCCGAACAGGGTCCAGCGGACGATGTCGCCCCAGTTGCTGTCATCGGAGCGCACGACCGGGCCGAGCGGCTCCTTGGAGATCGTTTCGGGCAGGATCACGTGCTCGTCCGGGGTCGGGAATGCCGAACGACGGGCGGCGAGGCCCGACTTGTCGTTGGTGTAGGCGTCGCAGCCACCGCCGAGATAGGTCTCGACCAGCACGTTGACGTTTTCGTTGGTGACGGGGGTAAACTCCATGTCGTTGGCACGGAAGTAATCCGCGAGGTTGAGTTCGGTGGTCGTCCCGGTCAGCACGCAGATCGTGGCGCCGTCGAGCTCCATGGCGGAGGTGATGCCGGAATCGACCGGTACCAGGAAGCCCTGGCCGTCATAGAAGTTGATGGTGGTGAAGTTCAGCCCGAGCTGGGTGTCGCGCACGGCGGTCCAGGTCGTGGTGCGGCTGAGCATGTCGGACTCGCCGTTGGCGAGCGAGGTGAAGCGAACAGCCGAGGTGACCGACTGGTATTCGACCGCATCGGGATCATCGAAGATGGCAGCGGCGACGGCGCGGCAGACATCGACATCCATGCCCGACCAGACGCCATCGGCGTCGAGCCCGTAGAAGCCCGGGGTCGGCAGGCCGACCTGGCAGTTGAGATAGCCGCGATCCTGCACGGTCTGCAGGGTCTGTTGCGCGCTCGCGGCGGTGGTATACGACAGCGCTGCAGCGAGGGTTGCAGCGACTGGTACGATTTTCTTCAACATTGAGGAGTCCCCTTCTGGATCATTATTCGTGCGAGAGGCTTGTTGCCGCCTCTTCGCCGTTAAGTTTTCCGGATGTCCGGGGCCGGGATCACCATAACGATGCCCAACGTCCGTGCAGATCGGAAAGCCTTGAAGGAGCCGCTCACGTGGTGTTCGCCACATATGAGGCAGCCCCATCTCGGCTATGCAACCACCACAGGGCTTTGTATGGCAAGCGCTTTTTGCGACAGCTTTGCTTACCTGTCGAGCATGGCGCGAGAAATATTGTAGAAAATAAGGGCAGCACAGCTTTTGGGCGCCGCTCTTTTCATTGCGACGGGTAATGGTTAACGAAGGCCACGCGCCAACCGGCTTCGTCCGCGAGCGCCACATGGTCGATCCGCGTGAGCGAGCAATTGCGGATCGCGAAGGCCAGCGCTGTCTGCGCGGCAACGCCGAGCGCAAGACGCAGGGCGGCGCGAATCGTGCCGCCATGGGCCACACAGACGATGTCTCGCCCGTCATGCTCACGGGTGAGGCGCGTGACGGCCGGCTCCACGCGTGCGCACAGATCGATGAAACTCTCCCCCTTCGGTGCCCGCTCATCGGCGGGCCCGAACCAATAGCTGCCTGCCTGCGGACGCCGATCGGCGAAGAATTTCGCGCGTGGCATCCCCTGCCAATCGCCTAAAAATTGCTCAGCAAAATCCGGGGTCGCGACGAGGGATGCCTGATCGCCATCACGTTGCCCCCGGATCGCTTGCGCTGTTTGATGCGTGCGCCGGAGATTCGACGTGATCCAGACGGGATCCCCCGGCAATTGCCGCGCCAGTGCCGCGAACAAGGCCGTGTCGGAGCAATCGCAATCGAGATCCGCCTGTCCGTAGATGCGCCCGTCATCGCCGATGACCGGCGCGTGGCGTACCCACCACCAGCGCGTGATGCGCGCGTCGGCGACGGTCTGGCTCTTCATCGCGAGCCCCGCAGGGCAAAGCGCCGCTCGGCACTGATCGCGGCCTGGTATTGTTCGTCGAGAAGTGCGATCCGCTCGGCTGCGCTCGTCACGGCCTCCACGGCGCCGATGCCCTGGCCGGCACCCCAGACGTCGCGCCAGACCTTCTTGTCTCCGCCCGAGCCGCTCGTTCCGAAATTCATCTTTGAGGGATCCGCTTCGCCGAGCGTATCGGGATCGTGGCCCGCAGCGCGGATCGAAGGCTTGAGATAATTGCCGTGAATGCCGGAGAAATAGTTGGTGTAGAGGATGTCGTCGGCGCTGCCCTGAACGATCATCTCCTTGTAGGCTTCCGCCGCATTGGCCTCGCGCGTGGCGATGAAGGGCGAACCGATATAGGCGAAATCCGCGCCCATCATCTCCGCCGCACGAACGCCGCCGCCCGTGGCGATGGCGCCAGACAGGGCGAGCGGGCCGTCGAACCAGGCGCGGATCTCGCTGATCAGCGCGAAGGGCGAGAGCGTCCCGGCATGGCCGCCGGCTCCGGCCGCCACCGCGATGAGCCCGTCCGCCCCCTTTTCGATCGCCTTGTGGGCAAAGCGCAGATTGATCACGTCATGCATGGTGATGCCGCCCCAGCCATGCACGGCCTGGTTCACTTCCGGCCGCGCGCCGAGCGAGGTGATGACGATCGGCACCTTGTGCTTTTCGCAGATGGCCATGTCGTGATCGAGCCGGTCGTTCGAGCGATGCACGATCTGGTTCACGGCAAAGGGGGCTGCGGGGCGATCGGGATGCGCCGCGTCATGCGCGGCGAGCGCTTCCTTGATCTGCGCGATCCATGCGTCGAGCATGGAGGCTGGGCGGGCATTCAGCGCCGGAAAGGCGCCGACGATGCCCGCCTTGCATTGCGCGATCACGAGTTCGGGCCCTGAGACGATGAACATCGGTGCGCCGATTGCGGGCAGGCTCATCCTGCCGGCAAAACGGTTGCGCCAGTCGGCGGTATCGCGGGCAGTTTCGGGCGATGTCGGGTGATCGGTCATGCGGCCTGTCCGGCTGTCGTGAATGGTTGGGGTGATCGCATGAACGATAGCGCTTCGCGGGGAAAGCACCAGTATGCCGGAAGCGGGCCAAGCCGGTTTGCGAATCTGCGCATGTGCGATCGAAAAATATCTGCGATTCGGCAATGCCATCAGAGATAGTGGGTACGTTGCGGCAATTCGCTTGCTCGGACCAAGTATATGCCCAAGCTAAAGCAATTTAAAATCGCAAATTACGATGCGTTAATGACGAAAAAAATTGCGTCGTTTCAGGCGATTAACCGCCGTTTAAGCCCGCGTGTTCCATGAAATATGCAGAAATGGCAAGGAAAGCGGCATCGATGCTCTCGAAAGTGAAAACGTTCTTCAGCTCCCTCAGTATTCGTATCGTGCTCGTAGCCGTGGCGGTCGTCGCGGTCACGCTGGGTGCGGCGATTGCCGGGCTGACGCTCTACAACGCGCAGACGGCGCGATCGGAATTCGTGCAGAAGTCGAATGATCTTACTGCGATGATCGCCAATGCGTCGCCGATCCTGGTCATGGGCAACGACACCACCACGCTGAGCAACATGCTGGCATCCGTGTCGCGCGATCCCGATTTCATGCACGGGCTTGTCGCCAACGACTTCTTCCCGCTGGTCAGTATCGGCTCCGACGGTGAACCGAGTTCCAGCTTCAACCCGCAGGTGATCGAGGGGCTCGTCGGCGAGATGCCGTTCGATTTCGTCGAGAGCAACCCCGTCCATACCATCGATCGTGGCGACAGCCTGATGCTCATCCGCGCCCTGCATATCGGAGCCGATGAGCGTCTCGTGGGTTATGTCGCGATGGAATTCTCGCGTGCGCGCCTCGCCACCCGCATGGCGGCGGAGACCGGGGCGATCATCGCCGGCGGCCTCGGCGTGCTCGGCGGCGTCGCCCTCGTGCTCTGGTTTGCTCTCGCCCGGATGATGGCGCCCCTGCGCCCGATCACCGGGGCCGTGGTCGGCCTGTCGGAAGGCCGCCTCGATACCGCGATCCCCGGCCAGGGGCGGCGTGACGAGATCGGCGCGATCGCCAATGCCCTCAAGGTCTTCCGCGAAAATCTCGCCGATCGCGAAACGCTCCAGGCCCAGCGTGCCCGCGACGAGGCGGAGAAGGCGCAACGCCAGCAAGCGGTGGACGAGGCCATTGCGGGCTTTCGCGCGGATGTGACGGCAGCGCTCGCGTCCTTCGAGAGCAATGCCGGGCGTCTCGACGCGGTCTCCAGCACCCTCTCGGAAGTCGCCGCCGCAACCGCGAGCAAGACGCGCAGCGCCGCCGGCTCCTCGAATGCGGCATCATCGGCCGTCGGCAATGCGGCTCAGGCCACCGAGGAGATGAGCGCGGCGATCAACGAAGTGGAGAGTCAGGTCGTCAAGATCCGCGGCGATATCGTCGGCGCCGCCGGCGCCTCGCGCGATACCGCGACCGGGATGAAGGATCTCGCGGGCACGGCGGCCAATATCCAGGAAGTCGTCAAGCTGATCCAGGCCATTGCCGAACAGACCAATCTGCTCGCGCTCAACGCCACGATCGAAGCGGCGCGGGCGGGCGAGGCCGGAAAGGGTTTCGCGGTCGTCGCCGCCGAGGTGAAGGCGCTCGCCGGTCAGACGGCTTCCGCGACGGATCGCATCGTCGACCAGGTGCAGGCTATCCTGACCGCGACCGATCGCATGGTCGGCGAGATGGACGGCATTGCCGAGCGCATGACCGGGATCGAAGCCTTTGCCGGAGCGGTGGCGAGCTCCATCGAGCAGCAGGCCGTGGCCGTCGGCGAGATCGCCAGCAGCGTGGCCGGTGCCAATGGTTCGACCATGGAAGTCGCCTCGGATCTCGGCGAGGTCGAGCAGGGGGTGGCGCAGACGGAACAGGCCGTGGCTGATGTCAACGGCGCCTCCGGGGAGGTCGCGGCGGAAGCAAGGCGAATGCGCGAGACGGTCGATGCCTTCCTCGCCCGGGTCGCTGCCTGACCGGCGGCTTTATCCGCTCTTTGCGAATAAAGCATCGAAAGCCCCGCCATGGCGGGGCTTTCCGTTTCTTGCCTCCACTCCTGCCCCATTGCCCGGCGCGGCACCCGGACGGGCCTCGCGCATGGCGTCGGTAACATTGCCTGAAAAGAATGCAGCGAAGCGGGAAGACAGGCGCGGTCTGTCGCTGGTATGAATCAATGCAGCGCAGCGAGGGCGAGGTCGGACCCATTGCAGGGGAAGCTTGTGGCAATTCCTGATTGTCGCGATAGGATCGTGTCATGACGGCGCAGCAATGGCTGATTCTCACGGTCATCGGCGTCACGATGGCCGTCTTCATCTGGGGCCGCTGGCGCCATGATCTCGTCGCGCTCGCGGCGTTGATCGCCTGCGTGCTGCTCGGTCTGGTTCCCGGGGATGGTGCATTTGCGGGATTCGGGCATCCTGCGGTGATCACCGTGGCCTGTGTCCTGATCCTCAGCCGCGGCCTGTCGACGAGCGGCGCGGTCGACTGGATCGCCCGCAAGGCGATGCCCGTCGATTCCGGGCCCGGTACGGTGATGGTCGGCCTGTGCGTGATGGCGGGATTCTTCTCGGCCTTCATGAACAATATCGGCGCGCTGGCGCTGTTGATGCCGATCGCCCTCGATGCTGCGCGCCGGCTCGATATCGCACCGGGCCAGATGCTGATGCCGCTCTCATTCGCCTCGATCCTCGGGGGGATGACGACGCTGATCGGCACCCCGCCCAATCTGATCGTCGCGTCATTCCGGGCCGACGAGACGCGCCCTGCCTTCGGCATGTTCGATTTTGCGCCCGTCGGGCTCGCAGTGGCCGCTGCCGGTATTGCCTTCATCGTCATTGCGGCGCGTTTTCTCGTGCCGCAGCGCAACCGCGCCTCGGCGCCCGATTTCAATATCGGCGCCTATCTCACCGAGGCGCGCGTTACCGACACTGCCTCCGCCGTCGGGATGAGCCTTCGCGAGGTGGAGGTTCAGCTCGAAAAGGTCGATGCCCAGGTGGTCGGGCTCGTGCGCGACGAGACGCGCATTCCCGCACCCCATCCCGAGCACATCGTCCAGGCCGGGGATATTCTCGTGATCGAGGCCGATTCGAAGGCGCTCGGCGGCGCCTTGACGAATCTCGGCCTCAAGCTCGAGGAGGATCGTTCGGACGAGATGCCGAAGGTCGTCACCGCCGGGCGCACGGTGCTGCTCGAAGTCGCGGTGCGCCCTGGTTCGCCGCTGGCCGGGCGTACGGCCCAGCATCTGCGCCTGCGCCGGCGGCTCGGCATCAACCTGCTGGCGATCTCGCGGCAGGGGCGGCGCTCGCTGACGCGGCTGCGCAGCACGCGGCTTTCTCCCGGCGACGTCCTGCTGCTGCAGGGGGCGAGCGAGACGCTCAGCGAGTTCGTGGTGCAATACGAATGCGTCCCCCTGGCCGAGCGGGCCCTGCATTTTCCGCGCAAGCGCGAAGCCTTTCTCGCCGGCGGCCTGATGCTCGCGGCGATCGCGGCGACGGCATCCGGTCTGCTGCGGGTCGAGGTCGCCTTCGCCATGGCGGCACTCGCCTATGTGGCGCTCGACATCGTGCCGGTGCGGCGGGTCTACGAGGCGATCGACTGGTCGGTGATCGTACTCCTCGGGGCGCTGATACCCGTGGCCGGCGCCGTCCAGATGACCGGCGCTGCCGGGGCGGTGGCGGGGCTGCTCTTCGAGGATCTCGGTGGCGGCAATGCCTTTTTCGCCGTGGTGGTGATGCTGATCCTGACCATGTGGCTGACCGATTTCATGAACAATGCGGCGACGGCCGCGGTGATGGCGCCGGTGGCGCTCGGCGCCGCCGAGACCCTCGCCGTCAGCCCCGATCCGTTGCTGATGGCGGTCGCGGTGGGCGCGTCATGCGCCTTCCTCACGCCGATTGGCCACCAGAACAACACCCTGATTCTCGGGCCGGGCGGATTCCGATTCGGTGATTACTGGCGCCTTGGCATGCCCCTGCAGATCATCATCATCATCGTCGCAGTGCCGATGATCCTCTGGGTCTGGCCCCTGTGAGGCTCGTGGCGGGGCAGTGTAGGGCGCGCGACGTCACCGCACCTCTCGTCGCCGGATAGCGTGCCGACTCACATCACTTGCGCCATTTGCACGTATCAGTCAAAAGCGTTGTCAGACAGGCGCGTGCATGGCAGTGGCGAACGAATTTCCCGAGCGCGCGTTAAGCTTGTCTGTTCGGGCGTCGCATCGGCGCCACGCAATCAACCGGCGAGGATGACGAGACACATGGCGAAGACACCCGCACGCACGAAGCAGGAAAAGCCCACCGAGTCGAAGCCGAGGCTCGAGGTCCGGCAGGCGAAGATCAAGGACGTGCGGGCGATCCAGGCTCTCGGCAAGCGTGCCTATCCCGGCATGAACCCCTATTCGCAGGCGCAGCTGCGCGGCCAGATCCAGAACTTTCCCGAGGGCCAGTTCGTCGCCATCTACGACGACAACCTCGTCGGTTTCGCCGCAACCTTCCTGATCGACGAACAGACCGCCCTGAAGCCGCATGACTGGGTCACCATCACCGGCAACGGCTATGCCAGCCGCCACGACGCAGAAGGCGACATGCTCTACGGCATGGAGGTGATGGTCGATCCCGGTTTCCGCGGGCTTCGTATCGGCCAGCGGCTCTATAACGAGCGCAGGCGTGTGGCGCAGGAATACCAGCTCAAGGGCATCGTCTTCGCCGGGCGCATGCCGAGCCTCGCGCAGAAGGTCCGCCGCAAGGAAGTCGAGGGTCCGGAGGATTTCCTCGAGCGCGTCAAGGAGCAGAACCTGCGCGACCGGGTCGTCTCCTTCCAGATGCGCAACGGCTTCGAGCCGCTGGGAATCCTGCGCAACTATCTGCCCGGCGACAAGGAGAGCATGGGCCATGCCGTGCATCTAGTCTGGTGGAACCCGGCGGTGGTCGAGGCGTCGGCCGGACGCACCAAGACAAAGACCAAGTCCCAGCGCGGAAGGCTCGCCCATACCGTGCGCGTGGCCTGCATCCAGTATCAGCAGCGGCGCGTGAAATCCTTCGAGCAATTCGCTGAAAACGTCGAGTATTTCGTCGATGTCGTCGCCGATTACAAATCCGACTTCGCGGTCTTCCCCGAACTGTTCACGCTGCAGCTGCTGTCGATCGAGAACGAGCCGATCCCGCCGGATCAGGCCATCGCCACGCTGACGAAATATACCGAGCGGCTGAAGGAGCTGCTCTCGCGGCTTGCGGTGCATTACAACATCAACATCATCGGCGGCTCGCATCCCACGCTCGACGAGGACGGCGACATCGTCAATGTCTGCTATGTCTGCCTGCGCGACGGTTCGATCCATGCCCAGGCCAAGATCCATCCCACGCCGAACGAGGCCTATTGGTGGTCGATCGTCGGTGCCGATGACGTCGGCACGATCGAGACCGATTGCGGGCCGATCGGGGTGATGATCTGCTACGATTCGGAATTCCCCGAACTCGCCCGCCATCTCGTCGACCAGGGCGCGCAGATTCTGTTCGTTCCGTTCTGCACGGATGAGCGCAAGAGCTATCTGCGGGTGCGCTATTGCTGCCAGGCGCGGGCGGTGGAAAACCAGGTCTATGTCGCGCTCGCGGGCAATGTCGGCAATCTGCCCGGCGTGCCGAACATGGATATCCAGTACGCCCAGAGCTGCATCGTCACGCCCTGCGATTTCCCCTTCGACCGAGACGGCATCGCGGCGGATACCACGCCCAATGTGGAAATGGTCGCCATCGCCGATCTCAATCTCGACACCCTGCGTCAGGCGCGCATGACCGGCACCGTCCAGAACCTGCGCGATCGCCGCTTCGACCTGTATTCGGTGCAGTGGCGCAAGGAAAAGACGCGCACGCCGTGACGCGTAGACTCAATCCGGGATCGGCAGGCCTCGCGGCGGCGTGATCGCCGCGAGGACAAAGCTCGACCGGACATCGGCGACGCCGGGAAGCGTCAGGAGCCGGTTCATGCTGAATTCGCCGAACGCGTCCATGTCGCGCGCCACCACGTGGATCAGGAGATCGATCTCGCCGGCCATGGCATAGCAGGCGAGCACCTCCTCGAAGGCGTTCAGCCGCTCGATCAGCCGCGTGCGCCAGCCAGGCTCGGATTGCTCCAGCTTCACGAGGACGAAGGCCTCGATGCCGTAGCCGAGCGCCTTGCGGTCGAGCACGGCGCGATAGCCCGCGACGATCCCGTCCTCCTCCAGTGCCTTGAGGCGGCGCAGGCAGGGCGAGGCGGCAAGCCCCACTTTCTCCGCGAGCGCGGCATTGGTGATGCGCCCCTCCTCCTGCACGACGCGCAGGATGCGCCTGTCGGACGGGGTGAGCGGGCGTTTGTCGGTATCCTCGGGCATGCCGGTTGTAGCCTCTTCTCGCGACGCCGCCGGGGTTCCCGGGGCGCGCGCGGGCCCGCATCCGGGCTCGCCCGCCTCCCGTCGCGTTGATCAGTATCACAGCGAAGACCCTCCGGGAAAAGCGTAAACTGTGCCGCTCGCTCCTTGAGAAGGCGCCGTGGTGCGCACCTTCCCTTCTCGGGAGGCGGGTCAGGGGCAGAACGGTTCCTGCGGATTCCTGCGCAGGCTTCAATTCCATATTCACTATCATTGATAGCATTTCGCTCATGGAATCGCGGTATTCTGGCGCCCGATCAGCACAACGAAGAAGCGACAGGGCGCCATGGAGAACAGCGAGAACATACCTGCCGCCTTCGCTGCAGGACTGGATGGGGTCTGCTTCGCCGATCCGGAGGATTTCTATGCGATCGGGCGGATCTATGCCCTGGGGCAGGGGCGTCCCGCCGATCTCCTGGCCGGCTATGTCTGGCTGCGCTATGCCGCAGCGCATGGGTCGCGCCGGGCAGCGCGGCTGGTCAACGAGATCAGCGCGGAAATGGAGCACACCACCCTGCAGAGCGCGAAGAAGGCGTTGCGGCTGATCATGGATCAGTGAGGCCGGCCGGAGCGGGAAGCCGTGACGGCGCCGATGCGACGCCGCCACATATGCAAAACCGGGTGAGGTGCTTCAGGCCACGCGCGCCTTCACGGGCATCGCCGGACGGCCGAGACCGCTGCGGATCAGATCGGCTGCGCGCTCGCCCTCGGCCCAGGCGCCGCCGATCGTACCCCATTGCGTCGCAGACGAGGCTTCGCCGGCGAAATGGATGCGCTCGCCGACGGGCTGGCGCAACGCCTCCCGGGCACCATAGGCGCCGACGGGCGCATACATCCAGGCGCAGCCGGTCCACGGATCTCCCGCCCAGTCGCTCGCCGCCAGCACGTCGCAGCGCGCCATCGCATCATGCCCGAACCGCGCCGTGAGGAATTCGCGCACGAAACCGGCGCGATCGCGCGGATCGGCGCATGCGGCCACCGTGGCGGCGCCGAGATCGGCGTAATGCAGATGCGCCCCGTCGATATTGGCCAGCATGCCGAGATTTTCGCGCGCATCGCCCTCGAATGCGACGAGGCGGTTGATCGCGTCAGCGAAAGGATGGTCCGGCCAGGACAAGACGACATGCTCGTAGAGCGCCGGGCGCAGCGCATGGATCGCCTGCAGCATTTCCGGCGGCAGATGCGGCGCGAAGCGGATCGTCTCGTTCTGCAGAAGCGGCAGCGGTACGGTGACGAGCACGGCACGTGCCGAAAGGGTGCCGTGCGGCGTCTCGACCCGAACGCCCGTCCCGCGCCAGTCGATGCGTGTCACGGGGGTTTCGTAATGGATGGGAAGCCCGCGCGCGAGCCGCACGATCAGCGCACCGTAACCGCCTTCGACGAAGAGATCCGAATCATCCTGCGCCGCAGCGAAATCACAAGCATCGATATCGTCGAGCGCCACGCCACTGTCGAAGGCGCCGTGCAGGAAACGGATGGTGTCGTCAAAACGGTCCGGCCCACCGCTCACACGGGAAAAGCCGGAACCGGCGGCCAGGTCCGGGCCGTTCGCGGGATGGGCCAGCATGGCGTCGTAGACCGCTTCCCAGCGATCCATGAAAGCATCATGGTCCGAAGGGTCGGCGCGTTCCCCGCCACGGGTCATCAGGAGCGGCTCCTGGGAGGCTTCGCTGAGGGCCAGGCCGAGGCGTTCGGCCTGCCGCACCAGCCCGTTCGATTCGGCGGCATGCAGCCAATGGGCGCCGATATCGACCTTCTGCCCGGCCAGCGGGATGGTCTGGGCGCGACCGCCCGGACGGTTGCGGGCTTCGAGTACAAGGGCATCGATGCCGTGGCGGCGCAATTGGCGCGCAGCGGCGATGCCCGCTGCCCCGGCGCCGATGATGATGACATCGGCGTCGCGGGGCTGCGGTTTTCGGCGGATATGGTCATGCGCGGCGCGCTGGGCGTGCAGCGCGAGCGGCATGGTTTCGATCGTGCTCGACATGGGTCGTGTCTCTGTCTCTGGCGAGAATATCTCGGTGGATTGTGTCTGTACCGACCCCCAGGGCGCGTTCGCGTGCGGCAATGCGCAAGGATGCGCTCAGTGCCGACGAGAGAGAGCCGGCCTCGCAGAACGATGATCGCACCTCATGACACGGGCGTGACGCCGTTGCCGGGCGCCTTGCCACCACCTTGTGCGCGCCGGCACATCGTGCGGGCGGTGTTCGATGGCGGGAGTCTCATGCATGAAACCGCAGCCGCGCCGACGCGGCAAATCGTGCGGGACGTCCGGGTTCGGAGTTGCAACGCTCGGCGCGCCCAGCATTCCGCATCATCGCCATCACGAGAGTTTATCGCGTGGCGGGAACGGTGTTGCGCGCTGCTGGCCCACGCCAATGCGGGGCGGTATCACCTTGAAGAATAAAAAGGCTGCTCTTCGGTGCTTTCGAAGCCTTCGAAAACACACACGCAACCTACCCCATATCGCAATGCAATGCGAGAAAAATCGGGACAAACCATCACGATTCAGCCGGGTCTGCGCCTGTCGACGATGGCGCAGGCCGCCGCGAAGGCGGCTTCGGCGTCGAGGCGGGTGGTATCGAGGTTGACGGCATCGTCGGCGGGCTTCAGGGGCGCCTGCGCGCGGTTCATGTCGCGATCGTCGCGCTTGCGGATATCGTCGAGTATCGCTTCATAATCCACCACCTCGCCGCGCTGCTCGAGCTCGGCATGCCGGCGCCGGGCCCGCTCTTCGGCGGAAGCGGTGACGAACAGTTTTACCGGCGCATCGGGAAAGATCACGGTGCCGATGTCGCGCCCGTCGAGGACCGCTCCCGGAGGCGCGAGGCCAAAGCTGCGCTGGCGCTCCAGCAGGGCCTGGCGCACACGGGGCTGGGCCGAGACGACGGAGGCCGCATCGCCGATCTCGCGTCCCCGCAGACGCGATTCCTCGATGAATTCGAGATTGAGCGTCGCCGCCATCGCATGGGCGGCTTCCTCGTCGTCGAGTGGACGGTTCTTGTCGAGCATCAACCGCGCCACGGCCCGGTAGAGCAGGCCGGTATCGAGATGGCGCAGGCCGTAGCGGGATGCGAGCCGCCTTGCGAGGGTGCCCTTGCCCGAGCCGGCCGGGCCGTCGATGGCGATGATCAGCGCATCCATGCGACTCACCCCTCGCTGATATCCGCCCCCAGCCGGCGCATGGCCGGCGTGAAATCGGGGAAGCTCGTGGCGATCATCGCCCCGTCATCGACGCTCATGCCGTCGCGGGCGACGAGGCCGAGCACGAGGAAACTCATGGCGATGCGGTGATCGAGATGGGTCTGCGCGGTGCCGCCGCCGGCCGGTGGCGTGCCGTCTCCCGAAACGATCAGATCGTCACCGGTGACGGTATGGTCGACCCCGGCAGCGGCGAGGCCATCCGCCACCGCCTGCAGGCGATCGCTCTCCTTCACCCGCAATTCGTGCAGCCCGCACATGCGGGTCTCCCCCGTCGCGCATGCGGCTGCAACTGCGAGAATCGGGTATTCGTCGATCATGGCCGGCGCACGCTCGGGCGGCACCGTGACGCCGCGCAGGGCCGAATGGCGCACGCGCAGATCCGCGACCACTTCGCCGCCATCCTCGCGCTCGTTCTCGAAGGTGATATCGGCGCCCATCTCGAGCAACGTGGTGATCAGGCCGGTGCGCAGCGGGTTCGTCATCACGCTCTCGACGACGATATCGGAGCCCGGCGTGATCAGCGCCGAGACGATCGGGAAGGCCGCCGATGAGGGATCCGCCGGCACGGCGAGTTCGACACCGCGCAGTTCCGGCTGGCCTTCGAGGGTGATGATCCGCCCGGCCTCACCATGCGGCGCTACGGTAATCTGCGCCCCGAACAGACCCAGCATCCGCTCGGTATGATCGCGGCTGGCCTGGTTTTCGATGACCGTGACCGTGCCCGGCGCATTCAGCCCCGCGAGCAGCACCGCCGACTTGATCTGGGCGGAGGGAACAGGGGTCTCGTAGGTGATCGGGATCGTCTCGCGCGGGCCCTTCAGGGTCAGCGGCACGCGCCCGCCCTCGGCCTGTTCCGCCACGGTAACACCCATGCGCGTCAGCGGGTCGAGAATGCGCCCCATGGGCCGCTTGCGCAGGCTGGCATCGCCGTCGAAGGTCACGGTGACGGGATGGCTGCCCGCCACGCCCATCATCAGCCGCGAGCCGGTACCGGCATTGCCGAAATCGAGCACCTCCCCGGGCTCCCGCAAGCCGCCGATCCCGACACCGGCAATGCGCCAGACGCCATCGCCGTCGCGCGTGACCTGCGCGCCGAGTGCCCGGCAGGCCGCCGCAGTGCGCAGGACGTCGTCGCCTTCCAGCAGGCCGCTCACCCGCGTCTCGCCGATGGCGAGCAGGCCGAGGATCAGGGCGCGATGGGAAATAGACTTGTCGCCCGGAGGGCGCATTCGCCCGGAAAGGGCATTTCCGGGAAGGGCTTTCAGGGGGATGGGAGTCTCTGCATGCGACACGGCTGTCTTCCTGGCGCGGAATGCTTTTGCAAAATACGTTCTTGCGAGCGTCGACGGATGCGTCGTCAGGCCTGCCGCGCGAGCCTGCGGGTGGGGTGGTTAGCATGCCATTCGGCACACGTCACGCCTCGTGGACGCATTTCGCATTTGACAAAGCCGCCAAGAGGCGACTAACCGGATCGCGGCCAATTCCATTCGCTCCAACCATGAAGGTTTCGATACCGTGGCAAGACCGGAACTCGGCACCAAGCGGACCTGCCCCGAAACCGGGCGCAAGTTCTATGATCTCAACCGCGACCCCGTCGTCTCCCCCTATACCGGCGTGTCCTATCCACTCTCCTATTTCGAGGGTGGCGTACGCAGCCTGCCGGAGGTCGAGCCGGAGGAGGAGGTCGAAGAGACCGTCGCCAGCCCCGATGTCGAACTCGTCTCCCTCGAGGATGCCGAGCCGACCGAAAAGAAGGCGTCTTCGGACGCGGATCCGGATATCGATCTGGAGGATGACGCGGACGATCCGTTCCTGCCGGATGACGAGGAATCCGACGATGATGTCTCCGGCCTGATCGATGGCGACATCGAGAGCGACGAAGACACTTGACATCCCGTCATGGCCGATTAAACAGGCGCACGTCGCTGACGCGACGCCGCCCGCAGCGCCCCGGAAGGGGCCTCCCAGGCTGCGGGATCAGAGTGGGGCCATAGCTCAGTTGGGAGAGCGCTTGAATGGCATTCAAGAGGTCGGCGGTTCGATTCCGCCTGGCTCCACCAAATCTCCGAAGAACCAGATTCCCGACAATTCTGATATCCTCCGACGGCAATGGGCCGGGCGGGGCTGTCGTGCACGCCACGCGTGACATGGATGCGGATGAGGATGCATGACGGAATCGGGCAATCTGAGTTCCATCGAGGAAGATCAGGGCGACGCCGCCGCGCGCCGTGCGAAGGGCGAATTCGTGCGCGGCGTCAGTGGTTTCCGCCACGCCATCGGGGATCCCGACTTTCCGGCGGAGCCCGGGCGCTACCATCTGCATGTCGCGTTGAATTGCCCCTGGTGCCATCGTGTCGTTCTCGCCCGCAACATCTTGGGCCTGCAGGACGCCGTCACGATGGATGTCGCCTTCCCGAATCGTACGGGCGACGACGATCCCCGGGGAGGCGGACTTTGGGAATTCAATCCCGATCGGATCTCGTCCCTGACGGGCGCGGCCCTGCCCGAATGCACCCGGGAGACGGCGACGGGGCGGAACCTTCCGCTGGTGCGCGACATCTATCTCGCGGAAGACGCGCAGGAGCGCTCCGTTCCCATTCTCTACGACAAGCGTGCCGGGCGCATCGTCAACAACGAAAGCGCCGAGATCCTGCGGATGCTGGCCGCCAACGCGTTGCCGCTCGGCAGTGTCCTCGCGCGCGCGCAGCTGCCCGATCTCTATCCCGGTGATGCCGGGTTGCGCAGCGAAATCGACGACTTGAACGCGATGCTCTACACCGCCGTCAACAATGGCGCCTACAAGGCCGGGTTCTCATCGGATCAGGCGGTTTATGCACAGGCGTTCGCGGCCTATTTCGATGCGCTCGACGCTATCGATTCGCGGCTTTCCGACGGGCGGCCCTTCCTGACGGGGGCCGATTTCACCGAAGCGGATCTGCGGCTGTTCCCGACCCTTTATCGTCACGATCCGGTCTACTACCTGCGCATGAAGCTCAACGGCGCGCGGATCCTCGATTATCCGCATCTGTGGCGATGGCTCTGCCGTGTTCACGCCTTGCCCGGCGTGGCGCAGAGCGGTTCGCTGATCCATTGCCGACAGGGCTATTTCGGGCGCTCCTGGAACGGGGTAGTGCCGCTGGGTCCGTCCACGCCGATGCCCTATCCGCAAGCCTACGACCATCCCGAACTCGCCGGTCGGGGCGCACCGGTTCAGCGCGCCGATCCCGGATGCGTCAAGCCGTGATTCCAGCCACCCGCGCACGGCTTTGCGGATTTGCCTGTTGTATCTTCGCCCGTGCAAGCCGTTTCATCGCCCGATGAAGCCATGGCAGGGAGCGTGATCATGAAGGCCGTTCTGGCGCGGACACTGGGTCCGCCGGAGAATCTCGAAATCGCCGATATTCCGGTGCCCGAGCCCGGGCCGGGGGAGGTGCGCGTCGATCTGCGCGCGGCGGCCCTGAATTTCTTCGACACGCTGATCATCGAGGGCAAGTATCAGGTCAAGCCGGATCTGCCCTTCTCGCCTGGCGCAGAATTCTGCGGCGTGATCGAGGCACTCGGGCCCGGTGTCGAAGGCTGGAAGGTCGGTGAGCGTGTGAGCGGCTATTGCGGCTATAACGGCGCACGCGAAGCGGTGATCGCTTCCGCCGAACGGCTCGCGCGGGTGCCCGATGCGCTTTCAGACGAAAAGGCGGCGGGGCTGCAGGTGACCTACGGCACGACGATCCACGCGCTCGTCGACCGCGCGCAGATCCGCGAAGGCGAGACGCTGGTGGTGCTGGGTGCCGCCGGCGGCACCGGAATCGCGGCGGTGGAAGTCGGCAAGGCGCTCGGCGCGCGGGTCATCGCCTGCGCTTCCTCGCCGGAGAAGCTCGCATTCGCGCGGCAATGCGGCGCGGATGAGGTGGTCGATTATGCGAAGGAGAACCTGCGCGAGCGCCTGCGCGAGCTCACCGACGGCAAGGGCGTCGACGTGCTCTACGATCCCGTCGGCGGCGATCTCGCCGATCCGGCGGTGCGTTCCATGGGGTGGGCCGGGCGCTATCTGGTGGTCGGTTTCGCGGCGGGGGAAATTCCGCGCATCCCGCTGAATCTCCTGCTTCTCAAGAGCTGCGATCTGCGCGGCGTGTTCTGGGGCGCCTATTGCAAGCGCGATCCGAAGGGTCAGGCCGCGCATATGGAGCGTCTGATGCAATGGGCTGCCGATGGCGTGATCTCCGCCCATGTCGACCGCGTCTTCCCGCTCGAAGAGACGGCGCAGGCGCTCGCCTATATTGCCGCGCGCAAGGCACTGGGAAAGATCGTCGTCACGCCGTGACAGGGTGGGGTGGCGCTCAATGAAGCTGCAGCACCCCGTCGACGGCCTTGAATTCCGCCGGCTTGATCAGCCCGCAATGGG
>JAFIEI010000104.1 GCA_020832565.1 Salinarimonas sp. | reverse complement strand
CAGACCCTGTCGACGCGCCGCACGCACAGCCGCCTTTGGTGTTTTGCCGAAGGCGACCGTGCGGGGTAGGCGATTAATTCTGGTGCTGCGGGAAGAGGCCGTTGAGGGCGATGCAGAAATTCACGGTGAGATAGGGCGGCATGTTGCTGAACGGGAGGTTGTTGCCGGCCATCCCTGTCGTGCCTTGCACTGAGCCACCGGCGAGGTTAACCGGGTCGCCGGAGGGGTCGGCGTAACTATTGCCGGGCGGAGAGGTTGGACTCGTTCCCGCCGTGGATGCCGCGAGCCCTTTGCCATTAGCAGGATTATGATCCGTTGCTCGCGTTGCCCAAGCCTGGGGCGACGCTGCAAGACTGCCTGCGTCATGGGTGTGTTCCGGCAGGTTGGTGACGTTCAGCGTCGTGGTCTCCTGGCCGTGGGCCTGACCCAGCACATAATTCGAGCCACCGGGCGCATTGCCGGCCCCGATGGGGAAGCGCCCCCGCAGGTCCGGAAGGTTGAAGTGGCTCGTTGTATTCCCGCCGTAAGTCGTGCCGATCAGGGCGAACAGAGCCTGATTCTGCTGTATCTGGATCTGCTGCCCCGCGCAGAATGCCCAGTCCTGCGGCGCGAAATTCGGCGCCCAGACCATGATCATGGCAATAAAGGGAGTATCCATCATTCTCTCCTTGGAAAAACTCCGCCGCATGGCGGGCTGGGGAAGCGCGCACCGCGCGACAGATCACGGGCGCGGCGGATAGATTCCGCTGAGGGCGATCACGAAATTCAACGCGAGATAGGGCGGCATGTTGCTGAAGGGCTGGCTGCCGCCGGCGACCGCCGTTGACCCGGAAATCGTACCGCCGGCAAGATCGACGGGGTCACCGGATGGATCAGCGTAGCTGTTACCTGGAGGAGACGTTGGGCTCGTCCCAGCAGTGGATGCTGCGAGGCCCTTGCCATCGGTCGGATTGTGGTCCGTAGCTCGCGTAGCCCACGCCTGCGTCGATGCCGAAAGAGTCCCCGCCTCATGAATATGCTGCGGCATGTTGGATGTGACCAGTGTCGTGGTCTCATGCCCAGCGGCCTGACCGAGCAGATAATGCGATCCTCCGGGCGCGTTGCCGGCACCGATCGGGAATCCCCCCTGCAGATTGGGAAGGCCGAAACTGGTATGTCCGTCGCCGCCGTAAGTGGTGCCGAGCAGACTGTAGAGCGCCGTGTTCTGATTGACGGGCATCAGCTGGCCGGCACAGAAAGCCCAGCTCTGCGGCGCGAAATTCGGCGCCCAGATCATGATCATACCAAGATACGGCGTATCCATAATGCTCTCTCCCGTTTTCGCATGCACGTTCGTGGCATGATCAGAAATTGCGTTGCCGCAGCAGGTTGTCACAAACGACGTGCTGAACCGCGCGACGGGCGAATCAGGCGTGCCCGATGCCTTCAATGCAACTTACAAATTCATCACTGTCAAAACTTTAAATTGTGTTTATGGCTATACATTCCTCGCGAAGGCGAATGATTTCATAAATTTTCACGCATAACAGCAATTGAAATTTGATTTTTTGCACCGAATGCAGGCTCTTTCTCTTGGCAAGATGCGATATATAGGCCACTTTCGATTGCGGTTTCAAAATTACCCGAGCGATTCGATGACATGTCGCCGCAAATAGAAATTGCATCATGAAGGCACCTTTCCGTGCGCCTGGATTGCAGGCGCCTCGATCGGGCTCATCAAGAGACCTGCTGTGGCGGTCGGGTGCGGTCCGCTCGGTGCAGCATCGGAATGCTCATCGTTCCGGCTCGGCATTTGGAAACTGGTTTGCGTGGTGCGCCGGCAGCGCGGCGTCAGGGTTTGAGGAGAGCAGTCATGGCTTTGCGGCGTCCCGATCCGGCTGATCGACCCGAATTCCCGCGAAACATGGAACGGGCACGCACAGAGGCCGGTATCTGGCCACGCGCGCCGCTCAGCCTCGCGCTCGAGCCCCGCATCATGTTCGATGCCGCCGGCGCGGCGACCTATGCCGATGCTGCCGATGACGGGGAAGCGGACGAGGCCGCGACCCCGGACAATCCCGCCCCGCAGGAAATCGTCTTCGTCGATTCCGGCATTGCCGACAAGCAGGCCCTGATCGATGCGATCGGGGACGCTGCCGAGATCGTCATTCTCGATGGGGACAACCCGGCACTCGGCCAGATCGCCGATCATCTCGAGGGACGTTCGGATCTCGGCGCCATCCACATCCTCAGCCACGGCGCCAACGGCGCCCTGAAATTCGCCTCCGGTGCGGTCGATGCCGGCAATCTGGGCGATTTTGCCGATGACCTCGCCCGCATCGGCGCAGCCATCGCCGATGGCGGCGACATCCTGCTCTATGGCTGCTTCGTCGCCGCCGATGGCGTAGGCCAGGCCTTCGTCGATGCCATTGCAGGCAAGACCGGTGCCGATATCGCCGCCTCGATCGATCCTACCGGCGCGGATGAACTGGGCGGCGACTGGGTGCTGGAGCACGCCACCGGACCGATCGCGGAGAGCGAGATTACGGCGCTTATGGCTGCGTCGGATTTTGGTGGCGTGCTGACGGGGCCGGTTCCCGGCACGATGACGTTCGGGTCGGACGAGGTCATCTTGTCTCAGAATGAAAGCGACCCCTTCGTGCCGGCTTCGGCCAACTCGTTATTGAACGGGTTCAACGTCAGCGCCGAGTTCAGAGAACTCCTGAGCACGACGGAGCCTGTTTATGGCCCACCCAATACTGCAAACGCGATGTTTATCGCCCTTGTGCCCGACAATTTGGGTTATGCGGTTCCCCAGGTTATCGGCGGTCCCTCTGATGCCGCTCTGATTTGGGGCGATGAAGGTGTCGGGATTCAAAGCGCAGTAATGAGTTCCGCTGACGGATCATCATTTCAATTGGTAAATTTTCAACTCGAGTTATTTATTCAAATTGATTTTGAATATGATTGGTTTGAAGTCGTAGGATCATTTGAAGGAGATGAGGTTGGAACTTATAGAATAAATGACCCTGAACAAGGGGCTATATACGATATAGATTTTTCAGAGGCAAGCACTGGATCTTTTGATAACATAGATTCGATTTCATTCCGCTCTTTCGGTCGCTTCGATGGCTGGTTCACGTTAGAAAACATTGAAGTTTTCTTTGGAATGATCGCCCTCGATAACATGGTCATCGCCGAGGCTGTCACCAATGCCGCGCCGGAGATCGGTGGCGTTCAGGCCGGGCAGGCTGTCAACGACAACGCGACCGTAGCGCCCTTCTCCGGCGTCACCATCGCGGATGCGGATGGCGACAATGTCACCGTCACGGTCGCGCTCGACAATGCCGCCAAGGGCGCATTCACCGCAGCCTCGCTGACGGCGAGCGGCTTCGTCGATGCGGGCGGCGGCACTTATACCCTGAGCGAACGCTCCGCCGCAGCGGCCACGACTGCGATTCAGGCCCTCGTCTTCGAACCGACCGAGAACCGCGTCGCGCCTGGCACGACCGAGACGACGACCTTCACCATCACTGTCAATGACGGCACGACCGACACCGTCAACGACACCACCACCGTCGTCTCCACCTCGATCAACGATGTGCCGGTGATCGGCGGCTTCACGGCGGGGCAGGCCGTCGATGACAACGATACGATCACCCCCTTCGCCGCTGCCACGATCAGCGACCCGGATGTGGGCCAGACCTTCACCGTCACCGTCACCCTCGACGATGCAGCCAAGGGCGTCCTGACCAATCTCGGCGATTTCTCGCATCAGGGCGGCGGCGTCTATCAGGCCACCGGCCTCGCGAATGCCGCCGCCGCCGAGACCGCCCTGCGCGCCCTCGTCTTCGACCCCGCCTCAAACCGCGTCGCACCGGGCTCGACGGAGACGACGACCTTCACCGTCGCCGTCTCGGACGGGGTGGCCACGGTGGACAATGCCACCACCACGGTCATCGCCACCTCGATCAACGACGCGCCCACCGCCACCAACATGACGCAGGTGGTCACCTATACGGAGGACCCGACGGATCCTGTCGCGCTCGGCAATATCGTCGTCACCGATCCGGATGTCGGCGAGACCATCACCGCGACGCTCATCCTGAACACCCCTGCTGCCGGCAGCCTCTCCACCGGCACGTTCGGCGCCGCGACCTCGAGCTACAATGCCGGCACCGGCATCTGGACAGTCTCGGGCTCCGTGGCCGATGTGAACGCCGCGCTCGCAGCCGTCGCCTTCACGCCGGTTGCGAACTGGGATCAGGACGTCACCATCACCACCCGCATCCGCGATGCCGCCGATACCGGCCCCGCTG
>JAFIEI010000043.1 GCA_020832565.1 Salinarimonas sp. | reverse complement strand
ACATCTGGTGGAACTTCGTCGCCTCGTCACGCGAGAAGATCGAGGCCGCCAAGGCAGAGTGGCGCGCCGCCCGCTGGGGCAACGGCATTTTCGACCTGCCCCTGCAGGATCGCGACGAGCACATCCCGCTGCCTTAGAGCATCATGCCGTCAGGTGGATACCGGCTGACGGAAAAAATGATGCGTCAAACAATGACCTAGAGCGCCGGCCTGACTCCGTCAGGTCGGAAAACGCTCTAGTGCATCATGCCGTCAGGTGGATGCGGGCTGACGGGCGCAATGATGCGCCAAAACAATGATTCAGATCGCCCGATCCGACTCCGTCAGAGCCGGGCAGCGCTCCAGCCGGTCCCGACCCTGCGCCAGCAAACGGAAAACAGATCACAAATCACAAAGCGCAGATCACAAAGGCCGTGCGCAGGCTGGTGTCGATACCGGAGAAACGGGAAGGCGCAGTTTCTGATCGAAGCCAGCGAGCATCTGGCCGGCGCGATCCCGAGAGCGCTGTCACTCTCTTCGCCATCCTGAGAAAATGGTGGGCGGTGACGGGCTCGAACCGCCGACCCTCTCGGTGTAAACGAGATGCTCTACCAACTGAGCTAACCGCCCCTACCCGCGTTGGCGGGGGATGTGGAATAACAGGCTCAGAGCCTCGTTCATGGAAGCTGCCGCACCTTTGGTGCAGGGCTTACGCGGCAGACATCCGAACGAGACGCGACCGCCCCCCCCGGCCGGTACGGATACGGCGTGGATCCAAGGCCCACGCCGGAAACGCCTCACTTGTTGACGGCGTCCTTGAGGCCGGCACCCGCCTTGAACTTCGGCGTCTTGCTGGCCGGAACCTGAACCTTCTCACCGGTGCGCGGGTTGCGCGCCTCACCGGCAGCGCGGTGGGCAACCGCGAAGGTGCCGAAGCCGACGATCTTCACTTCGTCGCCCTTGGACAGAGCTTCCTGAATGGTGTCGAGAGCAGCGTCCAGAGCTTCGCCGGTCTGCGCTTTGGACAGGCCGGTCTTCTCGGACATGGCGGTGACGAGCTCACCTTTGTTCATCGCATCTTCCTCCAACTGTACCTGCCGACCGGAAGCCTTGCCCAGACGGCATTTCGATGCCTTCGGTGATACCGCAACGAGACATGATCGCAAGTCGAAATGCTGGATTCGGGCGGGAAAAACAGGGGATTCAGGACATTTGTCGTAATTGGGTACCGCTCGGGCCGACGCGCTGCACCGCAAAAGAAAGCGCGCTGCAGACGAATCGTCCGCAACGCGCCGTTTCCTGATTCCTGGTCGGGCAGCCGCGCGTCAGTGCGCGACGAGACCGGGATTGTCGTCCTCGACCACGGTGGAGACCTTCTCGGCTTCAGCCGATTCGTCCCAGGTGATCGCATCCGGCATGCGCACCAGCGATTGCTCGAGCACCTGCTCCATCCGGGAGACGGGGACGATCTCCAGCCCGGCCTTGATATTGGCCGGCACGTCCGCGAGATCCTTCACGTTCTCTTCCGGAATCAGCACCTTCTTGATGCCGCCGCGCAGTGCCGCAAGCAGCTTCTCCTTGAGGCCGCCGATCGGCAGGACGCGTCCGCGCAGGGTCACTTCGCCGGTCATGGCGATGTCGCGCCGCACGGCGATGCCAGTGAGGATCGAGACGATCGCGGTCGCCATGGCGATACCCGCCGACGGGCCGTCCTTGGGTGTCGCGCCTTCGGGCACGTGAACGTGTATGTCACGCTTGTCGAAGGATGGCGGCTCGATGCCGAAATCGATGGCCCGCGAACGCACATAGGATGCGGCTGCGGAGATCGATTCCTTCATCACCTCGCGAAGGTTGCCCGTGACGGTCATCTTGCCCTTGCCGGGCATCATCACGCCCTCGATCGTGAGCAATTCGCCCCCGACCTCGGTCCAGGCAAGCCCCGTGACCACGCCGACCATATCCTCGGCCTCGACCTCGCCGAAACGGTATTTCGGTGCGCCGAGGAAGTCCGACATGTTCGACTCGGAGACGACGACCTTCTCGACCTTGTCGGTGAGGATCTTCTTCACCGCCTTGCGCACGAGATTGGACAGCTCGCGCTCGAGATTACGCACACCCGCCTCACGGGTATAACGCCGGATCAGCAGGAGCAGACCGGCATCGTCGATCGCCCATTCATCCGGCTTCAGACCATGCTTCTTGATGGCCTGCGGGATCAGGTGGCGCCGCGCGATTTCCTGCTTCTCGTCCTCGGTATAGCCGGCGATGCGGATCGTCTCCATGCGATCGAGAAGCGGCGGCGGAATGTTGAGCGTATTCGCCGTCGTCACGAACATCACGTTGGACAGATCGTACTCCACCTCGAGATAGTGATCGGCGAAGGTCGAATTCTGTTCCGGATCCAGCACCTCGAGCAGGGCAGCCGAAGGATCGCCACGGAAATCCTGCCCCATCTTGTCGATTTCATCGAGCAGGATGAGCGGGTTGATCGTCTTCGCCTTGCGCATGGACTGGATGATCTTGCCGGGCAGCGAACCGATATAGGTGCGCCGGTGTCCACGGATCTCGGCCTCGTCGCGCACACCGCCAAGCGACATGCGCACGAATTCACGCCCGGTCGCCCGCGCGATCGACTTGCCGAGAGAGGTCTTGCCCACGCCGGGCGGGCCGACGAGGCACAGGATCGGGCCCGTGAGCTTGTTGGCGCGCTGCTGCACGGCGAGATACTCGACGATGCGCTCCTTGACCTTGTCGAGACCGAAATGATCGGTGTCGAGGACATTCTGCGCGGCATTCAGATCCTTCTTGACCTTCGAGCGCTTGCCCCAGGGGATGCCCAGCATCCAGTCGAGGTAGTTGCGCACGACAGTGGCCTCGGCCGACATCGGTGACATCTGACGCAGCTTCTTCAGTTCGGCAGTCGCCTTTTCGCGCGCCTCCTTGGAAAGCTTCGTCTTGGTGATGCGCTCCTCGAGCTCACCGAGCTCATCGCGCCCGTCCTCGTCGCCGAGTTCCTTCTGAATGGCCTTCATCTGCTCGTTCAGATAGTACTCGCGCTGCGTCTTCTCCATCTGGCGCTTGACGCGCGTGCGGATGCGTTTCTCAACCTGGAGAACCGAAATCTCGCTCTCCATCTGGCCCAGGACGCGTTCGAGCCGCTCGGCAACCGTGGGCAGCTCCAGGATTTCCTGCTTCTCCGAGACCTTCACCGCGAGATGCGAAGCGACCGTATCGGCGAGCTTCGCCGGGTCGTCGATCTGCGAGACGGCGGCAACCACCTCGGGGGAGACCTTCTTGTTCAGCTTGACGTAGCCTTCGAACTCATTGAGCACGGAGCGCGCCAGAGCCTCCGCCTCGATCCGGTCCCCCATCTCGTTGGGCAGCACGGAAATCCGCGCCTCGTAATATTCGTCATTGGTCACATACTCATCGATCCGCGCGCGCCCTGCCCCTTCAACGAGCACCTTCACGGTGCCGTCGGGCAGCTTCAGGAGCTGCAACACGCTGGCGATGGTGCCGACCTTGTAGATCCCGTCCGCAGCGGGGTCGTCTTCGGTGGCGTTGATCTGGGTGGCCAGCACGATGTGCTGATCGTTCTTGACCACCTCCTCGAGCGCCCGGATCGACTTCTCCCGACCTACGAAAAGCGGCACGATCATGTGGGGAAACACCACGATGTCGCGCAAGGGAAGAACCGCGTAGACGCCCTCTGTGCCGGGCTCGATTGGGGTGCGGTTTTTCGACTGTGTCATAAACGACGTCCTTTAGCCATTTGAACGTCCAGCCGTTTCACGGATACGTCATCGCGCTGGACGGGCTTCCCGCAAAGCGTATCCGCAGGGAGGCCTGAAGATCACCACCTTTCGAGAAGCGTGGCGATCGGAGTAATCATAAAGTGGCGTCCGCACCCGGACATTTCAAGCTGCCGGATGCGCACCGGGAGATCCCGGCGCAAATCCGTCGGCCATGTCTCAAGCGCTCGCCGTTTGCGACGATTCGTTGCCGCGATCGGCATGGATGATCAGCGGCCCGGCCTTGCCCTCGACAGTCTCCGGGCTGATGACGACCTGTTCGACCGATTCCATGCCGGGCAGGTCGTACATGGTGTCGAGCAGGATGGATTCGAGGATCGAGCGCAGACCACGCGCACCGGTTTTGCGTTCGATGGCCTTGCGCGCGATCAGGCTCAGCGCCTCCTCCTGGAAGGTGAGCTGCACGTCCTCCATCTCGAACAGGCGCTGGTACTGCTTGACCAGGGCATTCTTGGGCTCGCTGAGGATCTGGATCAGCGCTTCCTCGTCGAGATCCTCGAGCGTTGCCAGCACGGGCACGCGCCCGACGAATTCGGGGATCAGACCGAATTTGAGCAGATCCTCGGGCTCGACTTCGCGGAAGATCTCGCCCATGCGGCGGTCATCGGGACCGGACACGGCCGCACCGAAACCGATCGACGTCCCCTTGCCACGGCTCGAAATGATCTTGTCGAGACCGGCGAAGGCGCCGCCGCAGATGAAAAGGATGTTGGTCGTATCGACCTGCAGGAATTCCTGCTGCGGATGCTTGCGCCCGCCCTGCGGGGGCACCGAGGCAACAGTGCCCTCCATCAGCTTCAGCAGCGCCTGCTGCACGCCCTCGCCCGAAACATCGCGCGTGATCGAGGGGTTGTCCGACTTGCGCGAAATCTTGTCGATCTCGTCGATATAGACGATGCCGCGCTGGGCGCGCTCGACATTGTAGTCGGAGGCCTGCAGGAGCTTGAGGATGATGTTTTCCACATCCTCGCCGACATAGCCGGCCTCGGTAAGCGTCGTCGCATCGGCCATGGTAAAGGGCACGTCGAGAATGCGCGCCAGCGTCTGGGCCAGCAGCGTCTTGCCCGACCCCGTGGGCCCGATCAAAAGGATATTCGACTTCGCCAGCTCCACCTCGGCATGCTTCTGGGCATGGGCAAGGCGCTTGTAATGGTTATGCACAGCGACCGAGAGGACCTTCTTCGCGTGGTTCTGGCCGATCACGTAATCATCAAGAACGTTGCGGATCTCTTTCGGCGTCGGCACCCCGTCGCGGGACTTGACCAGCGAGGTTTTCGATTCCTCGCGGATGATGTCCATGCACAGTTCGACGCATTCGTCGCAAATGAACACCGTGGGGCCCGCAATCAGCTTGCGCACTTCGTGCTGGCTCTTGCCGCAGAACGAGCAGTAAAGCGTGCTCTTCGAATCGTTTCCGCCAGCCTTGCTCATACCATCTCTCCAATTTCCGGCGCCGATCCGCGTCGACGACCGGCTTCCTCACCATATAAGCGGCGGACTAACAAACTGTAGCCCGAAACGCAGAACCATGGGTAGCAGTGCCTGAATCGCTGTTTACCGATGCAATCACGCTGCGCGCCCTTGATCAATAGGTCAAGCGCACCGGCGAGTGTTTTCTCCCCGATGCGCAGAGACCGGTCGTCGCGGCAATGAGCCTGCGCGTGGCGACAAGGAGCGACCAGATGGCGGTCGAAGGGCAGCGATGACCCGGGCACGAGGGCTCAGCCCTCCGCCTCCGCACGTTTGCTGATCACGTCGTCGATCAGGCCGAACTCCTTGGCGGCCTCGGCGGTCATGAAGTTGTCGCGCTCGAGTGCGTTCTCCACGGAGGCGATGTCGCGCCCGGTATGCTTCACGTAGATTTCATTGAGGCGGCGCTTCAGCGCCTCGATTTCTCGGGCATGGATCAGGATATCGGTCGCCTGCCCCTGGAAGCCACCGGAGGGCTGGTGCACCATGATACGCGCATTCGGCAGGGCGAAACGGTGACCGGGTTCGCCGGCACACAGCAGCAGAGAACCCATTGAAGCCGCCTGGCCGACGCAAAGCGTCGAGATCGGGCAGCGGATGAACTGCATCGTATCGTAGATCGACAGGCCGGACGTGACCACGCCGCCGGGGGAGTTGATGTAGAAGGAAATCTCCTTCTTCGGATTCTCGGCCTCGAGGAACAGCAGCTGCGCCACGACGAGCGAGGCCGTGTGATCCTCGACCGGCCCGGTCAGGAAGATGATGCGCTCGCGCAAGAGGCGCGAGTAAATGTCGAAGGACCGCTCGCCGCGGCTGGATTGCTCCACCACCATCGGCACCAGTGTGCTGTTATAGACCTCGATCGGATCTCTCATCGTGTCACCGCTCCTGAAAATTAGGCCGCGCCTGATGAGGGCGCGGCCAGAGATATTACTAGTCTAGGGCCGTGGCTGGCCGCAATCCAGACTGAAAACACCGATGTCGCGCATTACAGCGCAGATCGAAGCCTCAGTCTTCTGCCTTCTTCGCCTTGGCCTTGGGCTTCTTGGCAGGGGCTGCCTTCTCGTCCTTGGACTCGCCGTCCTCGGGAGCTGCCGATTCGGCCTTGGCCTTGCCCTTGGCCGCAGTCTTGGTCGCGCCCTTCGCATCGGCCTTCGAATCAGACTTTGCGTCAGCCTTCGTTTCAGCCTTGGCCTTGCCCTTCGCAGCAGCTTTGGCCTTCGGCTTCTCTTCGGACTGCGCGCCGCCCTCTTCCTCCTCGTCGGCGAAGAGCGTGTCGCGATCGACCTTCTCTTCCTCGACCTTCACCTCGCCGAGGATGTGGTCGACGACCTTCTCCTCGAAGATCGGGGCGCGGATTTCAGCGAGAGCCTGCGGGTTCTTCTGGTAGAATTCCCAGACCTGCTTTTCCTGGCCGGGGAACTGGCGCACGCGCTCGACCAGACCCTGTGTCACCTCATCGTCCGTGACCTGGATCTCGCCCTTCTCGCCGATCTGGGCAAGCACGAGACCAAGGCGCACACGGCGTTCCGCGATCTTGCGGTATTCCGTCTTGGCCTCTTCCTCGGTCGTGCCGTCATCCTCGAAGGTCTTGGAGTTGTTCTGCAGATCCGCCATGACCTGCGACCAGACCGCATTGAACTCCTGATCGACGAGGCTCGGGGGCAGCTCGAAATCATACTTTTCATCGAGCGCGTCGAGCAGCGACTTCTTGACCTTGCGACGCGACTGGGCGTCGAGGTCGCGCTTCACCGCCTCGCGGATGGCATCCTTCATCGCATCGAGCGATTCCATGCCGAATTTCTTGGCGAGCTCGTCGTCGATCTTGGCTTCGACCGGTGCCTGGACGTCCTTCACGGTCACCGCGAAGCTCGCCTCCTTGCCGGCGAGATGTTCGGCGCCGTAATTGGTGGGGAAGGTCACCGTCACGGTCTTCTCGTCACCCGCCTTCACGCCGACGAGCTGATCCTCGAAGCCCGGAATGAAGGTGTTGGAACCGAGATCGACCGAAATATCCTGCGCAGTACCGCCCTCGAAGGCCTCGCCGTCCATGGTGCCGACGAAATCGACGATGACGCGGTCACCGCTTTCGGCGACGCGGCCCTCGGCGCTCTCGAAGCTGCGGTTCTGCGTGGCCATGCGCTGCAGCGTCTCGTCGACTTCCTTGTCGGTGACCTCGGCCACGGGCTTGCGCACCGTGATGTCGGACATGTCGGCGAGCTCGAATTGCGGGAGCACCTCGAGCGCGACCTTGAAGGAGAGATCGGCCTTGGCGTCGAGCGCCTTCTCCATCTCTTCCTTGTCCTCGGGGAACTCGTAGCGCGGCTGGTTGGCGAGCTTGAGCGCATTCTCGTCCACGATCTTGCGCTCGGCCTCGGTTACGAGGCTCTGCACCATCTCGGCCATGACCGAGCGGCCATAGACCCGGCGCAGATGCGCAACCGGCACCTTGCCCGGGCGAAACCCGTTGATCTTCACACGATCCTTCAGGGTGGAGAGCTCGCTGGTCAGCCGCTCCTCCAACTCCGAGGCTGGCAGAACCACCTGGAATTCCCGCTTCAAACCCTGCGACAGCGTCTCCGTCACCTGCATCGTAAAAACCCGTTCTCTTTCCTCGTGAGCCAATGCGGGGCTGAGCCTGCATCAGAGCGATGCCCCTAGCACGTCGGGAAGCCCGACGGAAGGAGCACTCCGGAGATGCCGCGCATTTTGGCGACCATGGTGCGGGCGGAGGGATTTGAACCCCCACGACTTGCGTCACTGGAACCTAAATCCAGCGCGTCTACCAATTCCGCCACGCCCGCGCAGGCGGCGCATGCCGCGCCCCGCTCTCCGGTTTCGCGGCTCTATATCACGGTTGAAACGCCATGCATCAAAAAAGTTGCACGTTTCGCAGATGCACAGAGGGGGCGCTCAGGCGTCGGTGAGGAGATTGTAGATGATCGCCGCAATGAAGGCGAAGCCGATCCCGAGCGCCGTGACTGCAATCGGCGCATCGTTCTGGACTAAGACCGCAGCGAAGATCGCGATCCCGCAGGCACTCAGAAGCAGATGAAGCATGGCCCTGATACTCCTATACACTGTTTCAGTTTAACACAGCCTCGCGCAAAACCGAAACATTGACGAAACCTGAACAAGTTCATTGCAATACTCATACCAATCTCACAATCTGGAATTAGTATTAACGGGCACAATGCCTTCGCGTACGGCATCTCGTCCAGTCCGGCTCAGGCAATCGCGCAAGTCGCATCCGCCAGCCCGCATTGTTAACCTTCCATCACGTATCACCGCTGGAGAGTAATCGATGACCCGTTTCGACGCTGGCCCCCTGCCCTCACTGGAACAGCAGCATCGCGATCCACAGCGTTACCCCGACGGCGTCGCCTGGCTCGACGGGCAATACGTTCCGATCTCCCAGGCAAAGGTGTCAGTACTCGACTGGGGCTTTTTGCATTCCGACGCGACCTACGACACGGTACATGTATGGAATGGCGCCTTCTTTCGGCTCGACGACCACATCGCGCGTTTCCGCGCGGGCCTCGAGAGACTGCGCCTGCAACTGCCCTGTGACGATACGCAGTTGCGCACCATCCTGCACAACTGCGTCGCGCTCTCGGGACACCGCGAAGCCTATGTGGAGATGCTATGCACGCGCGGCACCTCCGCGAGCTTCAGTCGCGATCCGCGTGACGCGCAAAACCGCCTCATGGCCTTTGCCATCCCGCTGGGCTCGGTGGCAAACGAAGAGCAGATGCAGCGTGGGCTCCATCTGGCGCTCAGCGATATCGCGCGTATCCCGCCGCAATCACTCGATCCGGCAATCAAGAACTACCACTGGCTCGATCTCGTGCGCGGCCTCTACGAAGCCTACGACCAGGGCGCGGAGAACGTGCTCCTGCGCCATATCAACGGCACCGTCGCGGAGGGCCCCGGCTTCAACGTCTTCGCCCTGGTCGAAGGCACGGTGCTCACCCCCGATACCGGCGTCCTGCCGGGCATTACCCGCCGCACGGTACTGGAGATCTGCGCCGAGGAAGCCATCCCGGCGCGAGCGCAACCGCTCTCCGTGGCGGCACTAAAGGCCGCAGACGAGGTCTTCATCACCTCCACCGCCGGCGGCGTCATGCCGGTCTCGCGCCTCGACGGCATCCCCGTTGGAGCCGGCAAGCCCGGCCCGTTGACCGCTGCCGTCACGAAGCGCTACTGGGCCTGGCACGCGGATGAGCGCTTCGCGGAGCCGGTCGAATACGGGCGGTGAACAGCGATGCGCGTTCAGATCGCGCGCAGTTCACCCAAAGCTACGACCGGGCCGGTCGGCTGCCCCGTCGGCGATCCGCCGGGTGGCTCCACACTGACGGCGAGAACGGAGCCGGCCTGCATCAGGGCTCCGACATCCTCCGCGAGATCGATGCGGATATCGGTGTCGCCGTCGATCAGGCCGAGCGACACGGGCGCGCGCTCGCCTTCGATAACCCAGAGTTCGAATTCGGAATCGGTCGGCCTTTCGCCGGCGACCTCGGCAAGCACCACCTGCCCGGTCGCCGCATCGTAGATCGCAAAGACCGATACTCCGGTTTCCTCGTGCGAAAGCGAGGCAAGCAGGCGCGGCGCCGGCGGCTCCGGTTCGGGCTGGGTGAAAAGCAACGCTCCGAACATGATCGCGACGGCGAGCGATGCCGCAGCCAGTCCGCGCCAGAGCCATAATCTGTCGAGCAGCCGCGTGGTCGCGGAGCCTGCCTTCGCGCCGGCATCGCCGAAGAGCCTTGTATCGATCTTCTGCTTGAGATCGACCGGGGGTGATACCTCTTCATACGAGTCGGCCAGCGGGGTCAGCGTCGCTTCCCATGCCTCGACGAGCCGCGCGAAGGCGGCGTCGGATTCGATCCGCCGCGCCACCTCCTGCCGCTCCGACGCCGGCAGCACGCCCAGAACGTATTCGGCGGCGAGCATGTCGTCGCCGTCGCGTTCCGGTCCGTTTTGGTCTTGCGCCGTCATCTTGCGAGGCATTCCCTCAGTTTGAGCAGGCTGCGGCGCAGCCAGCTTCGCATGGTGTTCACCGGCACGGCAAAGCGCTCGGCCAGTTCGTTGTAGCTGTGACCCTCCAGATAAGCGGCCTTCACCGCACCCGCATGCGCGGATTCCAGTTCACTCAGACACTCGGAGATGCGCCCGCGCATGCTGGTCTGCTCAGCCCGCGCCTCCGGATCGGGGGCGGGATCGGCAACCTGCAACAGGGCTTCATCGTCCGAGACAACATTCTTGCGGGCACGCAAGCGGTCGATGCAGTGGTTGCGCGCGATTGCGACGAGCCACGATATCGGACTGAGATCCGAGGCCGCGAAGCGATCGGCCTTATTCCAGATCCTGATGAAAACCTCCTGCAGCGCGTCTTCGGCCTCGGCCTCGTTCTTCAAGACACGTATGCAGACTCCGAAAAGTTTCCGGCTCGTATGGCGATATAGCAGATCGAACGCCTGCTGATCGCGCAGCGCGGTTCTCACGATCAGCTTGGTTATATCGGGCGTCGCCATCGGCATCAGTTTACCGCCCTCATGCGCCATTGGAAGTGGCGTGTGCGATGCGCCCCAAAAAAATCGCGACCCTGCGCAACTTTCCCGACGGAACACTCGTGTCTCGAAGCACTCCCATAAGGGACGAACGACAAGGAGTGTTTCAAATGCCGATGATCAAGAAGCTTCTGGGTGCCGTGGCACTCGCCGGCGCCCTGTCCATCTCGGGGCAGGCACTCGTCAACCCCGCAATGGCGCAGGAACCCGTCACCGTCGGCGGTGCGCCGATGTTTGCCGACAGGGACATTATCGACAATGCCGTGAACTCGGCCGACCACACCACGCTCGTCGCGGCTGTCCAGGCCGCAGGTCTCGTCGAGACCCTGAAAGGGGACGGCCCCTTCACGGTCTTCGCGCCGACCAATGCCGCTTTCGACAAGCTGCCCGACGGCACGGTCGAATCCCTGCTCGAACCCGAAATGCGCGACGCGCTCACCGGTGTGCTCACCTATCACGTCGTCCCGGGTCGTCTGACGGGGCAGGATCTCATGAACCGGATCCGCGCGAATGGCGGCACCTACAACATGACGACCGTCGCCGGTAATCCGATCACCGCGCGCATGAACGGCAATCGCCTCGTCATCATCGACCAGAGCAACGGCGGAGCGCTCGTGACCGTGGCCGACGTGCTGCAGTCCAACGGCGTCATCCATGTGGTCGACTCGGTGCTTCTGCCCCGCATGTGACCGGCGCCGCGTCCGACAGGCGCAAGCGAAAGCGGCATCCGGCCACCCACCGTCCGGATGCCAACGGGGCCGGCCCGCAGGAGCGATTTTGAAGCGATCACGGATCCGTGAACACGAAGGGCGCAACTTTCTTGCCCCCGGATCCGTGGCTTGCCCCGTCACCCAACGAAACCAAACGGAGACAACCATGTGGAAACTCGTAGCCCCCACCCTGATGGCCACCCTGGTCGCGGGCACTGCCCATGCCTCGATGGCCGTCGGCCTCGCCGGCGACCGGACGCTCGTCACGATCGACCTGGACACCGCGCAGGTGACGGGCATGCAGGATGCCGATTATGACGGTCGTATCCTGGGTATCGACTACCGCCCTGCGACCGGTGAGGTGATCGCTGTCACAGACGGTTTCGCCATCGTCAATATCGACCCCGAGACCGGGATGTGGTCCGAGGTGGCGAGCATGGACATGCCCATGGTCATCGAGGATAGCACGCCGGTGATCGTCGATGTGAACCCTGCGGCGGATGCCTTGCGCTTCATGTCGGGCACGACCAATCACCGCGTCAATTTCGGTACGGGTGCCGTCATGGTGGATGGCGATCTGACCTTCACCGACGATAGCGAAGGCATGCCCATGGTCGGTGGTACGGCCTATTCGAACTCCTTCGGTGAGCCCGATTCCACCATGATGTTCAACATCGATACCGCGCAATCGACCCTGCTGCAGCAGGTTGCGCCCAATGACGGCGACAACGTCACCATCGGCGCAACCGGCGCCATGTTCGACGACCCGATCGCCTTCGACATCGCCACCAGTGCCGAGGGCGAGAACACCGCCTGGCTCGTCGCCAACGGCATGTTCCACCAGATCGATCTCGCCACGGGTATGGTGACCGAGAGCATGGAGATCGACGGCCTCGACGTCGTCCTGCGCGACGTCACGGTCTTCCATGCGATGGATTGATCTCAATCGATTGTTCCACGCGGTGGACTGATCGTTGAGCGCATCCGTTCGGGGACGTTGCGTTACCCCGGGCTCGGATGATGCTCCACCGGCGGCACCGGGCGCAAGACGTCCGGTGCCGTTTGCCATTTCGGGCGCCCCTCACAACCCCCGCAACACCCCCGGCAGCGCCTCGCTCAGATCCTCCGCGATCAGGCCCGGCCCGCAGGCGATTCCGACCTGCGCGTGGAGCCAGACGGCGGCGCAGGCGGCCTCGAAGGCGGGCATGTTCTGGGCGATGAGCCCGGCGACGAGGCCGGTGAGGACATCGCCCGAGCCGGCAGTGGCAAGATCGGGGGTCGTCTCGGCAAGGAGCGCAGCGCGCCCGTCCGGCGCGGCGATGATCGTATCGCCGCCCTTGCAGATCACCACCGCCCGCGCGACCTCGGCGGCCCGCAGCGCGGCCTGCCAGCGATTCGGCGCGTCGAGCACGCCTTCCGCCGATTCGAACAGCTTTCGCATCTCGCCTTCATGCGGGGTGATCACGCACTCGCGCGCGGCAGTGGCGATCATGCCCAGCGTATAGGCCTCACCGGCAAAGGAGGTCAGCGCATCCGCGTCCAACACGAGCCCCCTGCCCGCCCGCGCAGCGGCCTTGACCATGGCGCGCGTCGCATCCCCCACCCCGCATCCCGGCCCGAGCGCGATACAACTGATGCGGCGATCTTCCAGCAGCGTGCCGAGCTCTTCCGGTGAATCGCAGGGCGTGAGCATGATCGCAGTGAGCTGCGCGGCATTGACCGCGAGTGCGGCACGCGGCGAGGCCAGCGTCACCAGGCCCGCCCCCACACGCAGCGCCCCGCGCGCAGCCAGGCGCGCGGCTCCGGTGCGATGCATCTCGCCGGAGAGCACCAGGGCATGCCCTCGCTTGTATTTGTGGGTATTCGCCTCGAGGCGCGGCATGGAATCGCGCCACAGGGCGGGCTCGTTGGCAAAGAGCGCCGGGGTGAAACCCGCAAGAGTCGATTCCGGGATGCCGATATCGACGACGGTGACCGGTCCGCACAAATCGCGCCCCGGCAGCAGGAGATGGCCCGGCTTGCGCGCGGCGAAGGTCACGGTTCGCGTGGCGGGAAGCGCGACACCGCGAATCGCACCTGAATCACCGTCGAGACCGGAGGGGATGTCGACGGCGAGGACCGGCACGCCGCTGCGCGCGACGCGCTCCACGCAGGCCGCAACAGCGCCTTCGAGATCGCGGGTGAGACCCGTGCCGAACAACGCGTCGACAACGAGATCCGCGCCGGCGGGGTCCACGGATTCGAGAGCCGCCACGCTGCCGTGATAGCGCGCAGCAGCCGCACCCGCATCGCCGGCGAATTCGTCGCGCGGGCCGAGAAGCCCGAGCTCGACGCGGTAGCCCGCCTCGGCGAGCAGGCGCCCGGCGACGAAGCCGTCGCCGCCATTGTTGCCGGGTCCGCACAGGATCACCACGCGCCCGCGCTCGGGCAGCATGGCCTGCGCGATTTCCGCAACGCCGGTGCCCGCGCGCTCCATCAGCGTGAAACCGGGCGTGCCGGCGGAGATGGTGAGGCGGTCGGCTTCGCGCATCTGCGCAACATCGAGCAGGCGATAGGACATCATGGCGGTCAACTCCGTGATCCGGCGCCGGCGCCGGTCTCTCGACACGGCCACGACGCGCGAAGGCGGATCAATCTTAACCCGGTGACGATGTGCGGCCCAAACATATGGCGCGTATCGTCCGAAGAAGTGGCGAATGCATAAATTTTATGCAAGTATCGCCGCGCAAATAGGCAACTCCGCGACGTGTTCCCCATGGGAGGCGTGGCAGGGGTGTCGTTAAGATGGTATCACCGTGGTGTTCAAAGAACGACAACCGCGCGACAAAAGGCGGCTTCTCATGAAAAAGATCGAAGCGATCATTAAACCGTTCAAGCTCGACGAGGTGAAAGAAGCCCTACAGGACGTCGGCCTGCAGGGAATCACAGTCATCGAGGCGAAGGGGTTCGGGCGCCAGAAAGGCCATACGGAGCTTTATCGCGGCGCCGAGTATGTGGTCGATTTCCTGCCCAAGGTGAAGCTGGAGATCGTTTGCTCCGACGATCTGGTCGAGAAGGCCGTCGATGCGATTCGCAAGGCTGCCCAGACGGGTCGCATCGGCGATGGCAAGATTTTTGTATCTGCCGTCGAGGAGGCGATCCGCATCCGTACCGGCGAGACCGGCGCGGACGCGATCTGACTGTCTCGAAACCCAACCGCGAAGGCCGGCTCTGCGCCGGGTACTTCGCACGAATGCGTCAAGAAAAGAGGACAGGTCCATCATGAAGTCGGCCAACGATGTGCTGAAGGCACTCAAGGATAACGACGTCAAGTACGTCGATTTTCGTTTCACCGATCCGAAGGGCAAGTGGCAGCACGTGACCTTCGACGTCACCATGGTCGATGAAGATCTCTTCGCCGATGGCGTGATGTTCGACGGTTCGTCCATCGCCGGCTGGAAGGCGATCAACGAATCCGACATGTGCCTGATGCCGGACCCGGAAACCGCCACGATGGATCCGTTCTTCGCGGCACCGACCATGTCGATCGTCTGCGACGTGCTCGAGCCCGCTTCCGGAGAGCCCTATAACCGCGATCCGCGCGGCATCGCGAAGAAGGCGGAAGCCTTCCTGAAGTCGACCGGTCTCGGCGACACCGTGATGATCGGCCCGGAAGCCGAATTCTTCGTCTTCGACGACGTCAAGTTCGCCGCCGAGCCCTACAATACCGGCTTCGTCCTCGATTCGGTCGAGCTGCCCTCCAATTCGATGTCGGATTACGAGAGCGGCAACATGGGCCACCGCATCCGCACCAAGGGCGGCTACTTCCCGGTGCCGCCGCTCGATTCCGGGCAGGACATGCGCTCGGAAATGCTCGCCTCCATGGCCGAGATGGGCGTCGTGGTCGAGAAGCACCACCACGAGGTGGCCAGTGCCCAGCACGAGCTCGGCATGAAGTTCGACACGCTCACCCGCATGGGCGACCTGATGCAGGTCTACAAGTACTGCATCCACAACGTCGCGCATTCCTTCGGCAAGTCCGCCACCTTCATGCCCAAGCCCGTCTATGGCGACAACGGCTCCGGCATGCACGTGCACCAGTCGATCTGGAAGGACGGCAAGCCCCTCTTCGCCGGCGACAAGTATGCCGATCTGAGCCAGGAGTGCCTGTGGTACATCGGCGGCGTGATTAAGCACGCCCGCGCCATCAACGCCTTCACCAACCCGTCGACCAACTCCTACAAGCGTCTGGTCCCGGGCTTCGAGGCGCCGGTGCTGCTGGCCTATTCCTCGCGTAACCGCTCGGCCTCCTGCCGTATCCCGTGGACGACGTCGCCGAAGGCCAAGCGCGTCGAAGTCCGCTTCCCCGATCCGACGGCGAACCCCTATCTCGGCTTCGCGGCGCTGGTCATGGCCGGCCTCGACGGCATCCTCAACAAGATCGATCCCGGCCAGGCGATGGACAAGGATCTCTACGATCTGCCCCCGCGCGAGCTGAAGAAGATCCCGACCGTCGCCACGTCGCTGCGCGAGGCGCTCACGGCGCTCGACAAGGATCGCAACTTCCTCAAGGCCGGCGGCGTGTTCAACGACGACATGATCGACGCCTATATCGCCCTGAAGATGGAAGACGTCATCCGCTTCGAGCACACGCCGCATCCGGTCGAGTTCGACATGTACTACTCGGTCTGATCGCGCCGCCACCCGGCCCTTCCGGGTGGCTTGCAGATCATCGAGGATCCCGAACCGGGGCGCGCGAGCGTCCCGGTTTTTTCGTTGCAGCGCAGCCATGCCAAAGCCGCCCTCCGGAATCACGCCTTGCGCGGTATCGCGACGACGCTAGACTCGTGGACATGTCCAGAACCGGCATAGACAGCCGGCCGGAGGAAACCATGAGCGATGAGCACGGCTCCGGGCATCATGCCCACCATCATCACCACCACCATGATCACGACCATGGCAGCGAACTCTCGCCGATGGATCTGCGCGTGCGCGCGCTCGAATCGATTCTCGTCGAGAAGGGTTACGTCGATCCCACCGCCATCGACGCGCTGGTGGAGATGTACGAGACCCGCGTCGGCCCTCGGAACGGCGCACAGGTGGTGGCGCGGGCCTGGGCGGATGCCGATTTCCGCGACTGGCTGAGGCGCGACGCCACGGCGGCGATCGGATCGATGGGATTCGAGGGCCGCCAGGGCGAGCACATGGTCGCGGTTGAAAATACCCCGGAGGAGCATAATCTCGTCGTCTGCACTCTTTGCTCTTGCTATCCGTGGCCCGTGCTCGGCCTGCCGCCGACCTGGTACAAATCGGCGCCGTATCGCTCGCGCGCCGTGATCGATCCGCGCGGCGTTCTCGCGGATTTCGGCGTCACTTTGCCGGCGACGACGGGCATTCGCGTCTGGGATTCGACCGCTGAAATGCGCTATCTCGTGATCCCGATGCGCCCGCCGGGCACGCAGGGCTGGTCCCAGGAAGAACTCGCCGATCTCGTCACCCGCGATTCCATGATCGGGACCGGGCTCGCGCGCGATCCGGCCAGCCTCGCGAACGGGGAGAATGCGGCATGAACGGCGCACAGGATATGGGCGGCATGCAGGGTTTCGGCCCCGTGCAGAGCGAGGCGGACGAGCCCTGGTTTCATCACGATTGGGAAAAGCGCGCCTTCGGCATCACCGTCGCCATGGGCGCGACAGGCGCCTGGAATATCGACATGAGCCGGCATGCCCGCGAGACCCTCCCGCCGGCGGATTATCTGGCCTCGAGCTATTACGAGATCTGGACCAAGGGCACCGAGCGTCTGGTCACCCGGCTCGGCCTCGTCAGCGAGGCGGAACTCGCTACCGGTGCGGCCCTGGAAGCCCCGGCCGCGATCAAGCGCGTGCTCCGCGGTGGCGATGTCGAAGCCGCCATGCGGCGCGGCGGTCCCTCGGAACGCGAGGCATCGCATCCGCCGCGTTTCAAGGAGGGCGACAGCGTCGTCACCCGCGTGATGAATCCGACCGGCCATACCCGCCTGCCCCGCTATGCGCGCGGCAAGCGCGGCGTCATCGCCATGGTGCACGGTGTCCACGTCTTTCCGGACACCAACGCCCACGGCCAGGGCGAGGAGCCGCAATGGCTCTACAATGTGCGTTTCACGGGCCGCGAGCTCTGGGGCGAGGAAGCCGATGCGACGCTGATCGTCGGGATCGATGCCTGGGAGAGCTATCTTGAGCCTGCCTGACGCCCTCGACGCCGCCACCCGCGCCGCGAACGCGCCGATCCCGCGCTGCGCCGACGGCCCGGTCTTCTCCGCCCCCTGGGAGGCGCAGGCCTTCGCCATGACGCTGCGCCTGCACGAACAGGGCGCCTTCACCTGGAGCGAATGGGCGCAGACGCTCGCGACCGTCATCCGTGAAGCGCAGGCCGCCGGCGATCCCGATGACGGCTCGACCTATTACACGCATTGGCTGACCGCGCTCGAGCGGATCATCGCGCTAAAGCAGCTCGTCCCCGCCGACCAGTTGGAGACCCGCCGCGCCGCCCTCGACCGCGCCGCCCGCGCCACCCCCCACGGCGCCCCGATCCTTCTGGAGAACGATCCGGAATACCGGGCCTGAGACACCGGGTCAGGCGACGTGCCTGTCCGTCCGATCGCCCGGTCCCGGCGCGATTCCAGGCCAGCCGTCTTGCTGCAATTCCACCTCGGGAAAGGCGATGATCTTTTCGCGCAGAGCCACATGGCGCATCATGCGCCGCGCCGTCAGCGTGTCGATGGCATCGAAGACCTCGTAGACCTCGTTCGGGGGCTCCTGGCCCACGCCGGCCTCGCTGCGGATCTGCCAGAACGGTTTGAGCGTAGCCCATTCGAAGCCGATCGCCTTCACCAGCATGGCTGCCGGGTAGAGCGAGTCGGCGACGATCAGCCGTTGCACGTATTCCGGCGGAATGGCGCTGAGAATGGCCAGCCCGGCAATGGCATCCTCGTACTGGCGGCGGCGCAGCCAGCGCTCCAGGTCCGCCTGCCTGACTGATCGCTGGAGCGCACGCATCGCCACGTAATCAAAGGAAGCGGCCATCATCGCGCGCGAGAAGCGAGTCGGCCCTCCGTCACCCATGGCGGCAGAAATGATGGCGACCAGCATCTCGCCCGACAGCACGGCATCGCCATACTCGGCGTCGAATTCCTCACAGACGAGGGCGCCGTCGAGACCGAGCAACATGTCGAACTGCGCCGGCGGCATGTCCGGTCGCGCACAAACCACGCTGCGCAGGATCGCATTGGCCCGCGCCCGCTCCGACAGGATATCGAAACCCTCCTCACTGAAACGCGCGCTGCGGTTGACGGACAGAGCCAACACCGTCTCGTCGTTCCCCCTTCGCGCAATCGGCGTGGTGATACGCTCACCGATTTTGCCCCGCCCTGCGAGAGCCCTCAGGTGCTTTTGCCCCCGTTTCTGCGCCACTGTTTCGAGCAAACGTTCCTCGATCCGCAGCGCACTGGCGAGCAGCGGCTCGGCCACGCCAGGATCCTCATCCTGGACGAGCTTGTCGACAATGCCTTCCGGTGCGCGCGGATACATGGCCAGTGTCGTGGCGAGGTTGCGCCGCGTGGCCGCGTCGATCCCGTCGCTGAGATTCAGGAACAGATGGTCAAACATCGCCGCCCGATCATCGGGGAGCCGACGGGCCTTGGCTTCATACAGCGCGCGCAGACGTTCGACCACCTCGGACTTGTCCACCTGAACGGCGATGTCTTCGCCCCCTTTGGCGTCCGCCTTCTTCGCCTGCTCGATCTGTTGCACGAGTTGATAGATTTCCTGGAGCATGACGCTTCAACCTCGCTTGCGAGAAGACTGGTATTTCACGCCGCGTGGCACGCCTGCGCGGCTTCTTCACGCTTTATCTTCCGTTCGGTAGCGAGGGCATTCACGAGATAGGGTCGCCAGAGGCCGAGCGCCCCGTGCAGGGTCCGGTTGACGTCGATCGCATCAAAGGGCTGGATCATCACATCCTTGATGCCGAACACCTCGAAGGCCCGGTGGCTTTCCTCCACACGCCTATCCATCAACACGACCGAAATCCTGTCCCCGGTGCGGCTGAGGAGCTGACAGGCAGCCTCCAGGGCCGGCATGTCGGACAGGGCATGGCTGACGAAGGCCACCTCGAAATCCTGCTGGCGTGTGTGCCGGATCGCTCTGCGACCGGTCTCGGCATCGATCGGCTGCAGCCGGAACTGGCTGCGATCCAGCACATGACGCAAAATGCCGCGGGTGCGCACCGAAGGATCGACGATCAGCGCCTGGCGCGTGCGGCGGATCTGCTGGAAGGTCTCCAGAAGCTGGGTCACCGCGTGATTGCGATAGGGCTTCATCAGAACCTCATAGGCCTGCAGATGCAGCGCGATCATCGTCCAGTTCTTGCGTAGCCCTTCGCTGACCAGCACCAGACGGGTAGCGTTCTGCACATGCATCAGGGCGATCACGCTCCTGAGCTTGGCGACGTCGGTATAGGGCAGCACCATGTCGAGGAAGATCATGTCGAAGGTTTCTTCCTGCAACAGCTTGAAGAGCTGTCGGCCCGTCTCGGCAAAGCGCAGGCGAATATCCGGACGCGCGCTGGAAATGATTTCGGTCAGCTGCTGCCGGGTTTCGACATCTGCGTCCGCAATCAGGATCTTCATTTGCTGCATGACCGCCTCCTTACGCAACGTTATGGCGGCAATTTCTTGAGATTCCTTTTATTGATATGGATAGATCAGCGCCAATCAGATCCCCGTCAGCCGCCTCATGAAGGCCTCGCCCTCGGCGAGTGCAGCGAGGGTGATGTATTCGTCGGGCTGATGGGCCTGGTCGATGCTGCCCGGGCCGCAGACGACGACGGGGAGATCGGCGGCCTGGAAACGCCCGGCCTCGGTGCCGAAGGGGACGCTGATCGTGGCATTGCGGCGCGCGGCATGCAGCGCGAGGCTCTCGGCATCCGATCCGGGCACCGGCGCAAGGCCCGGCACATGCACGTCGACGCTGGTTTCGATGCGCCCGTAATCACCGAAGCGGTTGAGGCGCTCGCGCGCGGTCTTCTCGGAGAAGGCGAAGAATCGCTCCTGCACCGCTGCCACGTCCAGATCCGGCAAACCCCTGATTTCCCAGTTGAAAACACATTCTTTCGCGAGGATGTTGCGCGCCGTGCCGCCCGAGATGGTACCCACCGAAACCGTCGAATAGGGCGGGTCGAAACGGCCGCTGGAATCGCCCGCCGCCATCAGTTCATCACCGATCCGGTTGATTTCGCAGACGAGTTCCGCTGCGCTGGTCACCGCATTGGCGCCGAGTGCGGGCTTGGAGGAATGGGCCTCGAAACCGTGGACGCGGGTGGTGTAGATCGTGACGCTCTTGTGCGCATCGGCAACTTCGAGCCCGGTCGGCTCGCCGACGATGGCGGCGCGCGGGCGCGGCAATGCGGCTCCGAATTGCGCGATCGCGTCGATCACGCCGAGGCAGGTGATCTCCTCGTCATAGGAGAAGAGCAGATGCACCGGGCGGGTGAGATTCGCCGCGCGCCAATCCGGCACCAGCGCCAGCATCAAAGCGAGAAATCCCTTCATGTCGACGGCGCCGCGGCCATAGGCACGACCGTCGGCGACGCGCAGGGTGAAGGGGTCGCTCGTCCAGACCTGTCCGGTTACCGGCACCACGTCGGTATGACCGGAAAGCACGATACCGCCCTCCACCATCGGCCCGATCGTGGCGACGAGCGATTCCTTGTCGCCCGCAGGATTGGGCACGCGCAGATATGCCACGCCGTGCGAATCGCAATATTCGGCGATGAAATCGATGATCGCGCGGTTTGATTTGCTGCTCTCGGTATCGAAGGAGACGAGTCGCTCGAGCAGTTCGAGCGGGGTCCGGCGTGCGGCGTTCATGGCGTGCCTGTCGGTTGGCGCATCGGTGCGCTCACTCAATGCACCGAGCGGCGCACATAAGGTGAGTCGAGGGAAAAGGCGGGGATTTCGGCGTGAAACAACGAACCGTCGGCGCGCAGCATCTCGTAATGCCCCTGCATCGTGCCGTCTGGCGTCTCGAGCGGGCAGCCGCTGGTATAACTGAAGCTGTCGCCGGGGCCGATTTCGGGCTGCTCGCCCACGACGCCCGCGCCACGGACCTCCTGCATGCGCCCCAACCCGTCGGTGATACGCCAGTAGCGGCGCAGGAGCTGCATCGGCTCCGGCGTCAGATTGGCGATCTCCACCGTATAGGCAAAGAAGTAGCGCCCTTCCTGCGGGCGCGATTCGTCATCGAGATAACGGGGCTCGACAGTGACGCGCACACCGTTGCTCACGGCCTCGTACATGATCGTGACCTCGTTACGGGGGACAAGAACCTGAAAATGGTGGTAAGGCGCAGCGCAGTTTTCGTCAACGCGGGGAAAAGCCATGCTGGATGGGATGATGCGCCGATTGATCGACCCGGTTCTGGACCGGGTCGCGCAGCGGCTCGTCATGCGCGGCATCGGCGCGAATACCGTCACCTTCACCGGATTCGCACTCGGTCTCGTCAGCGCACTGGGCGTCGTGGTCGAGGCCGATGCGGCGGCACTGCTGGCGCTTGTCCTCAGCCGCCTCTGCGACGGGCTCGACGGCGCTGTCGCGCGGCGCACGCGGGCGACCGATCGCGGCGGTTACATGGATATCGTGCTCGATTTCGCCTTCTATGGCGTGATCCCGCTCGCCTTCGCCCTGCGCGACCCACAGGCCAATGCCATCCCTGCCGTGGTGCTTCTGTTCACCTTCTATGTGAACGGCGCGAGCTTCCTCGCGTTTTCCGCCGTCGCGGCAAAACGCGGCATGGATTCGAAGGTGCGCGGGCTCAAATCGATCTATTTCACCATCGGCCTGGCCGAGGGCACCGAAACCATCATCGCCTTCGCCGCGATGATGCTGTTTCCCGCCCATTTCGCCCTGATCGCCTATTTCTTCGCCGGGCTCGTGGCTATGACCGCGCTCTCGCGGCTCACCCTGGCCTGGACCGTGTTTCGCGATGATCCGGAAGAGGATGAGGCGCCCACCGAGAAATCGGGGGAGGATGGCGAGGCGAAGCCGTAGACCCGAATGGCGCGAGACCCGTTCAGGGCCACATGCGCGTTTCGGCAAGGGCGCGGGCCTGTGAAAGCTGCTCCTCGGTGAGTTCGCGCAGCGCCTCATCGAGACGCTCGTCGTCGAGCCCCTGGCCGGCGGCGAGGAGGTGCCAGGACGCGGCCTCGACGAGATCCTTCTCCACGCCACGCCCGAACGCATAGAGCAGAGCGAGACGATTCTGCGCGATCGTATCCCCGCGCCAGGCGGCCAGCCGGAACCAGGCGGCGGCGCGCTCCTCGTCGGGGGCGACGCCGGTACCATTGAAGACGGCGCTGGCATATTCGACCATGCCCTCGAGATCGCCATTGCGCGCGGCGCGATGAAACAGGGCCGTTGCGCGCGGGAGATTTTCCTCCACGCCGCGCCCCTCGCGATAAAGCAGGCCGAGCGCATGCTGTGCTTCGGGGATTTCCGCATCGGCGGCTTGCTGGAGCAGGCGCGCCGCTTCCACTGCCCCTTCCTCGCCGCCGGTCTCCAGCAGAATCAGCGCCAGATTGTACGAGGCGGGCGCATGGCCGGCTTCGGCTGCGGCCTCGAAATGGCGGCGGGCGGCGGCGGTGTCGCGACCGATCCCGTCCTGCGCCAACCGCATGGTGCCGAGCGCGAAATGCGCCGCCGGGTCGCCGTGCCGTGCCGCGAGCGCGAACCACTCCGCTGCCCGTTCGAAATCCTGTGGCAGGCCGAGGCCCTGCAGATACAATTCGCCGATCAGGGACATCGCGGCGGCGTCATCAGGATCCTCGTCCAGTCGATCGGCTGCACGCATGAAGGCGGTCAGATAGAGGCCACGCTGATAGGCGGCATAGGCGCGATCACCGGTCTCGCCCTCCTGTGTCTCAAGGCCCTCCAAGGCCGGGCCGACGGGGCTGGGAAGCTCGTCGACGTCATCTGCACCGGCTGGCCCAGTCGCGTCTGCAGGCGGGGCAAGCATGTCCGGAGCGAGCGCGCCGTCATCCGCCGCCGGGCGCTCGACATCCTGCCCTGGCGCCTGCGCCCAGGCCGGAGCCGGCCCCTGCCATCCCACGAGCGCGACGGATACGACCAGCGACGCGCACAGGGCCGCGGTTCCGGCCATGGCGCGGATCATCCCAAGCGGGTCGGTCGGTTCTGGCCGCTGCCGTCGTATCACGCCTGTTCACCCGCTCTCATGCTCATTGCTCTCGCCGCGCCTGCAAGACGGCTGCCAGCGCAAGCGCTCCCGCCTCGGGCCCGTCGGGATGTGCGAAAATCGCGTCACCGACGGCGAGGAATTCTGCGCCCGTCGCCAGCGCGGCGTCGATATCGCCGAGGTCGGGCAGGAAGATGGCACAGGGTGTCTCGAAAATCTCGGCCCACCATGAAGCACGTTCGCATGCGACATCGAATGGTGGCATCGAGCCGTCTACGCGCGGTTCGCCGAAGACGAGATAGTCGACCCCCGCCTCCCCGGCTTCCATCGCATCATGGCGCGTGCGCGGATTCGCAAGCCCCACGGCACGCGTGCCGGCAAATTGCGCAATCGCAGCCCGCGCTGCGGCGAGATCGCGCAGATGCACGCCATCGGCCCCTCCCCGGCTCGCGATGCGCGCGAGGTCGAATTCCGCCAGCGCGACCGGTTCGGCGACGATATCAAGGATGGCCGCGACACCGCAATTCTGGGCGGTGGACGTAAACGGCTTGAGCAGACGCACGAGATTGCGCTCGTCGGATGGGGAAAGTCGGATGCGCAGGGCCGAACACGGCAGCAGCGGAATCAGCGCGGACAATTGCGCGCACAGCGCCGCCGGCTCGGAATGCGCATCAATCGTCGGCGTGGTCAGGTAGATCTCGGGGGTCTTCACCGGTTTTCCTCGACGGGATACGCGCAGCAGACGCGGCGACCCTTGAAGTCGCACGGCTGCGGACGCAGTTTCTGCATTCACCAGGACGCGGCATGCGCCCTGCATGATCGACCTGCCCCGAACTCTTGCCCGCACGCCGACGCGGGCGCAAGCCGCCGTGAGGTGCTTTTTCCGTGTCCATGAAACTTCCCAAATCCTTCGCCCCGATTCTCTTCGGTTTCCTCCTCTCCGGCCTGATGTCCCTGATCGTATCCGGGATTGCCACGGCACAGGCTCTGGGTCTGGGAGGGAACTTTCTTTTCTCCTGGCTGACTTCATGGCTCGGATCATGGGCCGTGGCGTTTCCCACGGTCCTCGTCGTTGCCCCACTGGTCAGGCGCATCGTGGCTGGAATCACGGCCGATTGAGGGGATCGGATTTTGATTGAAAAATGAAATTAACCATGCTATAAAATCATCATTGATAAAACCTAGTTATTTGTTCTATATTTTTTATGTCTTTCATAACCGATGTCTGACCAAGCGCCCCGGAGCTTCATGCTCCGGGGCTTTTTCATGAGCACTCGGCGATTGAAGCGCCGAACGAGCATCGCAGGCTGCTTCGCGCCGAATAAGGGACAGGCGAAACGAGCAGTACGCCTCACCCTCCGCAAATCCGTCACCGCATATAACTATAATATTTTGATATATTTTTTCAGCCCTACCTCTATCATTTTTATGTTGAAAATTATGGTTAACGATGCTAAAAAATCATTATTGATTAACCAAACACATTAATATTCTTGATCAAATAATTTTATTACCAAATTTTGAGCTACCCACCGCTCCGCCGAAGCCCCCGGCGGAGCGGTTTTTCATTCCGGCCCGGCGCGCCCCCGTAGCAGCGTGAACACACGCTTGTGACCGTGTGCGCTTGCATAATGAAATCGGGCCCCTATGCTCTGCGCCGTTCAATCGACTGGCCCGCCATGACGGCGGCAGCACTGGCCTTTCCTGACCGTCCTGGTGAAACCGATCATAGCCGTAATGCCTCGCTCCCCCTCGCCCCGCCCCTGCCTGACCGATCCCCGCGATCGCATTGCCTCACCCTTCACGGCGCGCCTCGTTGCGATCTTTGCGGCGCTCATGCTGCTGATCGCTTCGGCTCAGCCGCTGCTCGCCCAAACTACCGGCGATGGGGCTGCAGGCAACGGCGTCGACCAGCAGACGCAAGCCTTGATCGAATTGCTCGAGGATGATGCGGCACGCGCGCAGCTGATCGAGAGGCTGCGCGGCGGCGCCGCTCCGCTCGTCGAGCCCGAGCCGGAACATGTCCCCTTTGCGAGGCAGGTCGCGGAACAGACGCGGGCAATTGCGGAGAATATTTCGGGCGTGTTTCTGGTCGCGGGGAACTTCACCGATTCCGTCTCGGCGCTGTGGCGCGATACGACGACGGCGGATATCAATCTGCTGACGCGGTTGCTCGGCACCCTGTTCATCGTCATCGCCGGTACGCTGTTCGGTTACTGGCTGCTGCGCCTCGTTTCTGATCGGGCGCGCATCAGGCTCGCGGCACGGGCGGAGTCCCGGCCGGTCTTCCGGCGTGCGCCGCTGGCTCTCGGGGCCATCGCATTCGATGCGGGCACGGTCGCACTGGCCTGGACGCTCGGGCATGCGCTGTCGATCCAGCTCGCGACCAACCAGATCATGGCGCTGAACCAGGCGCTGTTCCTGAACGCCTTTCTCGTCGCCGAAGGCATCAAGGTGGTGATGCGGGCGATCCTGATGCCTCGCAAGGATTCCCTGCGCCTCGTACCGGTATCCGACACGACTGCGAATTACTGGTACTTCTGGCTCTCACGGCTTGTCAGCCTGATCGTCTACGCCTTCTTCTTCATCGCACCGATCGTGACCTGGAATCTCACGGCGGCGTCCGGCGACGCGATCCGCACGCTGGCCGTCTTCACCGCCTGCGTGATCGGCATCGTGCTCGTGCTTCAGAACAAGACCGATGTCGCCACGCTGCTCAAGCGCCGGGTGGCGCGCGGGGAAACCGATACGGTCGGCCGCCTGTCGCAGGGCCTCGCCCAAGTCTGGCACATCATCGCGATCGTGTACCTGATCACGTTCTTCATGGTCTGGGTCGCCCACCCGCAGACCGCGATCAACCTGATGGCCGTTTCGACCGCGCAGAGCCTGATCGCAGTGCTGGTCGGGATGGTGATCTTCGCCTTCATCTCGCGCCTGATCACCGGCGGCATGCATCTGTCCGATGACGTCAAGCAGCGACTGCCCTTGCTGGAGGACCGGCTCAACGCCTTCGTCCCGAAAGTGCTCTACGGCCTGCGGATCGTCGTGCTGCTGGGTGTTGCCGTCGCCATCGCCAATGCCTGGGATCTGTTCGACTTCGTCGGCTGGGCCACCTCCGGGACGGGAGCGGCGATCACCACGTCGCTGATCTCCGCCGGCCTGATCCTGATCGTGGGCTTTGCCATGTACGTCGTGGTATCATCCTGGATCGAGTACCGGCTCAACCCGGATTTCGGCACTGTGCCCACGGCACGTGAGCGCACCCTGCTGGCACTGTTCCGCAATGCCTTCACCGTGACGCTGAGCGTCGTGGTGGCGATCATGATGCTCTCCGAAATCGGCGTGAATATCGGCCCGCTTCTGGCCGGTGCCGGTGTCATCGGTCTCGCGCTGGGATTCGGCGCGCAGAAACTCGTGCAGGACGTGATCACCGGCGTATTCATCCAACTCGAGAACGCCATGAACGAAGGTGATGTGGTCACCGCCGGCGGGATATCCGGCGTGGTCGAGCGCCTTACGATTCGCTCCGTCTCCATGCGCGATCTCAACGGGGTCTACCATGTCATCCCGTTCTCGAGCGTGGACATGGTCTCCAACATGATGCGCAACTTCTCCTACCACGTCGCCGATATCGGCGTGGCCTATCGCGAGAATGTCAGCGAGGTGAAGGCGGCGATGAGTGAGGCGTTCGAGCGGCTCATCGCCCGTGAAGAGATCGCCGAGAACATTATCGGGCCTTTCGAGATGTTCGGCGTTACCGAGCTGGGCGACAGTGCGGTCACCGTACGCGGGCGCATCAAGACGAAGCCCGGGCAGCAATGGGCGATCGGGCGCGCCTATAACGAAGTCATCAAGGAAGTCTTCGACGAGCGCGGGATCGAGATCCCCTTCCCGCATCTCACGCTCTATGCGGGCGAGGACAAGGAGGGCACCGCACCGCCCTTCCGGCTTGCGCGCCAGAACCCCGACGAGCGCAAGGCGCTCGCTGCGGAAGCCGCGCGGCGCCGGAACGCCACGCGCCCAACTGACGAGGATATCGCGGATCTGGCCTCGGACATTCCCGAGGAGAGCGGCAAGCCGATGACCGAGGAAGCGCCGCCGAAAGAGTGATCAGGCGGGGGGCGCGAAATGCCCCCGCTCAGGCATCCGGATCGAAGGCGCTGGTGCCCGCCGGCGCATTTCCGGCGCCGAGATTGATCTTCTCGATCCGCGCCTCGGCCTGTTTCAGCAGCGCATCGCAATGCGCCTTCAGCTTCTCGCCACGCTCGTAGATGCGAATCGAATCGGCCAGCGCGACATTGCCCTGCTCGAGCTGGCGCACGATCTCCTCAAGCTCGGCCAAGGCCTTCTCGAAGGGCAGCTCGGCGATATCACCGTGCTCGCCCGTATCGCCTGCTGCACTTGTCTGCTTGCTCATTGATCGGTCCGTCTGCTCACTGATGCGAAGGCCCGTCGCCGATATCGGACGGGATGCGCCAATCAAGCAGGTTCCGCCGCATCTGGCCACCCCCCGGGTGTCGCGCGGCGACGCCTTCCCCAGGCAGTCCGGACCGATGCGGGTGGAGAACGGATCAGGCGGCGATCTCGGCGGCGCGCGCTTCGGCAATCAGCCGATCGAGCATCGGATCGATGTGGCGCGCTTCCCGCGACAGGAAGTGCAGAAACTCCCGCTGGGCACTGCAAACCTTGCCGTTTCGACGGATACGCCCCTTGAGCCAGAGCGCTTCCTCGCTGCAGACGGTCTCGTCACCGAAGGCCGGGCCCTGCATGCTCTGGATCGATTGTGTTGTCCGGGAACCGAACATGCCGCGCAGGATCGAGCCGATTCCCGACCCGAGCGGGCGGGTTTCGTCGAGCCAGGTTTCGCGACGGCGCGCCTCGTCCGGGCAAGGCGCATGCCGACCGATGCCGCACAGCACATGGTTGCCGATGGCGCGGGCGAACAGATCGTCGAAACCTGGATCGTTATCGGCATCCGCGGTCGCATCGGCGATGTCGAAAAGCACCTCCGCCTCCGCCCGCGAAACCGCGCCGAAGCCCTCGCTGCTCGCGACGAAAAGAACGCGGCGAAGCGCATCGACATCCGCTTTCGTGACGATACCCGGCGCATGCTGCTCCCCGGTCACGGAAGTGCCGTCACCGCTGAGTACCACGTCGGATACGAGCTTCAGGCCGAACGCGGCGAGGCAATCGGGAACGTGGCGCGCGCGCTCCATGACACGCAGCAGCGTTTCGAATTCGGTCTTGAGAAGCACATGCCCGGCTTCCATGATCCGGTCCATGAACCAGCGGGCGTTTTCCTCGGAGAGATAGCCGGGCGGGCTGACCTGGTGGACGAGCAGTTCCGTAATGGCCTCGGCGAAGAACTGGTGCCATTCGCGACAGCCCTCGTCGCCGATCATCGCCGCGATGGCGAAGAGTTCCTCGCCCTCGCGCAGTGAGATCGCGTTGTTCGCAAAATAGTGCCGGCGCATGGCCAGAACATCCTGCGGCGTCAGGTCGGGCCGGGCCAGATCGGCCATGGCGGGCGGAACGGTGACGGGCGTGGACATCGCTGGAACCTCGTGCATCGCGTCATCTCGAGATGATCGACGATTGCACGAAGCCCTTACGATCCCCTTAAACCCCCTCGGGTGGAACGGTGATCAGATTCAATTCGCGCAGGTGCTGGTGCAAGAGATTGTCATCCGGCAGTCGAGGCGCGATATCGTATCCTTGTGCGATCAGATATCGAGCGAGGAATTCTTCACTCGAATGTGCAGCCTGCTCGTGGGGACCCAGACTGTAATCGTGAAGATCAACGGCGGGCGGCGCCAGATATGTCAACAGATCCGTGCGAATCATGAACTGCTCATAGCTGATCTCACCGCTCTTCAGGGCGTCGATGGCCGTGTCGAACGGAATGTGAGCCGTGTCGCGATCGAACACCCCATGCACGCCTTCATGGAGCAGGGTCGAAATCATTTCCGCGAAGCTCGCGTGTATGTCGCGATGGAGATTTACCCGGACCGTTTGCGTGCCTGGATTATATTCCCCGTGGATTGCTGAGGCGGCACTAGGGCTTAGTACGAACGGCTCGAAGGCTACGAGCCCGCCCAATCCGAGGGTCTCTTCGATCTGGGGCCAAACCTCCAAAGCCGCACGGTTGCGTTGAAGCAGGTCGTAGCCGGGCCAATTCCGTGCGTGTTCAATGAATCGTGGGTCAGTCAGAATCTTTTCCGCAACGCTGTGGGCATAGCCCTGAATGCGCTCGAATGTTTCGCGCTCGAGGCGAAACTCACGATTGATTGCCGTCAAGGTTTCAACATGCGCCTCCGACATGGGCTTCCTACCATATTCGGTTTCCTCCATGATTCGATGCACGGCCTCGGCATGCGCGAGTTCCCGGGGATCCACAGCCGCGACGACGGTCTCATGAACGGATGAAGCGGACTTGGAAGCCCCTCTGGCCAGTTCGTCAGCTGCACCGCGCGCTCCAGGAGAACCATTATCATCATGGAACCCGTCAATCGGCCCGGCCTGAAGGCCTCCCGGGAGCGCAGTGTCGATAACGAGCCGCGCAAGCCGGACATCGGGGGAGCGTGTCGCAGCCGCTTCTGTTGACGGCAAGACGAATCCCGCCTGTGATACGCCCTGAATACCGCCCTGCCCTTTTTCTGGATGAATGCGATCAATACTACCCTGAAAAGATAAGCTACACATAAAACTCTCTGAATATTGCAATCAAACAAAATAAAAACATCTCACTGTGAAGATGCGGTGATTCACAATTGTCATTAATTCGCGTGATGAACTATATATCATCTCCTTGCTCTGGTATACTGCCTGTGGTCCACTGCACCTGGAAGTCGCCATCCACCGGCACTACCCGGCAGGAGGCCTCGAGCAATCAGGCAAACCCGATGTCAAATTCCATAAGTCGAGGACGGCCGGCGCCGGCGCGGCTACCCGATCTATCGTGTCTATGGATCGTCACGCATCGCGAGATGCCCAGGTTAACGACGACCGCACGATGGAATGATGCACCCTCTAGACGATCGATGAGACCGGGCTGATCAAACGCATATCCCGCAAGTGCTGGTGGAGCGGGTGATCGGGTGAGAGCCTCGGCCTGACATCGACGCCGTTGTTGCGAAGCTCCTCGCGATACAGCGCCTCTGCCGTGAATGCGAGCTGCTCATGCGGATTCATGATGTACTTGTCGAGCGACACCTGCCCCGGGTCGAGGTAGAGCCGAAGATTGGCTTGCAGCAGAAACTGCTCGTAGCTGATGTTTCCGGCCCTGAATTCATCCGCAGCCCGGTTCACCGGGACATGGGCGAGCTCGCGTTCATACAACGCGTGGATCCCCTCGTGCAGCAGGAGCGACGTCATCTCGGCGAAATTCCGGTTCACGTCCGGATGCAAATTCAATTTAACCGTCCGGCTGCCGATGTCGTAGTAACCTCCGGTGCCGAAGCCCTCTGCATTGCGAGGCTGCGAAAAGGTGTCGAAACTCACGGTATCGGGCAAGCCCAATATGTCGCTGTAGACGCCCCAGACACGTTGTGCGGCCTCGCGGCGCTCGGCCTGGCTGTAGCTATCCCAACTCTGCGCGTCGACGATCAGAGCCTTATCGCCCAGAAACTCCTCCGCCGCGGTTACCGCAAAATCGTTCAGGCGATGCGTCGTCTTGTCGTCGAGGCGGAAATCACCATAGATCTCATTCAGCGTGTCGATGTCGCTACGGTTGATCGAACTGCCGTAATTGCTGCGCTGCAGGATCCCTTCGATCGTCTCGACATTGGCGAGTTCCTGCTTGTCGAGGCGCGGCTCCACCGACCCGGCCCCTGTCGTCGGTGCCGGAGTCGGGGCGGGCGTGGGGGCAGGTGAAGGCCTGACTGGCGACGCCTCGTTCGCCGGGGGCGACGTGGGATTTGGCCGGCTTTCCGTCCGATCCGTGGACGGCTTTGAGGGCGTTTCATCCGAAGGCTTCGGCGCCATCGCCCCCTTGTCATTGGATGAGGCTGGCGCCTGGCTTGCAGGCGGCGTATTCCGGCCCGGGTCCAATGGGCGCGGCACAGGCTGGATGGGCTGCCGGGGAGAGCCTTCCGGGAACATAAACTGCCGAACTTGGCTCAGCCCGGATTCATTGAAGGCCGGCATACCGAAGGATGAGAGATCGAAGGGAACGGATCGGGGAAGCGCAACCTGCGAGAACCCGCCTTGCTGCCAGCCGGAGTTGATCAATCCCGAACTGCTCGGCAGCATTTCGGTAAGCTGTTGCAGCATCCGTTCACGCATTTCATTGAAGAGCGTAAACGGATCCCGGGAGAGCGTGTTGGCAGCGGGTTTGCTGACCAATGCATTGCTGGCGGATGCCCCGAGCCCTCCCATACGAACCGGCATTGGCGTCGCCATGGATTCCTGCGCAACTGAAAAGCGCGAAACATGCGAGCTCCCAGCCGCCTGCCCCGTCGAGAAGTCGATTGTCAGTCGATGCGAGGATTGAATGGTCATCACAAACCCTTTAATATAATTTAGAAACATATTATTCACTTTGTAAATATCTTCAACATAAAATAAATACTGTATTATTATACACATTTCAAATTCAATGCGCTTGCTAACTGTCGCCCGGAACGCGACAGCCCGGAGGCGCGGATCGCCACCGGGCTGTTATATCGTCGTGTCAATTCGTGGAGCTGCGATTCGCTGCTGCGAGCGCGCCGCTGCCCTATCCCTGCACCCGCGAGCGGAACGGGGAGAAGCCGCGCATCAGGAAGGCGGCCATGGCTTCGCTCAGGAAGGCGTTGAATTCCGGCCCGCCGCGATCACCCACACGGGCCGCGATCTCGAACAGCTCGTTGCTCTTTTTGGCGTCGATGCCGGCCTCGATGCTGTAATACGCCCGCAACTGCATGAGCGTCTCATCGGTGATCGGCCCCTTGATCAGGTCAGCGATCTCATCGGGGAGTTCAATGTTACTCATGATCGTTCCTCACTCCACAAGCGCGAATTGCATCATTCAAAGATTGCATTCTGATGAACACGGCGACCTCGGGGTCGCCGTGCCGCTGTGTTACATCAGGCGAAGCCGTGCTGTTGCATGTTGACGAAGAGCGGGTTGTCGCTATCGATCTCATGCTCCAGCTCGAACCCCTGATCGATCATCGCCTGATCGAAGATGTACTGGCCGGTGAAGGCGAATTGTTCATGCGGATTAAGGGTATAGTTCACGACACCATAATCTTCTTCGGACAAGTAGAGCGGCGGGAAGACGTTCAGGTGCGTCAACGCTTGCGCATAGGTAAGCTCCCCGCTCTCCAAAAGCCCTGCAATATCCTCATTGGGGATATGGGCAGTCTGCCTATAATAATATCCGTGCACAAGCTCATGGAAGACCGTCGTCATAGCATGTGGCAACGTCTCATGAACTTGCTGATGCGTGTTCACTCGGACCACATCCGTGTTCGGATCATAATCGCCGTGGCTATAGAAACCTGACGAGCTTGGCGGTGTACTGAAGAACTCGACTGTGGTCTCCAAGCCAAAATCATCGCGCATAGTTGCGAAGAAATTTCGGATGACATCCTGACGCTCTTCATCAGAGTAGTTCGACCAATTCTGTGCATGCGCTGCGAAGTCATGTTCATCGTTGCTGAACATTCTGCTGGCAGCATTCTGCGCAAGGGTCTGAAGATGAGTCATTTCAGCCGGCGAGAGCCTGAAGCTGTTATAAATCTCAACCACACGATCCATATCTGCCGAAGCGGGGGCCGCGTTATCGACCATGCTCTTGAGGAACTGGACATTGTCGATCTGCTGGGCAGCATCGAGCTCGACGGGAGCCGCCCCGCCGGAGCCGTTATCACCGCCCTCCCCTGACCCGGTTTCGCCGGAGCCGGTATCGCCGCCCTCCCCTGACCCGGTTTCGCCGGACCCGGAATCGGCTTGCTCATCGTCGCCTTCAGTATCGGCATTGCCATTACCTGACCCGCCATTGACCGAATCTGAATCGGTCGCAGTTTCATCGCTCCCCGACCCGGCACCGTCAGTCTGACCGGATTCATCCGTGGCACCGCCATTGCCGTTGCCGTTCTGGGAACCCGCGCCGGCATCGACCCATTCGCTGCCGCCGTTGCTGCCACCGTTCGTCTCACCGGTGGCCCCGCCGGACGATCCGTTGCTTTCGCCGGCCTGGCCCGATCCGCCATTGTCGTTCGCACCGCCGCCGTTGCCGACCTGAGAACCCGAGCCGGCATTGACCCAATCGCTGCCATTGCTCGTCCCAGTCGTCGATTCGGTATTCCCGGTCGCCGGTTTGTTGCCCATGACCCAATGCCAGCCGCTGGACTCCGGAACGGAATTCTTAGATCCGGCGCCCATGGTCCACGCCCAGGACGAAGTCGCCGGTGAGGGTTCCTTGTGCGGCGCCGG
>JAFIEI010000103.1 GCA_020832565.1 Salinarimonas sp. | reverse complement strand
CAATGATGCGCTTTCGCGCCTGCGCGCGGGCAAGGTGCGCGGACGCCTCGTGCTCGCGCGGGCCTGACGGCCGGGGCGCACAGACGCGCTGTCCTCGCATCTTCGCCAGTCCGGTTCGCGAATACCTGCGCTTGCCCCGGATCTGTCCCTCGGCCAGTCTCGCCTCGACCGGTCTCACCCCCGAGGGCCGGGCCGGACAATGCCCGCGTGCCGATGGCAGAAAGGTTCGTCATGACATCTCCCGTGCTGCAATCCCCCCACCACAATCGAATCGCCGCCATTCATCCGGAAGTCACCGCGTGGCGGCGCGATCTGCATGCACATCCCGAGATCGGCTTCGAAGAGGTGCGCACTGCGGGAATCGTGGCGCAGAAGCTGCGGCAATTCGGCGTCGACGAGGTGATCGAGGGGATCGCGCAAACCGGTGTGGTCGGCATCATCCGCGGTCGCGGCGAGGGGGAGATGATCGGGCTGCGCGCTGATATGGACGCCCTGCCCATGCACGAGCGCGCACAGGTGGAGCATCGCTCGACGCGCGACGGCAAGATGCATGCCTGTGGCCATGACGGGCATACGGCGATGCTGCTCGGTGCTGCGAAGCTGCTCGCCGAGAATCGCGATTTCTCCGGCTCCGTGGCGGTGATCTTCCAGCCTGCCGAGGAAGGCGGCGGCGGCGGGCGGGTCATGGTCGAGGAGGGATTGTTCGAGCGTGCGCCGTGCCGCTCGGTCTGGGGGTTGCACAATTTCCCGGGCGTCCCGCTCGGCAGTTTCGCCGCCCTCGACGGGGGCACCATGGCGGGGATCGACTATTTCGACATCACCATACGCGGCCAGGGCGGTCATGCCGGCGTGCCGCACGAAGCGACGGATACGGTCCTTGCCGCAGCGCATCTCGTCACGGCAATCCCCTCGATCTCCGCGCGCAACGTGCCGCCCCACGAGACGGTGACGATCGGCGTGGCCAAGCTGCGCGGTGCGGATGCGCATGTGATCATGCCCGAGGAGGCCGCGATCGGCGGGTCCCTGCGCTGGTTCGACGAGGAGGCGCGTGCCCTTGCCGAGCGGCGCTTGCGCAAGCTCGCGACGCGCATTGCCGAGAGCTTCGATTGCGAGGCGGTGATCGATTATCGCCGGCTCTATCCCGCCACCATCAATCCGCCTCGGGAAGCCGTTCTCGCAGCCGAGGCGGCGGCGGCGCTCGTGGGTGGCGACAACGTGATCCGCAGCCATGCCCCCTGCATGGCCGGCGAGGATTTCTCCTTCATGCTCAATGAACGGCCCGGGCATTACATCTGGATGGGCGTGGATGCGCCCGACCATGTGTCCGGGCGGCTGCATTATCCCGATTACGATTTCAACGATGCGGCCATCCCCTATGGTATCGGATACTGGCTGGCCCTCGTCGAGCGGCTCTTGCCCCGATCCACATGACGCGCGGCGCGGCGTTCGAGCGGGCATAAATTTGTCCGCGCTCTCGCCTTTCGTGATGACGGAGCTTAAAACCGGGGGCAGTCACTCGTACCGGGAAGTCCAGATTCCATGTCCGGCAAAACCTCCGCTATCGGCAAAGGCGACCGCCTGATTCTCGTCGACGGCTCCTCCTTCGTCTTTCGCGCATTCTTTCAGTCGATGAACCAGGACGCGAAGTACAATTATCGCTCCGACGGGCTGCCGACGGGGGCGCTGCGGATGTTCTGCGTCAAGCTCTGGCAGTTCATCCGCGAGGGCGCGGCGGGGGTGACACCGACGCATCTGGCCATCGTGCTCGACAAGTCGGAAGGCTCGTTTCGCCGCGAGATCTACCCGGAATACAAGGGCCATCGCCCAGACGCGCCGGAGGATCTCAAGCGCCAGATGCCGCTGATGCGCGATGCCGTGCGCGCATTCGGGCTGATTCCGATCGAACTCGAGCGCTACGAGGCGGATGACCTGATCGCGGCCTATGCCAGGCAGGCTGCGGAGGCCGGGGCGGAAGTGGTGATCGTCTCCGCGGACAAGGATCTGATGCAGCTGGTGGGGCCCAATGTCCGCTTCTTCGATTTCGAATCGGGGGTGAAGGGCAAGGCCGGATACCGGGCCGAGCGCAATCTCGACGTGGATGGCGTGATCGAGCGCTGGGGTGTGCCGCCGGAGAAGATCGCCGATGTGCTCGCACTGACCGGCGACACCTCCGACAACGTCCCCGGCGTCCCGGGGATCGGGCCGAAGACGGCGGTGCAGTTGCTCGAAGAATACGGCGATCTCGAAACGTTGCTGGAGCGCGCCGGCGAGATCAAGCAACCCAAGCGCCGCGAGACGCTGATCGAGAATGCCGACAAGGCGCGGCTGTCGAAAAAGCTCGTCCTGCTCGACGAGAAGGCCCCCGTACCCGTGCCGCTCACGGATCTGGTTCTCGCCGAGATCGATGCGAAGAAGCTCGTGGCTTTTTTCAAGGCGATGGAATTTACCACCATCACCAAGCGCGTCGCCAGCGAATACGATATCGATCTGAACGCCGTCGAAGCTGATCCCGAACTCGCGCGCGGGGCCGATGCGGCGGGGGATGGCGAGGGATCGAGCGAATCCGGCATTGCCGAAGGCGATACCCAGGCCGGCCCCGAACGCCTCGTCGCGCAGCGCCGCGAGGAGGCGCAGGCCGCAAAGATCGATCGCGAGGCCTACGAATGCCTGCGCGATAGCGACGCCCTGGACAAATGGATCGCGGCTGCGCGCGAGGCGGGGATCGTCGCGCTCGATACAGAAACCGATTCGCTGAGCGCCAATTCCGCCGAACTCGTCGGTATTTCGCTGGGTCTTCCCGGCGGGCGGGCCTGCTATATCCCGCTGCAGCATCGCGGCGGCACGGATCTCTTTGACAAGACCGGGCTGGTCAAGGGGCAGATCCCCCTCGAGGAGGCGCTTGAAGCGCTCAAACCTCTCCTGGAAGAGCCCGGTACGCTCAAGATCGGGCATAATTTCAAATATGACTGGCTGGTTCTGGCCCGCTACGGCATCGAGACGGCGCCGGTGGACGATACCATGCTGATCTCCTACGTGCTCGATGCCGGGCGCGGCGGCCACGGCATGGATGATCTCGCCGAGCGCCATCTGGGGCATGCCACGATCAAGTTCGCCGAGGTGGCCGGGACCGGCAAGAAGGCGGTCAGCTTCGACCGCGTCGCCATCGAGGATGCCACCGCCTATGCGGCGGAGGATGCCGATGTCACCATGCGGCTGTGGCGCGCCCTCAAGCCACGCCTTGCGGAGGAGGCGAAGGTGAGCGTCTACGAGACGCTGGAGCGCCCGCTGGTGCCGGTGATCGCACGGATGGAGCGGCGCGGCATCAAGGTTGATCGCCAGATCCTGAGCCGGCTGTCTTCCGATTTCGCCCAGACGCTAGCGCGCCTCGAAGAGGAGATCCAGGAGGATGCCGGGGAGAGTTTTTCGGTGTCGAGCCCCAGGCAGATCGGCGAGATTCTCTTTGGCAAGATGGGGCTGCCCGGGGGCAAGAAGACGCCGTCCGGCCAATGGGCGACGCCCGCCTCGGCGCTGGAAGAACTCGCCGAGCAGGGCCATCCCTTGCCGGCGAAGATTCTCGAATGGCGCCAGCAGGCCAAGCTGAAATCCACCTATAGCGACGCGTTGCCCAACTATATGGACGAGAAGGGGCGGGTGCATACCTCCTTCTCGCTCGCGGCCACGACGACGGGGCGGCTGTCATCGTCCGAGCCCAATCTCCAGAACATTCCCGTGCGCACGCAGGCAGGCCGCAAGATCCGTGCCGCTTTCGTGCCCGAGAAAGGGATGAAGCTGATTTCGGCCGATTACAGCCAGATCGAATTGCGGATTCTCGCGCATATCGCGGATATCCCGCAATTGCGCAAAGCCTTCGCCGACGGGATCGATATTCACGCCGCGACCGCGTCGGAGATGTTCGACATCCCCCTCGACCAGATGACGGGCGAATACCGCCGGCGCGCCAAGACCATCAATTTCGGCATCATCTACGGCATTTCCGCCTTCGGCCTCGCCAACCGGCTCGGGATCGGACGCGAGGAGGCCGGCGCCTATATCAAGCAGTATTTCGAGCGCTTTCCCGGCATCAGGGATTACATGGAGGAAACCAAGAATTTCTGCCGCGAGAACGGCTACGTCTCAACGATTTTCGGGCGCGCCTGCCACTATCCCGCGATCCGCGCCGGCAATGCCAATGAGCGCATGGCGGTGGAGCGCCAGGCGATCAATGCCCCGATCCAGGGCTCGGCCGCCGATATCATCCGCCGCGCCATGATCCGCATGGAAGACGCGCTGTCACGCTCCAACCTGCATGCGCAGATGCTGCTGCAAGTGCATGACGAGCTGATCTTCGAGGTGCCCGAGGACGAGGTGGATCAGACCATCCCGCTGATCACCAAGATCATGCGCGAGGCCCCCCAGCCCGCTCTCACGCTGAAGGTCCCCCTCGAAGTCGAGGCCCGTGCGGCGGATAACTGGGACGAGGCGCATTAGAGCATCATTCCGTCAGGTGGATACCGGCTGACGGAA
>JAFIEI010000102.1 GCA_020832565.1 Salinarimonas sp. | reverse complement strand
GCTATCAGTCATCGGAAACAACGCAGGAAGGAGAAAACGCAACTGTAGTACTAGGGGGCGACGTCGACAATGTGGGCGCGCAGCGTGAACCCATTCGGCAATGCCGGCTTGATTGCGCTTTGGCTAAGGCCACTGTAACCGGTCGTAGGCTGCCCACCCGCTTCCCAGGTGACCACAGGCGCCTGCACTACCTCGCCACCAGCTTGTCCATTGCGGTCTTCGTTCGCGCTGCTTCCCCGACGAGCCAGTCAGCCAATCGCACGACTTGCGGGCGGGCCCTGGCCTCTGAGCGGATTTGCATGCGGTAGGGATTCTTCGCCAAGAGGCTTTCGCGAGCAGGGAACGGCAAGCTCAGTACTCCCTGATCAAGATCATCGAGTGTGCAGGACAGGCCGCATACCAGCAGGCCGGCGTTCGATTTCACGCTATCCAGAGCGTTCCTGACCAGCGCGTATTGGACGCCGCGCTCCGGTGACTCGCGTTCGTGGGAATAGGTGGACAGCCACTCCTTCCATCCGGGGGTGTCGGGTGCATCGGCCCTTGGCTTTATGTGGAGAAGAGGAAAGCCTTCAAGGCTGTCTTTCTCGGAATGCCGCCACATACGCTGCTGATCTCCGAGCGTGCCGACAGGAAGGTATCGCGGTCGACCGTCATCCGCCTTGGTCACATTGGGGTCGGATATGCGTGCTGCGTTCTCCGGTGAGCCGACGGGCAGGAAGATCTCATTGTATAGAGGCGTCCCATTCGCAGCACGACCTTCTGGATCCCGATCAACAACGATATCGGGCGCGCCGAGGCGCATCGGCACGTCGCCCTCACCATTTACATTGAACAGGATGTTCGGGTGGTTCTCGCGGAAGCGTGCGAGGCGCGGCAGTAGCCAGAGATCGGACCAGTCCGGATCTGCTATGATGTGAATTTCAGCGGTGCGCTGAAAATCGAGGCTGTCGGCGACACGATCAAGGGCCGCAAACGCGGCATGGAGATCGTCGAGAGCCACCTTCAGGGCCGGGGTCGGTCGTAGCCCGGACCGCCCACGCAGGATGAGATCCGTGTCGAGATATCTCTCCAGCGACCGGATGCGCTGCCCGACCGCTGCCGGCGTGATACCGAGTTTCTCTGCTGCCGCCTGCAGCGAGCCTTTGCGGATCGCCATGTCCAGCGCCTGGAGGGCGTTCAGGTGGGTCGTTCGGGTCATCGCACTAAAGGTATTCTTCGATTGTCCGCAAATTTATCATCAAAAATACATGAAATCTTTAGCCAACACAAATTTTCTTAGTTTGGAGATCCATCGCATGGCTTGCATGCTTGGGTGGCAGCCAACGAAAGGAGAGACCCATGGCACAGATGAAAAGGTTCATCATCGAACGCGATGTTCCGGGGATCGGGCAGATGTCGGTGACGGAGCTCTGCGGAGCTGCCCGCGCCTCGAACCAGGCACTGGGGCAACTCGGCCCGGGTATCCAGTGGCAGCACAGTTATGTCGCTGCGGACAAGACATTCTGCATCTATCTCGCCGACAGCGAGGAAGCGATCCGCAAGCATTCGGAGCTTTCCGGCATCCCGGTCACATCAATTACCGAGGTGCCACAGGTAATCGATCCGCTGACCGCCAACAACTGAGCGATTGTATCGCGTGGGGCGGGCCCTGTTCGGCCCGCCAACACGTCGGTGAAACAGCGACAACATAGCCCCGTGATCCTGCCGGGGTCCCTTGATTGCCAAGAATGTTGGCTTGGGGTCGGCGCGCCGATCGGTGCCGAATTTCTACGCCTATTCGCGGCAAACAACGCACTAACATTCGAACTGGACCAGCCGTAGGGGGCTGATCAACATGACGCGCGTCTATCTGCTAACCCTGCTCGCGCCGGAAAGACTACCAGAGGAGGCCCGCCGAAGCGCAGGGGCGTCGACGTCAGGGCCTCCGGTCAGTCCGGAGCTAGTCAGGTCCGGCGAAGTGCCGGATCTCGGAGAACAGGGCATCCCAGGCGGGTTCCTGCGGGAGGATCACATGGTTTCCGCTTTCCAGCATCACGAACTGCGCGCGGGGGATCCCTTCGGCCAGCACAAGCGCCTCGCTCAGGGGGTGTACCGCGTCGTCACGGGCATGGATGACCAACGTCGGCACGCCGACCAGTGCTAGCTCCCCCCGCACCGAAAACCCATCATAGGCCTGTCGGAGGCGCCAGGCATTCTCGACCGGAGTGCACAGTCGCTGAAGCTCGGCGAGCGAGGCGATCTGGTCTGTGCTGCCACCTGGAATGTACATTGCGGCAAACATGCGCAGAAAGGCCGACCCCGGTCTTCCCCAGCCCTCGCGGATCATCGTTACCATGGCCTCAGACATCGTGGCTTCGCCGGGGGTGTCGCGAAGGCGCCGGCCGCGCTCGTATCCGCCATGCAGGATCAGCCGGCTGACCTTGTTGGGGTTCCGAACGGCATAGCGGATTGCCACGGGACTGCCCTGAGAGATTCCGTAGAGCACGAAGCGGTCGAGGCCGGCGGAATTCACCACGGCGGAAAGATCCTCGACCGCCGCGTCGAGCGACAGATCGTCGACGTCATGCGCGGACAGACCGTTGCCGCGTTGATCGTAGCGCCACAGCGTGAAGCTCCGACCGATCTCATCCAGGATCGGGCGCCAAATCGGGCTGTGCCAATCGTGTTCCAGATGGGTCAGCCAGTACCCTGCGCGGACCAGGGGCGGACCGCTGCCTGACCGCGCGTAGGCGATGCGCACACCATCGTGGCTTCGACACATGCCGATCCGCTGCCGCGCATCGGCAGCCTGTGCCGCGGTGACCGAATTCTCCGGGGCAATCCGCTCGACGGGCCCGACAAAGCGAAAGCCGCGACGCGGAACGGTGCGGATCCAGTCCTGCCGCCGTCCGTCATCACCGATTGCCGAGCGGGCGGCGCTGATGCGGGCGCTGACTGCTGCGTCGGATACGATCCGCCCTCCCCATACCTCGGACATGAGCTCATCGTGGCTGACCAGCCGGTCGGCATACCGCACCAGCAGCAACAGGATGTCGAACACCTGTGGTTCGACATGGACGGGAGCGCCCTCCACTTCAAGCGTGTGGCTGTCCGGGCACAGGGTGCAGGCGCCGAAACGATACCTCATTCCGGTAGAATATCACATCTTGGTGAACATACACGCCGGAATCTACAGTAATGTCGAGACATTCTTGCCGAATCCCAAGCCTTTCGAAAGATGCCGGCAAGGGTTTCTTCAAGCACAACTGCTCGACGGTACCCACAATGGACGCAGGATGAACATGACGGGGGACATGCCATGACCTACCAAAACGATCCCGAAATCCGCCGCTGCACCGACGGAGCGATCGATGTCGCCTTTTACGAATCCAGGGCGCGCGGGTTGCGCGGCGAGGCGATCCTGCGGTCTCCGTCCCAGTTACTGGCCCAGCGGGCGCACGGGCAACTGAGCGCGGCCGACAAGGTCGTGGTGGCCATCCGGTCCGTGAAGACGACCCTGTCGACAGTCAGGCACGCGGCCGCTGGCAAGCTCTTCCCAGGTTGAAGATAATCTCGTTCGCCGGCTTTGGGTCTAGCCTTCGACAATGCCGGTCAGAGACGAATGAGGATGCGGCACAACGGCCGTGTGAGAGACCCGTCGCACCTTGCTCCCTTGTGGGCGATCAGGGGGCCTCAGGCACTCGGGAACGCGGCCGACCACAACCAACTAACGAAAGTGGTCCGATGACTCCCGCATGTACTGGCCGCATGGCCGAACTCGAAACTGACTATCTGGTGATTGGTGCCGGCGCCAGCGGCATGGCCTTTGTTGATACCCTGCTCGCGCATTCCGGGCACGATATGATCCTGCTCGACCGCAGACATGCGCCGGGCGGCCACTGGCTCGACGCCTATCCCTTCGTGCGCCTGCACCAACCGTCGGCCATCTATGGCGTTGAATCGTTGCCGCTGGGCGCAGAAAGGATCGACACTTCGGGGCCCAACGCCGGGTATTACGAGCGCGCCGGCGCGGCAGAGATCTGCGCCTATTACGAGCGGGTGCTGCACGAACGGATGCTGCCGACAGGGCGGTTGCACTTCCTGCCGCTGCATGACTATCAGGGGCAAGACGAAGACGCGCATCAGTCCGTCTCCTGTCTGACTGGCAAGCCCTGCCGCATTCACGTCCGGCGGGCGCTGGTGGACGCCCGCTATCTGGAGGCTGTCATCCCGGCCCACCGGCCGCCGCCCTTCGCGGTGGACCCCGAGATGCGGGTGATCCCGCCAAACACCCTTCCTGCTGTGACGGCGGCGCCGAGCGGCTTTACCGTAATCGGCGCCGGCAAGACGGCCATGGACACGGTCGTCTGGCTGCTCGAACACGGCGTCGCGCCCGAGGGGATCCGCTGGATCCGTCCGCGCGACGCCTGGCTGAGCGACCGTGGCTGTCTGCAGGCCCTCGATCTGGCGGTGCCCACCATCGCCTGCGTAGCTCGTACCACCGAAGCGATGGCGCAGGCGCAAGACATCGCCGATCTGTTCCGGCGCCTGCAGGCGGCGGGTCTGTTCGACGCACTGGACCCT
>JAFIEI010000042.1 GCA_020832565.1 Salinarimonas sp. | reverse complement strand
TGCGGAGGAAGAGACAGATGGATCTGAGATTCACCGAGGAAGAAATCGCCTTTCGCGACGAGGTCCGCGCCTTCTTTCGCGAGAATGTACCGGAATCGATCCGTGCCAAGCTGACGCTCGGCAAGCATTTTTCGCGCGATGACATGGTCACCTGGATGCGCATTCTCAATGCGAAGGGCTGGGCCGCGCCACACTGGCCGGTGGAATATGGCGGAACGGGCTGGGATCCGGTGCAGCAATACATCTTCCGCGAGGAACTCCTCGCCGCACCGGCCCCCGAGCCGCTCTCCTTCGGCGTCAGCATGGTCGGGCCGGTGATCTACACCTTCGGCAATCAGCAGCAGAAGGACTATTTCCTGCCGCGCATCCGCAACATGGATGACTGGTGGTGCCAGGGCTTCTCCGAGCCCGGCGCCGGCTCCGATCTCGCCTCGCTGAAGACCCGCGCCGTGCGTGAGGGCGACCATTACATCGTCAACGGCCAGAAGACCTGGACGACGCTCGGCCAGCATGCCGACTGGATCTTCTGCCTGGTGCGCACCAATCCGGACGCCCCCAAGAAGCAGATGGGCATTTCCTTCCTGCTCATCGACATGAAATCCCCCGGCGTCACGCTCCGCCCGATCCAGACGCTGGACGGCGGGCATGAGGTCAACGAGATCTTCTTCGACGATGTGAAGGTGCCCGTCGAGAACCTCGTCGGCGAGGAGAACAAGGGCTGGGACTACGCCAAGTTCCTGCTCGGCAACGAGCGCACCGGCATTGCCCGCATCGGTATCTCGAAGGAGCGCGTGCGTCGCATCCGCCGCCTCGCCAGCGCCGAGAAATCGGGCGAGCGCCCGCTGATCGAGAATCCGCGCTTCCGCGAAAAGCTCGCCGCCCTCGAAGTCGAGCTCAAGGCACTGGAAATGACGCAGCTGCGCGTCGTGGCCGAGGCGCGCAACCGGCCCTCCGACAAGCCCGATCCGGCCTCCTCGATCCTCAAGATCAAGGGCTCGCAGATCCAGCAGGCGACGACGGAGCTGCTGCTCGACGTGGTCGGCCCCTATGCCCTGCCCTTCACCCCCGAGGAGGAGGGCCGCAACGAGCCGCCGATCGGCCCGGAATGGGCGCAGATGATCGCGCCAAACTATTTCAACACGCGCAAGGTCTCGATCTACGGCGGCTCGAACGAGATTCAGAAGAACATCATCGCCAAAGCGATACTCGGGCTCTGAGGACAGGTTATGGATTTCGATCTCAACGACGAACAACGCATGCTCAAGGACAGCGTCGAGAAGCTGCTCGGCGCGCGCTACGATTTCGACAGGCGCCGCAAGATCTCCGATTCCGCGGAGGGCTTCGACCGCGAGATCTGGAGCGCCTTCGCCGAAATGGGCCTGCTCGCCCTGCCCTTCTCCGAGGATGACGGCGGGATGGGCGGCGGCCCGGTCGAGACCATGATCGTGATGGAGGCGTTCGGGCGCGCGCTCGTTGTCGAGCCCTATCTTGCGAACGTCATTCTCTCCGGCGGCATCCTGCGCCGCGCCGGCTCGCCCGAGCAGCGCGCGGAGCATATCACGGCCATCGCCGCCGGCGAGACGCTCTACGCCTTCGCCCATCACGAGCGGCAGGCCCGCTACGATCTCTTCGACGTCGCCACCACGGCGAAGGCCGATGGCGAGCATTACGTGATTTCCGGCGAGAAGGGCCTCGTGCTCTCCGGCGACAGCGCCGACCGGCTGATCGTCTCGGCGCGCACCTCCGGTAACCAGCGCGACGAGGCGGGCATCTCGCTCTTCCTCGTCGATGCGAAGGCAGGGGGCGTGAGCCGGCGCGGCTACCCGACCCAGGACGGGGGGCGCGGGGCGGAGATCTCCTTCGACAATGTGCACGTCCCCGCCGACGCGCTGATCGGCGACCGTGACGAGGCCTATCCCGTGATCGAACGCGTCGTCGAGGAAGCCATCGCGGCCCTGTGCGCGGAATCCGTCGGGGTGATGGCGGATATGCACGAGGCGACCGTCGAATACATGAAAGTACGCAACCAGTTCGGCACCCATATCGGCAGTTTCCAGGTCCTCCAGCACGCTGCCGCCGACATGTTCATCGCGCTGGAACAGGCGCGCTCCATGGCGTTCTTTGCCTCGATGATGGTGCAGGAGGAGGACGCGACCGAGCGTGCCCGCGCCATCGCGGCGGCCAAGGTGCAGATCGGGAATTCCTGCCGCTTCGTCGGCCAGAACGCGGTGCAGCTGCATGGCGGCGTTGCCGTCACGATGGAATACAAGGTGGCGCATTCGTTCAAGCGCGCGACAATGATCGAGAAGCTGTTCGGCGATACCGACCACCACACCACGCGCCTGGCCGATCTCGGCGGCGTGATCGGGGAATGATTCGTTTTCAAGGGGATACGGGATGATGGAAGACGGGCTCTTTTCAGCGCGCGCACAGGAATTGCGCGAACGCGTGATCGCCTTCATGGAGGAGCACGTCTACCCGGCGGAGCATGTCTTCGAGGAGCAGCTCAACGCCGCCGCCTCGCGCTGGAGCGCTCCGCCAATCATGGAGGAACTCAAGGCCAAGGCGAAGGCGCAGGGGCTGTGGAATCTCTTCCTGCCCAAGCGCGAATATCCGGATTCGCTGACGAACTACGAATACGCACATATCTGCGAAGTGATGGGCCGCTCGCCGATCGGGCCCGAGCCCTTCAACTGCTCTGCCCCCGATACCGGCAATATGGAAACGATCGTGCGCTACGGCACGCCCGAGCAGAAGAAGCGATGGCTCGAGCCGCTGCTCGAAGGCGAGATCCGCTCCTGCTTCGCCATGACGGAGCCCGACGTGGCCTCGTCCGACGCCACCAATATCCGCACGCTGATCAAGCGCGATGGTGACGATTACGTCATCAACGGGCGCAAATGGTGGACCTCGGGCGCCATGGATCCACGCTGCAAGATCGCCATCCTGATGGGCAAGACCGATCCCGATGCCGAGAAGCACAAGCAGCAATCGATGATCCTCGTGCCGATGGACACGCCGGGCGTCACCGTCGAGCGCGCGCTGACCGTGTTCGGCTATGACGACGCGCCTCACGGCCATGCCGAGGTGACCTTCGACAATGTGCGCGTCCCCGCTTCCAACATCCTCCTCGGCGAGGGGCGCGGCTTCGAGATCGCGCAAGGGCGGCTCGGGCCGGGCCGCATCCACCATTGCATGCGCGCCATCGGCGTGGCCGAGCGGGCACTGGAGACCATGATCAAGCGCGCCCTGTCGCGCGAGACCTTCGGTCGCGCCATCGCCGATCACGGCGTCACCCGCCACTGGATCGCGGAATCGCGCATGGAGATCGACCAGGCGCGCCTGCTCACGCTGCATGCGGCCAAGATGATGGATGCGGTGGGCAACAAGGCCGCGCGGGCCGAGATCGCCATGATCAAGGTGGTCGGCCCCAACATGGCGCAGAAGGTGATCGACCGCGCCATCCAGGTCTGCGGCGGCGGCGGTGTCGCCCAGGATTTCCACCTCGCATATGCCTATGCCCGTTCACGGATCCTGCGCCTCGCCGACGGGCCGGACGAGGTGCATCGCGAGACGGTGGCCAAGCTCGAACTGAAGAAGCACATGCAGCAGCGTCCGCGAGGCGAAGCATGAACGTGCCGCATCCCTTCGATCTCACCGGCAAACGTGCCATCATCACCGGCTCCAGCAAGGGGATCGGGCGCGCCATCGCCATGACCATGGCCGATCTCGGCGCGAAGGTGGTGATCTCCTCGCGCAAGCGCGAGGCCTGCGAGCCGGTCGCGCAGGAGATCCGCGATCGCGGCGGCGAGGCGATCGTCGTGCCCTGCAACATCTCCCGGCGCGACGAAGTCACCGCGCTGATCGATGAGACGGTGAAGGCCTATGGCGGCATCGACATCCTCATCTGCAATGCGGCGGTGAACCCCTATTACGGGCCGCTCAGTGATATCGATGACGGCGCCTTCGACAAGGTGATGAACGCCAACGTCAAGAGCAATCTCTGGCTCTGCAGCGACGCGCGAGCGCATCTCGCGGAGCGCGGCGGCGCCGTCGTGATCATCTCCTCGATCGCGGGCTTGCGCGCATCGGAGAATATCGGCGCCTACGGCATCTCCAAGGCCGCCGATTTCGCCCTCGCGCGCCAGCTCGGCGCCGAATGGGGCCCGCAGAACATCCGCGTCAACTGCATCGCGCCGGGGCTGATCAAGACCGATTTCGCCCGCGCGCTCTGGGAGGACCCGCAGCGCCGGTCGCTGCGCGAGGAGACGACCCCCTTGCGTCGAATCGGCGATCCGGAAGATATATCCGGCGTCGCGGCCTTCCTCGCCTCCCCCGCCGCCGCCTTCATGACGGGAACCGTCATCACGGTCGATGGTGGTGTGACCATCGCCTGATCCGGTCGCGCCCGGGACGCCAACGAAGAAGAAAAGACGATGAAAATGGATGATTTCGAGGACCCCGGCCTGCTGGCCATGACGGGTGAAAAGCCGGCAGGATTCCAGCGTGCGATGGCCTATCGCCTGGCCGAATGGCGAGAGGGCGAGGCCGTGCTCGAAATGGAGATCGACGAGCAGCACCGCAACCGGGTCGGCGTGGTGCATGGCGGCGTCCTGGCCGCGCTGATCGATACGGCTTGCGGTTTCTGCGGCTCCTATACCGACACGCCCGGCGAACAGCGCGGCGTCGCCACGCTCTCCCTGACGACGAGCTTCACCGCGCCGGCGCGCGCAGGCATGCTGCGCACCGTCGGGAAGAAGCGCGGCGGCGGGCGCAATACGTTTTTTGCATCAGCGGAGGTCTTCGACGCGGAGGGCGTCATGGTCGCTTTCGGCGAGGGTACGTTCCGCTATCGCACCAAGAAGACGACGGAATATTGATCCGGCGCCTCAGCGCTGCGGAATGCCTTCGTTCGCCAGCCCGTCGACACGGTGGTTGAGCGGGTCGTCGGCATGGCCCTTGACCCAGTGCCAGGAGACGTCGTGGCGGTTGCGGGCATCGTCGAGGCGCCGCCACAGATCCTCGTTCTTGACCGGCTTGCGATCCGCCGTCTTCCAGCCCCGCGCCTTCCAGCCCGGCATCCAGCTGGTGATGCCCTGGCGGACATACTGGGAATCGGTGAAGAGATCGACGGTACAGGGGCGCTTGAGCGTCTCCAGCGCCATGATCGCGGCCATCAGCTCCATGCGGTTATTGGTGGTGAGTTCCTCTCCACCCTTCAGCTCGCGCTCGTTGCCATTGTAGATCAACAGCGCACCCCAGCCGCCCGGGCCCGGATTGCCCTTGCAGGCCCCGTCCGTATAGACCGTCACGCGCTGGTTCATCGCACCAGCCCGTAATCGCGCGCCGATTCCACGCGGCGATGGAAGCCGAGCTTGCGGTCGTATTCGAGCGGATCCTTCGGCTTGACCAGCGCGCCGGGCGGTACGTTCAGCCAGTCCACGAGGCGCGTGAGCATGAAGCGCAGGGTCGCGCCGCGGCACAGTGCCGGCAGCGCATCAACCTCCGCATCCTCCAGCCGGCGAACGCTCTCGTAGCCGGCGAGCATGGCCTTGGCCTTGGTGACGTTGAAGCTGTGATCGGCCTCGAAACACCAGGCGTTCAGGCAGATAGCGAGGTCATAAGCGAAATAATCGGTGCAGGCGAAATAGAAATCGATGATGCCCGACACTTCCTCGCCGATGAAGAAGGCGTTGTCGGGGAAGAGATCGGCATGGATGACGCCCTCGGGCAGGCCGCGCGGCCAGTTGTTCTCGAGAAAGGCGAGCTCCTCGCGGATGCGCTTGGTCAGGCCGGGCGCGACCTCTTCCGCGCGATCCTCGGCCGCAGCGAAGAGCGGCGGCCAGCCGGCGAGCGACAGCGCATTCGTGCGCCGCATGCCGAAATCGGCCCCCGCCTCGTGCATCTGCGCCAGCGCCGCGCCGAGCGCGCCGCAATGCGTCGCGTTGGGCCGGCGGATGGCCAGGCCCTCGAGGAAGGTGAAGATCGCGGCAGCCCGCCCGCATAGCCGCCCGAGCTTCTCGCCGTCGCGCGTGCGCAGGGGCTGCGGGCAATTGAGCCCGCGCCGCGCGAGATGCTCCATCAGGTTGATGAAGAAGGGCAATTCATCCTCGCGAACGCGCTTTTCATAAAGCGTGAGGATGTAATCGCCCTGCGAGGTGTGGAGGTAGTAATTGGTATTCTCGACGCCCTCGGCGATACCCTTGAAGGCGAGCACCTCGCCGATCTCGTATTGCGCCACGAAAGCGAAGAGCGCGTCCTCGGGGACTTCCGTATAGACGGCCACGGCTCACTCCGCAGCAGCGCCGCGCAATTCGCGCGGCAGGGGGAAGAACACGTCCTCATCCGTCGTGGTGACAGTTTCGACCGCGACATCGTAGCGCCCGGCAAAGGCGTCGATGATCTCCTCGACCAGCACTTCCGGCGCCGAGGCGCCCGCCGTGATTCCGAGCGAGCGGATGTCACCGTAGCGTGACCAGTCGATATCCTGCCCGCGATTGACCAGTGACGCGACCTTGCAGCCAGCGCGCTCGGCCACCTCGCGCAGGCGCTGCGAGTTGGAGGAGTTCGGCGAGCCGACGACGATCATCGCATCGACCATCGGCGCCACCTTCTTCACCGCCTCCTGGCGGTTCGTGGTGGCATAGCAGATGTCTTCCTTGTGGGGTGCGACCATATCCGGAAAGCGTGCCTGCAGCGCCTCGACGATCTGGGCGGTATCATCGACGGAGAGCGTCGTCTGGGTGACGAAGGCGAGATTGGCGGGATCTGGCGGGTCGAGCCGCGCCACATCTTCCAGCGTCTCGACCAGGGTGATCGCGCCTTGCGGCAACTGCCCCATCGTGCCGACCACTTCCGGATGGCCGGCATGGCCGACGAGCAGGACATGGCGCCCGCGTTTGGCGTGAATTGCAGCCTCGCGATGCACCTTGGTGACGAGCGGACAGGTGGCATCGATGGCAAACATCCGCCGCCGCATGGCCTCCTCGGGTACCGATTTCGGAACGCCGTGCGCGGAGAAAATGACCGGCGCATCGCCGTCGGGGATCTCGTGCAATTCCTTGACGAAGACAGCCCCCTTCTTGCGCAGGCTCTCGACCACGTATTTGTTGTGGACGATCTCGTGGCGCACATAGACCGGCGCACCATGGATCGTCAGCGCCTTCTCGACGGCATCAATGGCGCGCACGACCCCCGCGCAGAAACCGCGCGGCGCGCAGAGCAGAATCGTCAGAGGCGGCTTGGGCATGCTCATCATTTACGGGATGTGGCGAGATCACCCCCTCTGTCAAGCATTCCGGCACCGAATGCGGCAAAACACCCCCGTCTTTCGCGCCGACGGGCTTGACCGCGTCGCCGTGATGGTGAACAGACGGTGCCGCAATCCTCATTTCGCCGTCTCATTCTGCCATCAAGGATCCGTATCAGCGTGTTCGCCTGGCGCCTTCGCCTAGCCCGTTTCGCCGCGCGCAGCCTCGATCAGCTGGCTGCAATCGGCATCCGTATCCTTTTCTCGATCGCCCGCGCCCTCGGGGCCGAGCGCTCGGCTGATTTCGGCGCATTTCTCGCCCGCAATATCGGCCCGCTTCTCCCGGCCCACCGCACCGCGAAGGACAATATCCGACGCGCGTTCCCCGGGATCAGCGACGAAGAGGTGAAGCGGATCGCGCGGGGAGCCTGGGACAATCTCGGCCGCACCGGGGCCGAATACGCCCATCTGGACAGCCTCGTGGATTTCGACCCCGACAATCCCGATGCCGGCAACATCGAAGTATCGGGGATCGATCATTTCGAGAACCTGCGCGATGACGACAAGCCCGGCATCATCTTCTCCGGCCATTTCGCCAATTGGGAACTGCCGGCCATCTGTGCGGCGCGCTACGGGCTCGAAGCCACGGCCGTGTTCCGCGCGCCCAATGCGGTCGCCGTCGCGCGCGCGGTGCACGAAGTGCGCAGCCAGACCATGGGCGGGCTGGAGGCGGCGCGCCAGGGCGCGGCCTTCGCGATGCAGGGTGTGCTGGAACGCGGCGGGCATCTCGGCATGCTGATCGACCAGCATTTCACCCGCGGCGTGATCGTCGATTTCATGGGCCGCCCCGCCCTGACCAATCCGATCATGGCGAAATTCGCCCGACGTTTCGAATGCCCCGTCCACGGTGTGCGCGTGGTGCGCCTGCCGGGGCGGCGGTTTCGCCTGGAACTCACCCCGCCCCTCGATCTGCCGCGCGACGAGAACGGCGAGATCGACGTACAGGGCGCGATGCAGGCGATGAGCCGCGTCATCGAAGGCTGGCTGCGCGAGCATCCCGAGCAATGGCTGTGGATGCACCGGCGCTGGCGCCCGAAATTCACGGGCGAGAAGCTCGAAGACTGAGCCGCTACAGATCGAGGCCGGCATCCCAATACGGCGCCGGCGCGTAAAGACCCTGCAGGAATTCCACGAAAACGCGCAGCTTCTGCTCGACATGGCGGCGCGAGGGATAGAGCGCGTAGACGCCGAGCCGTGTCGACGAGCCATATTGCGGCAGGATCCGCACCAGCGCCCCCGATTTCAGTTCGGGCCCCACATCCCAGGTCGAGCGTAGCGCAATGCCGCCTCCGGCCAGCACCGCCTCGCGCACCACCTCGCTCGAATTGGTGCGCAGCCGGCTGGTGACGCGCACCGTGGCAGGACCCTCCGGCCCCTCCAGCCGCCATTCGGAGGCGTTGTGGATCAACAGCGCATGGTCGGCGAGATCGCTCAACGCCTTCGGCATGCCCGCGCGGGCGACATAGGACGGCGCCGCGCACAGGACGCGATGGGCCGGTGCGAGCCGGCGCGCGATCAGACTCGAATCGCCCAGATCGGCGATGCGGATCGCAAGGTCATAGCCCTCGCCGATAATGTCGACGAAGGCATCAGTGAGGGTCATGTCCAGGCTGAGCGCTGGATGCGCGTCGAGAAAGCGCTGCATGAAAGGTGCGATGTGCAGCCGCCCGAAGGATGTCGGCGCGGAGATCCGCAGCAGACCGCGCGCTTCCGCCGCACCCTGCCCGGCCTCTGTCTCGGCTTCCTCGATCGCCGCGAGGATCCCCACGACCCGCTCGTGGAAGCCTTGCCCCGCTTCGGTCAGCGCAAGCTGGCGGGTCGTGCGCTGCAGCAGGCGCACGCCGAGCCGCTCCTCCAGCCGCCGGATGCGCTTCGAGATCACTGCGGGCGACAGGCCCGTCTCACGCCCCGCCTGGGACATGCTGCCGGCAGCCACGACGCGGGCGAAGATGTCGAGATCGCCGAACCTGTCCATCACGTCCCCCTGATTCGCCGCATGGTACTTTTTCATTCGGCGATTTTTTCATTTATGGAAATAATCTACCGCGATCTCGTCACCTGCACAGCCTGCGTTTTCGCGCTATATTGCAAAGAAAACGCACCGACGTTCCGTTGGACGGGAGGACATATGTCGATCGCTTTCCCCACACCCGATGCCGGGATTCTGGCGCGGCGCGACGAGATCATCGCCGGGCTGGCGCAGATCCTGCCGCCGGATTGCCTCATCACATCCGAGGACGAGCGGCGCGCCTATGATACCGACGCGCTGACCTCCTATCGCAAGATGCCGCTCGCCGTCGCCTTGCCGCGCTCGACGCAGGAGGTCTCCGACGTCATGCGCTACTGCCACGAGAACGGCGTCAAGGTGGTCGCGCGCGGCGCCGGTACGTCGCTGGCCGGCGGCGCCATCCCGCAGGAGGATGCGGTGGTGATCGGCGTGGCCAAGCTCGCCGATGTCATCGAGATGAATTTCGCCGACCGCTATGCGCGCGTCCAGTCCGGCATCACCAATCTCGCGATCAGCGGCGCGGTGGCGCATGAGAGCTTCTTTTACGCCCCCGACCCGTCGAGCCAGCTCGCCTGCACCATTGCGGGCAATATCGCGATGAATTCCGGCGGGGCGCATTGCCTGAAATACGGCGTCACCACCAACAACCTGCTCGGCGTCACCATGGTGCTCGTCGACGGCACCATCGTGGAGCTCGGCGGCGCGCATCTCGATGCACCGGGCTACGACCTGCTCGGCCTGATCACCGGCTCCGAGGGCCAGCTCGGCATCGTCACCGAGGCGACCGTGCGCATCCTGCGCCAGGCCGAGGGCGCGCGCCCGGCCCTGATCGGCTTCGATTCGGCCGAGACCGCAGGCGCCTGCGTCGCCGCAATCATCGGCGCCGGGATCATCCCCGTGGCGCTGGAATATATGGACCGCCCGGCCATCCAGGTTTGCGAGGCCTTCGCCAAGGCGGGCTATCCGCTCGATGTGGAGGCGATGCTGATCGTCGAGGTCGAGGGTTCGGACGAGGAGATCGAGGACCAGCTGGGGCGCATCGTCGCCATCGCGGAAGATTTCTCGCCACAGACTCTGAGGGTGGCGCAATCGGAAGCGGAATCCGCCGCGATCTGGAAGGGCCGCAAATCCGCCTTCGGCGCCACCGGGCGCATCGCCGATTACATCTGCATGGACGGCACCATCCCCACCGGCCAGCTGCCGCATGTGCTCAAGCGCATCGACGAGATCGTCAAATCCTACGGGCTGGGCGTCGCCAACGTCTTCCATGCCGGCGACGGCAACCTGCATCCACTGGTGATGTTCGACGCGGCCAAGCCCGGCGATATGCAGAAAGCCGAGGATGCCGGCTCAGATATTCTCAAGCTCTGCGTCGAAGTCGGCGGCTGCCTCACCGGCGAGCACGGCGTCGGGATCGAGAAGCGCGACCTGATGACCTACCAGTACAACAAGCAGGATCTCGCCCAGCAACTGCGCGTGCGCGGCGTCTTCGATCCCGGCTGGCTGCTCAACTCCGCCAAGGTCTTCCCCCTCGAAGGGCGGGACGCGGCATGATTGCGCAGGTGTTGCGGGTTCACCCCACCCTTGATCCCTCCCCTGAGGAGAGGGAGTCGATCGGTATCATCCCGCCACGACAATCAAACCGGAAAGGTGTCGCGCATGACCAGCATGCATGAACCGGCGAGCGAGGAAGCCGTTGCGGAAATCGTGGCGACAGCGCGCGCGGACCGCATGCCGCTGTGCCTTGCCGGCGGGGATACCAAGGCGGGGATCGGGCGACCGGTCCAGGCGGCGGCAACGCTGACCTCGCGCAAGCTCAAGGGCATTACCCTCTACGAGCCGGCGGAACTGGTGATCGGCGCAAAGGCGGGGACGCCGCTGGCGGAGATCGAGGCGGCGCTCGCAGAAAAGGGCCAGCGCCTGGCCTTCGAGCCACCGGATTACCGCGCGCTGCTCGGCACCGAAGGCGAGCCCACGATCGGCGGGGTGGCCGCGGCCAATCTCTCCGGGCCGCGCCGGATCATGGCGGGGGCCGCGCGCGACGCGCTGATCGGCGTGCGCTTCGTCAACGGCCATGGCGAGATCGTCAAGAATGGCGGGCGGGTGATGAAGAATGTCACCGGGCTCGATCTGGTCAAGCTCATGGGCGGCTCCTGGGGCACGCTGGGGCTGCTCACGGAAGTGATCTTCAAGGTGCTGCCGATCCCGGAAACCTCGACCACCCTGCTCTATTCCGGCCTCGACGACGAACGCGCCGTCGCCGCTCTGTCGGAGGCGCTGGGCTCGCCCTTCGAGGTGACGGGTGCGGCGCATGTTCCCGTCGGTGAAGGCTATCAGACCGCCCAGACGCTGATCCGCATCGAGGGGTTCGAGTCCTCCGTCGATTACCGGCTCGGCGAATTGCGCGAGGCGCTCGCCGATTACGGCGATCCGGCGGTTCTGGCACACGAGAGCGGCGATTCGCTCTGGCGCGGCCTGCGCGACGGGGCACCGCTGATCGCGCTCGCCGATCATGCGATCTGGCGGATCTCGACGCGCCCGGGCGCCGGACCGGCGCTCGCCGCCGCAATCCGCTCGAAGGTCCAGGGCCGGCACTATTTCGACTGGGGCGGCGGGCTGATCTGGATCGCGACCCCGGCGGATGACGCGGCTGCCGCGCATGTCCGCGCTGCCACCAGGACCCATGGCGGCCACGCCACGCTGATGCGCGCCCCGCCCGAACTGCGCGCCGCCATCGACGTGTTCGAACCCCTGCCCGAGCCGCTGATGCGGATCTCGCGCGAGATCAAGAACCGCTTCGATCCTGACGGCATCTTCAATCCCGGGCGGATGTATGCCGGCATCTGAGCCGGATCACACGCGCCCGTTACCCGATTTGTGAGTCGCACCCATGCAGACCAATTTTGCGCCCGAACTGCTCGAAAATCCGGATATGCGGGAATCGGAGGCGATCCTGCGCACCTGCGTGCATTGCGGGTTCTGCACCGCGACCTGTCCGACCTATCTGCTTCTGGGCGACGAGCTCGACAGCCCGCGCGGGCGCATCTACCTGATGAAGGACATGCTGGAGAACGACAAGCCGGCCTCCGAACAGGTCGTCACCCATATCGACCGTTGCCTGTCCTGCCTCTCCTGCATGACCACCTGCCCCTCCGGCGTGCACTACATGCATCTCGTCGACCATGCCCGCGCCCATATCGAGGAGACCTACCAGCGCCCCTGGCATGATCGCATGATGCGCAACCTGCTCTCGGCGATCCTGCCCTATCCGGGACGCTTCCGCCTCGCATTGTTCGGCGCCTTCCTCGCAAAGCCCTTCAAGGGCGTGGCGCAGGCGCTGCCGAAGGTCGGGCCGCGCATGGGGGCGATGCTCGACCTCGCACCTGCCCGCCTGCCCACGCGCTCGGCACAGGAGGGGCCGGGAGTGTTCGCCGCTTCGGGCGAAGAACGCGCGCGCGTCGCGATCCTGCAGGGCTGTGCGCAGACCGTGCTCGATCCCGGCATCAACGAGGCGACGATCCGCCTGCTCAACCGCCACGGCGTCACCGTCACGCAGGTCGCCGGCGAAGGCTGCTGCGGCGCGCTGGTGCATCATATGGGCCGCACCGAGGACAGCCACGTCTTCGCCCGCCGCAATATCGATGCCTGGATCAGGGAGAGCGAGGAAAACGGCCTCGACGCCATCATCATCACCGCGTCGGGCTGCGGCACCACGATCAAGGATTACGGCCACATGTTCCGCGAGGACCCGGAATATGCCGAGAAGGCGGCCCGGGTCTCGGCGATGGCGAAAGACATCACGGAATATCTGGAAACGCTGACGCTGGAACCCACGGGCGAGGCGGACAAGCTCACCGTCGCCTACCATTCCGCCTGCTCGATGCAGCACGGCCAGCAGATCCGCGAGGCGCCCAAGAAGCTTCTGAAGAAGGCGGGTTTCAAGGTGAAAGACGTGCCCGAGAGCCATATCTGCTGTGGCTCGGCGGGGACCTACAACATCCTCCAGCCGGAAATCGCCGAGCAGCTGCGCGCCCGCAAGGTCGCCAATATCGAGCGCACCCGTCCCGATATCATTGCCACCGGCAATATCGGCTGCATGACGCAGATCGGCAAAGGCACCGAAATCCCCATCGTCCACACCGCCGAACTGCTCGACTGGGCCACCGGCGGCCCGCGCCCGAAAGCGCTGGGTTGAGTGCCTTCCGCAGCGCCGCGGACGTGATCACGCGCTCAGTTTGAGGCCGAACGGAAGATCGGCCAGAAGTTCGCTGAGCGCGATCTCGCCGTCGAGGGCGACCTCGGCGCCGTCGCCCCAACCGTCGCGCATCGGAGTGCCGATCATGTCCGGCGGGATCAAGATGCGCGTATCCTGCCACCATTGCGGATCAGGCAGCGGTGCGCCGCCGGGCTCGATCGCGGCACTCGTGCAGCGGGGCGCGACGGCGATGAGCAGCGAGGAAGAGAAACGTCGCGCGAATGCGATGACGTTGCCCGCGCGGGCTCCCGCGACCTCCAGTGGCACGTGATCGCCGCGCGCAAAACGCGCCGGGGCCTCGGCACGCAGGTTCAGCAGCCGCGCGATCAGCGCCTGCTTGATGCGCCCGTCGCGCCAATGCGGCATGAGCGCCGGAAGCGCCGCGCCCTCGCCCAGAGCCTTGATCCGTGCCGCATAATCGACCGGGCGACGATTATCGGGATCGACCAGCGAGAAATCCCAGAATTCGCAACCCTGATAGAGATCCGGCACACCCGGCGCGAGGTTGCGCAGGAAGGCCTGGGTCAGCCCGTTCAGGGCACCGGCAGGCGCGATCTGCTGCACATAGCCGTGCATCGCCTCGAGGAACGGGAGGCTGCGATCCGGATCGATGATCGTCTCCAGAAAGGCCCGGCAGGCGCCTTCGTATTCGCCGTCCGGCGCGCGCCATGACGAGCGCAGCTTGGCCTCGCGCAAGGCCTTTTCCTGCCAGCCGGCGAGCCGATCACGGAAGGCGGCGAGCCCCTGCGCATCGTCGGGCGGCAGGTCGAGGGGCCAGGCGCCGGCCATCATCTGATACAGCGTGTATTCATCGGCCGGATCGATCATCTCGGTCGCGATGCGGCGGTTGCGCTCGAACCATTCCGCCACTGCCTCGCCCCAGCTGCCGGGATCCTCGCTGATCACGGCCAGACGCGCGCGCACATCCTCGCCGCGCTTGTGGTCATGGGTGGCGGTGGTGACCATCCCGTCGGGATAATGTGCAGCGGCCTGCACCGACGCGGCGTGGAAATCATCGACCCCGACGGCAAGCGCCGTGACGTCGAAGCCGACATCATTGCGCGAGAGCAGCCGCCCGTAGCGATAGAAGGCGGTATCCTCCACGGCCTTCGCCGCGATCGGCGCGGTGAGCTGCTGGAAGCGCGCCACCGCCTCCCCGCGCGCCTGCGGGTCCGCGCCGCCGATCCCCGATAGCCAGCCGGCGATCAGATCGACGATCCCCGCCTCGCCCGGCGCGCTCATCTCCCGCGCCGCCGCGACGGCCTCGGCGAGATGTGGCGCGTCGGAACCGGGCGCGGCACCTTCAGTCGCATAGGTGCGATAGACCGGAAATGCCACGATCAGCGCGGTGAGAGCCCTGCGCAGGCTGGCAAGCGTGATGTCGCGCGTCTCCAGCTCCGCCTGCGTCATCGCATGGAAGGCGCAGGCGCAGGCCTCCAGCTGGCCGGAGAAATCGCGTACCAGCAGCTCGTTTCGCGCATCCGCCTCCTCGCTCTCGAAATCGGGATAGCGCCCGCTGACCTCGCTCCACAATTCCGAAAGCACATCGGCTGCGCGCGGATCGTGGAGGACGGCGCCGGCGCGATCCATGAACTCGTAGCCCGTGGTGCCGTGGCAATCCCAGTCGCGCGGCAGCGTCTCGTCGCGCCCAAGGATCTTCTCGACGATCAGCCAGGCCCGCTCGTGCACCGCCTCCTCCGGACGCAACGGCGTCAATTCGTCGAGGCGCTCGCGAAGCCGGTGGCAATAGCCGGCGGGATCGCGCAGGCCGTCGATGTGATCGATGCGCACGCCATCGACCAGCCCCTCGCGATAAAGCCGCAGGATCGTGCCGTGGATCATGTCGAAGACGCGGGGCTCCTCGACGCGCAGGCCCGCAAGCTCGGTAATGTCGAAGAAGCGGCGCCAGTTGATCATGTCGCCGGCAACCCGCCACCAGGCCAGCCTGAAATGCTGGCGTTCCAACAGTTCGTGCAGGATATGCGGATCGCGATGCGCTTCCAGCACCGCGTCGAGGCGGTCGCCCATCGAGGCGGTGACCCGGCAGGCCTCGATGAAACCCGCGCGCCCGTCCGCCGCCTCGAAGCGCTCGGCCAGCGCCTCGAATTCCTCCCCGCCCGCGCGCAGGATCGCTGGGTAATCCTCCGGACGGATCGGGAAACGGTGATGGTGATAGGCGATCGCGAAACTCTCGAGCGCCGCGTCGAAGACGAGGGCGAGATCTCCCGCTTCCAGCACGGCTCCGTAGGGTTCGCCGAGAAAGGGTGCCAGCACCTTGCCGCGCAGCGCCGGGTCGGCGGTGTCCCAATCGATGTCGAAGAATGCGGCATAGGGGCTCGCTTTCCCGTTTTCGAGCACGTCGAGCCACCACGCGTTCTCGGCGCCGCCCACCGCCATGTGATTGGGCACGATATCGGCGATCAGCCCCATGCCGTGGGCGCGCAGTTCCGCGACGAGTGCGCGCAGCCCCGGCTCGCCGCCCAGTTCCTCGTCGACACGGGTCGGATCGACGCCGTCATAGCCGTGCGAGGAGCCGCTGCGCGAGGAAAGGATCGGCGAAGCATAGACATGACTGATGCCGAGCCCGGCGAGATACGGCACGATCGCTTGCGCATCGGCAAAGGTGAAGCCGGCATTGAATTGCAGGCGATACGTCGCGCGCGGGATCATTGCGGCTCCTCTGCGCGCTGTGCCACCGGGCGCGGCCGCACCTTCGCGAGCCGCGCCAGCCGCGCGCGGGCCACGGGCCCCGTTGCGGCATCCTCCGGGAGCCGTCGACGCCAGTTGGGATGGGTATCGATCGTGCCGGGCAGGTTCGGCTGCTCGCGAACGCCGGCAATATCCTCCGCCGGCGCGATGGCGAGCGTCGACTCGCTGCGGGCGATGTAATCGAGCGCCGTATCGATCACCGCATCGGGATGATCGACATCGGGAACCGGTTCGCGGGTCAAGCCGTAATCGGATGCGCTCTCCCAGAAGCGCAGCCGGTCATACTGGCGCTCCGCCATCTGCACGCCGGCATCTTCCGTGCTGGGCAATTGCCCGAGCCGGTCGCGCCAGGCGATGTCGTTGCCCTGCCACCAGCCGGAAATCGTTGGCAGATCATGCGTGGTGGTCATCGCCACCGCATGCGCATCCCAATGCTCCGGCGCGCGGAAACGCCCGTCATGCTCGCGCTCGAAAAGCAGCACCCGCATGCCCAGGATGCCCGCATGGTCGATCCGCCCGCGAAATCCGTCCGGCACCGTGCCGAGATCCTCGCCGATGACGATGGCCCGGTTGCGGTGGGATTCGAGGGCGACGATGCGCAGCATGTCGTCGAGGGGATATTGCAGATAGACGCCCTCGGTCGAGGGCATGCCCCAGGGCACGAGCCACAGCCGCGACAGCCCCATCACATGGTCGATGCGCACCCCGCCCGCCGTGCGCATCGCTGAGCGCAGGGTCGCGATGAAGGGCGCGAAGCCATGTTCGCGCAGGGCCTTCGGCGAAAATGTCGTGAGCCCCCAATCCTGCCCGAGCGGGCCCAGCGGATCTGGCGGCGCGCCGAGACTCACGCCCTGCAGGATGTCGTCGGGATGGCTCCAGGCGTGACTGCCGCCGGCATCCATGCCCACGGCGAGATCGGCGATCAGCCCGACTGCCATCCCGGCATCGCGCGCGGCAACCTGGGCGCTGGCGAGGGAGCGCTCGGTGAGCCATTGCAGGAAGGCGTGGAAGCCGACCTCGTGGGATTGCTCGTTCGCGAAGGCCGCGACGGCGGGCGATTGCGGATGACGATAGGCTTCCGGCCAGCCCTGCCAGCCGCGCGGCGCGCCCTGTTCCCCGGCAAAATGCGCATGCAGCGCCTCGTATGTCGCGTGCTCTTCGAGCAACGCACCACGTCCCGTGCGAAAGCGCGCGAAATCGGCACGCAGATCCGGCGGCCCCTCCGCCACGAAGCGCTCGTAGAGGCGGCGCAGCCCCTCGAGCTTGGCCGCCCCCTCACGCGCCCAGTCGATCAGCGGCGCCCCCGGCGTATCATTGCGGGCGATCGCGGCGAATTGCGCATCGAACACCGCTTCCGGATCGGCCAGCAGCGCGTTGTGGAACAGGCGTGTCGAGGGCGCATAGGGGCTCGAACAGCCCGGATTTGCCGCGTAGAGCGCATGTGTCGGGCTGATCGCGAGCACATCGGCGCCCGCCTGCGCGACGGCGCGGGCATAGTCTCGAAGCGAACCGGCATCGCCGAAGCTGGAATAAGGCGTGGGCGGCAGGGAGTAGATCTGCGCGGCGACTCCGAAGGTATTGCGCGCATCGCCATCGGCCTGGACGATCGCATCGGTGAGCCCGTATGCGCGCGCCGGCGCCACCGCGAGCGTCAGGGCCTCGCCGTCGAGTTCGACTCGGTGATAGCCGGGTTCGAGGATGGGCGGGATCGTCATGCCGCCGGCACTCGGCGACAGCCGCATTTCACGCCGCTCACCGCTCTCCAGACGCAGCTGCGCCAGCGCATGATGCGCGAGATCGGGCGGCAGGAGCGTCGGCGCGCCGCAATCCGTCGTCAGAAAGCGCAACCCCTCCCCCGACTGCAGCGCGTGCAGGGCGGCGAAACTCTCTGCGATCTCCGTATCCGAGCGGGCCGGATAGCCGATCGCCGAAAGGGCAGCGCGTAACGTATCGTCACCGACCTCGCGCCGCTCACCGCGGTAATCCGTCCAGGCGAGTACGAGGCCGGCAGCCTCGGCGAGATCGCGTAACTGGTTCATCGTCAAGCATTCTCCTCCAACCAGAGAATGGTTGAGTGGGGCTGAAGTTCCTTGCGCACAAGTCCGCGCCCGACCCAATACTGGGGTGCAGAATCGGGAAACACCTTGCCTGATGGTTTCACCGGGTCATCGGAGAGATTGCAGGCCAGGGTCATCACGCCCCCATAGGAGAGGCGCCAGCGCGCGATCACCGCCTTGTCCCCGATCACGTCCGCACCCAGCGATTCCACGCCTTCGAGATGCGGCACGATGCGGGTGCGGCGGATGCCGAGCAGGGTGCGGTAGAGATCCTCGCGCGCCATGTCCCCGCCCTCCCCGGCGATCACCGGACGCGAGCGCTCGAAGGTCTCGGGATCATTGGGATCGGGGATCGCCTCGCGCTTGTCCGGATCGGCGAATTCCGGGAATGCTTCGAATTCCCGGCGCCGCCCGTCACGCACCAGCGGCGCCAATCCGGGATGGTGATCGGTGAAGAACAGGAACGGCTCGGTCGAGCCCGTCTCTTCGCCCATGAAGATCATCGGAATCTGGGGTGCGAGCAACAAAAGCCCGATCGCCGCTTCGAGCGCCGGAGCCTCCGCGAGCATCGTGAGCCGCTCGCCGAAGGCGCGGTTGCCGACCTGGTCGTGGTTCTGCAGATGATTGACGAAGGCAGTGGGGGACAGATGCCCGCTCGGCCCGCCACGCGGCTCGTCCGCCCCGGGCGGCGTCTCGCCCTGATAGACGAAGCCCTCGGCCAGCGAACGCGCCAGTTTCGCCGTCGGATCCTGCGCGAAGCCGTTGTAATAGCCGGCACTCTCGCCGGTCAGCATCACATGCACGCAATGGTGAAAATCGTCGTTCCACTGGGCGTCGAACGGGGATTCCAGCGGGTCGGGATCGTTGTGCTCGTTCTCGAGGATAAGGTGGACATGGCGCCCCTCCTCCACGGATTCGCGCACGGCCTGCCCGACTTCCTCGAGCCAGTCGCCGTCATGGATGGCGTGCACCGCGTCGAAGCGCAGGCCGTCGAAGCGGTATTCCATCAGCCAGTAGAGCACATTCTCCTTGAAGAAGCGCCGCAGTTCCGACTGCCGGAAATCGAGCGCGGCGCCCCAGGGCGTCTCGATATCGTCGCGGAAGAAATCCGGCGCATAGGCGTGCAGGTAATTCCCGTCCGGGCCGAAATGGTTGTAGACCACGTCGAGGAAGATGTTCAGGCCGAGCTCGTGGGCGCGATCGATGAGCGCCTTGAGATCATGCGGATCGCCGTAGGCGGTATCGGGCGCATAGGGCAATACCCCGTCATAACCCCAGTTGCGGCGTCCCGGAAAATCGGCAATCGGCATCAGCTGGATGGCGGTGATGCCGATATCGGCAATGGCCGGCAATTGATCCGCCACGCCTGCATAGCCGCCGAGCAGGCCGGCATGAAGCTCGTAGATCACGCTTTCCTGCCAGGGCCGGCCCTTCCATTCGGGATAGCGCCAGGTATAGGTTTCGGGATCATAGACGATGCTGCGATCATGCACGTCGGGCGTCTGCAGCCGCGAGGCGGGATCGGGGACGAGCAGACCGTCCTGCAGGCGATAGCGGTAGCGCGCATCCGCGCCGCATTCCGCCTCGACCGTGAACCAGCCGTCATCGTCGCGCTGCATCGGGATCGGATCCCAATCCTCCACCATCAGCGCCACGCGCTCCTGCGCCGGCGCGAAGAAGCGAAACCGCGTGCGGTTGCGCGCCTGGATCGAAGCTCCCGCCGTGATCGGAAACTGAAAAGCGCTCATTCCTCTTCCCCTTCGCGTTCCCCGACGATCAGAACGGCAGAACGCTCGCTCACCCCGTAGACATCCCCGTCGACAGGCCCTTCCGGCTCATCGGGCCGGGCGCTGTCGATGAGAAGACGCCACGCGGCATGCGGTTGTGGCAAGCGGAAATCGAGGGTGGAGCTCGAAGCATTCATCAAAAACAGAACCATTTCGATGCGCCCGTCCGATTTGACGCGGGCGCGGCGCATGGTCAGCGCGCGGCGTTCGGGATCATCCCAGTCCTCCGGCGAGGGGATGCAGGCGTTTTCGTCGAACCAGTCGATATCCTTGATTCCTGGGGCGAGGTCGATGCCATAGAGGAAGCGCCGCGAGCGCAGGCCGGGATAGGCGCGCCGTATCGCGATCAGCCGCGAGACGTAATCGGTCAGCGCCTGCCCCTCCTCCGATCTGGCCCGGCTCCAGTCGATCCAGGAGATCTCGTTATCCTGTGCATAGGCGTTGTTGTTGCCGTACTGGCTGCGCCCGAACTCGTCGCCGGCGAGAAACATGGGGGTGCCGAGCGACGCAAACAGCGTCGTCAGCATCGAGCGCATCACCCGCAGCCGGGTATCGCGAATCGCGGGATCGTCGGTCTCACCCTCGACGCCCCAGTTGCGCGAATAGTTCTCCGAATGGCCGTCGCGGTTATCCTCGCCATTGGCGTCATTGTGCTTCTGCTCATAGGCGGCGATGTCGGCCAGCGTGTAGCCGTCATGGGCTGCGACGAAGTTCACCGACGCCCAAGGCCGGCGGGCGCGGCGATCGAACAGATCGCCCGAACCCGTCAGCCGCGAGGCCATTTCCGGGCGCAGACCGGAATCGCCGCGCCAGTAGCGACGCACATTGTCGCGGAATCGATCGTTCCACTCGGCGAATCCCGGCGGATGATGCCCGAGCTGGTAGCCGCCCGGGCCGATATCCCAGGGTTCGGATATCAGCTTCTTTCGCTGCAGCACCGGATCCTGGCGCAGCGCGTCGAAAAAGCCCGCACCGGGATCGAAGCCGTGCGCCTCGCGCCCCAGCGTCACCCCGAGGTCGAAGCGGAAACCGTCGACGCGATACGATGTCGCCCAGAAACGCAGGCTGTCCATGACCATCTGCAGCACGCGGGCATTGGACATGTTCACCGTGTTGCCGGTGCCGGTATCGTTGATGCAATGGCGCGGATTATCCGGGAGCAGGCGGTAGTAGCTGGCATTGTCGAGTCCGCGCCAGGAGAGCGTCGGCCCGAGTTCCCCGCCCTCGCAGGTATGGTTGTAGACGACGTCCAGGATCACCTCGATCCCCGCCGCATGCAGGCGGCGAATGGCGATGCGCAGCTCGTCCTGGTCGCCGTCATTGGCCATGTAGCGGCTTTCCGGCGCGAAGAAGGACAGAGTGTTGTAGCCCCAGTAATTCGTCAGCTTCTTCTCCTGCAGGAAACGGTCCTGCAGGATGGCGTGGATCGGCATCAGTTCGACGCTGGTCACGCCGAGGCGCTTGAGATGCTCGATCACCGCCGGATGCCCGAGTGCCGCATAGGTGCCGCGCTCCGGCACGCGCACCTCCTCCATCAGCTTGGTAAGGCCCTTCACATGGGCCTCGTAGATCACCGTCTCCTCCCAGGGAATCTGGGGAGAGCGGTCGTCACCCCAGTTGAAACTGTCATCGATGACCACGGATTTCGGCACGGCGGGGGCGCTGTCGCGGCGGTCGAAGGAGAGATCGGCACGCGGTGAGTTGACCCGGTAACCGAACAGCGCATCGGTCCAGCGCGCCTCCCCGGCGAGCTTCTTGGCATAGGGGTCGATCAGAAGCTTGTTGGGATTGAAGCGATGGCCGTTTTCGGGCTCATAGGGCCCGTGGGCGCGATAGCCGTAGAGCAGCCCGGCGCGCACATGTGGCAGATAGCCGTGCCAGACCTCGTCGGTCCATTCCGGCATCTCGTAGCGGGCGATCTCGCGCCGGCCCGTCGGATCGAAGATACACAGATCAATCCGCTCCGCATGCGCGGAATAGACCGCGAAATTAACGCCGAGCCCATCCCAGGTTGCGCCTAGCGGATAAGCCGAACCGGGAGAAAGCCTGTCTGGCAGGTTGGGCATCGGGATAATTATCCTTCCTGACGGAAAATGCTGAGAGAAAGCGGCGGGAGGGTCAGATCGAGCGCCTGGTCCTGACCGTGGACGGGTGTGGCGATCGTGTTCACCCCGCCACCATTGCCGGAATTCGATCCGCCATAGAGCGCCGCATCGGAATTGAAGATCTCGCGCCAGTGCCCGGGATGCGGCACCCCGATCGCGTAATGATTGCGCGTCACCGGGGTCATGTTCAGCACGCAGAGAAGCGTCGGCGCGTCGGGGGCCTTGCGCAGCCAGGCGAAGACGCTGTTCGTCGCATCATCGCCGATCACCCAGGCAAAGCCCGCCGGATCGGCATCGCTGCGATGCAGGGCGGGCTCGCGGGCATAGAGCCGGTTGAGATCGCGCACCAGCATCTGCAGCCCGGCATGGGATTCGTCCTGCAGCAGCGCCCAGTCGATCTCGCCGTCATGGCTCCATTCGCGATGCTGGCCGATCTCGCAGCCCATGAAGAGCAGCTTCTTGCCGGGATGGCTCCACATGAAGGAGAGGTACGCGCGCAAATTGGCCCGCTTCTGCCAGGCGTCGCCGGTCATCTTGCCGATCAGCGAGCCTTTGCCGTGGACCACCTCGTCATGCGAGATCGGCAGGACGAAGCGCTCCGAGAAGGCGTAGACGAGGCCGAAGGTCAGTTCGTTGTGGTGGTAGGAACGATAGAGCGACTCGCGGCCGGCATATTGCAGCGTGTCGTGCATCCAGCCCATGTTCCACTTGTAATCGAAGCCGAGCCCGCCTTCCGCGACCGGATGCGAGACGCCCGGAAACGCGGTGGATTCCTCCGCGATCGTCACCGCGCCCGGCGCACGCTCGCGCACCATGGTATTGAAGCGCTTGAGGAATGCGATCGATTCGAGATTCTCGCGCCCGCCATGGATATTGGGCACCCATTGCCCCTGCTCGCGGCTGTAATCGCGATAGAGCATCGAGGCCACCGCATCGACGCGCAGCCCGTCCACATGGAAGCGCTCGAGCCAGTACAGCCCGCTCGCGATCAGGAAACCCTCCACCTCGCGGCGGCCGAGATTGTAGATGTAGGTGTTCCAGTCCTGATGAAATCCCTCGCGCGGATCCTCGTGCTCGTAGAGCGCGGTCCCGTCGAAGCGGGCCAGCCCGTGCGGGTCGGTCGGGAAATGGGCGGGAACCCAGTCGACGATGACCCCGATCCCGGCCCGGTGCGCGGCATTGACGAAGCGCGCAAAACCTTCCGGCGTGCCATAGCGCGCGCTCGGCGCGAACAGCCCGAGCGGCTGGTAGCCCCAGGATCCCCCGAAGGGATGCTCGGCGATGGGCATGAATTCGATATGGGTGAAGCCGAGATCGGCGACATAGGCGATCAGCTTCTCGGCCAGCGCATCCCAGTCCAGCACACCGGTATGGTCGCCCTCGGGGCGCAGCCATGAGGCGGGGTGGACCTCGTAGATCGACATCGGTGCATCCGGCGCCTGCCGCGCTGCACGCTGCGCCATCCAGTCTTCGTCGGTCCAGTTGAAGGAGAACGGCTCGGCGACGATCGAACCCGTGGCCGGCGGCATCTCGGTGCGTCGGGCCAGCGGATCGGCCTTGAGCGGCAGGGTCTGCCCCTCGCGCCCGACGATCTCGTATTTGTAGCGCTCTCCCGCCTTCAGGCGCGGCAGGAACAATTCCCAAACCCCGGCGCCGTGGCGCAGGCGCATGGGATGGCGCCGCCCGTCCCAGGAATTGAAATCGCCCACCACCGAGACGCGCCGCGCATTCGGCGCCCAGACGGAGAAGACGACGCCGTCGACGCCTTCGACATTGGTCATCACCGCGCCGAGCCGCTCCGGCAGGTCCCAATGCGCCCCCTCCGACATCAAATGCAGGTCGAGATCGCCGAGAATCAGCCCGAACGAATATGGATCCTCCGCCTCGTGCACGCCAGCCGGCCAGTGCACGCGCAGGCGATAGGGCTTTCGCGCACCGATAATGCCGGCAAACAGCCCCGTACTGACTTCGTCAAGCTCCGCGAGCACCGCGCCGTCATCAGCCGCCACAACCTCGACGCGCTCGGCACCGGGCTGGAAGGAGCGCACGATGCAGCCGGCCTCGCTGTCATGCGGGCCGAGAAAGGCGAAGGGATCGGTCAGCCGCCCCGACAGGGCGTCGAGGGCGGCATGTTCGAGACCATGCAGTGCGGGATGGCGGATATCGCTCACGCAGGCTCCTTTCCATCGTCGAGCAGGCGTCGGGCGACGCCGGCAAAACCCTGAAGGGGAACGTCGAGCCAGGCGGGTCGGTTCGCCGCCTCGTAGCAGATTTCGTAGGCCGCCTTCTCCAGGATGAAGAGGTCGAGCAGGTTCTGCTCGGAGACGGCCTCCGGATTGCCGGCGCGATATGCTTCGGTGAAGGCCTGTTCGGCCTCGGCCCGGAACAGGTCGCGCAGGTGATCGACGCGATGCTCGGTGATCGGCCCGCGCGGCGTGTGGCGGTGCTTGGCCAGATTAGAGGCCGCGTAATCGAAGGAGCGGATCAGCCCGGCCACGTCGCGCAGCGGGCTCGCCTTGGCGCGGCGCTCCTCAAGCGGACGGGCTGGTTCGCCCTCGAAATCGATGAAGACCACGTCACCGCCGGCAACCAGCACCTGGCCGAGATGCAGATCGCCGTGGATGCGCGTGCGCAGCTTTCCGTCGAACAGCCCGGCGCGGTCCTCGATCAGCGCGAGGAGCTCGTCGCGGCGAGCCAGGAGTGCGGCGACATCCTGAGCCTCGTCGGTGCCCCATTCGCGTTTCTCGATGACCTTGAACGCAGCGCGCACCTGGCTTTCGACGGAGCGGCGCAGCGCCGTGACATCGGTCTTGCCCGCGATCTCGGGTGCGAAGGCCCCCTCCTCCACCGGTGCGGCGGCGAGAACGCGGTGCATCTCCGCGAGACGCGTGCCGAGATTGGCGGCGAAGTTGCGGTAGGTGTCGAACAGTTCCTCCGCCTGATCGACCTCGTCCTCGGTCATGGTCGACAATTCGTCGATGGTGCGGTCGAGATAGTTGAGCGTCCAGTCCCAGCCATCGCCCTGGTTGAGCTGATAGCCCTGCGCGATGGCGATGGTCGTCGGTACGCCCTCGGCGGAAACATGGCGCACCTCGCCGAGCAGCGGCGCGGCGTTATTGAAGCCCGCGCGCGTGAGATAGCGGCTCATCTCCGCTTCCGGATGGGCGCCGCTCGTGAGCTTGCGCAGCAGCTTGATCACCACCTCGCGGCCCACGATCAGCGTGGAATTGCTCTGCTCGGCGCCGAGCCACTCGATCTCGGCATCCGCCGGCACGTCGAGCGCAGAAAGCGTCTCCTCCGGCTCGAAGACAAGTTCGCCGCGCTCGATCGGCATCACGGCACCGGCGCGCAGCCCGTCCATCAAGGCATGGCCGAAACCGGGCATGACGAACCCGTCGGTCAGATAACCCACGCGGCGGTTCTTGCGTACCCGCGCCATGGCGAGCTGCGGCGCGAAGGGGGGCATGATCTCGTCATCCCAGGCGACCGCGAGCGGCAGGGTGTATTTCTCGACCCCCGCATCCGTCTCGACATCGCACAGGGTGAGGATGACGGGGCCCTCGGCACCCTCCAGCGTCACGGCGGCATCAACCCGCGCGCCCTTGAAGGCGGCATCCTTGCCCTGGAACCAGCGCCGCTGCGGAATGTATTGCGGCAGCACGTCGCTCTCCAGCGTCTCGCGCGTCTTCTCGCGGGTGCCGGGCTTGAGCACGTCCTCGACGCCGCTGCGCAGGACGAAGGTGAGATGTTCGGGCTCCATGCCCGGTGTCGCCGCGCTCCAGGCCGGCGGCTCGACGGCGTCGCTCAGCTCGAACCAGTAGAAGCCGAAGGGCGGCAGGGAGAGCAGGTAGGGCAATTGCCCGATCGTCGGGAAGGAGGCCCCGCCCGACATCTCCACCGGCGTCTTGCCGGCGAATTCCGACAGGTTGAGTTCCACCGCCTGCGCCTGGCGCGAGACATTCGCGACGCACAGGATGCGCTCGCCGTCGTGCTCGCGCAGATAGGCCAGGATCTTGCGGTTGGCCGGGCGCAGGAAACGGATCGCGCCGCGCCCGAAGGCACTGTGCTGCTTGCGCACGGCGAGCATGCGCCGCATCCAGTTGAGCAGGGAGTTGGGATCGCGCAATTGCGATTCCACGTTCACGCGGTCATAGCCGTAGAGCGGATCCATGATGACCGGCAGCGACAGCCGCGCCGGGTCCGAGCGCGAGAAGCCGCCATTGCGATCGCTGGACCATTGCATCGGCGTGCGCACGCCGTCGCGATCACCCAGATAGATGTTGTCGCCCATACCGATCTCGTCACCGTAATAGATCACCGGCGTGCCGGGCATGGTGAAGAGCATGGAATGCATCAGCTCGATACGGCGGCGGTCGCGCTCCATCAGCGGCGCGAGGCGGCGGCGGATGCCGAGATTGATGCGCGCGCGCCGTTCCGACGCATAGGTCTCCCAGAGATAGTCGCGCTCCTTGTCGGTGACCATCTCCAGGGTCAACTCGTCATGGTTGCGCAGGAAGATCGCCCATTGGCAATTCTCCGGGATTTCCGGCGTCTGGCGCATGATATCGGTGATCGGGAAGCGGTCCTCCTGCGCGATCGCCATGTACATGCGCGGCATCAGCGGGAAGTGGAAGGCCATGTGGCACTCGTCACCGTCGCCGAAATAATCCTGCGTATCCTCCGGCCATTGATTGGCCTCAGCCAAGAGCATCCGGTCGGGATAGGTCTTGTCGACCTCGGTGCGGATCTGCTTGAGGATGTCGTGGGTCTCGGGAAGGTTCTCGTTATTGGTGCCCTCGCGCTCGACGAGATAGGGCACCGCATCGAGCCGCAGGCCGTCCACGCCGATATCGAGCCAGAAGCGCATCACGCTCAGGACTTCCTTGAGCACGCGCGGATTGTCGAAATTCAGATCCGGCTGGTGGCTGTAGAAGCGGTGCCAGTAATAGGCCTGCGCCTCCTCGTCCCATGACCAGTTGGACTTTTCCGTATCGAGGAAGATGATGCGCGTGCCGGTGTATTTCTTGTCAGTGTCGGACCAAACATAGAAGTCCCGCGCCGCCGAGCCGGGCTTGGCCTTGCGCGCCTTCTGGAACCAGGGATGCTGGTCGGAGGTGTGGTTGATCACCAGCTCGGTGATCACGCGGATCCCGCGCGCATGCGCTTCCTGCACGAAGCGCTTGAAATCGGCCATCTTTCCGTATTCGGGATGCACGCCGCGATAATCGGCGATGTCGTAGCCGTCATCGCGCCGCGGCGACGGATAGAACGGCAGCAGCCAGATACAGGTGACGCCGAGCTCGGCGATATAGTCGAGCTTCTTCAGCAGCCCCGGGAAATCGCCGATGCCGTCATCATTGGCATCGAAAAACGACTTCACATGCAATTGGTAGATGACCGCGTCCTTGTACCATTGCGGATCGTTGTCGAGATTGGCGATCTTCTTCCTTGAGGCCACGTCAACTTCTCCTGTGCGGTCGGATGCGCCAGATGGCGAAGGGGTAATCGGCGGGGTCGAGGCGAATATGCTGGTTCTTGCCCCACCAGGTGAAGGCACGATCGGCGATCAGATCCTCGACATCAACCGCCCCCCCGTCATCGGGCAGACCGAACTCCCAGAGCGGGATCTCGATCCCGGCCTCCTGGGCGTTGTAGGGGTCGAGATTGACCGCAACGAGGATCATTTCATCGCCCTCGCGCGAGGGCTTGCCGTAATAGAGGATATGCTCGTTGGCGGCGTTGTAGAAACGCACGTTGAGATGCGTGTGCAGGGCCGGATTGGCCTTGCGGATGCGGTTGAGCCGCGCGATGTCGGGCACGATATTGCCCGGTGCGTTCCAGTCACGCACGCGGATCTCGTATTTCTCCGAATCCTTGTACTCTTCCTTACCCGGGACCGGTTCGGATTCGAGCAGCTCATAGCCGGAATAGACCCCCCACAGCCCCGACAAAGTCGCCGCGAGGCAGGCGCGGATCAGGAACCCGGCGCGGCCCGAGCGCTGCAGATAGACCGGGTTGATGTCCGGCGTGTTGACGAAGAAATGCGGCCGGTAGAAATCCTTCGGCGCCTCCTGGGACAGCTCTTCCAGATAGCTCTGCAGCTCGTATTTCGTGTTGCGCCAGGTGAAATACGTGTAGCTCTGCGAGAAGCCGACCTTGGCCAGATGATACATCATCTTGGGCCGGGTGAAGGCCTCGGAGAGGAAGATCACGTCCGGATGGCGGGCGCGCACCTGGTCGATCATCCACTCCCAGAATGGCAGCGGCTTGGTATGCGGGTTGTCGACGCGGAACGTCTTCACCCCCTCCCCGACCCAGAACAGCACGACGTCGCGCAGGGCGATCCAGAGATCGGGAACGGCTTCGTCGGTGTAGAAATCGACATTGACGATGTCTTCGTATTTCTTCGGCGGATTCTCGGCATATTTGATCGTGCCGTCGGGCCGGTAGTCGAACCAGCCGGGATGCTCCTTCAGCCAGGGGTGATCGGGCGAGCACTGGATGGCGAAATCGAGGGCGAGTTCCAGCCCGTGCGCCATCGCCGCGTCGCGCAACGCCCGGAAATCCTCGAGCGTGCCGAGCTGCGGATGCAGCGCATCATGCCCGCCATCCTCCGAGCCGATCGCATAGGGCGACCCGACATCGTCGGGGCCCGGTGTCAGCGTGTTGTTGCGGCCCTTGCGGTTCTTGCGTCCGATCGGGTGGATCGGCGTGAAATAGAGCACGTCGAAGCCCATGTCGCGCACGCGCGGCAGCACGGGTATGACGTCGCGGAAAGTGCCGTGACGGTCAGGGTCGTCCGTCTGCGAGCGCGGGAAAATCTCGTACCAGCTCGCAAACAGCGCCTGCTGGCGCTCGGCATCGACGGACTGGACTACGCTCTGCGCGCTGAACGGGCGATCATCCGCCTCGTGCATCAGCGCCCGCGCCTCGGTACCCAGCAGGATCTCGACCTTGCCGGCCTCATCCGCATGATCGAAATCGGCGAGAATATCCCCCAGGCGCTCCTTCAGCTCACCCTTCGTGCGGCCTTGAGCGGCGGCGACGAAATTGCGGCCTTCGATCAGATCGAGCGCGATATCGACCCCCGCCGCGCTCTTCTTGCCGAGATCGCGGGCGTAGCTCGCGTAACGGTCGAACCAGGCCTCGACGACATAATCGTGCCGGCCCATCCGCTCCAGATGCATCACCGCGCGGAAACGGTCATTGCCCTGCGGCAGCATCGGCGCCGTGCGCCAGACCTTTTCGTCGCTCGCGCGCCAGCGCAGCTCGACGCTGATCACCTCGTGGCCATCCATGAAGGCATCGGCCTCCACGGTGATGGAATCGCCGACGATGCGCTTGACCGGATACCGTCCCTGATCGATGCAGGGCGACAGCCCCTCGACGACGATGCGCGGCGCCGCACCCGCCGCTTTCGCCGCGCGTTTGCCGGCGGGGACCGTGAGTTTCACCGGTTTTGCGCGCGCGGCCTGCGCAAGCAAAACTGCGCCGGGTTCGAGATAGAAGGTATCGCCGGCGGAATCGCTGGTATCGCCGCCTTCGAGCGGCGCGAAACCGGCGAATTCGCCGCCCATCTGGGCACGCAGCTTGCTCGCGGCAACGTCGTGGCTTTCGTGCAGATCGGGATTGAGCAGGACGAGCAGCGCCTCCTGTGCAACGCGCGGATCGGCGGGCGTGCGCAGGATCCCCGTCGCCTGGGCGGAGGGTCCGGTCAGCGCACGCAGGGATCCGGGGTGAGACAGTGCTGGCGCCGTCCGGATGAGCGTGTTGGCGCTGCGCACCAGAGAGGCGATCCCGGCAGTCCCGTCCTCGGCCATGCGGGCGCCATCCTCGGGACGGCTCTCGGTCGCGTGGAGCGGGCGGCGCGCGGCGTATTCGAAACCCATCGGCATCAGCATGCCGCAACCGAGCCCGACGGAGAGCCGCAGCGACTGGTCATAGGCCGGCACCAGCCCGCGCGCATCACCGGCGCGCTCTGCGAGCCGCGTGGCGAAGGGCGCCTCTGGCATGGTCATGACCGGTGCAATCGCCGAGAGCGCGGCGTGCTCCTCGACGAGCCAGGGCGCGCGTCCGTCCCACCAGGGCAGCGACGAGAGCAGGTAATCGAAGCCGCAGCCCGCAAGCCCCAGCGCATCGGAGCGCGGCAGGCCGGTCGTATCCCCGATGACGAGGGCGTCGGAGCGGTGCGCGCGCATGGTTTCGATGATCCAGCGCCACAGGCCGGCAGATGCCGCGCCGGGCCGGACTGCGCGAAAGCCCTTGACGCCGGCCTTCGCCCATGCCGCGATCCGCGGCTCCCAATATTGCTTCAGCCAGGCGACCGCCGCATCGTCGAGCCGCGACCATGCCGCTCCCTGCGCCGTTGCCGGGCGACGCGGATCGACCGGCCCGCCTGCCGCCTCGCGCCGCACGGTGAAGCGCTCCGGCGCAGCCTCGACTTCGGGGTGTTCGAGCGCGAATTGCTGGGGCGCGAGATCGATCAGCAGCGCCAGCCCCCGGCTTCGGGCCTCGCCGGCGACGTGGGCAAGCGCCGCCGACACGGAATCGCCGGGCGTGAGCCCTTCCGCTGGCATATCGTGATCGACGGAAAAGAAGACGTCGCCCGTGCGTCCGGCGCGAAACGGTGGCGACAGGGCCACATGGTCGAAGCCGAGATCGGCTGCATGATCGAGCCAGCCGCCGAGCCCGTCGGGCCAACTGATGGCGCGATGGTGCAGGTAATAGATGCGAGGATGCGCGGATGACTGCGTTCTGGCCATGGTCCCTCGTGGTTACAACCGCCTGGATGCCGTCGATTCGCAGGGATGATAGCGCGGGTATGCATCGAACGGGATGGTATGTTTCCCCGGGATTGCCCAAATACTGTGCTCTCCACGCAAGCGTCGGTGGTTCCCCTACAGGTTCAGCCTACCAACCAGCTCATGCGGCCAAGGTTCCAAATTCGCAGTAAAGCGCCGGGCGTGCCACCACGAAATCGCCCCACCCTCGTTCCCTCCCCGCCTGGGAGGGAAGCCCCTGCATGAAGGCCGCGACATGTTTCTCTTCCCGAAAGGCGCGATCCCGTTGTCTCAACGAAAAAGGGCCGCGCCATGCGCGACCCTTCGAAACCGACGATGATCGGAGGCCGATCAGCGCTTCGAGAACTGGAACGAACGGCGGGCCTTGGCGCGACCGTACTTCTTGCGCTCGACGATACGCGAGTCGCGCGTCAGGAAGCCTTCCTTCTTGAGGATGGCGCGCAGCTCGGGCTCGTAATAGGTCAGCGCCTTGGACAGACCATGGCGCACGGCGCCGGCCTGGCCGGAGAGGCCGCCACCCTTCACGGTGACCTGGATGTCGTACTGGTCGACACGGTTGGTCAGCTGCAGCGGCTGGTTCAGGATCATGCGCAGCACGGGGCGCGCAAAATACACTTCCAGCTCACGGCCATTGACCGAGATCTTGCCGGCGCCCGGCTTGATCCAGACGCGGGCGATGGCGTCCTTGCGCTTGCCGGTGGCATAGGCGCGGCCATGGGCGTCGAGCTTCTGGACATGGACCGGTGCTTCGACCGGGGTCTCGTCCTGCTGGCCGAGATCGGAGAGGGACTGCAAAGTGGCCATGATCAGAGCCTCCGGTTCTTGGCGTTCAGGGAAGCGACATCGAGCGCTTCCGGCTGCTGCGCCTCATGGGGATGCTCGGAGCCGGGATAGACGCGCAGGTTGCCGAGGATCTTGCGGAAGAGCGGGCCGCGCGGGAGCATGCGCTCGACGGCCTTCTCGACCACGCGCTCGGGGAAACGACCCTCGAGGATCGTCTTCGCCGTGCGGGCCTTGATGCCGCCCGGATGGCCGGTATGGTGGTAATAGACCTTCTGGTCGCGCTTGCGGCCGGTGAAGACCACCTTGTCGGCGTTGATCACGATGACATTGTCACCGCAATCGACATGCGGCGTGTAGCTCGCCTTGTGCTTGCCGCGAAGGCGCATCGCCACGACCGAGGCGAGACGGCCCACGACGAGGCCCTCCGCGTCGATGATGACCCACTTCTTCTCGACATCGGCGGGCTTCAGCGAAAACGTTTTCATTGCGCTGTATCCCTAAAGGGGCAAAAACCCCGTTCCAAACGAAGAGCCGCCAGCCCGGGAACCCCGAACGCAGCGGCGATGGCGTCGGTTTATGCGCAGTTTCGTACCGCGTCAAGGGGTTTTTAGGGAGATTGGTGGGGCTGGAAGGGTTGATATGCAAGGGATTTGGTTAGTGGTATTTTAATACCGCTACATGAGGTAATTAGTTACCGCCTGCTTTTTCAGGCACCCTCCGGCCAGCCCCTTGATCCGCGCGCCCGTCGCCTTCAGGCTGCCGCCGACCGTGAAGAGATCGCACGAAAGCAGGGCAAATCATGATCACGACGCTTCTCGCCATTGCGGCCATTCTGATCGCGGTGGCGATCGCCCTCCCCTTCGTGATGGTGCTCTGGCCCTGGAACGCGGCGCCGGATCCCCTCGAGGGGCTGGAATTCGATGTCGTGAATCACATGCAGGCCGAACCGCTCTCCACGGAGACGCAGGCCATGCGCGACGGCTACCCCATGGTGTTGCGGCGTCTCGACGGACCGGAAGGCGGTCCGCTCGTCGTGATGATCCACGGTTCCGCCTGGAACGGGATGCCGCTGGAGAGCCTCGGGAGGCGGGTCGCGCAGTACGCCGATGTGCTGATCCCGGACCTGCGCGGCCACGGCGCGGCGCCCGGGCGGCGCGGGGACGTGGATTATATCGGCCAGCTCGAGGATGATCTCGCCGATCTGATCAGCGCGCAGGCCGAACCCGGTCAGGAGGTAATCCTGCTCGGCTATTCATCCGGCGGCGGGCTGGTGGTGCGCTTTGCCGGCGGGCCGCATGGTGATCTGATGGATCGCGCCGTCCTCATCGCGCCGTTCCTGCAACACGACGCGCCGACGACCCGCACGGAATCGGGCGGCTGGGCGTTACCTAACGTCAAGCGCATCATCGGCCTGACGCTCCTCGACGCCGCCGGCATCCGTGCCTTCAACAGCTACCCCGTGCTGCGCTTCGCCATGCCGAAGGCCGTGCTCGAAGGCCGCTACGGCCACATGGCCACGCCGGAATACTCCTTCCGCCTGAACGCCTCCTTCGCCCCGCGCCGCGACTGGAAAGCCGACATAACCCACCTCCCCCCGTTCCTCCTCATCGCCGGCACCAACGACGAAGCCTTCCACAGCGAAGCCTACGAACCCACGATGACCCCGCTGAATGCCAACGGGACATATCGCATGGTACCGGACAAGACACATCTGGAGATCCCGGATGCACCGGAGACTGCGGAGGCGGTGGTGGGGTTTGTGCGGGGGTGAGGGTGGGGATGGCGCGCGAGTGAGGATGGGTATTGGGATCTCTCAAGGCGTGTTCTTCGGGCGATAGTCCTTCGGATCAAGACAAGAGTCGTAGAATGTTTGATCCATGGGGAACCAGTTGGTTTTGTAGATACCCCGCCTTGATGTCGCGTTGGGTCCACAGGGAAAGGGACAGCAGATCTCCAGATTGCGCCCCTGCTCTGCCCCGATATCCTTCACTTCCTGCACCACTTCCGCCAGGTCTTGATCCTGGCTGAAGATCACCGCGACATCCCATTGTTTCTTGCGGGCCGTAGCAACAATGTCGAGCACAAGGCGCGTATCTATCCCCTTTTCCTGCGCGACTTGCACCGTTTCCGTATTGCCAAGCGCGTCGGTGGCCTGCTGTTCGCGATAGCGCAACGGACGCGTCGTAACCTTGATCCCGGCGCGCTTCATCGCAATGATGCGGCTGTTCCAGTACCCCGACCACATCGGGCTTATGCGCGAGTCAGGAATCCCTGTGTAGAAACGAACAAGGTTCGGCGTCCAGCCATGCGCTGCGCAGACGGCAGCATGCAACTTCCGTGGATCGAAGTTCGGATGATGATGACCGAAGGCATCCTTTGCATGCTGATACAAATTCTGGCCATCAATGAAGGCCATGGCATATTTGACGGCAGGCTCTGCCGTCATCGCGCGCCCCCCGGAATTGAGGATAACGCATAGCGCCGTATCGTTGGCAGCGGTTCCTGAGAGAATGGGGAGGCACAAAAATAAACCCCGCCGGGGACTGTTTCCAGCCAAGTCCGACGGGGAGCTAATAAAATTCTTATGCCCAATTCGGACACGAATGTCAACGAAAATTCCGCCGTTTTATCCACCATTCCCGCCATCGCTCGCCCCGCCACAAACGCACAAAACCGTCGAAGCGAAGACCATAAGTTGATTTAAGCGGATTCGCAAATCTTAGGATGCTTTAAATCCCCATCACCCCCTTCGGAATCGCATAAGTCCCCGTCGCGTGGCACACCATCTCCGCCTCCCCGTCCGACCGTATCGCCACATCCCCCACCGCGAGGGTCCGCCCCAGCTTCAATAATCGGCATTCGGCGATCAGGTCGCGCTGTGCGGGTTTGCGCATGAAGTTGAAGTTGAGGTTGGTGGTGACGGCGAGTGCGACGGGGCCGAGCTGGGCGAGGATGGCGACGTAGAGGGCGAGGTCGGCGAGTGACATCATGGCGGGGCCGGAGATGGTGCCGCCGGGGCGGATGTGGCGTTCGTGATAGAGCATGCGCATGCGCGCTTCCATCGGCGCGACTTCATCGATGATGAAGCTGCGCCCGCCGAGATGGATCTGGGGGAATTCCTCGTCGAGGAAGGCGGTGATTTCCTCGGCGCTCATCTTCAGCGCGGGCGGCGTTGCGTTTGCTTTGCTCATTGTCCTGACGGCTTTCCTTTGGCACTGTGTCTTCAAGACGATGCATGAAGACGAAGCGTGCGTGTCCGAGCGGTTTCCTCTGCGTCCATGAGAACGCCTCGACCCGCGCAAGACAAGACGAATCCGTGCAGAGCGGACAGGCAATCAGGAGGAGGCCATATGGGTTTCGAGCAACAAGTACCGGCGGCGGACCAGGCGGCGTTTCCCCTGCGACGCGCGGATGCGGACGGCATCGCCACCATCACACTCGATCACCCGCCCTCGCGCAATGCGCTCTCGGATGCGATGATCGCGGC
>JAFIEI010000101.1 GCA_020832565.1 Salinarimonas sp. | reverse complement strand
GAGCGCCGCGTCCTGCTCAACGGCGCGCGAACCGTCATTTTCCGGTGATTGCAATATCCTGCGCCGCGTGCGGTCCGGCAGGCGGTAATGGGCAGCGTGATAGCCCCCGCCGCGAGCGAGCGGATTGTGGCGCCGATCATGCTTCCCGCTGGGCGCGTTGCGCCCGCACTCGTCGCAAGGGGGGCGGGAGGAATCCGACTCTGCCGCTGGATTGCCTCAGCGGCCCGCTCCGTTAGCTTGCGAATATCCGGGGTACCTGGCGAGCACGGACCAACGCCCGGCGAGCACGCCTGAATTGCACCACGCCCACGCGGCCGCGAAGGCGGGCCGCCCGGGGGCACGATTGCCCGGGCCGGCAGGCGAATCTGGATGGAGGCTTGAATTTGGCTGGGGCGGCAGGATTCGAACCTGCGCATGGCGGTACCAAAAACCGCTGCCTTACCACTTGGCTACGCCCCATTGGAAAGCGGGCGGAACATAGTGCCGTGCGTGAATCGATGCAACGCCTTTTTGCATGGAGGATCGCGCAATTTGGTGCTTGCGGGGCCGGCTCATGGGCGCTATACGATGCGCCACCAGCGGTACGGAGTGTAGCGCAGCCTGGTAGCGCACCTCGTTCGGGACGAGGGGGTCGCAGGTTCAAATCCTGCCACTCCGACCAACCTCCACACGACAACTGATTCCCGGCCCTGATGGCATGTGTTGCACAGCGAACGCGTGCATCCGAATCGTCGTGCCGGCATCTCCCGAAGGCGGTATTCACACCGAACGCCAATGCGCGTCTCGGTGTCGGCGGGCATCGAGTGCCCTTTCTCGCTTCGGCCCCTGAAGCGCACTGCACCGCGAGGGCCCAGCGCATGGTGCCTTGCAATATCTTGCAGGATGACGCCCGCGGCTGATGCTCCTAGCGTCCCATAACACAATTCTGGATTTCTCATCGGCGCTGCCGCCACCCTAACTTTCGCGAAGGGAATGTTCATGCAGGCCATGAGGTTCGGTCTACTCAGCGCGTGCCGCGCCATCCGCGCGATGCCCGCAACCATGGTGTCGCGAGCCGCCGCCATCCCTCATGCGCGACATCCCAGTCCGCGAATTCTCCTCTCTCGCTATCAAGGAGCGGCAAATGAGTGATCCGTTCCCGGCCCCGTCGCGCTATCGCGACGGCCTGAAATCCTCTTTGTCGCCATCGAGCCTGACCGCGACGACGTTCTCCTATAATGATGCACCCCTTACCCTGCGCGGGGAGAAGCTGATCTACGCACGCCAGGATTACCCCGGCTGCCTTGTCGCGGAAGCCCGTCTCGCCGGGCTGGAAGGCGCGGCCGGAACAATGCTCTTCGGCTCCGGAATGGCGGCGATCACCTCGTTCTTCATGGCGCTCGAGCCGGGAGACCAGGTGGTATTGCCGCGTAACATCTATTGGCCGCTGCTCGTCTGGCTGCACGACTTCGCCAACCGTGTCGGGCTCGAACTGGTCTGGACGGAAGGCATCACGATCGCTGATTTCGAGGCCGCAGTGAGCACGCGCACCCGCGCCGTGTGGGTCGAGGCCTTGTCGAATCCCGATCTCGCGATGATCGACATCGCGTCACTGGCGAGAATATTGCCGCCCCATACCATGCTCGCGGTGAACGCGACGTGCCTCAGCCCGGCCCTGATGACGCCGCTCACCCTGGGGGCGGATTACGTCGTGCACTCGGCGAGCAAGATCCTCGGCGGGCACAATGATGTCCTCGGCGGTGCCATCTCCTGTGCCACCGATACGCCGCACTGGCGCCGGGTCGCCCATATCCGTTGGCTGCACGGCAACGGCATGTCTGCGCGCGATGCCACGATTCTGGAGCGCAGCCTGGCCACTCTGCAGCCTCGCATGGAGACGGCTTCACGCAATGCGCTCGAGGTGGCGCGGGCGCTGCAGGACCATCCACAGATCGCCCGCGTGCGCTATGTCGGGCTCGAGGCGCATCCCGATCACGACAGCGCCTGCCGCAATCTGACCGGCAAGGGCTTCGGCCCCCTGATCGGCCTCGACATGCGGCTGCCGGCGGAGGCCTGTCGCGCATTGTGCGCGGCAACGGAAATGTGGACCAACGCCACCGGCTTCGGCTCCGTCATCAGCACCCTCGAGCACCGCGCAACCGCCGAGTATTTCGTCAGCCAGTCGCGGCGGAATTACCTGCGCCTTTCCGTCGGCCTGGAATCACCTGCGGATCTCGTCCGCGACCTGCTTCAGGCGATCGAAATCCCTGCTCTGCAAGCGGCCGTCTAGCCGCTCTCTACCCCCAGAAGAGAATGTTATGAAAAAAATCATCAGTGCCTGGTCTGCCGGGATCTGCCGCTTTCGTTGGCTGATTATCGTGCTGACGCCGATCCTTGTCGTATTGGCTTCAGCTCCCTCCCAGAACATTTATTTTGCCCATTCTCCTGATATGTGGTTCGTCGACGACGACCCGATCAATCAGGATTTCAAGCGGCTCAACGCCAAGTTCGGCGACACACAGAACCTTCTGGTCGGTGTATCCTCCGCAAGCGACGAATCCGTGATCGCCGCCGAACCCCTCGAGGCGCTGCGCGACATCCACGAATTTCTGCTCACCCGGGCGGAGGTCGTCGATGTCCAGTCGCTGATCAATTACCAGTATATCCGCGCGGAGGACGACATCCTCACCATCGAGGATCTCGTGGACCGCGATGCGCCGCCCTTCGGCCTCATCCCCGATTCCGCAACGGCGGAGACCGTAGAACGCACGCTTTCGGGCGAGCCGATCGCCGTGGGCGATCTCGTGACGCAGGACATGCGCCACACGGCTCTGATCGCAGAGCTCCATCTGGTCGAGGGCGGGCGCGTCGACCATCATCTCGCGCTGATCGATGCCCTCGACGAATTCCTCGAAATACAGGCCTATGACGACAAGGGCATCGCCGTCACGGTATTCGGTCGACCCTATATCTCACACGCGCTGGCGAGCGGGACGATCGAGGACCAGATCCTGTTCTACCCGCTTCTGCTCGTTCTGGTCACGGTTCTCAACCTTCTGGTATTCCGCGATTTTCGTTCTGTCGTCGGGCCGATCATGGTGATCTTCAGCGCCGTGATGGTGGTGTTCAGCATCCAAGGTCTGATGCACTGGCCGACCACGGCCGCGAATGGATTGATGCCCTTCCTGATCATCATCATATGCGTGGGAATATGCGCGCATTTCATGATGGCGTTCTACCGCTATCTCGGCACCGGAATGACGAGCTTCGAGGCCGTCGAGGGGACCTTGCTGAGCCTTGCGCGCCCGGCGAGCTTCGCCGCGCTCACCACGATCTTCGGCTTCATCGCACTCACCGTGACCGCGCTGGAACCACTGCGGCAATACGGTATCCTCGCGATGATCGGCGTGGCCTCGTGCCTGTTCTTCTGCTTCCTGCTGCTTCCGGCCATTCTCGCAACCGCGAAGAAGGCACCGTCCTGGGCGCGGGCTGCCGGGGGTGACGAAGAGGCCGCCGGCGAGACCGTCCTAACCCGCATGACAGGCCTTTCCGCCCGCAATCCCGTCACGGTCACGGCGATTGCGGCATTGGTCTTCATCGGCAGCATCGGCGCCACGCTGAGCCTGAAGCTGGACACCAATTTCGTCAGCATGTTCAAGCCGGAATCGGAGTTTCGTCAGAATTTCGACTATTTCGACGAGGTCTTCCGTGGCGGGCAGGCGATCGAGATCATGCTCGATTCGGGTCGCGAGAACGGGGTTTTCAATCCTGACTTCCTCGCTGATGCCGATGCCCTCGAAACGTCGCTCGCCGGCTACGACGGAACCGGAAAGCCCCGCTCGGCGCTGCAATACATCAAGCAGATGAACGTTGCGCTCAATAACGGCAACGAAGACTATCGCCGCATTCCCGACAGCGCCGAAGCCTCTGCACAGATGCTTCTGCTCTACGAAAATGCCGGACCGGAGCGCAGCCTCGGCGACCAGATCAGTGTCGATCAACGTTTCATGCGCATCTCCGTCGGCGCGCAGAACATGTCGGCGAGCGAGACCCAGGCTCTGGTCAACCGCATGGAGGCTGATTTCGCCGAGAACTGGCCGGCGCTCGACGTGATGCTCACCGGGGACCTCGTTCTCTACAACCGGCTGGAGACCCTCATCGCCCAGGGCATGGTCATCTCCTTCGGCCTGGCGCTCGGCACCATCATGCTCGCGCTGGTCCTGCTCTTCCGTGACATGCGCATGACCCTTCTGGCCACGGTCGCAAGTGTCCTGCCGATCTTCATCGGCGGAGCGGTGATGAAGGCGATGGGCATCTATCCCGACATCAATGCCCTCATCGTCGCATCGGTGACGATCGGCCTCGCGGTCGACGATTCGATCCACTATCTCGTCCGCTACGAACGCGGACGCAGGGCCGGGATGAGCGTGGACCGGGCGCTGAACCAGGCAACACGCAAGGTCGGCAGTGCGCTCCTGCTCTCCACGGTCATTCTCGTCGGCGGGTTCAGCATCTTCTTCTTCGCCTCGATGCAGTCCGGTGTGAATTTCGGCCTGCTGAGCGTCATCATCATCACATCGGCCTTCCTCGCAGACATCCTGGTTCTGCCGGCGCTGGTGAAGATCGTCGATCGGCGGGACATGCGTGTAACCGAAGCGATGCCCACGTCTCGGGCGGTGGCATCGCCCGCTTGAGGCCCTCATGAGAGCCGCATGAGAGCCTTGGGGGCCCGTCATTCGGGCCAGACGGGCGTATCCCGGG
>JAFIEI010000041.1 GCA_020832565.1 Salinarimonas sp. | reverse complement strand
CCGGCGCGCGCGGCGGAGCCAGCAAGGCGATCTTGGGGACGACGGAGCGCGCGACATCGCCGAGCCCCATGCGTCTTCCCGCTTCCAGCCTGATGCGCTCCATCCGGGCGAGCAGATCCACATTCGCATCGAGCGCTTCGCGCGATTCGTAACCCGTGACCCCGAAATCGACCGCCCGCGCGATCATCAGCGGCATGGCGACATCGATGCAGGTGAGCTCGATCCCCTCGATGAGCTCGCGCGCATGACCTGTCGGAAGCATCCGCGCGCAGACCGATCCCGCCGTATCGAGAAAGTCGAGTCGCACCGTCGCGGCGGTGCCGGGCACCCCGTCGATTGCGGTCTCGCCGTCATAGGCCACCCCGCCGTCGGGTGTCTCGATCATTGCCTCGACACGCGTGCCGGTATTCACCGCGCGGATGCGCACCCGCGTTTGCAGCCCCTCGACGGGCACGAGTCCCATTTCGATCGCCGCCGGGCCGATGGCGGCGAGGATGTTGCCACAGGACGGGCGGTAATCCACCTCGTGCTCGTGCGGGTTCACCTGCGCGAAGAAATAATCCACATCCGCCCAGCCGTCCGAGCCGGCCGAGAGCATCGCCACCTTGGTGGTGACGGCGACGCCGCCCCCGATCCCGTCGATATTGAGCGGGTGCCCCGCGCCCAGCGCCGCGATCAAAACCCGGCTCAGCGTCTCGCGATCCCCCGGCAGGTCCGCGCGGTAAAAGTAGGGTCCGCGCGAGGTGCCTCCGCGCAGGAAGTGAAAGGGTATGGCGCGCTGGCGCATTACGGGCTCCGATCAACGCAGTGGCCAGGGCAGGCGAACTATGTCCTGCAACTGACCATAGGGGAAGTTGAGATTGAGCGCATTGGCCAGGGCCAGCACGAAGGCGGCGGCCCCAGCGGTCAGCACGAGCGTCTTGACCGGCCCGGTCCGTGCCCGCACGGGCAGGTAGATCAGGAAGAAGGCGAGCATCGCCAGGAAAAATCCGACCAGGGCTGTCAATGCGACCAGCAACGCGATCCAGAAGGCGCCGCTCCACAACGAGCGAACGCCCTTTTCCGCAGCGTTTTCCGGTGCCTCCTCCTGATCATAGACGACGGGTGCGGCATCCCTCGAGAAGAGCAGCATCACCAGTACCGTGGCGCCGAACACGGCTGCGATCGAGGCGATTGTCAGCGGGAAGACCTGCCCGAGGAAGCTCTGGCGCATGGCGTCGCTGATGGCGAAGGCGAAAAGCCCCATCGCGAATGCTGCGAAGGCGAATTGCGGCCAGCGCCGGCGCAGGGCAGCGACCGGGCTCGGGGCGGGGGCATCGGGATCGGTCTGTTTCATGGCGACGCCGGCGCTGTCGTCGACTCGCGCCTTCATGCCGATCCACAAGGAGATCAGGGTGATGGCGAGGATGATGAGCACGCCCGGGCGGGTGGCAAAGCCCCAGCCGTAGAATTGCACAGCCTGATAAAGATAGGTTTCTGCCTGCGGCGCCATGACGAAGCCGATCAGCAGCGCCGGGCGTGGCCAGCCGAAGCGGCGCATGTAGATGCCGATCAGGCCGATCACCAGGAGCGCCACGAGATCGTCGAGAATCCGCGTAGCCTGGAAGGCGGCAAGACAGATAACGGTGATCATGAAGGGTGCCAGCAGCTGGAACGGGATCAGCGTAAGGCGGGAGATCGGGATGGCGAGCGCGATGCACAGGGCGGCGCCGAGCACGTTGGCCAGCGCCAGCGACCAGATGATGGTGTAGGTGATGTCGAGATTGGCGCCGACCATGGAGGGTCCGGGCTGGATTCCCAGCAGCACCATGCCGCCGAGGAAGATCGCCATCGCCCCGGAGCCGGGAATGCCGAACATCAGCGTCGGCAACAGGCCGCCGCCTTCCTTGGCGTTGTTGGCGCTCTCCGGCGCGATCACGCCGCGTATGTCCCCTTGTCCGAAGCGCGGATTGTCCTTGGTGCTCTGTACCGCATGGCCATAGGCGATCCAGTCGACCACGGTTCCGCCGAGACCGGGGATGGCGCCGATCACGGCCCCCAGCCCCGAGCAGCGCACCGAGAGGAACCAGTTGCGCCACCAGTCGCGCACCCCCGCGAACCAACCCGAGCCGAGGCGCATGTCGGCAGCGATGGGGCGGTTGCGGCGCAAAAGGTCGACGATTTCCGGCACGGCGAAGAGACCGAGCCCGACGATGACCAGCGGGATGCCGTCATAGAGGTAGTCGATCCCCATCACCATGCGGAATTCGCCGGTGGCCGGGGCGCCGCCGATGGAGCCGATCACGAGCCCGATGCCACAGGCGCAGAGCCCTTTCACCAGGGAGCGCCCGGCCAGCACGCCGACCATCGACAGGCCGAAGATCGAGAGCATGAACAGTTCCGCCGATCCGAAGGCGAGGATCAGCGGCCTCGCGATCAAGACGAAACCGGTGAGAATGATGGCGCCGATGATGCCGCCGACGAGCGACGAGAAGAACGCTGCCGAGAGCGCTCGCGCCGCCTCGCCCTGCTTGGCGAGTGGAAAGCCGTCCAGCACCGTGGCCTGGCTGGCCGAGGAGCCGGGTATGCCCATCAGCACGGAGGCGAAGGTATCCGATGTCGGGATCACCGCCACGAGGCCGATCAGCAGGGCCAGCGCTGAGGTGGTGTCGAGCCCGTAGAGAAAAGGCATCAGCAGGGACAGTCCGGCAATGCCGCCCAGCCCCGGAAAAACCCCGACCATCAGGCCGAGCATCACGCCGACCAGCAGGAACGACATATGCTTGAGCGTGGTGATTTCGGCGAGCGCGGAGAGGAAGACATCGACCATGACGACGATCTCCGGCCGGATTGCGCCAGGGGCGGCCGGCATGGGTCAGAAGCATTCTCGAAGGGATGTTTCCGCCCCGGCGCAGAGGTCCGGGGCGGAAACGGGTTGCCGGCTCATTCGCCGAGGCGCACGTTGTACTCGGTCTCGAGCATGTTCACGACGCGATCGCGCACTTCCGAGCTGATCTGCGTGCCGCGGCGGAACAGGGCTTCCGCGGGGCCGTCGGTGACCTGGCCGTAAGCGCCGAGCACGTCCTCGACGGAAGCCTGGTATTCCGGATCTTCGAAGATGTCGCGGAAGGCCTGACGCCAGGCTTCGACGATCTCGGGCGAAGTGCCTTCGGGCAGGAAGACCATCTTCTGCGCAGCGAATCCGGCGGTGTTGAAGGCCTGATAGGCTTCATAATCCGGGCCGGAGGGCGGCTCGCCATGCATCATTTCGTAGACTTCCTCCATGATCGGCAGATCGGGGAAGGTCGGGTCACGCGCAGGGTTGCCGTCCTCGTCGAGGATACCCCAGGTGAACAGCGGTACCGCGTCGCCTGCTTCGACCAGCGGCGTTACGTTGCGCAGATAGGCCGAGGAGGTCTGGTAGTCGATATTGGTCTCGCCGCGCTCGAAGGTGAGGCGGCCGTCGCCGCGTCCGCGGAAGCCGAACACATATTGCACGTCGAGGCCGAGCAGATCGAAGGCGAGCATCGGCACCAGATCGAGCGAGGTCGCACCCTGGCTGGCATAAACGAGGCGCTGGCCCTGCAATTCGGCGATGTCATCGATCGAGTCGACGCCGGTCGCAGGGGTGGTGTAGACGACACCGCCGGTCGGCGCGACCATCACCACTTCCCAGTCCTGATACTCGTAGCGCACCCGGGGATCGCCCAGCAGATACGGGAACTGGGTGGAGCCGGAGGTACCCAGAATGGTCAGCCCGTCGGGCTGGGCGCGCTGGGTGAACAGATTGGTCCCGCGCGTGGAGCCGCCGCCGGGCTCGTTTACGACGACAACGTCCGGATTGCCGGGCAGATGCTTTTGCAGGAACGGTGCATTGAAGCGTGCCCAGGTATCGGAGCCGCCGCCGGTGCTGAACGGAATGATCCATTCGACCGTCTGGCCGGCAAATGAAACCTCTGCCTTGGCGGGCGCGGTCAGGGCGATACCCGCTACCGCCGCAGTCAAGGCGAAGACGCCACGGCGCGTGATCTTCGTTAATGTTCGCATTCTTCCCTCCCTAGGAATCAATCTTGCCGCCGATGCCGGACCGTTTTCGATCTCGACGCCGAATGGATTCAGACTTGACCAAAGCTCTACCGGAATTCAGAAAAACCGGGTCAGGTCATGCACGAATTGCTGCAGTGCAAAACTGCCAGAGATTTCTGAGATACAGCTGGATACGATTGTTCCCCCCTGTTTACCTGTAGCGGTTTTTTGGTCAAAACTCTGAGACAGCGATACAATAGCGACGAAAACTGTCGGGAAGCTGTCAGGGGCGGGAAAATTGCGCATCGTGCTCGTCGAGGATAACGCATTGCTTGCCCGAGGCATCATCCAGGCTCTGGGTGACGAGGGGCATGCGGTGGACTGGCTCTCCTGCGGGGAAGCCGGCGCGCAGTTCATTGCGACCCAGGGCTGCGATCTCGCCATACTCGACATCAACCTGCCCGGTCGCTGCGGCATCACGGTCCTGCGTGAAATACGCGGGCGCGGCGAATGCGCACCCGTGATCATGTTGACCGCTCGCACGACGCTCGAGGACCGGATCTCGGGTCTCGATGCCGGTGCGGATGATTATCTGACCAAGCCGTTCGAAATGGCCGAGCTCGCGGCGCGGGTACGTGCACTCGCAAGGCGGCGGGGCACCTCCACGGGGACACTGGAGCGCATCGGCGCGCTGGAATACGACCGGGCCGGACGCCGGCTGATCGGGCCACAGGGTGCGCTGGAGCTGCCGCGGCGGGAGTTCGCTCTGTTTGCCGCACTCTTCGATTGCCAGGGGCGCGTTCTGTCGAAAAATGCGTTGTGTGACCAGCTCTACGGTACGGGGGCGGATATCGAGACCAATGCGGTCGAACTGCTGGTCTCCCGATTGCGCCGGAAGCTTGCGGGAACGGGGATCTGCATCCGCACCCTGCGCGGCCTTGGATACGTCATGCAGGAAACGGACTCGGCATGAAAAAGGATACGCCGCCTTCCATGCGGAACGCGAAGCGCAGCATGTCCCTGCGGTTGCGGTTGTTCCTGATCATCCTCGCACCGCTGATCATTCTCTCCGTGGTCGCCACGGGCGTGCGCTACCATCTGGCGCGGGATGTCTCCAATACCCTCTACGACGAGACGCTGCGCGTGGTCGCCCATGCGGTGGCGCGTGAAGTCATGCTGACGAAGGGCGACATTCTCGCCGATGCGCTCGTGGGCTCCCTCGTCGGGGCACTCGGCGATCCGATCTTCTACCAGGTCGCCGGCGCGGACGGGCGTTTCGTAGCCGGCTATTCGGACGCCCCGATCGACCCCGAGGGCAAGGATCTGCCCGGCGGGCAGCCGGTCTTTTTCGATGCCGCCTATTACGAGGCTCCCGTGCGGGTCATCCTGCTGCGCGAGTTCATCGCGGACCCGGAATTCGACGGCTGGACCACGGTTCAGGTCTGGCAGACCGTATCCCAGCGCCAGGCCCTGAGTCTGCGGCTGCTCCTGGAGGCGGGCGCGGTGCTTCTCTTCGTCGTCCTCGGCGGTGTCGGCATGGTCTGGTTCGGCATCATCTGGGGTTTGCGGCCGCTGACCGATCTTCGCGAAGCGGTATTGCTGCGCTCTCCCGACGAGCTGCGCCCGATCCGCCGCCCGATCCCGCGTGAGGCGGGGCCGCTGGTGGCTGCCATGAACGCCCTCTTCGCGCGGCTGCGCGATGCCCTTCAGCGTCGCGACGCCTTCATCGCCGATGCCGCCCATCAATTGCGCAATCCGATAGCCTCGATCCAGGCCCAGGCCGAAGCGGCCGCCGGCGCGCCCGACGAAGGCGAGCTGCGCATGCGCGTCACCCATCTTGCGCAGGCGGCCCGCCACGCCTCGCGCCTGACCGAGCAGTTGCTCAGCCTCGATCGCGTCAGCCAGAAGACGCCTGACGAGCCGCTGACGCCGCTCGATCTCGGCGATGTCGTCTCCGATGCCGGGCGCCTGTGCGCCCCGCGCGCCTTGGCGAAAGGGGTCGAGATCGGTTTCGAGGACCGTACTACGGGGCCGAGCGCGAGAATGGTTCGCGGTGATGCCCTGATGCTCGGCGAGGCGCTCGACAACCTCATCGACAACGCACTTCGTTACGGTACCTCCGGTAATGGCGGGCGGATCCTCATCAGTCTCGCTGTCGGTGAGGCACCCGAACATGCGGGGCAATTGATCGTGCGTGTCTGGGATGACGGTCCGGGCGTACCCGAGGAGGCCCGTGAGAAGATATTCGCGCGTTTCGCACGGCTGCGCGAGGATGGCGGTGCCGGGTGCGGGCTCGGCCTCGCCATCGTGCGCGCGGTGGCCGAACGGCACGGCGGAACGGCGTGGATGGAGCAAGGTGACGAACATGACGGCGAACGCGGCGTTCGGGATCACGGTGCGGGTTTCGTCATTCGACTGCCGCAAGCGCAAAGCTGAGCCGCACGGGTTCGGGTTGACCCGTTATTGCATACAACTGTATACTTTCGCATACTGTATTCGACCAGACGAGGTGAGCCGCCATGCCGGCCACGGTCCGACCAGAGGATGATGCGGGACGATCATCCCAGGCCCGCGCCATGGCCCGTGCACAAACGGGCTCCCAGGGCGATACTGCCTATCAGAAGCTACTCGACGCCATTCGCAACGGTGACCTGCAGCCGGGAGCGCGGCTGATCGAAACGGAACTCGCGATCCGGTTCGGCGTATCGCGCACACCGATCCGGGAAGCGATCCGGCAATTGGAGGCCGACGGGCTGGTGGTGCATCTGCCACGCCTCGGCGCAGCCGTGCGCAGTCTCGATTACGCCGAGGTGATGGAACTCTACGAGATGCGCGCCGTGCTGGAGAGCACCGCCGCGCGGCTGGCGGCGCGGGCGGCCTCGGAGGTCGAGATCGCCGAGCTCGCCGCGCTCAATGCGGAAATGGCGCAGGCGGGCGACGATACTGCATTGGTCTACGGCCTCAACCGGCAGTTCCATCTCACCCTGCTCGACGCCGCCAAGAACCGCTTCCTCACCAAATCCATGGCCGCCCTGCAGAAGACGCTCCTGATCCTCGGCCCGTCCACTTTGGCCGAGCGCGAGCGGGCCGACGAAGCAATCATCGAGCACGAAGCCCTGCTCGACGCCCTGCGACGGCGGGACTGTGCCGGGGCCGAGGCGATCATGCGCGCGCATATCGAGGCCGCGCATCGCCGGCGGATGCGGCAATTGCGCTTTCGCGATCGCGCCGATCAGGGGGACTGGGCCCTATGAGCGCACGACCCGACCGCTACGACATCATCGTCGTCGGCGGCGGCAATGCGGGCCTGTGCGCGGCGGTCAACGCTGCCGAGACCGGCGCGCGCGTGGCGATTCTGGAAAGTGCGCCGAAGACCTATCGCGGCGGCAATTCCCGCCATACCCGCAATTTCCGCTGCATGCATGAAGGCCCGCTCTCGGTCCTGACCGGGACCTATGGCGAGGACGAGTATTTCGAGGATCTGATGCTGGTCACCAGGGGCGCGACCGACGAGACCCTCGCGCGGCTGGCCATCCGCTCCTCGGAAGAGTGCCTGCCCTGGATGGAATCGCAGGGCGTGCGCTTCCAGCCCTCGCTCTCGGGCACGCTGTCGCTGTCGCGCACCAACGCCTTCTTCCTCGGCGGCGGCAAGGCGCTGGTGAACGCCTATTACAACCGATGCGAGGATCTCGGCGTCGATATCTACTATGATGCCGAGGTTCGCCATGTGCGTCTCGAGGGTGATCGGTTCACCCATTGCGAGGTGATGATGGACGGCGAGACGGTCCGCGTCGAGGGCAGGGCGGTGGTGCTCGCCTCCGGCGGGTTCCAGGCTGATCTCGATTGGCTCACGCGCGCCTGGGGCCCGGCGGCGGCGAATTTCCTGATCCGGGGCACGCCCTATAATCGAGGCGTGGTGCTCAGGGACATGCTCGAGCAGGGCGCCGAGAGCGTCGGCGATCCCACCCAGTGCCACGCGGTCGCCATTGACGGGCGCGCACCGAAATTCGACGGCGGCATCGTCACGAGGCTCGATTGTGTGCCCTTCTCCATCGTCGTCAACCGTGATGGTGAGCGTTTCTACGACGAGGGCGAGGATGTCTGGCCCAAGCGCTACGCCATCTGGGGGCGGCTGGTGGCGGCGCAGCCGGACCAGGTGGGCTATTCCATCATCGATGCAAAGAGCATCGATCTGTTCATGCCCTCGGTGTTTCCGCCGATCGTGGCCGATACGCTGGAGGGGCTGGCGCAGAAGCTCGGCATTTCCGGTGACAGGTTGGCCCAAACGGTCGCGCGCTTCAACGCCGCCTGCAAGCCCGGCGATTTCCATCCCACCGAAAAGGACGGCCTCACCACGAACGGGCTGGAGCCGCCCAAGACCAACTGGGCGCGGCCAATCGATACGCCGCCCTATCACGGCTATAGCCTGCGCCCCGGCGTCACCTTCACCTATCTCGGGCTCAAGGTTTCTGCCGATGCGCAGGTCCAGACTACTCGGGGCCCGCTCGCCAATGTCTGGGCGGCGGGTGAGATCATGGCCGGCTCGATCCTCGGCCAGGGCTATCTCGCCGGTTTCGGCATGACCATCGGGACCGTCTTCGGACGCATCGCAGGACGGGAGGCCGCAGCGCATGTCGGTTGACGCATCTGGCACGACGCCGGCCGGCGCGCCCGCCATCGCCGAGGCGCGGCGCCAGGTGGAGATCTGCAATGCCTGCCGTTATTGCGAGGGCTATTGCGCGGTCTTCCCCGCGATCGCGCGCCAGCGTGCCTTTGCCGATGGCGACATCACCCAGCTCGCCAATCTCTGCCATAATTGCCGGGGCTGCTACTATGCCTGCCAGTACACGCCCCCGCACGAATTCGCCGTCAATCTCCCCGCAGCCCTCGCCGAGGTACGCCAGGAGAGCTGGGAGCGCCATATGCGCCCCCGCGCGCTCGGAGCGCTGTTTCACGAAAGCGGCGTCGCGCTCGCCGCAGCTCTGGCGCTCGGACTCGCAGCCCTGGTCGGCGCGCTCGCGGCCTTGCGGCCCGTATCGGGCGAGGGTTTCTACGCCTATCTCTCCCACGGGGCGATGGTGGCGATCTTCACCCCCGCTTTCCTCGCGCCGCTTGCGATCGTCGCGCTGGCTTTGCGGGATTACTGGCGCGAGATCGGCGGTGAGCGGGTGCGGCTGTCCGATATCATCGCCGCCGGGAAATCAGCCGGCACCATGCGCAATCTCGACGGCGGACAGGGACAGGGCTGCAATTTCGAGGCCGAGGACCGTTTCTCCAACAAACGCCGGCTGTTTCACCAGCTGACGCTCTACGGCTTCCTGCTCGCTTTCGCCTCGACCTCGAGCGGCACGGTGCTGCATTACGGCTTCGGCACCGAGGCGCCCTACGGCTTGTTCAGCCTGCCCAAGCTTTTCGGCATACCAGGCGGGATCATGCTGTGCATCGGCACGGCGGGGCTGGCCTGGCTGAAGACCAGGGCCGATCCGCAGCTCGGCGCGAAACGGGTCTGGGGCGGCGAGATGGGCTTCGTGCTCCTGCTCTTCTTCGTCTCCTTCACCGGGCTCGCCCTCTATGCGGCGACGGGGACGGCATTGGTGGCTCCGCTGCTGGCCATTCATCTCGGCTCCGTGCTCGCCTTCTTCGCGCTGATTCCGTATTCGAAGATGGCGCACGGCTTCTTCCGCTTCGCGGCCCTGATCCGCGAAGCCCAACACGCGAGGCTGCGCCAGGAGGGGACTGCGTCATGACGAATGAACTCGACATTCTCGTGCTCGACGGGGACGGCATCGGCCCCGAAATCACACGGGCGACGCTGGATGTGCTGGAAGCCGCAAGCTCCCGCTATTGCCTCCCCCTGCGCTTCACCATGGAGGCAGTCGGCCTGCCCGCCTTCGAACGGGAGGGTTCGACACTGCCCGAGCGCATCGTCGCGCAGGCGCAAGCCGCCGACGGGATCTTGCTCGCCCCGGTCGACACGGCCTCCTATCCACCCCGCGAGGAGGGCGGCGTCAACCCGTCGGGTACGCTGCGGCGCAAGCTCGATCTCTTTGCCAATATCCGTCCCGCGCGCACCCGCCCCGGCGTCCCGCCGCCATGCGGCAAGCCGTTCGATTGCGTCATCTTCCGCGAGAATACCGAAGGCTTCTACGCCGATCGCAACATGGCAGTGGGCTCGGGCGAATTCATGCCCACCCCCGATCTCGCACTCTCTGTGCGCAAGATCAGCCGGGATGGATGCCTGCGCATCGCCCGCGTCGCCTTCGCGCATGCCGCGACGCGCCCGGCGCAGCATGTGACGGCCGTGCACAAGGCCAATGTGCTCAAGCTCGGTGACGGGCTTTTCCTCGCCAGCTGCCGGGAGGTCGCGGCACAATATCCGCAGATCCGCTATGACGAGGTGATCGTCGATGCCATGGCAGCGCTGCTGATCCGCGACCCCGGCGCCTTCGACACCATCGTGACCACCAACATGTTCGGCGACATCCTTTCCGACCAGGCCTCCGAGCTCTCCGGCAGCCTGGGACTCGCCGCATCACTGAACGCCGGCGACGCCCATGCCATGGCGCAGGCACAACACGGTTCGGCACCGGATATCGCGGGGCGTGGCATCGCCAATCCGGCCTCCCTGATCGGCTCCGCAGCAATGCTGCTCGACTGGCTCGGCGCACGCCACGCGATTCCGGCACTGCGCCGGGCTGCGACGGCGATCGAGAAGGCAATCGACGATGCCGTCGTGGCGCCAGGAACCCGCACCCGCGACATGGGCGGCGAGGCCGGCACCGACGCATTCGCTCGGGCGGTGATCGCGGGACTGGAGCAGGTCGACCCTTCAGGCGCTCCCGCGCCCGCGATCTCCGCGTGTTCGCGTCCGCGAACATAATGCATCGGTCGGCTCCTGAGCGGATTTGCGGTAACCGTAGCAGTCATAATCGAGCACCGCTCCATGATGTCGGCGGTGAATTGCGCTTCGTCGTCACATCCGAGTGCAATTTGGCACTGGTGACATCCTCCTGATCGGAATGCTCCTCTGGTTCATGTGACCAAATGCACAGCGTCCTGCGTCGTACGGGTGCTAATGAATGCAAGGTTCTGGAGTTTCGGTAGCAGCAGGGCCGTGCGCTACGGCATCGGGGTCGCGCTGACCGCCCCCGTCATGATCGCCGTCGCCGGCCTTGCCGGCGCACGCGCGCTCGTATCGGATACCCCGCGCGCCGCATCTCAGGCGAGCGGCGCTGCCGCCGCCTCACCCGTCTTCGACCCGGACGATCTCGATTGATCCGCCACGGCTGCATCGGACCCGGCTGCGTGACCGGCAGCACCCGGTGTCGCGGCGGCACGCAGGGTCTCGCCGATAGCCGGAAGTGCGGCTTCGGCCACACGCAGGAGACGGCGTTCCTCAAGCCATTGAGCGAGGCGCCCCACGGCTGCGGCATCGTGCGAGGCTGCGGATGGAACGGCTTGTCCCACGTGGAAACACTGCAGCAGGCGCGGCAGGACATCCGTGACCTGCGTACCGGCGATGGGAACGTCTTCCGCGAAGGCCTGGTTGGGCTCGGGCAGCACCACCATGTCGATATGCGTGATCGCATCGGGACGATCAGGGTCGGGATAGACGAAATGTCCGGTTCCACCGCCCGGCCATACGTGAACCTGCTTGCCGATGCCGGCCAGCGCACCGCCGCCATCGTGGCCCTCGGCCTCCTTGCTTGAAGCCGCCTCGCGCAAGGCCTGGACCCGGTCTTCGCTCAGGCGGGCCGGGAGACCGAGCCCGCGACCCGGTCGCTGAGGATCGGCGTGTAGCAAGAAGCCGAAGCTGACATCGCCTCCGACGGCACGGGCGAAGGTGATTGCCGCATCGTCCCAGCCCTGCGTCTGCGACGGACAGATCAGGGCATGCCGGAACGCTCCTTTCGGGTCGCGGAAGCGGACGATCGGGCAAGCCAGCACCCCGGAATCGCCCGCGCCGGGAACGCGCCGCATGATCTCGGCATGCACGAGCGGGCCGATCGCGCCCGCCAGGACATCGATCGCTCCTCCCGGGCTTTGGAAGCTTTGCTTCTTCTAATTCTACTTGAGAATACGCGATGCGATACTGAACCGCGTTGACAATTCCGTGAGCATCGATCGATCGCCGGCGGTGAAGCTAGGGAAGGCGCCCGCTTATGCTTTGATGTTGCTCGGTAATATCGTTTGAATCATCACTGCCGGACATCGACATTCTCAGCTCCTTTGCGTGATCCGCCTTGCACCGGTGGACCAAAGGGTCAGCCGGTCCCCGAGCCGGCCTGCCAATTCAACTTGCTCAATGCACGGCAAGCTCGCGATACTCGGAATGCGGACGATCGGTCCGACGAGCGGGACGTCGCCATGAACAATTCGATCGAATATTTCTATTCCGCGCATTCGGCCTTCGCCTATCTCGGATCGGTGCGGCTGATGGCGATGACGAGGTCTTTCGGCTGCCTCATCATCCACCGCCCGATGGACTTGCGGCGTGTCGTGCGCGAAGGCGGCGCGCAGCCGATCTCTCAGCGCAGCCGGGCACATATCGATTACTTCTTCGGCCGTGAGATCGATCGCTGGAGCCAGGAGCGCGATGCCCCCGTGATCGGCCATCTGCCGATGCATCACCGCAAGGATATCACCCTGCCCAATTGCGTGATCATCGCGGGCATTCTTGCCGGGACCGATGTCGATCACCTTGCGCATGCCCTTCTCACAGTCCATTGGCGCGACGATGCCGATCTTTCGGATCCTGCAACGCTTTCGGTTTTGATCACCGAAGCCGGCTACGACGCGAGGGCGCTCCTCGATGGCGCCCGGCACGACCCGGCAGAGGGCGCGGCCTATGCCGCGAATACCGACGAGGCCGTCGCCCGATCCGTATTCGGCTCGCCGACCTATTTCCTCGACGGCGACATGTTCTACGGGCAAGATCGGCTGGAATTGATCGGGAAGGCGCTCCGGCGTACAATCGGGTAGAGGCCACGGGCTGGGCATGCAATGTGGTTCGAAGAATTATTAATTATTAGAATTGAGTTTTCAAACGATTGATCGTCCCACGCTGCGGCTGGAGCGGTGATCATCTTTTCCACTCAGGTGGGTCACCACGTAACACCCCTGCCGGCGGTTGCCAAACCGGGCCCCGCCCGTCGATGAAAACAGGGAACCGAAGTCTTTGCGCAGGCCCCCAATCGGTTTCTTCGATTTCCGGCACAAGATCCTCTGCACGATCTTCGAGCCCATCACCCATGAAGTCGCGCGCGCCCTGCCGGATCAGAAGTGCCGCCGTCCTTGCAAGGGAAAGTCGTCCTGAAAAGATCCGGCCCGTTGCCCGGCGGATTCGCAATGCGCGCAGCACAGTCGCAGCAATCAGGTAACCTGTTGCATGATCGAGTGCCTGCACCGGCAACGATACCGGCCGCTCGCCCCCCATGCGACGCATGCCCTCGTCGGCGATGCCACAGCTCATCTGCACCAAGCTGTCAAAGCCGCGCCGTCCTGCCCAGGGCCCGGTCCAGCCATACGCGCTGAGGCTAACGTCGATCAGCTCGGGCGCGAGCCGCCGGAGTTGATCTTCGCCATAACCCAATCTTTCCAGCGCGCCGGGCCGGTATCCATGTACCAGGACATCGGCCCGGGCGAGCAACGCTTCGAAAATCTGGCAATCCGCTTTGATTCTCAGGTTGAGTCCGGCGCGCCGTTTACCGACGGTTACCTCCGGCTCAATGCCGGGCTCGCTCCACCACGGGGGGTCGATGCGCAGAACTTGCGCCCCGAAGCCTGCAAGGAAGCGGGTTGCCACAGGTCCTGCCAGGACGCGCGTCATGTCCAGAACGCGCAGGCCCGCCAAACGGACCGGTCCAGAAGCCTTTCCAACCTCCCGCCATGCGATCAAAGGCTCGGCAGCGACAGCTCGACCTTGCGGATGCTCGGCCCATTCCGTCAATCCATGCATCGCCGCGGCCGCGCCTCCCTCGGCCACGATTGCTTGTTCGAGTTCGCTTCTTTTCCAGCCCCGCGTCGCCCCGGCCACGATGCCTTTGTCTGCCTTGCAGCCGAGAACACGGAGCGCCGCCTCGCGGTGATGCGGTGCGTTGGTATGTAGCCGAATCCAGCCATCTGCCGTCTTGTAGTCTCCCGCAACCGGATCCCAGGCCGAAGGCAGCTCCCAATTGATGGGTCGCAGCGTCATGCCAAACCACTGAAGCGCCATCCGGCAGTCCAGGGCGACGGTCTGCGCTCCGACAATTTCGGCCAGTTCCGCAGCGGCCGAACGGATCGACGAGACTGCAAGATCCGACATTGCAAAGCAGGAGGGCAATTCGGCGGGCGATGATTCGTTCACCTCGACCGCAGGCGTCATATCCGTCCCGAGCGCCTCTTCGATTTCTTTGGCGAAACGCTTTGTCACCTCGATCTCCATCGCAGCGTTGAATGGCGCATTGTCGTGGTGCGCTCCCGCCGACGGCCCGCAAACGACCGATGCCAAGGAGTATTCCTCAATTTCCCGGCCGCCCCTCGGGGGGATATGCCGGGTCTACATAATGCGGGATCGCGCAGGTGCCCGCCGGTATGATCTGTTCGACAGCCCGTTCATCCTGCCTGCCGATCTGGATGGAAAAGGCGTCCGCGTAACCGTGCCATTGCTCAAGGGTCCGCGGTCCGGCGACAATTCCGTGCAGGAGCGGGTTCGCGAGGATCCAGGCGCCGGCAAAGGCTGCCAGATTATGTCCTGCCGTATCGCAATATTTCTTCAGGGCGGCAGCCGCTTCCAGGTTGGCAGGGTGATATTCCGTTTCGGCAATCCGCTTGTCACCACTGCCGACGCGGCTGTCGGCAGGTGCGTCCCGGCCCTGTTGATATTTGCCCGTCAAGACGCCGCGCGCAAGGGGGCTGTAAGCCACGGCTCCGACACCGAGGGCGTAACATGCCGGCAGCAATTCCACCTCCGCAGTTCTGTTCAAAGCATGGTAGTAGAGCTGACAGACTACCGGCCGATCGAGCCCGATTTCGTCGCAAAGCGCACAAATCCGTGCGACACGCCATGCGCGGTGGTTCGAAACTCCGAAATATCTGATTTTCCCCGATCTGACGAGGTCCGCAATCGCGCGTATCGTCTCCTCGAGAGGGGTATCGTTGTCCTCCTTGTGGAGGTAGAGGATGTCGATCACCTCCATGCCGAGGCGCTTCAGCGACCGCTCCGTCTCTTCCATGATCCAACGTCTCGACAAGCCGCGATAATGCGATCCGTTGCCCATCGCATTGCCCAGCTTCGTCGCGACAATCCAATCGAACCGCTTTCCCGCAAGCAGGCGCCCGACAACCTCTTCAGATGCGCCACTGTTGTACGAGTCTGCGGTGTCGATGAAATTCACGCCGATATCGGACGCATCCGACAGGATACGGTCGGCCTCGTCAAAAGACGTACGCCCGCCGAACATCATCGTACCGAGCCCAAGGCGCGAAACTGACAGGCCCGAACGGCCCAGGCGGCTGTGCGGAATTTGCCGTGTCGGACGCATCATTCTCTCCATGCTTCAAATTCGCCTGCAGTATCATAACTACTATGACTATGAGTGGTCTCGATTTCAGATTGTTTTTTCGAAATCGGCCTCGGTAATCAATGAAAGTCGATCACCGCCGCGCCGGGACTCGACTGTGGAACGCCCACCTCCTCGGCTCGACTGCAGGGTTGTCGTCCCGGCTTTCCGGTGTCCGTCAATGAAAAGGCATCAGCGATTTCTTCTCCGGTCGGGGCTCCTCGCTTTCATGGAAGGAGCCCCGACCAGCCGTTGCGGTGCAGACATAGGCGCTGCGCCTTATTATTCAGCCGCAACTTTCCCTTCCGAGAAACTGCCCAGATGCTGCACGACCTCGTCAAGGTGCATCACATCCACGTATTTGTGGTGCAGGTCAAAAAGATTGATCTTGTGGATGAGTTCATGCCGGTCGAACGTGCACTCCTCGACGAGCGAAACGTGGAAGCCGTTCGAATAAGCGTCGACGCACGATGCCCGGACACAACCCGAGGTGCTCTCGCCACAGACAATGAGGCTTTGAACACCCAGATAATTCAGATGTGATATGATCGGCGTGCCCTGAAAGATGCTGGCACGCTGCTTGTAGATCACCACGTCGCCTTCCTGCGGTGCCAGAGGCTCATAGATGTCGAAATCCTCTTTCTTCCAGGCAACCTTCTGTCGCTTCGTCGAGCCGACACCCGCTGGGCGGTTCATGGGTCGGAAATCCTGCGTGCAGTAGAAAATCGGGACGCCGGCCATGCGAGCTGCTGCAATCAGCTTCTTCGTCGGCTCGATGGATGCGTGAGCATACATGCCGCACGTGTTTGGGTGCTCATCCTGGATTTCCAGCGGTGGCTTTGCACCGCCGCGATAGACGATGTTGTAGAAATCGATGCACAAGAGAGCAGGCTTCGGCCCGACAAACGTCTCGCGTGCATAGGGCGCATAGAGATCGATCAGATCTTGCGGCACCGCGTCTTTCCAGCAATGGTCTTCAAAGCGATCAGGTGTCATGGTTGCTTCTCCTTTTCGGTGGTTTCAGAGGAATAGTATTTCGAACAGGCCCAGCACTGAGGCGGCCAGCAGGCCGGCCAGCACGGGCAACGCACAACTCGACAACAGGCGCAACGCAACAAAGCGCCAACCCATCATCGGAGCCTCGAATGCAAGCATCCGGTGCATGGCAAAGACCGACCAGCCGGCCAGCAACGCCACGGTCTGTGCCTCGCCGGCGCCCGATTGCCAGATGACGAGCGCGAGCGGGAAGGACAGCATCGGCCCGCCCGGCAGTAATCCGCCGACCACGGATGCGAGCACGATGCCCCACAGCCCGGTCTCGGGGCCGAGCACATCGGCAACCATGTCGGTCGGCAGAATCTGGGTCAGAAATGAAGCGGCCAGCAGCGCCATGGGCAGCCGGATTGCCAGTGATGACGCCTGCCCCCAGGCGAAAACCCCGGCTCCGCGCAGCCCCGCTGTACCCTTGCGCGCGCCAACCATCGCCGCCATCAACGTCACGATACCCCACAGGATCAAGGCAACCGGGGTCATGAGCGCGGCGCCTCGCGGATCTTCAGTGGCGTGGCCTGAACCAGCCAGCGCGCGATCAGCCCGGCCAGTATCGGCAAGGGCAGGCTGACGAAAAAACGAAGAAGCGCGAAATCAGCGCCCATGAAGGGCAGCTCCCAGATGACAAGCCGGTTGATGCCGATCAATGACCAGGCGGTGATGAAGGCGATCAGCGCACCTGCATCGGCACCGGCCACCCAAAGCGCATAGACCAACGGGAATGACGCAAAAGGCCCGCCCGGCGTCAGCATCCCGGCCATTGAGGCAAGGCCCAGCCCCCGGAAGCCTGAATTCTGGCCGAGCATCGCTGCCACACGCTCGCGGTCCACGAATTGCTGCACGAGACCGCCGATCAGCAGACCTGCTCCGAGTTGGGGCAAGATCATCAGCAGCAGATCACCCGCATCGCGAAGACCTGCGCGCACCCCGGAAGGGCCGAGCAGCGTCCAGCACGCTGCACCCGATGCGAGCGCCACGCCCACGAATACCCAGTCCGCCTTCTTGATCTTCATCTGTTGATGTCCTCGCATTGCGACGCGACGGCTTACCCGCCGCGCCGCGTTCCCGTGATCCCGCAGTCTGGATGGCCTATTCGGCAGCCTGCGGTGCCGTTGCGGCGAACAGGCCGTCGGGCAAGCTGTCTATGAAATCGACAACTGTGTCGGTGCTCACCACATCCGCGTATTTGGCATGCATGTCGCACAGGTTGATGGCATGGCTCGCCTGGCTTCGGTCGAAGCAGCCCTCCTCCATGACCGCGACGCGGAAATTGTGGGAGAAAGCGTCGATCACGGTCGCCCGGACACACCCCGAAGTCGTGGTGCCGACGACGATGACGCTGTCGGCGCGCAGCAAAGTCAGATAGGACAACAGCGGCGTGCCGGCGAAGCCGGAGGGCTTCTGCTTGTAGACCATGATGTCCTGCGGATGCGGCGCGATCAGTTCGTTGATCTCATTGCCATCCCGCGCCTGTGTGTCGCGGGTCTGCTTGCGCTCACCGCCACGGCTGTTCTTCCACAGCCATGAGCCGCCGTCCCAGCCATCCGGGCGCCGCACACCGGTGGTATAGATCACCGGCAAGCCTTTGCTGCGACCGGCCTCAAGCAGCTTCTGGACGTGGGGCAGTGCATCCCAGGCATCCTCGCCGCAGGAGTTCGACCAGTGCTTGATGCTCTCCAGGATCGGCTCGCGCCGTTCGCCGGTGAAGGCATAGTTGATGTCGATCACGAGGATTGCGGGGCGCTTGCCGAAGCCGCCGGTGGCGCCGAAGCCGCTTGCCTTGAACACCGCCTTGTCGCGATCGGTCAGGAACGGATCCCAGCTGTGGTTCATTTCGTCCTGCATGGCTTTACTCCGCTGCGTTTTGTGTCATGCCGCTGCCCGAGGGCAGGTCGAACAGCCCTTGCGGAACGCCACGCAGGTAATCCAGCACCTCCTCGCTATGGAGGACGTTGGCGTATTTGGCGTTCATGTCGCAAAGGTTGATGGCGTGAGATGCCTGGGCGCGGTCAAAACAGCCGTCTTCCACCACCGTCACGCGATAATTCATGGAAAAGGCGTCGAGCACGGTTGCCCGGATACATCCTGAGGTGGTTGTTCCCGTCACGATCACGCTGTCGCAACCCAGCAACTGCAGCCAGGATTGCAAAGGTGTGCCGAAGAAGCCCGAGGGCTTCTGCTTCAGTGCCACGAGGTCGCGCGGACCCGGGGCGATCTCATCCATGATTGCATTGCCGTCACGATTCGAGCCGTCGACCTTCGGCGCTTCGGAGCGGCGGTTGTTTTTCCAGCTCCAGGAACCGCTATCCCAGTTGTCGGCGCGTCGCTGCCCGGTTGTGTAGATCACCGGAATCGCCCGTTCGCGACAGGTCCCGATCAGACGCTGGATCACGGGAATTGCCTCCCATGCATCCTCCCCGCAGCTGGTGCGCCACTTCTTGATCGATTCAAGGATCGGTGTCGGGCGCTCGCCACAGAACGCGTAGTTCACATCGATCACCAACAGGGCCGGGCGCTCGCCCCAGGCGCCTTGCGCGCCATAGCCTGAGGCGGCGAATACCGCCTTGTCGCGCTCTGTCAGAAACTTGTCCCATATCCGTTCACTCATGGCCTTCTCCTTTCCTGGATTGCAGAGGCAGGCCCGCGCGGGGAGCGCGGGCAAATACGGCGAAAATGACGCTGCAGGCAGCGAGCAGGGCGGCGTTGATAAGGATTGCGCCGCCATGGCCGACCAGCGCGAGGTCGACCAGCAGGCCGAGCGATAACGGCCCGATCAGGTACCCCAGATCGCCGGCAAACCGTAACATTCCCATCGCCGGACCGATGGCGTCTTCAGACACGACATCAACCGCATGCGCCGCGACGGCAGGACCGCCGAGTCCGGTTGCTGCGCCCATGCCGATCATGCCCAGATAGAAGCCGAGGGCCGAATCTGCCAACACGATCAGCACCAGCGCTGCCGCCGCAGCCAGCAGCGAGACGACGATGATCCGCCCGCGCGGCACAGTATCAACGAGGATACCGGCCAGTGGCAGCACGGCGAGATTGGTCAGTGCCGACAGCGTCAGGGCCAGCCCGATCGCATCGGCTTGCATGGCGAAACGATCGGCGGCCATCAAAGGGATCATCTGCCATTGCGCCGCCGTGCGTGTCAGAAAGATTGCGAAGTTCACCAGCAGCACGCACAGGAACGGCAGCATCAGCATCAAAGCGGTCGAGCCGCGTAAGCCGTGTCGGACCGGACGCGGCGCATCCGCCTCATCGCTACGCCCGAAGGCGAAGAACGCATAGCATGCGGTGACCAATCCGATTGCGCCGGACACCCAGAATGGTCCGGCAAGCCCCAGCAGCCCGGCTGAGAAACCGCCCAGAGCCGGGCCAGCGGCCGCGCCGGAGAGCAAGGCCCCCTGAAACAGGGCCATGACCCGCCCCCGGTTGATCGGTGAACTGGATCGCGCGCAGAATATCGTGGCTGCGGTCATGTAGATGCCTGAACCGACGCCCTGAAGCATCCGACCGGCAAGGACGGTCACATAGTCCGGACCGATCGCCCCGATTACCGAGCCTATGCCACACAGCAAGGGACCGCCCCACAGCAGCGGGGCAAGTCCGATACGGGGGGCGGCATGGCCGGCAGGAATGTCAGCGGCCAGCCGACCGATGGCAAAGACCGTGATCATCAGCCCGATCTGCCACTCACCGATGCCGAAGCCCTGCGCATAGAGCGCCATGACCGGCGTCAGCATGCCGAACATCATCATGTGCAACGCGACCGTCACCATGATGAAGGGCAGCCCCGGCACATCGTGCAGGACACCGCGCCAGCCCCGGGCGACCTTGATCTCGGGGGGGACAGGCGCCTCCACCGGATCAGGCCTTCCCCGACCGGCGCAGGCGCGGGTCGAGATTGTCGCGAAGGGCATCGCCCAGAAGATTGATCGCAAGCACAGTCAGGAAGATGCAAAGGCCCGGGAACAGTGACATCCACCACGATGTCGAGATGTAGGAGCGCGCGTCGGACAGCATCGCGCCCCAGGTGGGGATGTTGGGCGGCACGCCGAGGCCGAGGAAGCTGAGGGCGGCCTCTGCGAGAATGGCCGTCGCCATGGCAAAGGTGCCGATGATCAGGGCCGATTGCATCAGGTTGGGCGCAATATGCCGCGCGACGATGCGGGTATGCCCCGCACCCAGTGAGCGGGCCGCCATGACGAACTCGTGTTCCTTCAGGCTGAGCGTATTGGCGCGTGCGACGCGGCAATAGGGGATCCAGCGCTGTATTGCGAGTGCGACGATCAGGACGGTGAGTCCCTGCCCGAAAAAGGCGACGATGGTGATGGCCAGCAGAAGCGGCGGAAAGGCCCAGAAGACTTCCAGCAGTTTCTGGATGCCAAAATCAACCCAGCCGCCGAAATAGCCCGAGATCAACCCCAGGACTATGCCGACGATGCCCGAGAAAACGACGACCGCAACCGCAATCAGCAGCGAAATACGCGCGCCATAGATGATGCGGCTGAGAATATCGCGACCGACATGATCAGTGCCCAGAAAGTGCGGCCCGTCAAAATACTGCGGCGGCGTAAGAGCCATCATCAGATTCTGCCTGTTGGGATCGAAGGGTACCAGCCAGGGCGCAAACAGCGCGAATGTAATGAAGACCGCCAGCACGATGATGGCCGAGACCGCCTTGACCGTCAGCCAGGGACGCAGGGCAGCGCGCCAGCGCGCTGAAGCCTGACGCGCCAGAACCTGACGCGCCGTTTCAGCCCCCGCCGTTTCAGCGGTCGAGGTTGATGCGGGGATCGATTGAGGCATAGAGGATGTCCACCAACAGGTTAACGAAGATGAAGAGGAGCGTGTAGACCATCACGACCCCGGTGATCAGCGGATAATCCCGGGCGCCGAGACCCTGCAGCAGCAGCGCTCCGATACCCGGCCAGGCAAAGATCGTCTCGACGATGATCGAGCCCGACAGCAAGGCGCCGAATTCCAGGCCGACGATGGTGATGATCGTGACCAGCGCGTTGCGCAGGCCGTGGCGCCACAGAACCAGCCGCCCGCTCAGGCCCTTGGCCCGCGCGGTCATGATGTAGTCCTCGCTCATCTGCTCCATGATCGAGGACCGGGTGATGCGCATCAGAATCCCCGTCATGTTGATACCCAGCACGAAGGCGGGCAGCAGCAGATGGGCCATGGCATCACGAAAAGCCGTCCACTTGCCGGCGATGATCGCGTCGATGGTACGAAAGCCGGTGACGGTCGGCACCACGATGCCCCAGGTTGACCGCCCGCTTGACGGCAACCAGTTCAGGGTCCCGGCCACCAGCAGGATCAGCATGATGGCCATCCAGAAGTTCGGCATCGAAATGCCGAAGAACCCGAAGAATGATCCGGCGCTGTCAATCCAGGAATTTGGCCTCGCACCGGCCCAGACGCCAAGCGGTACCGCGATCACAACCGCGATCAGTGTCGCATAGACCGCCAGTTCGAGCGTTGCGGGAAAGCGTTCGGCGATGAGTTCCGAAACCGGAACGCCGTAACGAAAGCTCTCGCCGAAATCGAGGGTCAGCGCCGCAGCAACGAAACGCAGATATTGCACGATCATCGGCTGATCGAGCCCCCAGCGCGCCCGGATCTCGGCGATTTCTTCAGGTGTCGCCTCCTCGTTCACCAGCATGGTAGCCGGGTCGCCGGGTGCAGCATGCATCATGGCAAATACGAGCAGGGTAACCAGCAAAAGCACCGGCACCGTGCCGATCAGGCGCTTGGCGGTATAGGCGAGCATGTGCGGCCTCCGTCATCGTGGCTGATGGGCAGCCGCACCCCCGCAGGCGTGCGGCTGAACGAAGGGTCAGCGGACGAAAATGTCCCATGCCTCGAGCCGGGCATCGGGGCGCGGGTCATATTCGAGGTCGTTCGACACGCCCCAGGCCATACGGTGGCGCCACAGGAAATGGGCCGGCGCGTCCTCGGCGAGCAGCGTGAAGATCTCGCGCAGGAGCGTGTCGCGCTGATCGGGATCGAACTCGGCGCGTTCACGCGCGAACAGGGCGTCAAGATCGGGATTCGAATAGGCGATGCGCGGCGATCCACCGGTCTCGAAATACTGCGACAGGGCGGCAGAGGGATCCACCACACTGCCGCGACCCATGTAGTAGAACGGCACCCCGCCATCCTGCACATCGGCCCACAAGGTGGACCATTCCGGCGTACGGAAGTTCACATTGAAGCCCGCCTCCTCCAGCATGGGCACGATGGCCTCGCTGATCTGGCGATCCGCGATGTAGCGACCGATCGTTGCGTAATAGTCGATCTCGACGCCGACCAGACCGGCTTCCTCGAGCAGGGCACGCGCCTTGGCGGGATCATAATCATAGAAGGTGGGCATGTCGGGGTCGTAACCGACGACGCCGGGGCCAGCAGGACCGTTCAGAATTGTCGCCTGCCCCCCGAGAAGGGCACGCACCAGCGCCTCACGGTTGACGGCATAGGCGACCGCACGCCGGGCGCGGACATCGTCCCAGGGCGGGGTCTCAGGATTCATGGCAAGGAACATGATCTCCATGGCATCCACCCAGGCGATATCCGCATGTGGCGCCTGATCGACCCGCTGAACCAGTTGCGGCGGTATGAACTGGGCGACCTGAACCTCGCCATTCAGCAAAGCCGTTACCCGCTGTTCCGGTTCGGGCATGATGCGCAGGATCACCTCGTCGGGGTTGTCGGGATGCGCACGCGGATGATCGGCGACTTTTTCCAGCACCAGGTAATTGCCGATGCTGAGATCAACGAGGCGGTAGGGCCCGATCCCGTGCGGATGCTCGCGGTCGGCCACCTGCGGCCCGAATTCGTCGTAGAGCGCCTTGGAGGTGATGATCCAGTTCTGCATAAATGTCGGCAGCGTCACCATGGGCTGGTCAGTGACGACCTCGAGATTGAGATCATCAATGACCCGTACTTCGACCACCTGGCGGACATTCTGGGTCTGGCGGGAATTCGGATCGTTGGCGATGCGGTCAATCGAGTGGGCGATATCGGCAGCCACCAGCTGCTCGCCGTTGTGACGCATGAGGCCGTCCTTGATCTGCAACGCCCAGACGGTCGGCTCCTCAGGATCCTTGAGACCCCAGCTTTCCAGCATGTAGGAGCTGAATGTGCCGGTCTCGAAATCATAGGTCACGGGGCAGCCGTAGACCTTGCACCAGATGCCGTTCATCATCGAGACGCTGTCAGCATGCGGGTTGTGCCCCGCGATTGTCTCGGTCACGGCCACGGTTACGCGCGTTGGTGCCGAGGGCTCGGTGGCATTGACGGACTGGGGAACTCCGAGAGTTGCTCCCAGCACAGCTGCGGCTCCGAGGCCGCGAACAATTGCGAAGCTGCGTTTGGCCGGCATTATAGAACCTCCTGTGGATTGCATCTGCTACCGCTGCCCGCTGCCCCGCCTGCCCACGCCGTAATAAGGTGGAGCTGTGCCAGACAGCCTTGCGGTATGGTGCGTCGCACAAGCCGTGCCAACTTCGTTAATAATCTTTTATCTTGTTGTTTTATATATAATTTTTTGAGCGATTCAGGATTCCCGGCTGACCGGGTTATCCGGTTCGCGCCACAGGCCATGCGGCCCCCCGTCTGCAGGCTGGCGCGCCAGTCTGCGCGCAGGGCCGCCTGATCACTTCATGGGCATGACCCGAGCGATTTCGCCGATAGAGAAATGTAAATTAAATATTATTTATCAATTATATAGCTACCTTCATAAGAAAAACTTATGCCCCCTGCTCACAGTTTCGCCTTTTTCTGCAACAGCGAGCGTCAGCCCCCCGGAATCCGAATGTCCTGAACCGCCCTCGGCGCAAAGCGGGAGATCCGGGTGTCGCGGGCATGACGCAGTGCCAGACGGCATTGCTGCGCAAGCTTGTCGGGGATATTCAACAGCTCCTCTCCACGCGCACCCAGGACGATCGTCCGGCTGAGGCCCGGCGGCGGAAGGGGATGGACGTCGATCCTGTCGAGGCTTTCGCCGGCCTGCAGCAGACCGTATGGCGTTGTGATCGCCCACGCATCACCGGCCGCCACCGTATGCGCGATCATGGATACCCGGTCGAACTCGAAACGCCGGGGTACCCCCAGCGTGATCCGGCGCAGATAGGTGTCGATCAGCCGCGCCAGCTTGCGCTGGGAACTGAAGCGCACCATGGGCAGCCTTTCGGCCAACGCTTCGATCTCGATTTCACCGCGGAAGAAACCCTTCGGTGCCAGCAGGACGCCCGGCTCGGTGACCAGTTCAAACCAGCGCATTCCCTCGACCATACCCTCCTGAGCCAGCACCACGATATCATGGCGTCCATCCAGCAATGCCTCGTCAAATCTCGCCTGTGGTGACGCCACGATCTTGATTTGCCCGGCGAGGGGCTTGAGCGTCTCGATCACCGGCAACTCAAGCACATCCGCCATCGTCTCCATCAGCCCGATGCTGATGCGCGGCACCAGCACGCCCTGATAGCGCAGCATCGCGACTTCAGCCTGATGCGCGGCTTCAAGAATACGGACTGCGTGATAGCGCAGCTGCAGGCCCGCAGGTGTCAGGACAAGGGTTGCTCCCGTGCGTTCGAACAGACGCACATCCAAAATCCGCTCGATGCGGGCAGTCTGTTGCGATACCGCCGCCTGGCTGACACCAAGGGCCAGAGCGGCGGCGCTCATGGTGCCGGTATCGCAGACCGTCAAAAATGTCTCCAGCGCCCTTGTCGTCAGCTCTGTCGAGAAAACCCCGGATTTGCCTGTTGCCATCTCAATCCTCCGCGTGCATCGCGCCGACCGGCATGACGACCGTCGCCTTCCTGACAGGCATCATGGCATGCTCCTTGCTCGCATGGTCCCAGGCAATCCACGGCGCCGCAACTCCGCGCTTATGGCCCGTATGACATTGGAGACCAAGAGATGACCCGAATGGACCATACTTCCGGTGTTGAACCCTTGCTCGATGTTCGTGGTCTGACAAGCGTGTTCCCCAGCGTTGATGGTGATGTGGTAGCCGTCGATGACGTGTCGTTCCAGATCAAACCCGGGGAGACGGTGGCTCTGGTCGGCGAATCGGGGTCGGGAAAGTCGGTGACGGCCAGATCGATCATGCGCCTCATCGACTTCATGGGCGGCGAGGTCCGTAAGGGCGAGGTAAGGCTGCGTGTGGACGGGCAAACCCTCGATCTGGTCAGCCTTCCCGAGGCGCAGATGCGCAACCTGCGTGGCAACACGGTCTCGATGATTTTCCAGGAGCCGATGACATCGCTCAATCCCGTGCTCAGCATAGGCCAGCAGATCACGGAGGTTATCCGGCTCCACCAACGCGTCGGAGAGGCTGAAGCGCGGCGCATTGCGCTGGAGACCTTAAGGCTCGTGCGTATGCCCGAAGCCGAAAAGCGGCTCGCCCAGTTTCCGCATGAGCTGTCCGGCGGCATGCGCCAGCGGGTGATGATAGCCATCGCCCTTGCCTGCCGCCCGGCGTTGTTGATCGCAGATGAGCCGACGACGGCGCTGGATGTCACGATTCAGGCGCAGATCCTGCAGCTGATCAAATCACTTCAGGCCGAGATCGGCATGGCTGTGCTGTTCATCACCCATGATATGGGTGTTGTGGCTGAGATCGCGGACCGCGTGGTCGTGATGTATCATGGTCGCAAGGTTGAAGACGGGCCAACCGAAGAAGTATTCGCCGCGCCGCGCCATCGATATACCCGTGCCTTGCTTTCAGCGATTCCACGGCTGGGCAGCATGGCCGGGAAACCGGCCCCCGAACCCTTTGCGGTAATTGATCCGGAGGGTGACGGGAAAACCGCACTGCCAGCCACCGCGCTGCCGCCGGCAAGCCATAACAAGCGTCGCACACGCGTGCTGGAGGTTCACAAGCTGACCACGCGCTTCCCCGTGCGCAAGGGCATGTTGCGAAAAGTGACCGGGATGGTTCACGCTGTCGAAGAGGTCAGCTTCACGCTGCACGAAGGGGAGACATTGTCGCTGGTCGGAGAATCCGGCTGCGGCAAGTCTACCTGCGGGCGTTCGATCATGAAGCTGGTCGAGCCGACTGCAGGCGACATTATTGTTGAAGGCCGGAATATCTCGGCGCTGAGCCCGCATCTGATGCTCCCCGTTCGCTCTCGTATCCAGATGATTTTTCAGGACCCTTATGCCTCACTGAATCCGCGCATGACCGTCGAAGACATTCTGCTCGAGCCCCTGATCATCCATCGCAACCTGATGAAATTGAAGCCGGTGGAACGCTCGGCTCGTATCGACATGCTTCTTGACCGGGTAGGCCTGCCGCGCACCAGTCGGCAGCGCTATCCGCATGAATTCTCCGGCGGCCAGCGTCAGCGCATTGCAATCGCCCGTGCCTTGATGCTGAATCCGCGCATCATTGTTGCGGATGAGGCCGTCTCTGCGCTTGATGTCTCGATTCAGGCGCAGGTGGTCAATCTGCTGCTTGAACTTCAGGCCGAGTTCGGGATTGCGCTGATTTTCATCAGTCACGACATGGCAGTGGTCGAGCGCATCAGCCACCGCGTCGCCGTCATGTATCTGGGGCAAATTGTCGAGATCGGCCCGCGGGACGCGGTCTTCCGCAATCCCGCGCATGCCTATACAAGGCGACTGCTCGACTCGGTTCCTGTCGCAGACCCGTCGTCACGCCGCCAGCGCGGCCTCGACCATTCCGAGATACCAAGCCCTGTGCGCCGCATCGGGGATCCGCCGATAGTCCATCCGCTGGTCGAGGTCGGCCATGAGCATTACCGGCAGGTGTCCTGATATTGCGCCACCGAGGCATGCCGGTGGCGGACGTGGTTCATCATGTTCGGGGAGCGCAGGCTTTCGTCGCGCATCAGGAAGCGGCCAGCTTCAGGATCATCACGATCGCGAAAATGAATCCGCCCAGGCCGATGGCGGCAAGGAGGCCATCACGCACCAGAAGCGCCACGGCAAGGACCGCCACGACCAAGGCAAGCGCCGTTGCCGAAAACGGGACCAGCTCCAGGAACGGCATCGCCAAGCCGCACAGGATGCAGATCGCCAGCGAAAGTTGCCTGCCCGGAAAAGCCAGAAACCAGCTTGCGCGCGCCATCGTCGCGCGATCCATGAACCGCGCCGGACAATCGAGGCGGGTCAGCGCCTTGTGCAGCCGGTCGCTCGAAACCCGCCGCCGCAACAGGAATCCAGGAAGCCAGATCGCGGGACGGGCCAGCAGGATCTGGCCTGCGACGAGCGCGATCGCCAGCCCGCCAAGCGAAGATAATCCCGGTATGCCGCTCAGCGGTGTGACGAGGATCAGGGCCGGCAACAGTAGGAGGACCGGCTGTGCCGCAGGGTCCATGGCGCGCACGATCGTGTTGATCGTCACCGAGTTCTCGGTGATCGCCCCGCGTATGCGGGCCAGAAGTTTCTGAACCGGCTGCTCGCCTCGATGTCGTATTTCCGCGCCGTGAGTGCTCGGGACCGCTACGCTCGTCCTGCAGCAAGTCATTTCGACGACCGCGCCGATTGATCGAGGATCGCGCGGCTGACCCTCATCAGATATTCCCAATCGTCGATTTCAGCGGTCGTAACCTTGGTCTTCATGTCGATATTCAAGAACGAATGGCCGTGAACGAACGACCACAGCATATAGGCGCATCGTTGGACATTCGGGTCGCCGGGCTGCGACCCGAGGCTGGCGGCGACGGCCTGCACGACCACGCCGAAACAGCATTCACCCTTGGCCAGCAGATCCGGGGCGTTCTCGTGTCCTTCCGTGAGGCCGAAGACGAGCCGGAAGACGCCGGGCTCGGCCCGGGCGAAATCGACATAGGCCTGTCCGATCGCAGCGACCGCCTCGATCGATCCCGGCGGATGCAATGCCGCCGCCGCCTCCATCGCGCCGCGCAGCCGGTCCATGGCTTCACTCACCACGCCGCGAAGGATTTCGTGTCGGTCCTTGAAGTGCTTGTAGGGCGCGGCTGAACTGACGCCTGCGCGTCGTGCGGCCTCGGCGACGGAGAAACCGTCCGGCCCGTGGCTCTCGACCAGCTCCCGCACGGCCGCAATCAGCTGCGCGCGCAGGTCGCCATGGTGATAGGCGGATTTCGGCGTCACGCCGAGCGCGGGGTCGGTGGCAGCGAATTCATCGGGCATCAAGGAGCTGGCTTTCTCGGAAAAGTTAGTGGTCATCACTTTCTTGTTGACTGAAGTTAGCAGCTCTCACATTCTCTGACAAGCGCAGGCTGTGTGTCGCGGTTTCCGCTGCGGAACGCGTGGGACCGATCATTGGAGGCGCCCCGGGATGTCGCTCGAAGTCTATGTTTCCATCACGGGTCTGCAAGTCCGGCGGGTCTGGCACATTCCCTCTTTCTGGATACACGCCGTCCGATCCATGAACCAGGCGCGCAGAGCTCCGGGAAATATCTCCGCCGACGCGCGTACCATCAACGGAGTGCACCACACGCTCTCGGTCTGGACCGATCGCGCGGCCATGAAGGCCTTCCTGACTGCCGGCCCGCATCTCGAAGCAATGCGCCTGTTTCCCCGCATCGCGACCGGAAAAGTCGTCGGATTTCGCGCACAGGAGGTCCCGGACTGGTCGCAGGTGCACGCCATCTGGGTGGAGCGGGGGCGTGTCGTATGATCAGCAACAAGCGCGTTGTGGCGGCAAGTCCGATACGCGATCCCTCCCGGACACTCGAGCAACTGCGTTATCCCGAAGCGAGCGTTGCCGGGGCGGCATCTGTTTCGAAGGGCGGGCCGATCTCGCGGAGTGAGGGCTTTCCGCCTGCTGCACCCTCGCAGCCGCGATCGATGCAAAAATCCGCTTGCTAAAGTGAGCGTCACTAACTTATGTAAGAGACACTCACTTTTGGCAGGGCGGAGATAATGGCAGACCGAAAAAAAACCGGCTCTCCGGGCGCGTTGCGCCGGATCGTCAATTTGCTCCTCACCCTTGCGTTTTTCGCCGGCGCCGCGGGCGCCGTGCTCGCCGGCTTGTCATTCTTGTCGCCACAAACGGATGCGACGGCGAAATCATTTGCCCCCCTGACCACCGTCAGCGTTCAACCGGTCGCATTCACCAGCGGCTATACGGTCGCACGCCGATTCACCGGACAGGTCGAGGCGGCAGCGCGAACCAATCTCGGCTTCGAACCGGGTGGTCGCATCACGCATGTTCTGGTCGATGAAGGTGACGTGGTCCCGGCCGGCACGATCCTCGCCCGGCTCGATACCAGCGCCTTGATCCCCGAGCGGGCGGCGTTGGAGGCAGACCTTGCTGCCCTGGCGGCGGATGCGGAACTTGCGGGGCTGACGCTCGCGCGCAACAACACGCTGACGGAACGGGGTTTTCGATCCGTCGCTGCCCAGGACGAGGCACGGCTGGCGCTCGCGCGGGCCGAAGCTGCGATCGAGGCGATCCGGGCGCGCATTGCCGGGATCGACGTGCAGCTCTACAAGTTGGTCCTGAGCGCGCCCTTTGCGGCCCGCATCGGTACGCGCCTTGCCGATCCGGGCCAGACCGTGGCGCCCGGGGAGACGATCCTGGTGCTGTTCGATGCCGCTCCCGCGCGGGCGAGGGTCGGCTTGCCGCCCGATCTGGCTGCCGGATTGCAGGCAGGTGATACCGTTGCCCTGGAATTGGGCGGGGTGGTTCACCCTGCGCAGATACGCCACATCCGCCCGGATCTGGATCCCGACACCCGCAGTCGGTCGGTCGTTGTGACACTGCCGCCGCGTGCCGCGCCGGTCCTCGGCGACACAGTTGCCCTGATCATCGAGCAGAAGGTCGATGAGGAAGGTTTCTGGGCTCCGCTTTCGGCATTGCGCGAAGGCGCGCGCGGCAGCTGGGCAGTGATGGCGCTGGAGACGACGCCCGAGGGCGAGCGCGCCCGCCCGGCGGCAGTCGAGGTTATTCACAGCGACAGCCGGCGCGTGTTCCTCAGGGGTCAATTGCCTCCGGGTGCGCGTATCGTGACCGAGGCACCGGAGCGGGTCGCTCCCGGCCAGCCCGTCATGAGCCGGCTCGTGGCCGACATTGCGGAATGAAGGCGATGGATACGCTGTTCTTGCGCAAGCCGCGCCTCGTTATGCTGGCCGTTCTGGTGATCCTCTCCGCGGGCATGTCGGCGCTGTACTCTATCGGGCGGCAGGAAGATCCGACGATCACGAACATATTCGCGACGATCTCGACCGTTTTTCCCGGTGCCGACCCGGCCCGTGTCGAGGCGCTCGTGACGACGCGGATCGAAACCGAGCTGCGCTCGATTCCGGAAATCGCGACAATCGAGTCGGTATCAGGCACCGATATTTCGGTCATCGCGGTCGAACTCGTCGAAACCGTACCTCCCGATACGATCGAGCAGATCTGGTCTCGGGTGCGCGATGCCGTTTCCGATGCGCAAAGGGAATTCCCGGTCGGTGTTCTCGAGCCCGAATTCGACAGCGACGGCGCGGGTGGCTATGCGGCAATCTTCGCTCTGACCATGCCCGAGGGGTTCAGCCTCACACGCGCCTCCAGAGAAGCCGAGGCCCTCGCCGACAGGCTGCGTCGGATACCCGGCACGAGCTTCGTCGATCTGCACGGCGCGCCGGAAGAAGAGGTGCTGGTCACCCTGGATGCCGATCGCGCAGCAGCATTGGGCCTGACGGTTGACGACGTCTCGGCTGTAATTCGCGCGGCCGATGCGAAGATCCAGGCCGGTCGGCTGCGCAGCAACGAGACCGATCTGGTTCTGGGCATGACCGGGGAGATCAAGTCGCTCGACCGGCTGCGTGCGGTCGTTCTCCGTGAGGATGCGGCAGGCCGGGTGACGTTTCTGGGCGATATCGCCGATATTGCCCGCGGCCCGCGTCTGCCCCTGGCGGAGGCTGCGTTGTTTCGCGGTCAGGCTGCGATCCTCGTCTCTGCAAAGCTGAGCGAGGGCTTGCAGGTCGACCGCTGGATGGCAGGGATCCGCCTTGCTGTCGAAGCACAGGCCGAGGCATTGCCCTGGGGCCTGTCCATCGAAACGGTGTTCGACCAGAGCCGCTATACGTCGCAGCGCCTCGCCGAGGTCGGGCTGAACATGGCGATGGGTGTGGCGCTGGTCGTTGCTGTCCTGTTCGTCACGCTCGGCTGGCGGTCCGCCCTTATCGTGGCAATGGTCTTGCCCATCGTCACGCTTGCCTCGGTCGCGACCTTGAATGCGCTGGCCGTGCCGATCCACCAGATGAGCGTGACCGGCCTGATCGTGGCGCTCGGCCTGCTGGTGGACGCCGCCATCGTGATGACGGACGAGGTGGGTAAACGGCTGCGGGCGGGATTGTCGCGCATCAATGCCGTGGCGGGATCGGTGCGGCGGCTCACGGCGCCCCTGGCCGCCTCGACCATTACGACAATCCTCTCCTTCCTGCCGCTGCTTCTGCTGCCGGGCCCTGCCGGCGACTTCGTCGGATCCATTGCCATCTCGGTGATCGTCATGCTGGCATGGTCATTCGTGGTCGCCGTGACGATCACCCCGGCCATTGCCGGGCGCTGGCTTCGTCCCGCTGACGGTTCAGCGCCGGTTGACGGGCTGTTGATGCGTGGGTTTCGGGCGCTTCTGGCGCTGTCACTGGCCCATCCGCTGAGGACGATCGCGCTCTCGCTGATCTTGCCCGTGCTTGGCTTCCTGTCCCTGCCCGGCCTGACCCCGCAATTCTTTCCCGGAACCGATCGCGACCAGTTCCATATCGAGATCGAGCTGCCGAACGGCACCGCCATCGACGAGACCCTGCGCGTGGTGCGTGACGTCGATGCCCTCCTCTCCGCGAAGGACACGATCCTCGATGTGGCCTGGGTCGTGGGGCGGTCGGCGCCGGCTTTCTACTACAACATGGCCGGCGATCGCGATCAGGCACCGGCATTTGCACAGGCCCTCATCCGCACGGCTTCGCCTGCTGCGACAGAGGAGCTCCTGGCCGAGCTGCAGAGCGATCTTCCGCCTGCCTACCTGCAGGCGCGCTTCGTGCTTCGCGGCCTCACCCAGGGTCCCCCGGTCAATGCTCCCGTCGAACTGCGTCTCGTCGGCCAGGACATCGATGCGCTGCGCCTCGCGGGCGACGAGTTGCGAAGTCTCCTGGCCACAGTGCCCCAGATCGCGATGGTGCGCAGTGGCATTGCGGGCGGAGCGCCCAAGCTGACCCTCGACGTGGATGAACCGCGTGCACGCCTTCTGGGCCTGGACCTCGGCCAGATCGGGCGTCAGATGGAGGCGGGCCTCGAGGGCGTGACAGGCGGTTCGCTGCTCGAGGGAACCGAGGAACTGCCGATCCGCGTCCGGTTGGGCGCCGGTTTGCGCGGCGATCCGGTAGCCATCGGCGACATGCCGATCCTGCCTCCCGGTTCTTCCGGGCGCGCAGCCGAGGGCCGGTTTCCGGCGGTACCGCTCGCCACGCTCGGGACGCTGCGGCTCGAGCCCTCGGAAAGCACGATCACGCGCCGCAACGGCGAGCGGGTCAATACGGTGCAGGCTTTCCTGATGCCCGGTATCCTGCCCGCCGTTGCTCTCGCCGAAGCAATGCGGGTCAAGGAGGCGAGCGGCTACGCTCCGCCCGTCGGCGTCAGGCTGGAAACGGGCGGAGACAGCGATGCGCGCGACAGTACCGTGCGCGCGCTGGTCGCGCCGCTCGGCCTGATCATCACCCTGGCGATTGCAGTCGTGGTGATGACCTTCAATTCTTTCCGGCTGACATTGATCGCCTTTGCCGTTGCCGGCCTGTCGGCGGGGCTGTCCATGCTGGCGCTCGCCATCTTCGACTATCCATTCGGCATCAACGCCATCATCGGTGTGATCGGATCGATAGGCGTGTCGATCAACGCCGCGCTCATCGTGCTGTCGGGGCTGCAGCAGGACGAGCGCGCTGCGCGTGGCGATCGCGCGGCCATGGTCGATGTGGTTGCGGGCTCCGCCCGGCACATCACCTCCACGACCATCACCACTTTCGGCGGGTTTCTGCCGCTGATCCTCGGGGGCGGAGGCTTCTGGCCGCCCTTCGCCATGTCCGTCGCCGGCGGCGTGGTGTTGTCGGTGACACTCGCCTTCGCTTTCACACCGCAGGTCTTTGCGCTGACGCTTTCCAGGCGCGAATCCCCGAGCGAGCCCGCAGGCCGGACTATTCCCGCAACCAACCGGCTTCGTCTTGCGGGCGAATAGAGCCGTCGCACGAGATAGGAACAATCATGACAAGCCAACCATCACGCAACGCCTCCCTCTACCATCGCTTCGGGCCGATCGCTCTTGTCACCGGAGCCAGCGACGGGATCGGGCGCGCCTTTGCCGAAGAATTGGCGGAGCAGGGTTTTGATCTCATCCTTGTCGCAAGGCGGGAAAGCGCCCTGCAGGATCTGGCCCGGGACCTGCGCGCCGGATACGGCGTCGACGTGCAGGTCGTCGCCCTGGATCTGACCGAACCGGACGCAGTCGCTTCGCTATTGGCCGGGACCGATGGTGCTGCCGTCGGACTCGTCGTCGCCGCGGCGGGTTTCGGTTCGATCGGCCCGTTTCTCGAACGCAATGTCGTCAGCGAGCTCGACATGATCGACCTGAACTGCCGGTCGGTTGTCGCGCTGACCCATGGCCTTGGCCAACGCATGACCAAACAAGGGCGCGGCGGGATCGTTCTCTTTGGTTCGCTGGTGGGCTTTAGCGGCGCGCCGTTCTCGGCCACCTATGCGGCGACCAAGGGTTTCGTGCAAAGTTTTGCCGAGGGGCTCGGTGCGGAGTTGAAACCCCTCGGTGTCAGTGTCCTGTCCGTGGCGCCGGGCCCGGTCGGAACCGGATTTGCAAGCCGGGCCGGAATGCAGATGGGGCAAAGTGCGACCCCCGAAACCGTCGCCCGGGGTGCACTTGCGGCACTGGGACGACGAGGAACGGTACGACCGGGTTTTCTGGCGAAGTTTCTCGGATGGTCGTTGGCCATGCTGCCGCGCCGGGGGCGCGTGCAGGTGATGGGACTGATCATGAAATCGATGATCTGGACTGATACGGTGGATGCCCGCGAGGAAACTGGAATCCGACACAACTAAGGCCAATCGAGGGGAATCAGGTTGAGCATGTTCTACTTGGCGAAGAAAGCACCAACGGAACGCCATCATCAGTCACTGCAACCGAAGGAGAAGCAGGAAAAAAAACCTATAAGGTATTGCAGCGGGATGTGCTCGTCGCGATCCTGCAGGGGCAGGTCGAACATGCCGTTGCCCCAGCGGGCGGCGCGCCACTCGGCCTTGGCGGCCTCGATCTTCTCGCGTGACGAGGCGACGAAGTTCCACCAGATGTATCGCGGCCCGTTCATGGTGGCGCCGCCGAGCGCCATCAGACGCGCTCCCCGCTCGCCGGCCCTGACCGTAATCCGGTCGCCGGGCCGAAACACCATCATGCGCCCGGCCTCGAATTCCTGCCCGGCAATCTCGACGGTGCCCTCGGTTATGTAGAGGCCACGATCCTCGTGATCATCGGGGAGGGCGATCCAGGTCTGGATGCCGAAAAGGCTCGAGGGCCTTTCCCGTGCGGCGAGGGCGTGCGCTCGGAATGGGTGACCCCGCGCCCGGCAACCATCCCGTTCAGGGGTGAACTTGCCACGCATACGGACGCTATCAATATACCCCTCCATGGCGGGGTTGGGTTCTTCTCCCATGTCCGGGTCCATGGCGATGTTGGCAGGACCAAGCTCGGCCAGATTCGCCCTGGATGCTTCGTAGGAAATGGGGACGGAAGGAGCCTTCCGGGGAAGTGCTAGGCCAAGCTCCCGTGCCTTGTCTTCGATCTTCCGACACGTCCATTCCAGCGCATCCAATCGGCGCTTTCGGGCTTCTGCTATGTCGCTCGTTTTCAGGGTCTTGCGGATGTTTGGTCTAGGTACGGGCTTAGCTTCGAAGGTACGGTAATGCGAGCGTACCAGCGAGAGCCGATGCGTTGCAGGAAGGGGGTGCCTGATGGTATCGCGTCGCCTGTCTGAAATGGGGCGACATGACACGAAGGAGGTAGCCTGTAGGCAAGATGCGCTGAAATCTGTAGGCGCTCAAAAGCATTGTTCAGCAACAAGACTTGGCGCTCCCTAGGGGAGT
>JAFIEI010000040.1 GCA_020832565.1 Salinarimonas sp. | reverse complement strand
CGCCCCGCCCCCGCCCCCCCCCCCCCCACGCCCTATACCGCGATGCCCAACGCGTTTCGTTATCGCACCACCTTCGATCCGACCTGCTCGTGTCGCCGTGAGGACGAGAGCTGGTCGGAAGCCCTGTCGGGCGCCCAGCGCATGATCGGCACCAGCCAGGGCGACATCCTTGTCGATACCGCACTCGCCCGTGAGCTCTCGCTGCCGGCAGAATTGCGCGATGCCGCCCGCGCGCAGCGACTGGATCAGGCCGAAAGCGATGCCTTCGACGAAGCATCGCAGGATGCCGCGCGCATCAGCGAGGAAGCGCCGACATCGGGTACCGAATCCGCCGGGATCCGGATCGACGGTCTGGAGAGCGAGCGTGTCGTCACCCGCGAAGAGGGTGCACAGGCGCCGGATGGCGGGCAGGGATTCGTGCCTTCCGATCGCGCTCCGGTGCGTATCGTCGCCCCGGATATGGTCCCGCCCCCGAACCCGATGTGACGCGCCGTCAACGGGTTTCGGGCCGCGCAACCCTTGCAGTGGGGCTTGTCGTGTACCATTTTGACCTCAAGCGGGGCTTCTACGCGTGAATTCGGGTTGACGATCGGGCCCGCATTTGCTGTCCCGAGGATCGGCGACCGTGTTCTGGTCGCTTCGGAACGGGTGCTACAGGAGTTTTCTTATGCGATTTTTGAAAGTCACGCCGGTAATCGCGATTCTGGCGCTTGCGGCCTGTGGCGATCAACAGACGGCCGAGACCGAAGAGCCGGCTCCGCCGCCGGTCGCCGAGGCGCCTGCCGACGAAGTTCCTGCTGGTGAAGCTCCTGCTGGTGAGGCTCCCGCCGATGACGCTGCGGTCGCGGATGCGCCCGCAGATGCCATGCCCGAGCCGCCCGAGGGCATGCCGGAGGATCTGCCGCGTACCGCCGACGCACCGCCGGCCCCTTCATCGGTGTTCGAGGAGGGCGTCGATGCGCTCGGCGATATCGATGAGACGGTTCATTCGGTCTTCGCCGATGCGCCATTCGGTGCCGGCGATTATCGCGCCGAGGGCTTCACCCTCTCGATCAATGAAGATGGCGACTTCACCCTCGAGATCGAAGCCGACGAACGGACCCTGACCGGCGATCTGCGCGTCTACGGCGACATGTTCACCATGTCGAATATCGACCAGGCGACGGATCCGGGTGAGTTTCCGATGACGTGCCTGGTCACATCGGCGCCCGACGGTTTCGAGCTCGCCGCCGACGGTCCCAGCTGTGGCATGTTCGACGGGTTGATCTTCGCACGGGTGGAGTGATCCGGCCCGGCGCGCCGAAGCACGATACATCCCGCATGCGCCCCACATTCATTCGCCGGGCGCATGCGTCTTCATGGCGAGGGCATGCAGCCCCCTGTCGAAAGCCTCCGCGAGCGCTGCATTGACCATGCGATGGCGGGCGACACGGCTCTGGCCCGAAAAGGCTTCCGCCGTGATCTCCACGCGATAATGCGTCTCCCCGCCTTCGCGCCACCCGGCATGACCGGCATGCAGGTGCGATTCGTCGATGATCGACAGGCTCGTGGGCGAGAGTGCCTCGCGCAACCGCGTTTCGATCAGGGATTGCATGCTCATCTGAGATCTTTCCTTCCTGTGCCTGTTGTCTTCATGCGGTGATTTCCGCCTACCCGGCGATATGGCGCCACGAGGCGCGTGCCGCAATGGTGGGGGCGAGCACCGGAATGCCGGAATGTGCACGCTCGGGAAAGATTTTCCCGTTATGCCTGCTCGGTTCATCGGGAGCGCTCGCCGTCGGCGAGGGCGCGACATATCGGCCGGGTTGGTCTCTGGAGGGCTAATTTATGATGCAAAAGGTCTTGCCGATCGTGTCGCAACGCACATAATCGCCGGTATCATGGATCTCAAATCGCCCCTGTTCGACCGCATAAGGATCAAGCCGCGCAAGGCCGATGACGCCAGCGAATCCGCGCGCGCGCCGACCTGCGAGTTTCCCGGCTGCAAGGAGCCCGGGCAATATCGCGCGCCGAAGGGGCGCGGGGCGGAGGGGCAATATTATCGCTTCTGCCTCCAGCATGTGCGCGAATACAATTCGAAGTATAACTATTTCAACGGCATGAGCGACGACGCGGTGGCCGCTTTCCAGAAGGATGCCGTCGTCGGCCACCGTCCGACCTGGTCGATGGGCGTCGAGCGGGGTGCGGCGCGCAGCAGCGGTGCGCGTGCCGGGGTCGCGCGGGACTGGGAATATTCCGATCCGCTCGGCGTGCTGCGCGGGGAGGGTGTCGACCATGCGGCCAAGGCGAAGCCGGAGCCGCCGCGCAAGCGGCTTTCCGCGCCCGTCCTGCGCGCACTCGACATTCTCGGCCTTGACGAAACCGCCGACGCCGCCACCATCAGGGCGACGTACAAGACCCTGGTGAAGCGCTTCCACCCGGATGCGCATGGTGGAGACCGCTCCTTCGAGGAACGCCTGCGTGACATCATCCGCGCGCACGATACCCTCCGGTCTGCGGGTTTGTGCTGAGAAAAGCGGCACGCCAAAACGCGCAACCCTCTTATGAGCTTCGCGTGATTGCGCCGCCGCGCCGAGAGGTTTAACGAAAGTGAAGCAAATCGGTCGTGCGCGACCGTCTTCAGCCGACCGCAGTGAGAGAGGCATGTATGCAGGACACCATCGAGACCCCCACGGCCGACAAGCCCATGGCGCTGCCGGATACCAAGGTATCCGTCCGCACGGCCTTCGGCATCGACAGCGACCTCGAAGTGCCCGCCTACAGCAAGGGTGACAGCTACGTTCCGGATTTCGACGAGGACTATCTGTTCGACAAGCAGACCACCCTCGCGATCCTGGCGGGCTTCGCCTATAACCGTCGCGTGATGGTCACGGGCTATCACGGCACCGGCAAGTCGACCCATATCGAGCAGGTCGCCGCGCGGCTGAACTGGCCCTGCGTGCGCATCAACCTCGACAGCCACGTCTCGCGTATCGATCTCGTCGGCAAGGATGCGATCGTGCTCAAGGACGGCAAGCAGATCACGGAATTCCGCGACGGCATCCTGCCCTGGGCCTACCAGCACAATGTCGCCCTCGTCTTCGATGAATACGATGCCGGTCGTCCGGATGTGATGTTCGTGATCCAGCGCGTGCTCGAATCCTCCGGGCGCCTGACCCTGCTCGACCAGAGCCGCGTGATCCGCCCGCACCCTGCCTTCCGCCTGTTTGCCACGGCCAATACGATCGGCCTGGGTGACACGTCGGGGCTCTATCACGGCACGCAGCAGATCAACCAGGCCCAGATGGACCGCTGGTCGATCGTCACCAACCTGAACTACCTGCCGCACGACAACGAGGTCGACATCATCCTGTCGAAGGTCAAATCCTTCGGCAAGACGGATGAGGGTCGCGATGCCGTGAGCAAGATGGTTCGTGTGGCGGATCTCACCCGTAACGCCTTCATCAACGGCGATCTCTCGACGGTGATGAGCCCGCGCACGGTGATCATCTGGGCGGAGAATGCCGAGATCTTCAACGATATCGGCTTCGCCTTCCGGCTGACCTTCCTCAACAAGTGCGACGAACTCGAGCGTTCCCTCGTGGCCGAGTTCTATCAGCGCAGCTTCGGCGAGGAACTGCAGGAAAGCGTGGCGAACGTGGCGCTGAGCTGAGAACGGGAACAGGGCGCGCCGCAGCGGCGCCTGCCGATCAACGGAGCCGAAGACGCATGTCGATCTCGAACCGCAAGCCGGGCGAAGCCAAGGAAGCACCGAACGAGCCGATCAAACGCTCTATCGCCTCCTGCCTGCGCGCAATCGCCTGCAAGCCGGAATTCGAGGTGACCTATGCGGCTGATCGCCCGGTTCTGATGAGCGACAAGGCGCGCCTTCCCGAGCCGCCGCGCAAGATGTCCTCGCATGACCTCGCAGTGCTGCGCGGCAATGCGGATTCGATGGCATTGCGGCTCGCCTGCCACGATGCCACGATTCATCGCAAGCTCGCCCCGGAGGCCCAGGATGCCCGCGCCGTCTACGATGCGGTCGAGCAGGCGCGTGTCGAGTCGATCGGCTCGCGCCGGATGCAGGGCGTGGCGGGCAATCTGGATGCGATGCTCGAGGATCGCTATCACCGGGGCGGGAAATACGAGGACATCACCGATCGTGCCGATGCGCCCATCGAGGATGCGATCGCATTGATGGTCCGCGAGCGCCTGACCGGGCGCACCCCGCCCAAGGCGGCGCAGAAGATCGTCGACCTGTGGCGCTCCCATATCGAGGAGCGTGCGGGCGAGAATCTCGATTCGCTCATCAACAATCTGGAAGATCAGAACCGCTTCGCCCGCTCCGTGCGCGAATTGCTCACCTCCCTCGACATGGGCGAGGAAGTCCCGCTCGAAAGCCAGGATGACGACGACCAGGAGAACGAGCAGGATCAGGAGAACGACGAGGAGCAGGAGGGCGAGGGCGAGGACAGCGCCGAGGGCGAGCGCGCCGAGGTGGAGATCACCGAGGATGGCGACGAGGACATGCAGGAAGGCGCCCAGGAAGCCGCCGACGGTCCCACCAGCGAGATGCCCGAGGATATGGAGGATGCCGATTCGGAAGAGGCCTCCGAATCCTGGCGTCCCCCGGGCGGCGCCAATGATTCCCGCGCCGGCGACTACAAGGCCTATACCCAGAAATTCGACGAGATGATCCAGGCCGAAGAGCTCTGCGAGACCGAGGAACTGGACCGTCTGCGCGCCTATCTCGACAAGCAGCTCTCGAGCCTGCAGGGCGTGGTCGGGCGCCTCGCCAACCGGTTGCAGCGCCGCCTGATGGCACAGCAGAACCGCTCGTGGGATTTCGATCTCGAGGAAGGCATCCTCGACCCGGCGCGCCTGCCGCGTATCGTGATGGATCCGTTCCAGGCCCTGTCCTTCAAGCAGGAGAAGGACACGCAGTTCCGCGATACGGTGGTAACGCTGCTGATCGACAATTCCGGCTCGATGCGCGGTCGCCCGATCACGGTCGCGGCCACCTGCGCCGATATCCTCGCGCGCACGCTCGAGCGCTGCGGCGTGAAGGTCGAGATCCTCGGCTTCACCACCCGCGCCTGGAAGGGCGGGCAATCGCGCGAGCAATGGCTGCAGGCGGGCAAGCCACCCAATCCCGGGCGCCTCAATGATCTGCGCCACATCATCTACAAATCCGCCGATGCGCCCTGGCGGCGTGCACGGCGCAATCTCGGCCTGATGATGCGCGAGGGGCTGCTCAAGGAGAATATCGACGGCGAGGCGCTGAGCTGGGCGCATGAGCGCCTGCTCGGGCGCCCCGAGCAACGGCGGATCATGATGGTGATTTCCGACGGCGCGCCGGTCGACGATTCGACGCTCTCGGTCAATGCGGGCAACTATCTCGAAAAGCATCTGCGCCGCGTTATCGAGGAGATCGAGACGCGTTCGCCGGTCCAGCTCATCGCCATCGGCATCGGCCATGACGTGACGCGTTATTATCGCCGCGCCGTGACCATCGTCGATGCCGAGGAACTCGGCGGGGTGATGACCGAGAAACTTGCGGAGCTGTTCGAGGACGATATTCCCGGCACCGGATCGGGCGCGCGCCGCAAGGCCGGCGGAGGGCGCCGGTGAGGTTCACCCGTCGCGGTGCGCTGCGCCTCGGTGCCCGGCTGGGCGGCGGCGCGCTCGCGGCAACGATGCTCGGCGGTTCCGCGACACCCGGCGAAGGGATCACGACGCTCACGCCGCGTGTGGACCGGCTTCCGTTTTTCGATTCGCGCGATCGTACCCGCAGGCGTTTCGGTGAGCTGACCTTTCGTTCAGGGCTCGAGATCAATCACCGCTATCCGCATTTCGGTGGATTTTCCGGACTGTGGCGCTCGACCGACGGCGCGTCACTCATCGCGGTCAGTGACCGTGGCCAGTGGCTGGAGGCCGAGACGATCGAGGACGAGGCCGGCATTGCCGGATTTTCCTCGGCGACGATGGCGCCGATCCTCGATTTCCACGGTACCCCGCTCGGGCGCACTGAGAATTTCGACGTCGAAGCCGTCACGATTCAGGACGGCATCGCCCATATCGGCATCGAGCGCACCAATGCCGTCATGCGCTTCGATCTCGGCGAGGACGGTCTGACCGCGCGCGGCGAGTTCGTCCCCACACCGGAGGAGATGCGCGACTGGCCTTTCAACAAGGGGCCCGAGGCGATCGCCGTCGCGCCGCCGGCGAGCCCCTTTCCGGGCGCAGTCGTCGTGATCGGCGAGCGCACGCGCGGGGGCGCCGAAGCGCCGACACAGGGCTTTGTGATTGATGGTGACGAGCACCACGCTTTCGATGTCGCCCGCCACGACTGGTTCGACATTACCGACATGGAATATCTGGAGAACGGCGACATTCTCGTGCTGGAGCGACGCTATCGCATCCTGCGCGATGTCGGCGCCCGCATCAGGCGCCTGCCGGGGGCTGATCTGCGCCCCGGTGCCGTGCTTGATGGCCCTGTCATCTTCGAGGCCGGCCCGGGTCAGCAGATCGACAATATGGAAGGCCTCGCCTCCCATCGCACGCAGGACGGACGCCTCGTCCTCAGCCTGATTTCCGACGACAATTTCTCGATCCTGCAACGCACCCTGTTGCTCGAATTCTACTACGACGACGCGGATTGAGGCGGCGCGCCGGCGCGCTCTTCCCGCAGCGCCTGCGTTGCCGCCATGTCGAGGCTCGCGTCATCATCGCCCGGCACCACGGCGTAGATATCGCGTGCGGCCTGCGCACTTATGATCCCGTCGCGCAGGTCTGCGAGGACGGCTTGCGGATCGCGGGTTTTCGGGTCACCCCAGCCGCCGCCACCCGGTGAAGCGGCTTCGTAATGGAGCGCACCGAGATGCATCAGGCCGAATTGCGGCGCTTCGACCGGCTCGGAGCCGTCATGCGGCGAGAGCACCATCGCGCCGACCGCCCCCCAGTCACCGCCATTCACGCCATAGCCGGACGGCGTGCGCAGACCTTCGCCACGGAAGGAATAGAGCGCGGGCACCATCACTTCGAGGGCGTAATCGACCCCCGTGCCGCCGCGATAGCGCCCTGCACCGCCGGAATCGCAGCGGAATTCCTGGCGCAGGAACCGCACCGGGTAGATCTGTTCATAGACCTCGAGATTGGGGATGGTCAGCCCGCCCAAAGTGCACAGATGGCCGATCTGGTTGAATCCGTCGCGGCCCTCGATCGCGCCCCCGCCGGCGGCGAGGTTGTTGTGATACATGACGAAGGGCTCGTCGGCGCCTTCCTTTGTGCCTGAAGTGACGCCGAAGACGTTGCGCGCCCAGCCGGCGAGGGCGCGCTCGGGTGCCGCGAGGCCCAGCGCCCGCCAGCAGGCATGGATGATGTCGTGGGCGGGAAAAACCGTGCACATGGTCAGCGGCGCGGGCGGGCGTGCATTCACCACGCTGCCTTCCGGCGCGATGATGGTCACGCCGCGAAAGCTGCCCTCGTTGCGCGGCAGATCGGCATCGAAGAAGGAATAGAGCGCCGTGTAGACGCCTGACACCGTATTGGCCAGCGAGGAGTTCTTGAAGCCGCGGATCTGGTCATCCGTGCCGGTGAAATCCACGGTGAGCCTGTCGCCTTCGATCGTCAGCGCCACCCGGGTGATGATCTCGGCGGGGTCGAAGCAGTCGTTGTCGGTGCGATCCTCGCCGCGATAGGTGCCGTCGGGCAGATCGCGGATGACGGCGCGAAAGCGCGCTTCGGCGTAATCGAGAATGCCGGCGAAACAGGCCCGCGCCTGGTCGGTGCCGAGCTCTTCCGTCAGCGCCGCGATGCGTTCGGCGCCGATGCGGGTGGAGCCGAGCATGGCGCGCAGATCGCCGTCGAGGAGATCGGGCGTGCGGCAATTGAGCTTGAGCAGCTCCCACAGATCCTCGCGGACCCGCTCGGCCTCGACCAGCTTCATCACCGGCAGGCGCAGCCCCTCGTGGAAGATCTCGGTGGCTTGCGGGTTATAGGTCCCCGCCGCGCCGCCGCCGATATCGGATTGATGGGCGCGGTTGCAGGCAAAGCCCAGATGATCGTCGCCGACGAAGACCGGGCGGGCGATCACCCAGTCGGGGAGGTGGTTGCCGCCTGCCGCATAGGGATCATTCAAAAGGAAGACGTCGCCGGGGGCGATGTCGCCAGCAAAGCGCGCGACGATGGCGCGGGCGGCAAAACCGCCGCCGCCCGTATGGATCGGGATACCGTCGGCCTGGCTGACGACGGTGCCCTCGGCATCCGCGAGGAAGCAGGAAAAGTCATGCGCCTGGCTGAAGATCGGGCTGCGCGCCGTGCGCACCATCACCCGTCCCATCTGCTGGGCGATATGGTCGAGGCGGTTCTGCACCAGGGCGAGAAGGATCGGATCGATGGCGGTACCTGCGCTCATGCCGTGGCTCCCCTCTCGGCGAGATCGATGATGAAATTGCCCGCCGCATCGACGGTAAGCGTATCGCCGGGACGGGCGATCGCGGTCATGGTCTGCTCGGTGACGATGGCCGGGCCTGCGATCGACTGGCCCGGTGCGAGATCGGCGCCGTCGAAGATTGCGGTGTCGTGCCAGCCGTCGGCAAACCAGACCCGCCTGGTCTCGCGTCGTTGAGGACTTTCCTTGCTCGCGGGCGCCGATGCGGCTTCGAGCGGGGGCAGCAGGCCGAAACCGGCCATGCGCAGGCTGGTGATCTGGATGGCGCCGCCGGGCTGGATATGGCCAAACTGGCGCTCGTATTCCGCCTCGAAGAGACGCCGCACGAGAGCAGGATCGAATTCCTCACCATCGGGAAGCTCCACCCGCAGATCCCATTGCTGGCCGCGATAGCGCAGATCGAGGGCGCGCCGGTATGCGGCCTGATCGTCGGTAAAGCCTTCTCGGGTGAGGGTCTCTCCGGCGCGGGTACGCAACTGGGCAAAGCCTGCTTGCGCTGCCTGCGCGACATCGCCATCAAGTTCACGCATGAAGACCTGGATGTAGTCCTGCCGGACATCCGATTGCAAAAGCCCCATGGCGCAGAAAGCTCCGGCCTGGCGGGGCACGTAGACGCGTCTGGCCCCCAGCATCGCCGCGACGCTCGGACCGTGCAGCGGCCCGGCGCCGCCGGCGGGAACGAGGGTGAAGCCGGCGGGATTGAAGCCACGCTGCACGGAAATCCGCTCGACCGCATGCAGGAGATGCTGCTCGACCAGCCGGATGATGCCTGACGCCGCATCCTCGATGCTGATACCCAGCGGCTCGGCGATGCGCGCGCGGATCGCCTCGCGGGCCAGTTCGCGATCGAGGGTCACTGAGCCGCCGGCATAGGCGCCGGGCGCCAGACGTCCGAGCACAAGCTGCGCATCGGTGACCGTCGGCTCGGTGCCGCCATGGCCGTAACAGGCCGGGCCGGGTCGCGCGCCGGCGCCCTTGGGACCGGCGAAGAGCATGCCCGCCGCATCGACTCCGGCAATGGTGCCGCCGCCCGCGCCGACGGTGTGGATTTCGACGGAGGGCACGGCGAGGTGATAGCCGTCTATTTCGAGCGCGTCGCTCGTCGCCACCTGGCCCGCGCTCATCAGGGCGACGTCGCAGGAGGTGCCGCCGATCTCCATCGAGATCAGATTGTCGTCGCCCAGCGCATTGGCAGCCAGCGTCATCGCCCCCACGCCCGCAGCGGGGCCGGAGAGGACGAGGTTGACCGGGCGGTCGGCGATCTGGGCGACGGAGACGACGCCGCCATTGCTCTGGCTCATCAGGAGGGCACCCGGCAGGCCGAGGCGCTGCAGCTCGGCTGCGAGATCGCGCAGATAGGTGACCACGCGCGGCGCCACATAGGCGTTCATCACTGCTGTCGATGTGCGTTCGTATTCGCCGATGGTGGGTGCGATGGCGCTGGAGCGGCTGATCCATTCGCCGGACCAGCTCTCGCCCAGGGCCTGCGCCGCTTCATCCTCGTGGCGGCCATCCGTATAGGAATTGAACAGGCAGATGGCGACGGCCTCGACGCCCTCGCGGGTGAAGGCCTCGCCGGCGGCGGCCGCATCGGCGGTCTCCAGCGCCGCGACTTCCGCGCCGTTGCTGTCGAGGCGACCGCGCACGGGCAGGCGTAGATAGCGCGGCACCAAGGCCGGCGGGAAGGGCTTGCGGTGATCCCACGGGTTCTCGCGCATGCCGCGCCGGATTTCCAGACTGTCACGGAAGCCCTCGGTGGTCAGGAGCCCGACCTTCGCGCCCTTGCCTTCGAGCACCGTGTTGGTGGCCACCGTCGAGCCGTGGACGAAGAGTCGGCATTGCGCGAGGAAATCCGCCACCGGCACCGCGAGCCGGGCCGCCGCCTTGCGCACGGCGTCGAGCACCCCCTCGCCGGGATTGGAAGGGACGGATGGTGTCTTCACGATCATCAGCGCGCCGCGCGCATCGACCATGACGAGATCGGTGAAGGTGCCGCCGACATCGACTCCGATCCGCCATGGCGGGACCATGTTCAAACGTCCGTCCGCCGCGTTTTCCTGAACCACGCGAGCCCCCGTTTATTGCCATGTTTCATCACGAACGCGCACTTTGCCCGAGCATGCCGCTGGGGCAAGTGTGGAAACCACCCATGCGGATCGGGTTTTCGACCGGATCGCGGCGCCTGGGCGATCCGGATGTGCCGTCTTAGGTGCGCCAGGTCAGGTGCGCCAGGTCAGGTGCGCCAGGTGAGGAAGTAGCGCTCGGCCCGTCCGATCAGCCAGCTGATTGTCAACCCGAGGATCGACAGCATCGCCACGCCGGCGATGAGCTGCTCGATCGCGAAAAGCGATCCCGCCATCAGGATATAGGCGCCGATGCCGAACTGCGCGCCGATCATTTCGGCAGCGACGAGCAGGACGATCGCGATGGAGGCCGAGATCCGGAAACCCGAGAGGATCGCCGGCATCGCGCCGGGAATGATGATCTTGCGCACGATCGACAGCCAGGACAGCCCGAAGGACTGGCCCATGCGGATGAGGTTGCGGTCGACATTGTCGACGCCGCCATAAGTCGCGATCACGGTGGGGAAGAAGGCGCCGAACAGGATCGTCGCCACTTTCGAGCCCTCGCCGATGCCGAACCAGACGATGAAGAGCGGCAGCAGCGCGATCTTGGGGATCGGAAACAGCGCCGAGACTACCGGCGAGAGCCCGGCGCGCATCACGGAGAACAGCGCGATGGCAAGCCCGACGGCGACACCGATCGCGGTGCCCAGCGTCCAGCCGACGATGAGCCGGAACAAGCTCGCCTCGAGATGACGCCACAGCGTTCCAGTGCGCACCAGATCGACGAAAGCACCGAAGGCGGCGGAGGGGGCGGGCAGGGCGATCGGACTGATGAAACCGGTCTGCGAGCCCAGCTCCCAAAGCCCGATCAGGGCGATGAAGACGAGCGGCGAAATCAGGCCGCGCGGTGTGTAGGTGAAGCCGCCACCGCGAAACGGCACCGGGCGCAGGTCGCCTTTCCCCGAGCCGCCTTTGCCCGAATCGGGAGCCCGGCGCGTCGTCTTCTGCAACGGGACTTCGCGCCAGTTTTCCTTGTGCAGCGCTGTGTCGCGGGATTCAGTCGGCATCGGAGAGCTCCATATCCGCCGCGCGAGCCTCGTCACGCATTGCCTCCCACAGGCGGCGCTGCACCTTGTCGAGCTCGACGATCCGGTCGGGGCGCTCGTCGAGGGGGATGTCGATGGAGACCAGCTCGCGGATGCGCCCCGGGCGGCGCGAGAGAACCATGATGCGGTGGCCGAGGCGCACGGCTTCCGCCAGATTATGCGTGACATAGGCCGCCGAGAAGCGCTCGCGCTTCCACAGGTCGATGAGATCGTCGAGGAGCAGTTCACGGGTCTGGCTGTCGAGCGCCGAGAGCGGCTCGTCCATCAGCATCACGGCGGGGCGCACCGCGAGCGCGCGGGCAATGGCGACACGCTGCTTCATGCCGCCGGAGAGCTGGCGCGGCCAGGCGCGGGCGAAGTCGGTGAGCTTGGTACGGGCCAGCACATCGGCGATGATCGCGCGCGACTGGGCACCGCGAATGCCGTGATCCTCGAGCACCAGGCTGACATTGCCCTCGACGGTGCGCCAGGGCAGGAGGGCGAAATCCTGGAAGATGTAGGTGAGCGGATTGAGCGAATCGGCCGGCGGTTCACCGGCAATCAGCACCTGCCCGTGATCGGGCCGTTCGAGCCCGCCGATGAAGCGCAGAAGCGTGGACTTCCCGCAGCCGGACGGGCCGATGATGCACACGATCTCGCCCGGCGCGACGGAGAAACTGATATCGCGCAGGACTTGTGTCTCGCCGTAATCGTGACTGACGGCTTCGATCCGCAATTCCATGATGACACCCGCAGACTTCTGGAGTTCGGGCCGCCGCTGCCGATGCGCGGCGGCCCGGCTGGTCTGGTCAGTACGTCTCGACGAGGCTGGTATCGACGAGCGTCTCGATCGAGGCATCTGCGGGCACGAGCCCTTCCGAGACGAACCAGGCGAGTTGATCCTCGATGCTGGTGAGGTTCATTCGGGCATCCGCGTTCACCCGCATCGCACCGGCCCGAATGGCCGAATCGGCATCCTCGAACGGGCGGTCCGTATAGACGTATTCGTGGATCATGCGGCTGATCTCGACGACTTCCTCCTCGCTCATGGTCTGATCCACGAGTGCGGCATTGTAGTCGTCGACGCCGCGCGCGAATCCGGCGAGGAAACTGCGCACGGTATCGGGTTCTTCCGCCGCCATGCGCGAGGAGGTGAACACCGCCGTGACCTGATAATCCTCGATATAGTCGGAGATCTCACCGATCTCGACGACGTCGCCGCTCGCGACGAGGCCGCCGGCGATATTGGGCACGATCGACCAGGCGTCGATCTGGCCGGAACGCAGCGAGGCGATCACGGCGGGGACACCATTGAGCGGGACGAGTTCCATCGTATCGCGGGCAAAGCCCTCGCCGTCTGCGATCTTGTGGGCCATGTAATGGAAGGACGAGCCCGCCGTGGTGATGCCGAAGCGCTTGCCCTCGAGATCGGTCGGCGTGGTCACCCCTGAATCGTAAGCGGCTTTCGAGACCAGGATTTTCTGGCCCTCGACATCGGTGCTCTCCTGCAGCGCGCCGCCGATCACCTTGACCGCGCCACGCTCGGCGAGGCTGATCAGCCCCCCGGAAATCGCGGTTACGCCGAAATCGACGTCGTTCGAGGCGATCGCCACCGCCATCGGCTGGGCCGCCTGGAAGCTGACGAATTCGACGTCGAGACCCTGTTCGGCGAAATAGCCCTTGGCTGCGGCGATAATCGAGGGGGCGTGCGAGGTCAGTGAGAGCAGGCCGACGCGCACGCGCGTACCCTGGGCGAATGCCCGGCTGCGGGCGAAGGTGGCGGTTGCGAGCCCGCCGGCGACGACGCCGCCGAAGCCTCTGCGTGTCAGACGAATCATGATGGTCCTCCCGTTATGGCCGGTTTTTGGGGTCGATCTTCGCCGGCCCCGGCTGCCGGCTGGAAGAGTTGCGAGAGATGCGCCGTCGCCGCGCCGACGTCACGTGCAAGGACAGCGTCGAGAACGCGCCCGCGCATGGCTTCCTCGGCATCGTGGTCCACACGGCCTTCGATCAGGGCGGCGAGACGGAAACGCCGGCTCTCGAGCGCGAGGCGTTCCTGGAAGGCGATCAGGCGCGGTGAGCGGCAATTGGAGACGAGCATGGCATGAAAGCCCGCAGCCGCCTCGTCCCAGAAGAGCGCCTCGCCGGCGGCATCGCCACGCACGGCCTCGACGGCGCGGCTGAGCGCATGGCGCGCGGCAACGAGCCCGGCCTCCCACGTGGCATCGGCATGGGCGAGCGACCATTCGAGGCCGAGCGCTTCGATGCGTGCGCGCATGCGCTGGATGTCTTCGAGATCGGCGCCGGTGGCGGAGGCGACTCGAAAGCCGCGCTGGGCCTGGGATTCGACGAGGCCTTCGCCGGCGAGCAGCGTCAGCGCCTCGCGAAAGGAATGCGCGGAACCACCGTAGCGGGTACGCAGATCGTCGATCTTGAGGCGGGTATCGGGTGCGAGAATGCCGAAGGCGATGTCACGCCGAAGCTGCGCGGCCAGCAGGCGCACGACGCTCGATTCAGTCTCCTGCTTGCCCCGCCAGAACATCGAAACCTTCGATATTTTTGAAAATCTTCAACGAAGTGACGCTGACGCAGGGGCAGTGTGCTGTCAAGCTTTCCGATGAGCGCATGGCGCACTGACCCCGCACCGTTAACCGGAGCGGGGTGATGTGGCGTTCACGGCGCCGGAACGGGCCGGTCGCGTCGTATCACGCGATCATTTGCAGTGATTCCAGCCCTGGAAGAGATAGAAACCGTTGAACCGTGCGGCGCGGGAGGCGACGCTTCCGTCGAAGCCGGGCTGGTCATGCGAATCGGCGGCAATACGCCCGCCGAATTCCCATGTCTCACCGGCGATGAAGGGCGGAACGGCGCGGTCCTCCGGGACGGCGCAGAACAGGTCGGGCGCTTCACGCCGGCGGAAAAGGTTGAATGCAGCAGCGCGTCTCGCGACATCGCCCGGCGCTTCTGAGGATGCAATTGTCTGATCGGCAAGCATGATTTTTCCCCAAACGTTTTTTGCGGAGCGAGAAACGCTCCCCTTTTCGATTAAGGTGGACATAGTGCCCAAAAGCGGCAGTTAAATGACAGGTTAGCATGTTTTTCGAAATTTCTCACTGTATCAGGTCGTGAAATGCCCGGTTTGGATGATCCGTTCTGGCTGCAACTCCTGCTGAAAATGACGGCGAGTGCCCTTCTCGTGGTCACGGCCTCCTTCGTCGTGGAGCGCAGCGGCCCGCTGGCCGGGGCGATGATCGCGACGCTGCCGCTCTCGGCAGGGCCCAACTTCGCCTATCTCGCAATGGATCACGGGCCGGCCTTCCTCGCCGAGGTGGCGCGGATCGGCATGCAGGTGAATGTCGGCAACGCCTTCTTCGTGCTCGCCTATGCCACGGTCGCGCCAGGACGGAGGCTGATGCCGGCCCTGCTTGCGGGGTTTGCGGGATGGGGCGGGGCTGTGATCGTGATGCGCAGCATCGACCCGAGCCTGCCGACCACGCTTGCGATCAGCGTCGTCGTCTTCACCGGCGCCTATCTCGCGATTCGTCGCAAGCTCGGTGACGAGCGTCCCCCGCCGGCGCCGCGTACGCCGTTCGACATGCCGCTGCGGGCGATCACGGTGATGCTCCTCGTCGCCGCCGTGGTGATATCCGGACGGCTCGCCGGCCCTTCCGTGGCTGGCGTTCTCGCCATCCTGCCACTTGTTCTGAGCTCGCTCGTGATCATTCTGCACCCGCGCATCGGTGGTGCGTCGACGGGGCAGGTGATGCTCAACGGCTTTCCCGGTCTGATGGGCTTCGGGATCGCGGTGGGCAGCGTGAGCGTCGCGGCAATCCCGTTTGGGTCGGTCATCGCCTTGACGGGCGGGCTCGTGGCAGCAGTGATATGGAATTCCGCCGTCATGTTGATCGCACGGCGGCGCCAAGCGCATCGACGCATCACCGCCCGTTCCGGAAGGCCATCATGAACACGATCCGCGACCAGCTCGAAACCATCCTCGCCCGTCTCGATGACCGCGCCGGCGATGAGAAGGTCTATACGAAGCTCTACAAGCAGGAAGCGCGGCTGGCCGCCGATGCCGCCGATGCGCGACGCAATGCCGGAATCAGCCTCGGACCCCTCGACGGGCGAATCGTCTCGATCAAGGACCTTTTCGACGTGGCCGGCGAGACGACGCTGGCAGGCTCGGTGATCCTGCGCGATGCGCCACCCGCCGCGACGGATGCGCCGATCGTGGCGCGGCTGCGCCGGGCGGGCGCGGTGATCACGGGCAAGACGAACATGTCCGAATTCGCCTTTTCCGGGATCGGCATCAATCCGCATTACGGCACGCCCGGCTGCGCCGCCGATCCGAGCCGCATTCCCGGCGGCTCCTCCTCCGGGGCCGGAGTGAGTGTCGGCGAAGGCACGGCGGAAATCGCCATCGGCACCGATACCGGCGGCTCGGTGCGCATCCCCGCCTCGCTCAACGGCTGCGTCGGCTTCAAGCCGACGGCGCGGCGGGTGACCACGAGCGGAGCCTATCCGCTGGCATATGCGCTCGATTCGATCGGCCCGCTGGCACGCAACGTCGCTGATTGCGCGGCCACCGATGCGATCATGGCCGGCGAGGAGCCCTGGAGCCTCGAGCCGATGGCGCTGGCGGGCCTGCGCATCGGTATCCCGCGCGGCAGGTTGTTCACGCAGACCGAGGAGATGGTCGCCACTGCCTTCGAGGAGAATATCGCGAAGCTCGAGCGTGCCGGGGCACGGATCGTCGATATCGATATCGAAGACCTGCTGGAGGCGATGGGGGGCCTCATGGCAGATGCGCCGCTCGTGGCGATCGAGGCGGCCGCTGTTCATGCCGATCACCTCCATTTCGATGACAATCTGTTCGATCCGCTTGTGATCACGCGCATCCGCATGGGGGCGACGATGCCCGCCGCAGGCTATATCCGGCTGATGCGTGCGCGCGACGAACTGATTGCGCGCATGGATGCAAGGCTTGCCGCATGGGACGTCGTTGCACTGCCCGCCACGGCGACATCAGCCCTGCCGATCGCCGATCTCGAAGCCGATTTCGACCGCTACATGAAGGCCAATGTGCTGATGCTGCGCAATACGACCTGGGGTAACCAGTTCGACCTGACCGGCATCTCGATCCCGATGCAGGGGCTCGCCCGTCCGGCGGGGATGATGTTTGTCACACGCAACGGGCATGATCGGCGCCTTCTGAACATGGCCGCCGGGATCGAGCCGGTGCTTCTCGACGCCTGATGGGCGCATCCCCCATGCCGCAGGGGCATCCGTGCCGCTTGACGCGGGCGCGCGCGCTGGCGATCCCGGAATGAAGGATGCGCCCGCCGGCGCCATATCGAGGAGACGAACCATGGCCGATGCCTTCATCTGCGATTACCTGCGTACGCCGATCGGGCGCTATGGCGGTGCGCTTGCGAGCGTGCGCACAGACGATCTCGGCGCGATCCCGCTGCGTGCCCTGATGGCGCGCAACGCCGCCATCGCCGAAGCGGTGGAAGAGGTCTATTTCGGCTGCGCCAACCAGGCCGGCGAGGACAACCGCAACGTCGCACGCATGGCGAGCCTGCTGGCCGGCCTGCCCGAGAGCGTTCCCGGCGTGACGCTCAACCGGCTCTGCGCTTCGGGCATGGAGGCGGTGGGTGCCGCGGCGCGCGCGATCAAGGCGGGCGAGATCGATCTCGCCATTGCCGGCGGCGTCGAGAGCATGACCCGCGCGCCGCTCGTCATGGGCAAGGCCGAAACGGCCTTCCAGCGCAGCGCGGAAATCTACGACACCACCATCGGCTGGCGCTTCGTCAATCCGCTGATGAAGAAGCAATACGGCATCGATTCCATGCCCGAGACCGGCGAGAACGTGGCCGAGCAATTCGGCGTCTCCCGCGAGGATCAGGACGCCTTCGCCCTGCGTTCTCAGCAACGCGCGGCGAAAGCACAGGCGGGCGGCTATTTCGCCGGGGAGATCACGCCGGTGGAGGTCAAGGGCCGCAAGGGTGCGGTGACGGTCGTCGATACCGACGAGCATCCGCGTCCCGAGACCACTATGGAGATGCTGGCCAAGCTGAAGACGCCGTTTCGCGATCCCGGTTCCGTCACGGCCGGAAACGCTTCGGGCGTCAATGACGGGGCAGCGGCGATGATCGTGGCGTCGGGCGCGGCGGTGGAGAAATACGGGCTCACGCCCGTCGCCCGCGTGCTCGGCCTCGCCAGCGCCGGTGTGGAGCCGCGCATCATGGGAATCGGTCCCGCGCCGGCATCGCGCAAGCTCGCTGAACGGCTGGGCCTGAAGATCTCTGATTTCGACGTGATCGAGATCAACGAGGCCTTCGCTTCGCAGGGGCTGGCGAGCCTGCGCGAACTCGGCATTGCCGATGACGCCGATTTCGTCAATCCCAATGGCGGCGCCATCGCGCTCGGTCATCCGCTGGGGATGTCTGGTGCACGCATCACCGCGACGGCGGCGCGCGAGCTGGCGCGGCGTGGCGGGCGATATGCTCTGGCGACGATGTGCGTCGGCGTGGGACAGGGGGCAGCGATCGCGCTCGAGCGCGTCGGATGATGCGCGAAGCCTTGCCCGGTCAACTCCCCCTTGCGCTTTGCGCCTGAACGGGTCAAGACGGCGCGAGCGGTTCCATGCTGACAGGACGGGGACGAGATGGCGGGTGGATTTCGGCGTGTGATCGGCGGTACGCTGGGCGGTGTGCTCGTGCGGCTGGCATTCCTGTCGCTGCTCGTCGGCGCCTTCATGGCGATGCTCGGGCTGACCCCGCAGCGTCTCTTCGACAATCTGATCGGCATGTTCGAAGGCCTGTGGAACATGGGCTTCGAGGCGTTCGGTACGCTTGGGATGTGGCTCGTCTACGGCGCCATGATCGTGATCCCGATCTGGATCGTGGTGCGTCTCTTCGCCCTGCTGCGCGGGCGCTGATCGGCACGCGCCCGTGACAACGCAGACCACCCCGGACGGCGAAGTACGCCCTGTCGACGTCTCGCACCGGCGCATGCTCGTCATCGCCATACCGATGACGTTGTCGCACATGACGACGCCGCTGCTCGGCCTGGTCGACATGGCGGTGATCGGGCGTATGGGCGATGCGGCCCTGCTCGGCGCGGTCGCATTGGGCGGTGTCGTCTTCGACTTCCTCTTCTGGAGCTTTGGCGCACTGCGCATGGGCACGGCGGGGCTCACGGCACAGGCGAGCGGTGCGGGTGATACGCGTGAGATCGACCGGGCGCTCGCGCGTGCAATTGCCGTCGCCATGCTGGTCGGGGTCACGCTGATCGCGCTGCAATGGCCGATCGGCGAGCTCGCCTTCCTGATGATGGGAGCGAGCCCCGAGGTCACGGCGGCGCTTGCCCTGTATTTCTATATCCGCATCTGGGCCGCACCCTTCACCCTCGCCAATTATGCCATTCTGGGTTCGATGATCGGGCGTGGGCGCACCGATCTCGGTTTCGCGCTACAGGTCGGTCTGAACCTGATCAACATCGCACTCACGATCGTGCTCGTCGTCGGCTTCAACATGGGGGTTGCCGGCGCGGCGATCGGCACGCTCGCGGCGGAGGCGATCGCGGCAGGGCTCGGATTGCTGGTGCTGCGCCGCCTCGGTTCCAATCCGTTACGCATTCCCCTCGCAGAGGCGCTGCAGCCGGCTGCGATGAAGCGGATGCTGGCGGTCAACGGCGATATCATGCTGCGGACCATGGCGCTGATCGTCGCTTTTGCGAGCTTCGCCGCCATCGGCGCGCGTGGCGGTGACGTGACGCTGGCAGCCAATTCCGTGCTCTACAAGATGTTCACGCTCGGCGCCTATTTCCTCGACGGCACGGCGACGGCGGCGGAGGCGATGTGCGGGCAGGCCTATGGTGCGCGCAACCGCCGGGCCTTCCGCCGGGCGGTCGTCATCGCCGTCCAATGGAGCCTGGGTCTCGGTTTCGTCGCGATGGCGCTGTTCTGGCTGGCCGGCCCTTTCTTCATCGATTTCATCACGACCGACGCGGCTGTGCGGCTGTTTGCCCGCGATTATCTGATCTATGCCGCCATGGCGCCGCTGATCGGCGCGCTCGCCTTCGCTTTCGACGGAATCTATATCGGCGCCACCTGGACGCGTGCGATGCGCAATCTGATGCTGATCGCCCTCGCGGCCTATCTCGGGGCGCTCGGCCTCGGCCAGATTCTGGGTGGAATCTGGGCGAGCAACCACGGCCTCTGGCTCGCTTTCCTGATCTTCCTCGGCGCCCGCGGGCTCGGGCAGGCGCTGCTCTATCCGCGCCTCGAATCGGAACGGGAATGGCCCGCCATGGCTCGGGCGGCGTGAGACGGCTGCCGCGGCATTCGTCTCACGCCTGCCCGACCCGGGAACGGTTCAGTGCATCATCAGCACCGGGACCGTCATGCTCTCGAGTATCCCGCGCGTGGCGCCGCCGAGGATCAGTTCGCGCATCCGCGAATGGCCGTAGCCACCCATGACGATCAGATCGGCGTTGTTGTCGGCGGCGTGCGAGAGGATGCTGTCGGAGACGCTTCCGACATCGGTCAGGAGCCGCGACGTCGTCTTGATGCCGTGACCCGCGAGCACCTTCGCGAGGCGCTCGCCACGCTCGCGCTCACCCTCGGCGCCCGTGGAAACGCCCACGACCTCGACATTCGCAGCGCGCATCAGGAGCGGCATGGCCGCGCTCACCGCCTTGGCCGCCGTGGCGCTTTCATCCCAGGCGACGATGACGCGGTCGAGCTTCATCGGTGCGCGCTGGATATAGGGCACCATCAGAAGCGGGCGCCCGGAGCCGAAGAGGATGGCCTCGACGAAGATCGGCCCGCCCCGCTCGCGATTGCTGCCGGGTTGCTCGATAACGGTGAGATCATAGTACCGCGCCAGCCGCTCCAGCTGCGCTGCGCTGCGATCAAGCATGCCCTGCACGATGAAGCCGTCGACATCCACACCGACCTCGCCGGCCGTGGCCTTGTAGGAGGCGAGCCTTTCTTGTGCCTCTTCCTGGCTGGCGGCGCGTGCCTGTTCAAGCACATCGCTCGGCATCTCCGGAATCACATAGCTCGGCATCGTCGGATCAATGGCGACAGATGCGGCGCGGGTGCGGGCATCGAAGGCCTTCGCCACTGAAGCCGCGAAGGGTCCGACGGTCTTGGCTTCGGGGTGCAAGACAACGAGAATTTCCTTGTATGACATACGCTAGTTCCTCCTGTGCCGGCCGCCTGCATCGTGCGGTTCGTCTTTGCGAGGCCGATCTTCGGGCATCAGCATGCCGATGCCGGCCAAGCTTTGCATTGATCTTTCGCAACGGTTTGAGGGTGCCTGGAGTTCCGCCCGCCGGGCCGCGCGCGTCAGCCGGAGAACCCGGCGCGGACCAGCGCCTGTGCGACTTCCGTGAAGCTCTCACGCGGGATCGGCTGGCCGATCTTTCCGTTCGTGATCAGGACCTTGAAAAGCTCGGGATTGTTGTCGATGGCGATGCCGTTTTCATGCGCGACTTCGCGGGCGCGGACCTCGTTGTCGGCGAGCGCCTTTGCGGCGAGCATGGGCACGCCGGATTGCTCGGGCTTGTAGGCGATACCGATCATTCCGCCCGGCCCGGCGATCCACAGATTGGCCGCTTTCGGGCCGACGAGCCCGGCCGTGTCCGCCATTTCCTTGCGGATGCGGTTGCGCTCGCCGCGCACATGCGGATCACCGAAGGATTCCTTCATCTCCCGCTTCATCTCGGTCTGCGTCATCTTGTTGTCGCGGGTGAACAGGATGCGCGAGACGACAAAATCGATGGCAGCGAAAAGGATCACGAGGAATGTCGAGATCAGGATGATGTAGAGAATGATCGTGCCGCCGACATCGAAGATGCAGCCCATGCCGCAGGTCGGCGCCCAGAAAATATCGTCACGAAGTTGCGCAGGATCACATAAAGGCAGACGAAGAAGATGATGATCTTCGCCGTGCTCTTGAGCAGATCGATGAAGCTCTTGAGCTTGAAGATGTTCTTGATGCCTTCCACCGGATTGAACTTGGCGAAATTCGGTGTCAGCGGCTGCATCGAGAAGAGAAATCCGCCGACGTCGAGCATCGTCGCCACCAGCGCAGCGATGATCGCGATCGCCATGACCGGCAGGGCGAGTTCGAACAGAAGTCGCACCGTCATGCGTGCCGATTCATGCAATCGCTCGTCGAAGGGTGCCGCGTGGAAGGCGGGATTGTTGATGAAGGCGACGGCGAAACTGTCGATCGTCGATTGATAGGTCGCCAAGACGTAAAACAGCACCGCAATCAGGGTCACCGCACCGGTGACTTCCTGGCTGCGCGGGATCTGGCCCTTGTCGCGTAACTGTTTCAGCTTCTGGGGTGTGGGTTCGAGGGTGGCCTCTTCGGAATCGTCCTTACCCGACATGCCCTGCTCCTCCCGGCCCTATTCCCGCGCTTCTCCCATCAGCAGGAAGGCTTCGACGAAACGCATCAGTTCGCGCCAGTCGTCGAGCATGTATTCTTCCAGAAACAGTGCGTAGAGCGGAATGAACGCGCAGACGCACAGGTTCTTCACGATCATGGTGAAATCCGAAACCTGGATCTGCTTGGCGATGCGGCTCGCAAAGACCAGCGACAGATCCACCACGATCAGGGCGATCATGATCGGCCCCGAGACGATGACACCCAGTGTGAACATCCGCGTCAGCAGGTCGCCGATCGCCGCCACCGTCGCCATCCCCATCGGCGGAGCGACGTCGGTGATCCTCAATATGCTGTAGGAATGGTAAATTAATTCTATCACCAATTGCAGTCCGCCGGCGACGACGAAGATTGCCAGCGAGGCGTAGAGCAGCACCAGACCTGTGAGCGAGTTCTCGTTTGCATTCACCGGGTCAGCCACGTTCGCCATGCTTGCACCGCGCGACACGTCGATCACGTCGCCCGCGCTCTGAATGCCCCAGAAGGGAATCGCGATGAGTGATCCCAGCAGCAGGCCGAAGACGAATTCCTTGACCATGATGGTCGCGATCATCCACAGATCGGGAATACCCATCTGCATCAGTTGCGGCTCGATCAGCGGCACGAGCGGCATGGTCAGGACCAGGGCGAGCGTCGCGCGGATGGTGCCGCGCACGTTGAGCGCGGTGAACAGAGGAAAGATCTGCAACACCGCCATGATCCGCGCGAAGCCCGCCGCGAAAGCGAGCCCGGTCCACATGTAGCGCTCCAGCCAGGCAGTGAGGATCTCGTCGAACTCGGTCATCGCTTCAGCGCGTCATCGTATGAAACGATGCGAACAGCGTGCGCGAATATTCGAACAACGGCGCCGACATCGGCACGCCGCCGACGATCAGCACGGCCAGGATGACGATGATCTTGACCAGCTGGGGCAGGGTCTGATCCTGGATCTGGGTCGCGGCCATCAGGATGGCGAGCAGCACACCCACCACCATCGCCGCAATCATCGGCGGCGCCACGATGATCAGGCCCGTCAGGAAGCTGTCGTAAATCTGCTCGACGAGGCCGGACGAGCCCATGCGTCATCCTCCCGGGACGTAGGAGAGGACGAGCCCCTGCAACAGCCGCGACCAGCCGTCGATGAAGACGAAGAGCAACAGCTTCAGCGGTGTCGAGATCACCGTCGGCGACAGCATCGACATGCCCATCGCCACGATGATCACGCTGACCACGAAATCGATGACGAGGAAGGGAAGGTAGAGCAGGAAGCCGATCTCGAAGGCGCGGGTGAGTTCGGAAATGAGGAAGGCGGGCAGGAGCACGACGATGTCGTTTTCCGCGACCTGCATCTCGACATCGTATTCCGCCCACAAGACCGTCGTTGTCTCGACGAAGAAGGCCGTGGCCTCCGGTCTCGAATGCAATTGCAGGAAACTGATCAGCGGTACGGTCGCCTCGTGGAATATGGCCTCGAAATCGGCCATTGTCTCGTAGCTCTGGCGCGGATCCGTGATGATCCCGTACATCTCACGCAGGATCGGCGCCATGATGAACAGGGTGAGCACGATCGCCACCGTGTTGATCAGCACGCCCGGCGGTGTCTGCTGGATGCCGAGCGCGTTGCGCACGAGGAAGAGGACGATGGAGATCTTCGCGAAGGATGTGGCGGCGACGACGAGGAAGGGGATGACGGCGATGATCGCCGAGAGGACGATGAGCGAAAAATACGTCGGGATCGCCAGATTCGTCATCGCGCCAGCTTTGACACCCGCACCCCGATCGCTTCACCAAGGCGCACCAGCTCTCCCGTGCCGACGCGGCGCCCGTTTGCTATGATGTCGACGCTCTGGCTCAGCGGTTTGCCCAGCTCGAAGACATAGCCGGAGGACAGGGTCTCCAGTTCCGCGAGCGGGATCTCGAGCCGCCCCAGCTCGAAAACGAGCTGGACCGGGATCTCGTCGATGCTCCCGGTCGGAGCCGCCGCTTCAGGCTTTTCGGGTTGTTCAGTCACGCGCGCATCCGTCGAGTAGGGCAGGGTGGTCGCATCCATGGGTCGCAACAGCGTCCCGTCGAGCGTCGGTTTTATGGTTTTCCAGTTGCATGTCTGGGCGAATCGCTCGGCTGTGATTGCTATAATCTTTTGAAAACTTAAAGTAGTATCGTCAAGTGAAATCCCACAACCGGGTTCGAGTTCGGCGAATTCCGCCAATGTCAGGCGCGTCCAGCCGCAGCGGAACGCAATCGACGTGGTCAGTTCCGTAAATGGTGTCCGGCTGATCGGTGCTGCGACGAGGCTTGCCACCAGATGTTCGCGTTCGATGGCATGGCAGGTCAGCGCCACGGGAAAGCGCCCGGCAGGCTGGCCGCCTTGTGGTTCGGCCTGGCTCGCCTCGAAGACGAAGTCGGGGCGGGTTTCGGCACTCAGCCCGCGTGTCGCGGCGACGATGGCGATCTCGGCGCGAATCGCATGCGAGAACCCGTCGATCAGATCGTTCTCCAGCGCATCCAGCAACAGAGCCCTGTCGGCGGCCGAGAGGGCGGTGTCGTCGAGCATGGGGTGCGTGCCGCGCAGCATGGCGGAAACGATGTCGTCCGGAAGCCAGAGGCTGGCGCCGCGATCGGCGCAGAGCAGATCGAGCCGTGTCCATCCACCTTCCCACGCGGCGAGGGCGGCTGGATCGGCGATGGCGAGCGCAATCCGCCCGATACCCGTCTCGAAATGCGGATTGGCGCGGTTGCGGGCCAGTCGGCGCCAGTCCCCGGCCTCCCGCATGCTGAGCATCGGCAGGTCGAGCGGTTCGGCGAGGGCGGGGTCGATGCGTTGGAACGGAGCATTCATGACTGTTTCCAGCGTGGTTTGGACGGCATTTCGGTTTGCAGTTCTTCCTGCAATTCGGCTTCGCGTGCCTCCCGCTCGGCGAGCTCGGCATCGAAAGTGTCGAGCTGCTCGGCGGAGCGTTCAGCCGCGCGCAGGGCCTCGAAGGCTTCGGCGACCTGTTTTTCCTGCAGCTTGATCTGACGATCGAGACGCAGCTTCGCGGTTTTGAGCTCACGCAGTTGCAGGTCGTAGAAGTATTTCTGCCGCTGGCTGTCGATCACGGCGGTCTGGGTGAAGGTCTCGCCGGATGCGCCACCGAGGCGGCCCGCTGCTGCGCGGGCGGTTTCGACCTCGTCCGTGCGCTGGTTCTTCTCCGCCATCTGCCGCGCGAGAGAATCGAGCTTCTCGCGTTCGTTCTGATATTCCCGCCGGCGCTGCTTGGTGCGCAGGGTGCGGATCGTCTTGAGCTTTTGCAGTTGCGCGCGCATCAGACACCCGTGATTTCGCGCAGGCGTGCGATGGTGTCATCGAATTTCGCGATCTCGCCCGGCTTCTGCTTGAGATGGGCCTTGATCGTGTCGATCTTCTGCACGGCTTCGTCATTGAGGGCGTCGGCGCCTTTCTTGTATTCGCCGACCTGGATCAGCAATTCGAGCTCCTGATAGCGCGCATAGAGCTCGCGCATCTTTTCTGCGGCGGCACGGTGCTCGGGCGTGGTCACCTCGTTGAACAGGCGGCTCTTCGAGACCAGCACGTCGATGGCGGGATAATGCACCTGCGCCGCGAGTTTCTCGGAGAGGATGATATGGCCGTCGAGCAGGCTCTTGACCTCCTCTGCCACCGGGTCGGAATTCATGTCGCCCTCGACCAGCACAGTGTAGAAAGCCGTGATCGAGCCCACCGCGGCCGGCCCCGCGCGTTCGACGAGCAGCGGCAGGGTCGAGTAGACCGATGGCGGGAAGCCGCGGCGCCCCGGCGGCTCGCCGGCGGAGAGACCGATTTCGCGCAGGGCGCGTGCGAGGCGCGTGACGGTATCGACGAAGAGCAGAACCTTCATGCCGCGATCGCGGAAATGCTCTGCGACAGCGGTTGCGGTGAGCGAGGCCTGCATGCGCTCCACGGAGGGACGGTCGGAGGTGGCTGCGACGATGACGGAGCGCGCGCGACTTTCCTTGTTCAGGGCATGTTCGAGGAAGTCGTTGACCTCGCGGCCACGTTCGCCCACCAGCGCCACCACGGTGACATCAGCATCACACCGCATCACGATTTCCGACATCAGCGTCGATTTACCGCCGCCGGCCGTGCCGAAAATTCCCATCCGCTGGCCGACGCCCATGGTCAGCAGCGAATCGATCGAGCGGATGCCGATCTCCATCGGCGTCTTGATCGGCTTGCGGGTCATGGGATCGGGCGCCTGTGCGGAGATCGGGCGGCGCTCCGCCTCGGGACCCGGGCGCGGCGGTTCGGAGGCGTCTCCCCAATCCATGAAATTGCCCAATGCATCGATCACCGTGCCGAGCAGATGATCGCCGCAGGTCACCGTCGGCGGTCGGCGCAGGCCCACCACCTCGGTGCGCAGGGATAGCCCGGAGGTGCCGCCATAGGGGGCGAGGAAGGCGGTGGCGTTATCGAGGCCGACCACTTCGGCAAAGCGGGTTTCAGAGGTATCGGGATCGCGCAACTCGCACAATTCCCCGACTTCCGCGCCGGGAAGTTCGGCGCGGATCAGCGGCCCCGTTACCGCGAGCAGGCGACCGGAGGAGCGGCGCGTATCGATGCCGCCGACAATGCGTTGCAGCTTGGCGAGTTTTCCGGCGAAGCCGGTTTGACGGGATTCGCCGCGCCGTTCCGGCCCGAGCTCGCCGCCGCGCTGCACCTGCGCATTGCCCGTGGCCGGGGTTTGCCGCGATGCGGGCGGATCGTGTGGCGGCTTCGGCGGTGCGCTCGTCTGGTCCATCCGTGTTCCCCGGTTGTGGCGCCCGCGCTTGCCGATCCTGCGCGGCGCGCCGGTGTCATTCGTCGAGGCTCTGCAGCCCGGCCTTGAGCCGTGAGAGCTGTTGGCGCATGCCGACATGGATGCGGCCCTTCGGGGTTTCGAGAATGATCTCGCCGCGCTTGAGCAGCGGATCCGCCTCGACACCCTTGATCTCCGGCCAGGTACCGGTCATCGGCAATTGCTTCAGGCCTTCCTCGAGATAGGGAACCTCGTCCGGCGTCACGCGCACAACGGCCCAGATGTCGCCGGCGGCGTCGTCGAGGGCGCGGCGAACGCAGCGCAGGGCGAGTTCGTGCTCGTCCATCTCGCCGAGCATGCGCTCGACCGCGCCCAGAACGATCCCGGCGAGTTCCTCGTCGGAGGCGGCGAGGCGTTCACGGACGCGGTCGATGGCTTCGACGAGCGTTTCGAGTGCCTCCAGACGCCCCTTCTCGAAGCCCTCCTTGTAGCCCTTCTTGCGGGCCTGCTCCTGCGCTTCGCTGACGCTGCGGCCCATGCTCTCGTGCATCCGCCGCGCCTCGTCGCGGAAGCGGTCGGCGATGCGCAGCACCTTCATGTCATCCGCCGAGAGCACTTTCGTGGCGGGCACGAAGACCGATTTCTGCGTTGTTTCGGCCCCCTCACTCATATCATGCCCTCCCGGCCCGGTACCTGGGGAATCGAGCCATCACGCTGCGGGTCCGTTACCATCGACACCATCATGACCATCACCTGTCTGCTCTGCGCCCGGCCCCACTGCGCCCGCGCCGTCGCCCCCGTTCGGCTGATCGGCGATCCCATCTTCGCGCCATTGCGCTTCGGCGGCGCTGATGTCCTCGGGTGAGGGCATCGCGCTGTGGCCGGACTGGCGGTTGTCATCATCTTGGTATGTCTCGATCACCCGGGTCAGGGCGCGGGCGGCGAGGGTCGGCAAGCCGGTGATCACCGCGTCGAACCGGTCGGCGAAGCCCCGCGTGGCGATCTCGACGGGGAGGTCGATGAGCAGGGCGACGACCGGCGCGCCTTCATGGCCATGGGCGGCGAGGGCGCGCACGAACATGCGCTTGTCGGCATCACTGATCGGCGGTTCGGTGATGAATTCGCGCAGCGATTCAATGCTCTGCGCGAGGAGGGGTTTCTGGACGAGGGCGAAGGACAGCGCCTCCTCGCCGTACATGGTGGTGAGCCGGCGCATCGTGTCGCGGTTCATCACGCGGGGCGTATCGGCAAGCCGCATGGTGGTTGCGAAGAAGCCGACCGCGCGCATCACCAGCTGAGGATCACCGGGAACGCGGCGCGCGGCGGCGACCTGGCGGCGGGTCAGTCCGAGCTGTTCACGTAGCCGGGTCGCAAATCGTCTCTGCAGATCGGGACGGGCCCGGGCGAAGCTGCCGATCGCCGCTTCCGGGAACCCCGTCAGCGACGCGATGCGCGCCTCGCCGAGCAGTGCAAACAGGGCAGCGGGGTCTTCGCAGGCGGATTCCAGGATGATCGGGACGCGGCGGTGTCGGGGATGGCCGGCGGCGTCGTCGCGGCCCGTCATCCGTGGCGAGCGCAGGAACGCGATCTCGTCGGAGAGGGCCGACTGATCGCTATGCGCTGCCGGTGCTTCGCGTTCCACGCGCCCCTGAGCTGCGGTCATGGGGTACCCCGTGCAGCGACGCGTTGGCGCCAGGTCAGGAAGCCGGCACCGATTGCCATGGCCAGGGCCGCAGCCCAGAAGATATAGGGTGCGATGCGTGTCAGAAAGGGCGCGGACGGCTCGCCGACGTCGACGGAGGCATGATCGGGCGCTGCGGCCGCCACGAGATTCTGCGCTGCACGTGCGTTGACCATTGTCGCGGCAACGTTGCTTTCATCCGAGGCCGTTTCCGCTCCGCTGGGCATCACCCCTGCGGGCATGCCTGCACTCGTATCGAAGAAGGCGACGGCGACATTGCGGAAATCCATGCCCTGAACCGCATTCGCGACGAGCATGCGCACCCGGGTCGCCAAGGGCTCGGTATCGAGGCCGGGCGCATGATGGATCAGAATCGAGGCCGAGGGCCGGTTCATCGGCTGGCCGCGCAGGTCGAGTTCGGGCAGGACGATGTGGACGCGCGCATTGCGCACGCCCGAGATGGTGCTGATCGAGCGTGCAATCTCCTGATTCAGGGCATGCATGGTGCGGATGCGCTGTTCATAGGGCGAGACGATCAGCCCGTCCCCTGGAAAGATCTCGCCCAGCGACTGGTAGCGCTCCGCCGGCAGGCCCGCCCCGGCCAGCGCTTCGACGGCATCGGCCATCCTGGATTCGTCGACCATGACGCGGAACAGATTGTCGCCGACCTCGTCGCGCGAGGCCTCGATGCCGGCGCGCGCGAGGACCGCGATCATCTCGTTCGCCTCGCGCTGGGACAGATTTCCGTAGAGCTCGACCTGGCAGGCTGCCAGGAAGAGGCAGAGCGTCACAACCAGAGGGCGGAATCGGTCGGGCATCTCAGGATCGTCCTCATCATCGGATTACGACCCTTGCTTGAGTTGATTGAAGATCTCGTTAATTTTCTTCACCATACCGGTGACGTGCTCGAAGGCCGAGAGCATGCGCACGCGGGTTTCCTGGTGGGCGGCCATGTGCAGCGACATCATCATGCTGCGTTCCGTATTCAGCTTGTCGCCTTCGCGTACGAGGCCGTGGACCCTGGAATTGTGTTCCATCGCCTGCTCCGGCGAGCTCGGACGCGGCTGCGAGATGGTGTCGCGCAAGTCGCCCATCACCTTGTCGAGGCGGTTGGTCATATGGCTGATCTCGCCGGCGAAATCGATCGAATTGGCCTTCGTTTCGCCGTTCATGCCCAGCGCTGACTGCACCACGGGCGCGGCGCGCTGGCTGTGATCGGAGAAGATCGGCTGGATACGGTCGGAATCGCGGGCGAGGCGCTGCTGGTCGTGCGAAACGAACTGGCCGCGCTCGGCGGACCCGCTTGTCGAGGCCGGTGTGAATCCGTTCGACCCGCCGCGGCTCGGTGCCGTCTGCGCGGCATGCCGGTAATTCTGGCCATGCGCCTCGCCGGCACCGATCGTGGGCGGCATAAGCACCCGCATCATGTTGGTGCGCTCTGCCTCGAGCGTGCGTTCGAGCTGGCGGAAATTGTCCCCGAATGTGCGCAGGTCCGCACGCGGATTGACCTCCCGCGCAGCCGGTGCCTGGCCCAGCGCTTCGCGATAGACCGTGTTAAAGGCGCGCGCATCGCCGCCCGCCGGATCATTGCCCGGTGCCGGCGCGCCGACGTGAAAGCCGCTTATGGATGCAGGTCCGATGGTGTCCAAGCGGATCTCCCTCATCCCGATGACATGGCGCGCCCGGCATCCGGCGCGATCACACAACCGCTGGTCGCTGTCCGCTGGATATCCAGCCAGCAACAAGGCGCATTTTATGGTTGCGCATCGCCAGATACAATCTTTGCGCGATACAGTTTGAAAATACGATTAACGTCGGGACATGCCACCGTTGGAGAGCGACCCGGCGGCACAATAGGTGGAAAAAATCATAATAATAAAAGGTGGAAAAAATCATAATAATAAAAAATTATTAGTCTGCCAATTTAAATGCATAAAAAATATGCTTTAAACTGAAACATTCCTGTGTTACGTGTATCGCTATCGTACACAGTATGTGATGTGCCGTATCTGCGGATTCACTCTTGAAGAAATGGCACATTCTGATTATATTGTTAATAACATGCCATGCATAGGACGAATGTAAAACGATGAGCAACTCACATCTTGCCGCTCTCGGTCTGGCCGTCGATACCAGCGTATCGCGCAAGAACGATGCGATCGCGCCCGGTACCGAACGCTTCACCCTGACGACGGAAGCGCCCGACCAGAGTGCCGACACCGTGCCTGCCGGAGGCTCCGTGGATACTCCAGGCCCACTTGTCGGCACCCAAACCGTCGTTTCCGCAGACGCATCGGGGACGAAGACCCTCGCCGACGGGTTCGACAAGCTTTCCGAGAGCGCCCGCGCGCGTTACAGCAGTATCTTTGCCAGCTATTTTCCAGGCTGAAGGCGGAACCTGACCCATGCGCCTACCTAATCGCGAAATCGTCTATCGTCTGCTCTTCGTGACGGAGCAGGGCAATGAGGACCAGCGCAATGCCGCGAATGCGCGGCTCGCTTCGCTGCGTGACGCGTTCAACAACGATCGCCGCTTTCCGTCATCACGCCCGATCATGCCGGCGATCGAGACCGAAAGCTGGACCTGGTGGCACGAGGTGGCAAACATGCCCCCGGCGCCGCGCGAGCCCGCACCGGCTACCGGCACGGCGCCGTTCGGCCAGATTCCCGGCTGAAGCGCGCTACGTTGAAGCTGTTTGAGCGACGGGGCCGTCGATGCTGCAGTGCAGCCATCGGCAGCCCCGAAACGCGTTCAGGGGTCAGTCGGGAGCAGGATAGGCGCGCAGCAGATGCAGGTCTCCCCAGCCCGGCAGCTTGATGCCGAGCCGCAGCGGATCAATGCCCGCGACGAGACCGAGCAAGTGCAACTCGACACCCTCGACGAGCCCGATGGCGAAACCGGCATAGCCGCCGAGCGAGACCCTTATTCCGGTACCGCTCATGCTGCGCCCGGCGACGAAGCCGCTCTGCGCCCAGTCGCGCCCCAGCGCAGTCGCCGGAAGCGCCGCACCGAGTTCCGGCACCTGCTCCAGAATATAGGCCACGAAGCTGTTCGAATTGGGTCCCGGCCAGGCGCGGTAGCCGCCGGCGCCGGCATGGGGATAGGATTCGACCGCCGCAGTGATCCTGGGGATCAGCGCCTCGGCTTCGTTTCCTTGAAGGGCCAGTACGGTCTCGGGCAGATGCGAGAACCAGCGCCCGTCCGGCGCCCAGCCGTTCACGCGCAGGGGCCGGGCGCCCCAGCCGACCTTGTCGTAGCGCGTATACGCATCGTCGCCGGCCTGTTTCACCACGATCCAGCTGTGATGCGCCACGACTCCGCGCCAGCGGCCCGTTCGCGCGGCATAGATGCGGATCAGGGCGGGATCGTCGAGGCGCGGCTCGGGGAGCAGGGCGGCCGAACTCCAGTCGGCGCGCGACCAGGGCATGTCGTGCGCACCATTGTACCAATGATAGAGTGCCCGGCTTCCAAGGGGCATGAGGAACGCGACCACGACGAGAACGAGGGCGCCCAGGATCAGGCGCCGCAAGAAACGTAAACCTGAAGCGATGATTCCCGGCATGCGCAAAAGATCGGGCATTCCTGCGCGAAAACAAGCGCCGGCGGCGTCGTTCCCGATTTCCGCCGCATGCTCGCCCCAATCGCCATGCAGGAATCCCGGAAAGATCGAAGCATCGGCAAGGCGAGGGCACGCAAGGCGTGTCCGGCCCGGTCTGCGATACCCGTCAGCCCCCAATCAGTGAATCCCGAACATGGCACGCAACATGAACTCCGTTGGCCGACACCGCGCGACCCGACGCGCCTTCCTCGTCGGAGGTGGAAGTCTCATGCTCGGGGGCTGCTTCGGATTTGCCGGCGGGGCGGGCCCTGGAGACGATCCGCGCGCAACCATGACGCGCGAGCCGACGCTCCTCGTGGCAACGACGCGCCGCCCGGTCACGCCTGCCGGTGAACGCCCCTTCTTCGGGCCCGAACGCGGCACCGGGCTGACCTTCGCGCGCGCGCGCATGACGCCGCCCGCGACGGGGCTGACAGCACGCGTCACCAATGTCGTCTCCGGCGGCTGGCGTGTGGCGGGTGTCGATGACATCACCTCCCGCGAGGCTTCCGACGCTTTCAGCCGGGCCGCGCTCGGCAAGGACGTGCTGCTCTACATCCACGGGTATCGCGAGACCTTCGAGACCGCTGCCACCAGCGCCGCCGAGCTCGCCGAGGGAATCGGCTTTCGCGGGGCGCCGGGTATGTTCACCTGGCCTTCCGCCGGGGCGACGCTCGACTATGCCTATGATCGCGAAAGCGCCATGTGGTCGCGCGATGCGCTCGAGGACCTGCTCCTCACGCTCGCGCAATCGCCGAGCGGCGGGCGGGTTCACATCGTTGCGCATTCCATGGGCTCGCTCCTGACGCTGGAGACGCTGCGCATGTTGCGCGGCTCGGGCGGCGACCGCGCCATGGCGCGCATCGGCGCCGTGGTCTTGGCCGCGCCGGATGTCGATATCGATCAGTTCGAGCAGGCCGTAACCCGCCTCGGCCCGGACGCGCCGCGCATCACGGTGATCGTCTCATCGCGGGATCGCGCGCTCATGGCCTCACAGCGGATCGCCGGTGGCGTTGCGCGCGCCGGTGCCGCCGAACGCGAGCGCCTGACGGCGATGGGCGTGCGCGTGGCTGATGCCAGCGATTTCGGTCGCGGCATTCTCAACCACGACCTTTTCCTCTCCAATGAAGAGGTACGCCGGGTCGTCCAGCGGGCGATCGAGCGCGCCGGCTGACCCGGTTACGCGGCAGGAGCGGCGCGTCATTTATTGCGCCGAGGCGGCGCGTCTTGACCCTGGCGACAACCTGACGCGTCCGGCCTCGATCACGCTCATGCCGATCTGGGTACGCACTTCAATGCGCATCGGCACCAGCGAATCGTTGGCCGGGAAGGGCGCGAGCCAGACCGCCATGTCCCGGTTCTCCTCCATGAAGCGCACTGCATCGCGCGACGGACGATGTCCGGAAATGGCCTTGAATCGCGCATGGCAGACCAGCACCTCGCCGGAATAACCCGGGCGGCTGAATTCGCGGGTGCCGGCATAGTTCAATACGATATCGAAGCGTGCCGCGCCGTCGAAGACGGGGATGGTGCGCTCGCAATTGCGCGGGTCGGCGGGATTGCCGGGCACCGTCGCCGGCATCATGAAGGCGCTGACCGGGTCGACCACGCCGCGCCTGTGTGCGGCCTGGACCGGGACGGCATCGGCATGTTCCTGCAGCGGAGGCTCGATCTCGACAGCGGAGACTGTGCCGTCGCGCAGGCCCATGCGTACCGTGCGGCTGGCTTGTGAGCTGCGCGAATTGGCGGCGAAGGATTGCGGGACGACCCTCGTACCCGAAACCGTACCGCTGGCGCTCGCCGCACCGCGCCCGCTGACGAGTACCCCGGCGAGGCCGGTGAGGCGGGCCTGCAGGTCGATCTTGTAGCCGGATCCGTCGAAGCTGCTCTTGACGTCTGCAGTGCCTACCGAAAATCCGGCGATCGAGATCGTATAGACAGCCTCCATCTCGCCGGCTGTGACCGGTGTCGCCTGCGCGGCGCCGAATGCCAGGACGAGCCCGGCGATCGCGCCAGCTGCGCGCAGGTGTGCGCGCGGACGTGCGCATGAGCGTGCGCGTGGAGAGGGGTGTGGCGTTGCTTCATGCGCCGCGCAGAAATGAAGATTGTCGTGCTCGCCCCGCGGTGAAGCGTGGTCAAGGGCGGTGTGAGAGCGCATGGTCCGCATTGCGCGGCTCCTCGTATGATGGGCTCGGGTTACGGGCGACGGCGAATCAGGCCGGCGAATCGCTCCCGGGCGAATGCGTTGGCAGCTTCTACGCTGCGTGATGAAGGTTAACGCTCTCCTATCCTTGACGTGACCCCGCATCCTCGCTTATACGCAGCGCTCTTCTTGAGGACTTTCGGTGTCCGGCTGCCGCGAGCACGCATGAGTGGGTTCGCGCGAAAACCGGGAGCATCCATCCGGATGCACCCAGCGGCCACACCATGACAGACAGGACAGGAACGATGTCGCGCCGTTGCGAACTGACCGGCAAAGCCGTGCTGACTGGCAATCTCGTCAGCCACTCCAATCGTAAGACCAAGCGCCGGTTCCTCCCGAACCTGTGCAATGTCACTCTGCAATCCGATGCGCTCGGTCGCTCCTTCCGTCTGCGCGTTTCGGCCAATGCCCTGCGCACCGTGGAGCATCGCGGCGGGCTCGATGCGTTCCTCGCGAAAGCGTCGAACGACGAGCTGGCCCCGAACGTGCTCGCGGTGAAGCGCGAGATCGAGAAGAAGCAGGCTGCTGCCGAGTAAGGCAACCCCAATGCGGGTGCGGCGGCGTAATCGGACGGGCCTATGGTCCACCCTCCGCCGTCAGCAATCCTCGTACGCTGCTTCTGTGCGATCGACCATTATTCAGGCTGCGTAGCGCCCGGCGCTTCGCGGCCTTTTTCCGTTGATCCGTCCTTTGCCGGGCCGTCCCCGACGGCACGCTGGCCATAGCCCCGGGCATAGAGCGCCTCGGCCACGGTTTCCGCCAGGCGCAATCCGCGCAGGATCAGCGGAACGGCGAGGCGGATGAATGCGGTCGGGCCCGCCCGCTTGGCCCCGCGCGCGGCTTGCGCCTCGCGGATCGCCTGTGCCTCATTGGCCAGAACCGGAACGAACCGGATCGCCAGCACCAGGCACATGGCGACACGGCCCGGATCGATGAAACGCGCCAGCGGGTTGAGGGCCGTCTCGATCGTGTCGATCATGTCGGTGACACGTGTGGTCAGGGTTACCAGCGCGGCCAGGGCGATGAGGACGATGAAGCGCCACACGATCAGCCCCCCGGTGATCCATTGGCCCATGATCAGATGGAACGCGAAGATCGCCGCAAGGATGATAAACGCAGGCTTTACCTGTGCGAACGCCACGGCGGCGGGGATGCGCGCCACGGCAAAACCCGCAATGACCGTGACCGTGGCAGCGAGCGAAGCGGCAACGACATTCATCGGAGTTGCGGGCAGAAACAGAACCATCGCCACCAGCGCCAGCCCGGAGAGCTTGGTCGCGGGCCGGGCGCGATGCAGGTAGCTGGTGCCGTGGCGGTAGATCCCGAGCATCATTCCTCCATCAAGGCCTGATAATGCGCAATCGCCTGAGCGGGCTTGTCATCGGCCACGATGCGCCCCCCATCGAAGACCAGCACGCGGTCGAAATCGGCGAGCATGTCGAGATCATGGGTGACGAGCACGACCTGTTGCGCAAGCGTGGCGATGATCGCCCCGATGCGACGCCGGTTGCGCAGGTCGAGCAGGGTGGTGGGCTCGTCCATCACGATGGTACGCGGCTCGATCGCCAGAATGCCCGCCAGCGCCAGGAGCTGCTTCTGGCCGCCGCTGAGCAGGTGGGCAGGCTTGTTGCGATGGGCTGTGAGGTCGAAACGCGCCAGCGCCCGTGAAACCGCGGCATCGAGATCAGCGCCGCGCATGCCGGCATTGCGCAAGCCGAAACCGACATCCTCTTCGACGATCGGATAGACGATCTGGTGCTCGGGGTTCTGGAAGACGAATCCGACGAGGGCGCGCACGGCATTGCCGTCGGTCCGGGTGTCGCGACCATGGACCGTGACCTGTCCCGCGCTCGGCAGGATCAGGCCGTTGATCAGGCGCGCAAAGGTGCTCTTGCCCGAGCCATTGGCGCCGATGACGCCGATGCGGCGCTCCTCGAGACGGCAGTTGAGATCATGCAATATGGGCACACCATCGAAACGCTGATGGACGGCCTCGAGATTGATCACGAAAGGTTTCTCCCTGGTATGAGCAATCTGATCCGCCGGAGTGGCCAGAGACGCCAGCGCCATGCGCCATCGAAACGCTCCCGGCGTGCGCGGAATATCGCGGTGCTTATGCGCCAAAATCCGCAGCGCGACAAATCCGGCATCGCGTAAAGGCCGGGCAGGCCGCGAAACCGTTACATTTCATGGATTTTCGGTGGGGGTTGTCATCGAGATTTCACAAACACGGGAAAAAATGATCGAAAATTCCGCATTATTCTGATTGACGCGGCGAGTCCGCGGGCGTAGAACGCTGCTCATCGGCGCCGGCGCTTGACGCGTTTTTCGGCGGCTT
>JAFIEI010000039.1 GCA_020832565.1 Salinarimonas sp. | reverse complement strand
CTGCCTGTCCGGGTCGGTCAACTGGATCGTCCAGCTGCGCTGCTGCCCGGTATCGCTCATATCGCCGCCATGGTTGCGTGAATCGCGCGCCCCCAGGCGCTGCTGCGTGCGGCACGGACATCATCCGTCATACCCGGTTCGAAGCGCCGTTCGAGTCGCCAGCGCGTGGCGAATTCGTCACGACCCGGGTAGATCCCGGCCATCGAGCCCGCCAGCCAGGCCGCGCCGACAGCTGTGGTTTCAAGAACCTCGGGACGATCCACCGGCGCGCCGATGATGTCCGAGAGAAACTGCATGGCGTAGTCGTTGGCGCTCATGCCGCCATCGACGCGAAGCACATTTTCGGTGCCTGCCCCCGACCAATCCGATCGCATTGCCTGCCACAGATCCATGGTCTGGAAACCGACGCTCTCGAGCGCCGCGCGCGCGAATTCAGCCGGTCCTGAATTTCGGGTAAGCCCGAACATGGCGCCCCGGCATTCCGGTTGCCAATAGGGCGCACCCAGCCCGGTGAAGGCCGGCACCAGGATCAGCTCCTGGCCGCGATCCGCGCGCTCGGCCAGCGGCTGGGTGTCGCGCGCCTCGCGGATGATCTGCAGGGCGTCGCGCAGCCATTGCACCACCGCACCCGCAATGAAGATCGAGCCTTCAAGCGCATAGGTCGGGCGCCCGTCGAGCTGATATGCGATGGTGCCCAGCAGGCGGTTTTTCGAACGCACCACCTCGTCACCGGTATTGAGCAGCGCGAAACACCCGGTGCCGTAGGTGGATTTGAGCATGCCGGGTTCGAAACAGGCCTGCCCGATCGCAGCCGCCTGCTGGTCGCCGGCGACGCCCAGAATCGGGATTTCGCGACCGAACAGATCGGCGCGCGCCATGCCGAAATGCGCGGCGCAGTCATGCACCTGCGGCAGCATGGCCACGGGAATGTCGAGCATGCCGCAGATGGTGGTGCTCCAGCGGCCCTTGACGATGTCGTAGAGCATGGTGCGCGCGGCATTGGTGGCGTCGGTGACGTGGCTGCGCCCGCCGGTGAGCTTCCAGATCAGCCAGCTGTCGACGGTGCCGAAGAGCAGATCGCCGTTGCGCGCCTTCTCGCGCGCGCCCGCGACGCTGTCGAGGATCCATTTCAGCTTGGTCGCCGAGAAATAGGGATCGATGATCAGCCCGGTGCGATCGGTAATGACGGGTTCGTGCCCCTCCGCCCGCAGCGCCTCGCAGATCCGCGACGTGCGCCGGTCCTGCCAGACGATGGCGTTGTGGATCGGCCGTCCCGTATGACGATCCCAGACCACGACGGTCTCGCGCTGGTTGGTGATGCCGATCGCGGCGATCGCGTCGCCGCCGATTCCGGCTCGTTCGATGGCCTGGCGGCAGGTCCCGGCGGTGCTCGTCCAAAGGTCGCCGGGATCATGCTCGACCCAGCCCGAGGCCGGATAATGCTGGGGAAATTCCTCCTGGGCACTGCCGACGATACGCATCCCGGCATCGAAGATGATGGCACGGCTCGAGGTGGTTCCCTGGTCGATCGCGAGAATGTAGCTCATGGCAAGACCGGCTCCGGTTCGCGCGGTGCAAAGGCATGCACGGGAGAAGAGTTCGCAGGAAAGGCGTGGATGGCGACCCGTTCATGCGAAAAAGAGGACGCGCACCGTGCAGGCGCGCGTCCAGGAAAGCGAACCGGGAGGAGGGAGGTCCCCGGCTCGCCGTCTTTCACTGCCAGCTGGCGATCAGCTCGTCGTAGGGAACCGTCACGCCCTGCGGCTTTTCATTCTCGAGGCGTGGCTTGGGCGCGCCGGGCTGGTCGAACCAGTACTGCGCATCGCGCGGCTCGTTCATCATCGGACCGCAATTGGGCTGGGCATTGGCACGTTCGAGACGGGCCATGATGCTGTCCTGCTGCTGCGCCAGGGTATCCAGCGCCTCCTGCGGGGTCTTCTCGCCGCTGATGGCATCGGCCATGTTCGGCCACCAGAGCTGCGACATGCGCGGATAATCCGGCACGTTCACTCCGGTATCCGTCCACTTCTCCTGCTCTGGAGAATTGTAGAACTCGACGAGACCGCCCAGTTCTTCCGAGCGCGCGAGGAAGCTCTCATGCGCCACGTTCGAGCGGCGGATCGGCGTGAGGCCGGCATGCAGCTTTTCCAGCGAGGTCGACTTCGCCACCGTGAACTGCGCCCAGAGCCATGCAGCCTGGGTACGGCTGGCATCGGTATGGTGGAAGAAGGTCCAGGAACCCGCATCCTGATAGCCGACCTTCATGCCCTCTTCCCAATAGGGACCATGCGGCGAGGGGGCCATGCGCCATTTCGGGCTGCCGTCCTCGTTGACGACCGGCAGGCCCTCGCCGAGCATGTCGGTGGTGAAGACCGTGTACCAGAAGATCTGCTGGGCGATATTGCCCTGGGCCGGCACGCCGCCGGCTTCGGAGAAGGTCATGCCCGAAGCCTCCGGCGGGGCATAATTCTCCAGCCATTCGATGAACTTGGTCAGCGAATAGACCGCCGCCGGACCATTGGTGGCGCCTCCGCGGGTGATGTCGGAGCCGACCGGATGGCAGCCCTCCATGCGGATGCCCCATTCATCGACCGGTATGCCGTTGGGAAGACCAGTATCGCCGGCACCCGCCATCGACAGCCAGGCATCGGTGAAGCGCCAGCCGAGCGAGGGATCGCGGCGACCGTAATCCATGTGGCCATAGACTGTCTGACCGTCGATCTCGCGACCGGTGAAGAATTCCGCGATATCCTCGTAGGCCGACCAGTTCACCGGCACGCCGAGATCGTAGCCGTACTCGTCGCGGAAGGCTTCCTGCAGATCCTCGCGCTGGAACCAGTCATAACGGAACCAGTAGAGGTTGGCGAACATCTGCGCGGGCAGCTGATACAGCGTGCCGTCCGGGGCGCGCCCGAAATCGATTCCGAGGAAATCCTCGAGATCGAGGGTCGGGAGCGTGATATGCGCCCATTCGGCTTCGATGAAGTCACCGAGCGGGATGGTCGCGTCATAGCGGAAATGGGTTCCGATGGAATCCGCGTCGTTGATATAGGCGTCGTAGATGGTACGGCGCGACTGCATCTCGGTCTGCATCTGTTCGACGAGATCACCTTCCTGGATGATCGAGTGCTCGACGCTGATGCCGGTCAAGGTCTCGAAAGCCTCCGCCATCACGGTGGATTCGTAGACGTGGGTGGGCAGGGATTCCGCCACCGTATTGATGCTCATGCCACGATAGGGCTCGGAAGCCTCGATGAAGAAACGCATCTCCTCAAGCTGCTCCTCACGGCTGAGCGTGGAGCGCGGGAACACCTCGTCGATGATGCGCTCGGCTGCAGCCATGCGCTCTTCCATCGTCTGGGACATGGCCCCTGTGCCGAGTATGGCGGTCAACGCGAAAGCCGACGCGCTGAGCGTCAACCCCTTTTTTATCAAGCGTCCAGACATTACTTTTCCTCCGGTTGGTGGATCGCCATTCGTGTCGATCCATTGACTGGCGTGCGGGGGAAGCGGTGCCGATGCGGCCCCCGCACGCGCCTTCGATGACCCGCCGCGCGGGCCACCCCTCTCAGCCCCAGCGCAACACGACGATCAGCCAGCCAATGCAGGCCACCGTCATGTAGGCGGGGTGAAAATCCGACAGACCGAGCCAGGCCAGGTGAAACCAGGCGCTGGTCAGGAGCCCGATGAAGAGCCGGTCGCCGCGTGTCGTCTGCAGCGGCAGGAACCCGCGGCGCATCCCCGTCGGCGAAACCACTTCCCAGACCGTCATGCCCGCCAGGATCATGGCGATCGCAACGAAGAACAGCGCGGTCGGGGGGGTCCAGTACATCCAGTCCATGATTGTTCCTCCTCACACGCGTCCGAGCGCGAAGCCGCGCGCGAGATGGTTGCGGACGAAGTAGATCACCAATGCGCCGGGGATCAGCGTGAGCACGCCGGCAGCCGCGAGCATGCCCCAGTCCACACCGGTCGCGGAGATCGAGCGGGTCATCACCACCGAGATCGGCCGCGCATCCACCGAGGTCAGCGTGCGCGCCAGCAGCAATTCCACCCACGAGAACATGAAGCAGAAGAACACCGCCACGCCGATGCCTGAGCGGATCAGCGGGATGAAGATGAAGATGAAGAAACGCGGGAAGCTGTAGCCGTCCGCATAGGCCGTCTCGTCGATCTCCTTGGGCACGCCCGACATGAAGCCTTCGAGGATCCAGACCGCGAGCGGGATCGAGAACAGGCAATGCGCCAGCGCCACCGCGATATGCGTGTCGAAAAGGCCCACCGACTGGTACAGGTTGAAGAAGGGCAGAAGGAACACCGCCGGCGGCGCCATGCGGTTGGTCAGCAGCCAGAAGAACAGGTGCTTGTCGCCGATGAAGCGGTAGCGCGAGAAGGCATAGGCTGCCGGCAGCGCCGCGAGGATCGAGATCACCGTGTTCATCGTGACATAGGTGAGCGAGTTGAGATAACCCGCCGCCCAGCCGGATTCGGTGAAGATACGCCGGTAATTGTCGAAGGTCAGGTTCTGCGGATAGAGCGTGAACGAGCCGATGATGTCCCGGTTGGGCTGCAGGGACATGTTGATCAGCCAGTAGATCGGTATCATCAGGAAGAGGATGTACACGATCATCACGGTTGTTTTGGTTTTTTGCATCGCCCTCCCCCCTCAGATCTTCGTCGAGCGCGTGATGACGGTGTAGAACACCCAGCTGATCGCCAGGATGATCAGGAAGTAGATCAGCGAGAACGCTGCCGCGCGGCCGATATCGAACTGGGCGACGGCCATCGTGGTGAGGAACTGGCTCAGGAAGGTCGTGGTGCTGCCCGGCCCGCCGCCGGTCAGGACGAAGGGCTCCGCATAGATCATGAAGCTGTCCATGAAGCGCAGCAGCACCGCGATCGTCAGCACGCCCGTCAGGCGCGGCAACTGCACATGGCGGAACACCGCCCAGCGCGAAGCCCCGTCGATGCGCGCGGCCTGGTAATAGGCATCCGGGATCGCCCGCAGGCCGGAATAGCACAGCAGCACGACCAGCGATGTCCAGTGCCAGACATCCATGGCAAGCACCGTCAGCCAGGCCGCCCAGCGCCCGCGCGTATAATTGTATTCGATCCCCAGACCATTCAGCGTCACCCCGAGCAGCCCGATATCGGAACGCGCGAAGAGCTGCCAGATGGTGCCGACGACGTTCCACGGAACCAGCAGCGGCAGCGCCACCAGCACCAGCGTCACCGCGACCCAGATGCCGCGCGTGGGCATGCACAGGGCAATGGCGATCCCCAGCGGGATCTGTACGGCCAGGACCGAGAATGAGAAAACCAGCTGGCGCCCCAGCGCAGCATGAAGCTGCGGATCGCGCAGGATCTCGCGATACCATTCATCGCCGACGAAAAAGCGTGTATTGGCATCGAGCACGTCCTGAACCGAGTAGTTCACGACAGTCATCAGCGGGATGATCGCCGAGAAGGCGACCAGCACGAGCACCGGCAGGACGAACAGCCAGGCATAGTTGTTCTGCGTGCGATCCATCACACTCCCCCTGCCGGTACGGCGTTTTCTTCTTGTGGCGATATGCGCCAGTCATCGACATAGACGTTGATGCGCCCGGGCTCGAAGACGACATGGGTGTCGTCGGGCCCCGGACGCAGGCCCTCATGGGCGATGATGTTCAGCGGTCCCGCTTGTGATTGCGCGCGCACGATGACGTGGCGCCCGACATCCTCGACCCGCTCGATGCGCACCGGCAGGCCGTTGCCGTCATTGCCGAGGCGGCAGAATTCCGGGCGGATGCCGAGCTGTACCTTTCCCCCGGATGCCGGATAGGCCGCATCCAGTGCGATACTGGTTTCGCCGATCCGCGCCGTGGCGCCCGCGATCTCGGCATCGAACAGGTTCATGCCCGGCGAGCCGATGAAATAGCCGACGAAGGTATGTGCCGGGCGCTCGAAGAGCTCATCGGGCGTGCCGATCTGCACGACCCGACCATCGAACATGACGACGACCTTGTCGGCGAAGGTGAGCGCCTCGGTCTGGTCATGGGTCACGTAGATCATCGTGTGCCCGAATTCCTGGTGCAGCGCCTTGAGCTGGGTGCGCAATTCCCATTTCATATGCGGGTCGATCACGGTCAGCGGCTCGTCGAAGAGGATCGCATTGACATCCTCGCGCACCATGCCGCGTCCCAGGCTGATCTTCTGCTTGGCATCGGCGGTGAGGCGCCGGGCGCGGCGGTCGAGCACCTCCTCCATGCCGATCATGCGGGCGATCTGGCTGACGCGGGCTGCGATGTAATTCGCCTTGTGGCCGCGATTCTTCAGCGGAAAGGCGAGGTTCTCGCGCACGGTCATGGTGTCGTAGACGACCGGGAACTGGAACACCTGCGCGATGTTGCGCGCCACCGTATCGGCGCGGGTGACGTCGCGATCGTCGAAGAGAATGCGCCCTTGCGACGGGACGAGCAGACCGGAGATGATGTTGAGCAGGGTGGACTTGCCGCAGCCGGACGGGCCGAGCAGCGCGTAGGCTTCGCCGTCGCTCCAGACATGATCGAGCTGCTTGAGGGCGTAATCCGCCTCGCCTGCCGGTTGCGCGAGATAGGAATGAGCCAGGTTTTCGAGGGTTATGGTTGCCATGTGGTCCTCTCAGGCCGCCTGCGCATAGGGGGCCGGCGCCAGCAGCGCCCCCTCCTTCGAGAAGATGTAGATGTGGTCGGCATCGAGATAGGCAGTCTGTGGCGCGCCCACCGGCATGCTGCGCGTGCCCTTGACGAGGGCCACCCAGCGCTCGCCGTGATGATCGAGATGCACGAAGGCGTCGGAGCCCGTCACCTCGACCAGTTCGACGGTGGTCTCGAACTGCATGAAGCGCCGTGACGGGGCATCGACCAGGAGATGGTTGGGCCGGAAGCCCGCCAGGTAGTCGCCATCGGTGAGCGCGGCGAAAGCGCCGGTCGCCGTGATCGACTGGCCGTCGCCGAAATGAATGGCGGCGCTGGTCTTTGTCACGGTGAGGAAGTTCATCGGCGGGTCGGAGAAGATCCGTGCCGTTACGGCATCGCAGGGATTGCGATAGACCTGCGGGGTGGGGCCGAACTGGGTGACGCGCCCCTCCCACAAGGTGGCGGTATTGCCGCCGAGCAGCAGCGCTTCCTCCGGTTCCGTCGTGGCATAGACGAAGATCGCGCCGGATTCCTCGAAGATCTTGGGTATCTCGACGCGCAACTCCTCGCGCAGCTTGTAATCGAGGTTGGCGAGCGGCTCGTCGAGCAGAACCAGCCCGGCATTCTTGACGAGTGCCCGCGCCAGCGCACAGCGTTGCTGCTGGCCGCCGGACAATTCAAGCGGATAGCGCTTCAGCATGTCGGAGAGCTTCATCAGATCGGCGACCTTGCGCACTTCGGCGTCGACCTGCGCCTTCGGCTTGCGCGCGACCCGCAAAGGCGAGGCGATGTTCTCGTAGACGGTCATGGTGGGGTAGTTGACGAATTGCTGGTAGACCATGGCCATGTCGCGCTTTTGCACGCGCATGCCGGTCACATCCTCACCCTTCCACCAGATCGCGCCCTCCGTGGGTGTCTCCAGCCCCGCCATCAGGCGCATCAGGGTCGTCTTGCCGGCGGAGGTGGGACCGAGCAGGACGTTCATCGTGCCCCGCTCCAGGGTCAGATCGGTGGGATGGATGAAGACCTCCCCGTCGATGACCTTGCTGGCCCCGCGCAATTCCAGCGTCATGTCGCTCCCCCCTTGCGATTCTTTTTCTTGGGTACAGGCGTCCCGGCCTGCTCGGCAGCCGCCCGATTGTCGATGGCGGCGCCGCTGCGCGCTACGAGCGCCTTCCCGATTTCCGCGATGGCATCCGGTTCGAGCCGCAGGCCGAGCTTGGTGCGCCGCCACAGGATGTCGTCGGCGCTGACCGCGAATTCGCGGGTGACGAGCCAGTCGATCTCGGCATCGGTGAGCGTCGCGCCGTAATCGCGCCCGAGATCCTCGCGCTTTTGCGCCTCGCCGAGCAGGTTGAAGGCGTCGGTTCCGTAGGCGCGCACGAGGCGCAGCGCCCAGTCCGGCGTCAGGAAGGGATATTGCGCGCGCAGCCTCTCGGTCAGGGCCGCGACCCCGTCGACGGGAAAATCGCCCCCGGGCAGCGCAACGCCCGCCGTCCAGGCCGGACCCGCCTTCGGGTAATGCGCAACGAGCTTGCGCATCGCGGCTTCGGCGAGCTTGCGATAGGTGGTGATCTTGCCGCCGAAGACGTTGAGCAGAACCGGCCCGTTGGTATCGAGCGAGAGCACGTAATCGCGCGTCGCGGCGGTGGCCGATTTGGCGCCGTCGTCATAGAGCGGGCGCACGCCGGAATAGGTCCACACGATATCCTCGCGCGTCACGGGCTTTTCGAAATATTCCGAGGCGAAGGCGCACAGGTAGTCCTGCTCTTCGGGCGTGCAATGCGCCTGCGACGGGTCGCCCTCATGCTCCTGATCCGTGGTGCCGATCAGGGTGAAATCGCGTTCATAGGGGATGGCGAAGATGATGCGTCCATCCTTGCCCTGGAAGAAATAGCATTTGTCGTGGTCGAAAAGGCGCCGTGTGACGATATGGCTGCCGCGCACCAGGCGCACCCGCTCATGGGAGGCGATGCCGAGTTGCTCGCCGATGATCCGCCCGACCCAGGGCCCGCCGGCATTGACGAGGCCGCGCGCCCGGACCGTCTCACGGCTCCCGTCCGCATGTTCGAGCTGTACGCTCCAAAGCTGCGCGCCGCGCTCAGCCGATACGACCTTGCAGCGCGTCATGATGCGCGCCCCGCGCATTTGCGCGTCGCGGGCATTGAGGGCGACGAGGCGCGAATCCTCGACCCAGACGTCGGAATAGGCATAGGCGCGGGTGAAGCGCGCCTGCAGGGGGGCTCCGACCGGGTCACGCGCGAGATCGACCGCGCGCGTCGGCGGCAGGATCTTGCGGCCACCCATATTGTCGTAGAGGAAGAGGCCCAACCGGATCAGCCAGGCCGGGCGGCGCCCCTTCAGCCAGGGCATGACCATGGCCAGAAGCCGCGAGGTCGGCGTGGTCGAATCGAAGCGCATATCCTCGTGGAAGGGCAGCACGAAGCGCATCGGCCAGGCGATATGCGGCATCGCCCGCAACAGCGTCTCGCGCTCGATCAGCGCCTCGCGAACCAAGCGGAATTCGAAGAATTCGAGATAGCGCAGGCCGCCATGGAACAGTTTCGTGGAGGAGGATGATGTCGCCCGGGCGAGGTCGCCGGCTTCGGCCAGCGCCACCGAGAGCCCGCGCCCGCTCGCATCACGGGCGATGCCGCAGCCGTTGATGCCGCCGCCGATCACGAAGATGTCGTATGGTGCCGTCTCAGCCATGTTTACCCTGCCCCGAACAGACGCGATCTGTGTTCGCGAGATGCGCGTAAGTCAAATGTAGATTTTCGTTTGTTTGCGTTTATTTTCGTTGCGCCGCAATAAATTTTTCGACTTTGCAAGCTGATTCAAGCAGATCAGCCGTTAGCCGACGCAGCAATTGCCTGACCGGGGATTTTTCGATGGACAAGGGCGCGCGCTTACCGCAGAAAAGGAACACAAACGAACCCGACCCATGCGCGTCCGTGCGATCGCGCCGCGCTTCAGCGCTTCACTGTGGGGGATCATGGCCCAGACTTTCCGGCATGCCGAAATTCTCGACATCGCGCGCGAAAACGGCCGCGTGACCGTCGAGGATCTTGCTGCACATTTCGGTGTCACGCTGCAGACGATCCGGCGTGATCTGACCGATCTGTGTGATGCCGGCCGGCTCGAACGCGTCCATGGCGGCGCCGTTCTGCCCTCGGGTGTGACCAATATCGGTTACGAAGAGCGGCGCGTCCTCAATGCTCAGGCCAAGGAACGAATCGCGGCGTGCGTCGCCCGCGACGTACCGCGCGGGGCTTCGCTGTTTCTCAATATCGGCACCACGACCGAGGCGGTGGCGCGGGCCTTGCTCGGCCACCGTGATCTCATGGTCGTCACCAACAATCTGAATGTGGCCAATATTCTGTCGGTCAATGAAAATATCGAGGTGATCGTCGCCGGCGGCGTGCTGCGCCGCTCCGATGCCGGGCTGGTGGGCGACATCGTCCTCGACATGGTCCGCCATTTCAAGGTCGATATCGCCGTGATCGGCACCTCCGCCCTCGACGAAGACGGTGACCTGCTCGATTTCGACGTGCGCGAAGTGCGCATCAGCCAGGCCATCATCCGCCAGGCGCGCCAGGCCTGGCTGGTGGCGGATGTATCGAAATTCACCCGCAGCGCGCCGGTGCGCATCGCATCACTTGCCGACATCGATCAGTTCATCACAGACGCCCCGCCCCCCGCGCGCGTGGCGGAACTGTGCGCGGAGTGGCAGACACAGGTCACGGTTTGCCGCCCCGTTGAAGGATGATACCGGCACCCTGCCAGCCGCGCGGATTCGGGCCGTATGCGGCATGATCCCCCCGTGGATCGGCCAACAAAGCCAACAGCAGTGTCAATTGACGGGTGCATCAGCGCGACTGGTAACGCTGAATTCGGGTTTCTGACATTCGCAACCTGAACTGAACCGGATCCAGACCCGCCACTCCATGACATTTCCGATTAGATTTTCGAGGGCACGCTAAAACCCATTGACCTGCCCCTGATTTTTTCCTCCATCTGCGATGAGAGTCCGAGCCTCATCGAAGGATGGACAAATGAAGCGGAAGCGTTTTACGGAGGAGCAGATGATCGGTGTGCTGCGGGAGCAGGAGGCAGGCGCGAAGGCGACCGATCCGGCTCGCAAATGTGCGGTCAAGTGAGGCTACGCTGTATAACTGGAAGGCAAATAATGGCGGTATGGATGTGTCCGGCGCCAGGTGTCTGAGGGCTTTGGAAGACGAGCATGCCAAGCTGAGGCGGCTGCTTGCCGACCAGATGCTGGCAGCCTCGGCACTGCGCGAGCTTCTGTCAGGAAGATGGTAGGGACTGCCGAAGTCAAGCCTGCGCAGACTGCGTAACCCTTGTCTGAAAACGCGAATCCGTCACGCATCGGCAGGCCAGTTTGGGCCTGGCGGGCAGGGGCAGGTCACGATGTCCAATTTGGCGTGTCCAATCTCGATGATGAACCCGTCAGAATCCCGGTCTTCCAAGCTGCGGTAACGCTCGGCCTTGAGATTCATCACGCGCCGCGTACAAAGGAAGCCGAACATTCCTGCGGCGATATATCGGGATGCCGCACGACAATACACTTTGTGCAATAGGCGCGCGCATAAGCCGGACCCCGGTTTCGCGGCAAAGCGCTAGCGGAGAGGAAGAATATGAGTGCTGACAGCATCGAAGCCGTGACCGAGGACATTTACACGGCGCTGCAAAACGACAACGAAGATATCGACCGTCATATCGCCCGGCTCAAAGAGGCGCTTGCCGCCGCTGGTGCCAAGCAGGCGGCATTTGATCCAGCGCGACTGGTCCAGAACAATCGCGCGGGCCGCAAACTTATGCAGGCCTATTTCAAGAAACGCGGCGTGACGGTGGTGTTTGAATAGCAATCCCCGGCGGGCTGAGATGTACCCGAACATTTTCATGCTTCGAGATAATGCCTAGTGGCACCAGCCCACACTTCTGCCCCTGGCGCGGTTGCTGGATCTGCATGCCGAGCAAGAGTGTATCCCACGTTCGACGCGGCGCTGTTGCATGCATTGTCCGTTTTCTCCCGTGCCGCTCTTATCCTCGCGGCGCCACCTTCCAGGCCTTCTCCCCGAGTGCTTCCTTGATATTGGCGACACGCGCGAGGATGTTCTTGTAGCCGGCATAGAAGGCGATCGAGACGATGAGGTAGCGCCAGAACCAGCCCGGATGGCGCTTGATTTCCGGATCGGCCAGCCGCCACGCGAAAAACAGCTGGCCGGGTCCGGTCAGGAAGATCAGCAGACTGATCCATAGCAGGACGGGGATGAACCAGTCGACCCCGCGCATGCTGCTCGCCTCCCACATCCAGTAGGTGACGATCGGGACGATCTGCATGCTGAGCCAGGGAAAGCATTCGCGCCAGGCGAGAAGGTGGAGCATCCCCAGCTTCTGCCGCAGGCTCAGCTTCTTCGCCCTCATCGCAGGCAGGAAACGTGCCTTGGCCACCTGATACCAGCCTTGGGCCCAGCGCAGGCGCTGGTTCGTGAGCCCCTGCAATGTCGTCGGCGACAATTCGCGCGAGACGAGATACGGGTCGGAGGTGATGCGATAGCCGTCCTCGACGGCGCGCAGAGCCGAGTCGATATCCTCGGTCAGCATCGAGCCGCGCATGCGGATCTCGCGCAGAAGATCTGTTCGCCAGAAACCGTTGCTCCCGCCGAATATCCCGAAATCGTGCAGGCGCGCGCGCCCGGGATGGCTCACGCAATAGATCAGTTCGAATTCGACCGCGACGGTCTTCGCCACCCAGGAGGTATCGCCGATGCGGATGAAGCAATGCCCCTGGACCACGTCGCTTCCCGAGGCGATCCAGCGCCAGGCGCGGCGGAAGGCATCCGGGTCGGGCTGATGATCGGCGTCGTAGATGGCGACGACGGAACTCGTCACGAGCGATATCGCCGCATTCACGTTCTGCGCCTTCGACCTGCTTCCCTCGACGCGCAGGGGCACGAAGCGCGGATCGCTGCGCAGCGCAGACGATGTCGCTGCGGCGGTTCGCTTTGCGCGCGAGAAGAATCTGCGCGTCGTGGTGAAAGGAGCCGGCCACAGTTATCTCGGGCAATCGAACGCACCCGACAGCCTGATGATCTGGACCCGCGATCTCGATGCGATCACGCAGCACGATGCATTCGTTCCCTCGGGATGCGAGGGGCGCATTGATCCACAGCCGGCGGTGAGTGTCGGATCGGGGGCGAAGTTCATCCAGCTCTATGATGCCGTCACGACGAAGGCCGGGCGCTTCGTGCAGGGTGGCGGCTGTACCAGTGTCGGCGTCGGCGGACACGTACAGACGGGCGGCTTCGGCAGCTTCTCGCGTTATGGCGGGCTCGCAGCTGCCGGCCTGATCGAGGCGGAGATCGTCACGGCGGATGGCGAGATCCGTGTCGTCAACGCCTGCAACGATCCCGATCTCTTCGAAGCACCGCGCGGCGGGGGAGCCGGATTCGGCATCACGACGCGGCTGACATTGCGCACCCGCGCGATGCCCGAGCGTTGCGGCTTCGTCGGACAGACGATCAAGGCGAGCTCGGACGAGGCCTTTCATCGCATCGTGGAGCGCTTTTGCGCCTTCGCCGCCGAGAGCCTGTCGAACGCCCATTGGGGCGAGCAGGTCGCCCTGACGCCGGATAACGAGATGGATATCGCCATGGTCTTCCAGGGGCTGAGCGATGCGCAGGTACAGGAAGTCTGGGCGCCGTTCCAGGACTTCCTGACAGATGACGCCGATCTGGTGACGGAGGCGTCCGAGCCCCGCATCGTCTCGATGCCCGGTCGACACTGGTGGGACTACGCGTACCGGATGGCCAATTTCCCGAACTCCATCATCCCCGATGACAGGGAGGGCGCCGAACCCGGGCGATACTGGTGGTCCGGGAATGCCGGCGAGGTCGGGATCTACCTTTCGGGATATGAATCACTCTGGCTGCCGGAAACCCTGCTCGACGAAACAAATCGCGGCGATCTGGCCCAGGCGCTCTTCGACGCCTCGCGCAACTTCACGCTCGGCCTGCATTTCAACAAGGGCCTTGCCGGTGCAGCCGAGGAATTGCGCGAGGAGGCCCGCCGATCCGCGCTGCATCCCAGCGCAGCGGATGCTTCCGCGCTCGCGATCATCGCCGGAGGCCAAACCAAGGTCTTCCCGGGCGTTCTCGGCCACGAGCCCGACAGGGACGCCGCGCGCAATGATGCGCAGCGCATGGCGGCGGCGATGGCGGAGCTGCGGCGCGTGGCGCCGGAGGCCGGGTCTTATTCGTCGGAAATGAGTTATTTCGAACCGAACTGGCGCGAAGTCGCCTGGGGCGACAACTATGCACGGCTCCTTGAGACGAAGATGAAATATGACCCCGACGGCCTCTTCACCGGCCATCACCAGGTCGGTAGCGAGTTCTGGAGTGCAGACGGTTTCGAGCGTCGCGGCTGAACCGGGGTCTCGCGTGAAAGATCAGCCGGGGCGTGACGTCGCAGCAATGCGCCCGCCTCTTGGAAAGCTGGCGCATTGATCGACACAAATACGTCCTGGACGACCGAAAACCCGATGTTAACGATGAATCATCGGGTCGCAGCGCGTATTCCGGAACTTAACCTGATCTAATCGACCCGCTTCTATTTTCTGCTTCGGGATAGGGAGTGGGCGCAGATGCCGAAGCGTTTCTTTCGACACGAGGCCATCGCCGCATCGGACCGGCTCGATTCGCTCGCGAGCAGCATGCGTGTGACGGGATCGGCGCTGCGTCTGGCAGCCTTCGCCTTCGGGGCGCTGCTGATTGGAGGCGTCGTCGCCAGCGCCTTCATCGAAGTGCCGATCCGGGTGGCGGGGCATGGCGTGCTCGTCGATTCCTCCGGCAGGCTGCTCACCCCCGTGCTCGCCCCGGCACAAGGCTACGTCCAGCGCATACACGTCACCATTGGCGACAGGGTGTCGCCCGGCGATGCGATGCTGGAGATCAGCCTGCCCGAGCGGGAAGTCGCCATCGAGGATGCCCGCCGGGCGCTCGATCAGGCGGAGCGGATGGCCCACGAGAATGCCCGCCTGCGGGCCCTCGACGAAGAGGCCCAGGCGCGATCCCTCGCACCCCGGATCACGAGCGCCGACGAGCGCATTGTCGGTCTGAGCCAGAAGCTGGAATGGCTTTCCGCCCGAGTCGACGATCTCACCACGCTGAAGGCGAAGGGTTTCACGACCGAGCGGACGCTGATCGAAGCGCGCATCGCCCGCGAAGAAGCAGCCGAACAGCTCCTCGATGCCCGCGCCGCACGCGCGGCCCTCGATACCGAGGCGGAGGAAAACGCCTCCCGTCGCGAACGCGAGAAACTGGCCGACGAACTCGCCGTCGAGCGGGCCGAGCAGGCGCTTTCCTCACAGGTAGCCCAGCGCGACCGCTATGCCGTGTTGCGCGCGCCTGCCGCCGGGCGAATCGCCGCCCTCGATACGGCTCTCGGCGCCCTGATCGAGCCCGGTGGCCGGCTCGTCGAGATCCTCGATATCGCAGCCGACGAGGCTCCCCTCGAAGCCATCGTCTTCGTCAGCCTCGCCGACGGCAAGCGTCTCGCACCCGGCGATCGCACGCTGATCGCCCCCGCATCGTTGCCTGAAGCGAGCCGCGACAGGCTGGTCGCCCGGGTCGAGCGCATCAGCGAGACGCCCGTCGCACCGGAAACCCTCGCGCAATTGCTCGGCAATGCCGATCTCGCCCGATCCGCTTCAGCCTCCGGCCCGCCCTTCGCCGTGACCGTATCCTTCGAGCGTGACGAGTCGGGCGACTATGCCTGGACCTCGCGCGGCGTTGCGCCTGCGATCCTTAGCGCGGGAACACCGCTCTCGGCCGACGTCACTGTCGAGCGTAAACCACTCCTGGCCCTGGGGCTGCCGGCGATCGAGCGCCTGCTCGGGATGCGGCGCGACGAATGGTCGGGAGCCCGCTCGTGAGACGCGCCCGCCCCGTCCTCCAGATGGAAGCAGCCGAATGCGGCGCCGCCTGCCTCGCCATGGTGCTCGATGCCCACGGGCGCGTCGTGACCATCGAGGAGGCGCGTGCCGCCTGCGGCACCTCGCGCGACGGCGTCGACATCCGCGCGCTCCTCGCGGCGGCGCAGACATTCGGCCTGGAATCGCAACCGGTTGCGCGCGAGCCGGAAACCCTGGCCGACCTGCCGCTTCCCGCGATCCTGCATTGGGGCTTCGATCATTTCGTCGTGCTCGAAAGTGTCAGGGGCGGGCGCTTTACCCTGCTCGATCCGCGTGTCGGCCGCCGCGTGCTGGATCGTACGGAGATGGGCAAGTCCTTCACCGGTGTCGCGCTCGCTTTCACCCCGGGCGAGGGTTTCACGACGGGCGGTACGCGCCCATCGGTCCTGGCGACGCTCGTGCAGCATGCACGGGGTTCGCGCGACGGGCTCGCCATCGTCTTTCTCTGCGGGGTCCTGGGCCTCGTTCCGGCGATCGCCTTTGCCGGCGCCGTGCAGGTCTTCGTCGATCACGTCATCGGCCAGGCGCGTACGAGCTGGATCGTCTTCGTCCTCGTCGCCCTGCTGGCGGGAGCTGCAACGCAATCGGCGCTCGGCGCATTGCAGGCGTGGACGGTCGCCAATCTCAAGGCGAAGATCGGCGTCGTCGTCGCGACGCAGGGCTTTCGGCACGCCCTTTTTCTGCCGCTCGCCTTCTTCGCGCAGCGCGATGCGGGCGAGCTGGTATCGCGCCTGCGCGTCGGCGCGGAAATCGGCGGAACGGTCGCCGGTCCGCTGGCGCGGATCCCCCCGAATGCCGTCACCCTGGCAGGCCTGATCGCCCTCGTCGCGCTGCACGATGTCCTCGTAGGGCTGACGCTCGCGATCGTCGCGGCGCTGGTTCTGTTCGTACTGCACGCACTCGCGCGCCGCATGGCAGAAGCCAACCGGTCGCAGCATGTGCTGGATGCGCGGGCGGGCGGCATCGCGACTTCCGGATTCGCCGCCTTCGATGCGTTTCGCCTGCTGGGTCGCGAAGACATGTTCGCCCGGCGCTGGATGGGTGCGGAGGCGCAAGCGCTCGATGCCGAGCAGCGGCTGGGCAAGGTGCGCGCCCTCGCCACACTCGGCCCCGTCGCCACCCCGCTGCTCCTCGTGATCGTGGTGCTCGTCGTCGGGTCCGGACGTGTCATGGCCGGGGATGCGACGCTGGGATCGCTGATCGCGCTGCAGGTCCTCGCCGGGCTCAGCGCCGCACCGCTCGGGGCCCTTGCCCGGGATCTGTGCGATCTGCAGGAATCGGCCGGCGCCCTCGCGCGTCTCGACGATCTCGCAAACCATCCCCGGGATCCCCTCCTCACCGGCGCTGCCGTGGCGGCGCCGCATCTCCGGCGCGATGCCCCGGTGCTGTCGCTCGAAGGCGTCTCCTTCGCGTTCGGACCGGGCAAGCCCCTCTTCAACGATGTCTCACTTTCCCTCGCGCCGGGCGAGCTCGTCGCGCTGACCGGCGCTTCCGGGGCGGGCAAGTCCACCCTGGCGCGCATTGCCGCGGGGCTGGTTTCGCCGGATACCGGTGACGTCCGCGTGAGCGGTGTTGCGATCGCGGAATGGCCGCGTACCCTCTTGCGCGAGCGTCTCGCCTATGTGCCGCAGGAGAGCGCGGTTTTCGCCGGAACGCTGGCGGAGAACGTCTCGCTCCATGATGCGCGCATCGAGGCCGGCGCCATCGCCCGCGCCCTCGAGATCGCCGGTGTCGGACACCTCCTGTCGCGCGGCGGCGGCTTGGCTGCGCCCCTCACCAGCGAGACACCGGCGCTCAGCGGCGGCGAGGTGCAGCGGCTCGCGCTCGCGCGGGCATTGGTGCGCCAGCCGCAGGTCATCGTGCTCGACGAGACCACGAGCGCGCTCGACCTGCTGCGCGAAGCCGAAGTGCTCGACAACCTGCGCGACACCGGGGCGAGCATCCTGTGCGTGACGCACCGAGCGGGCACGCAACGCCGTTGCGATCGCGCGCTGACGCTCGACGGCAGCGGCCGCCTTGTCGCGGTTACACCGCAAGCGCAGCCATCGTCGATTCCGATCGAAGCCGGCATGAGGCTGCAAGCATGAGCGCACTGGCCTGCCACGACGAATTTGCATCCGAGGCCGATCGTATCGCCCGTATCCTCGATCGCGAAGCCCCCCAGGCGAGCCTTCCGGACGGGGACGATGCGGCAAGCCGCACCATCGGCGAAGCCGTCAGCGCGGCGGCGCGCGCCGTCGGTGTCACGATCCAGGCGCAGGATCGCCCGCGTGAGGGCGAGGATATCCGCGCTGCGATCGAACGCATCGCCGTCGGGAACGGGTTGATTGCGCGCCCCGTCTCGCTGGCGGAAGCGCTCCGCGGGGAAAGCGTCGCGCCGGTCGTCGCCATCGCACGCGATGCGTCCGTGCAATCCGGGGCCGTTCTTGCGCGCAAGGGCAACAATGTCACCCGCGCCAACCGGGCGAGCCGCTGGCGGCCCATGAAGATCGACGCGGAGCGGCTCGACGCATACGAGCCGACCGGCATCATGCTGACGCCGGCGCTGCCGGACGGGGCGCTGTCGAGCCGAAAGCTGCTATCCTTCGGCCTGCGGCAGGCACGCCCCGATCTTCTCGTCTTCGCGGCGACGTCCCTGGCTGCGGGCGGCCTCGGGGCGCTCGTGCCGCTCCTGATCGCCCCCCTGTTCAGCGTCGTGGTGCCCGAGGGCGACCGGGCGCTCCTGGCGCAGATTGCAATCTTCCTCGCGGGCGTCTTCATCGCCAGCCTCGCCGTGCGCTATGCGACGGCGATCGCGAAACTGCGCCTCGACGGGCGCATCGGGATGATGCTGCGCATCGCCGCAATCGATCGCGCGATGCGGGTGGCGGATGCAGAGAGCGCCAAAGGCTCCCCGCGACCGCCCGCCCCGATTGCCGCCCTTTCCGCACGCTGCATCGAGCAATGGCATCGCGGCGTCTGGGGGCTGGCTCTGGCGCTTGCCGGCGCGATCCTCGTCGCGGCTCCGAGTGTCGCCGTGCTGGGCCGGGCCTCTCCCGGCGGTGCGGCCATCGTTGCGCTCGTCTTTCTCGCGGGGCTGGCCGGCGGTGCGGCCATCGCCCGTCGCCGGGCGAGGGCGCTCGCCAGCGGAATGCTCGCACCGCAGAGCTGGATGACGACGGCCTACGAAGCCTTGTCGAAGATCGATACCGTGCGCGCAGGTGCAGCCGAAACCCGTTTCTTTTCCCGATACACGGACGGCTTCCTGTCCCTGCGCCACCGCTTTCTGCGGGCTGATCGCGTCGGTGTCACCTCGAACGCGCTGGAGAGCGGATTCGAGGCTGCGCTGGCATTCACCGCCATCTGTGCCCTCGCCCTTGCCGGCGCCCTGGCGGAGGGCCCGCTCGCCGCGTCCTTCGTTGTGGCGACGGGCGTCGTTGCCGGAGCGGGTTCCGCCGTGATCGGCGCCCTGGGAGAAGCGACGATGCTGGGCCTGCAGCGCCGGATGATCGGGCCGCTGATCGACTTCCCGCTCCCCGCCCGCCAGGCCGCACCGCGCCTCCACGAGCCGGGCGGACGCATCGCCATGATCGCCGTCAGCGCGAGACCGGCCCCGAGTGCTCCCCTGGTGCTGCGGGACATCTCGTTCGAGATCGAGCCGGGTGAACATATCGGGCTGGTCGGCGCCTCGGGTTCCGGCAAATCGACCTTGCTGAAGGTGATGCTCGGCCTCCTGCCGGCTGAAGAAGGGACGGTCCTGTATGACGGGATCGGGCTTTCCATGGTCGATCCGGCGGCGCTTCGCCGGCGGATCGGGATCATCGGGCAAAGCGGCCGACTGTTTCCCGGAACGCTGTTCGACAATGTCGCCGCAGGCATGCCTGTCTCTTCCGAGGCCGCCACCGAGGCGCTGATGCGCGCCGGCTTCGGCCCGACCCTGGCCGCGTTGCCGCTGGGGCTCGGCACGCCGATCGGCGACGCCGCCTCGGTATTCTCGGGGGGCGAGGTTCAACGTATCCTGCTGGCGCGCGCCTTCGTCGGTGAACCGAAGATCCTCGTCCTCGACGAGGCGACGAGCGCCCTCGATCCGGTGGTCGAGGAGCATGTATTCGCCTCGATCGAAGCCATGCGCGCCACCGTCATCAACGTCTCGCACAAGGTGGACAAGCTGCATCGCTGCGACCGCATCATGGTCATCGACGATGGCCGGATCATGGAGATCGGGGATTTCGATACGCTTGCGCAGGCAGGCGGCCTCTTCGCGCGCTATCTCAGCGCAGACGCAGCCATGGGTGCGGTGCCAGGTAACCCCGTACACCAGGCGCAAGAAGTTCTGCACTCCTCCTTCGCGCGGGAAACGTCCTGAATGAAACATTACCCAGATACTCATGATATATTCATCAAGGAGAGCAGTTCAGAATTCGATTCTGATTCTTTATTCAAGATTAGATTTTGTATTAAGAAGATAAAAGGGAATCCTTCCTAGCCTGCATTGCAATTGAAACACGCATGACAGGGGCAGGTCGCATGAACAAGGTAAACCTCGCCAAACTCGATGGTGCCATCGAACTCGATGAACTCGATGGCGTTGCCGGCGGTACAAGGGTGTTCTCCGACGGAGATGGCGGCTGGGCCGATCCTGATGCGGGTGTTCATGCGGATGCCGGCGGGTCGGCGGGATTTCACGGCAACGGCTACGAGGGTGACGCGTCCGGCTCGGCACATGCGGCCGCGGGTGCGAGCGGTCACGCCGATTCCCACGGCGCAAGCGGCACGGTCGGGGCCGAAGCCGGCGCACATGGCGAAGCGCATATCGGCGCGGGTCCGGCCACGGCCTCCGCAACCGGCGACGCCTCGGCGGCTGCCGGCGCATCAGGTGGCGCCCATTCCGATCATAATTCGACCAGCGCCAATGCCAACGTCGGCGCCAGTGCCGGCGTATCCGGTGATGTCGATGCACATATCGGCGATCATTACGGTGACTCGGTCCACGCCAATGGCGGCGGATCGGCAACGGTCCATGCCGACGCGGATGCCGATGTCGGAATCCAGCACGGTCATGGCGCATATGGTGCCGGTGGCAGCTACGGCGCCTCGGCGGGTGCGGGCGCCGAGGGCCACGAATCCGTGCAAGGGACGGTCGGCGGTGTCGTCCATGAAAGCGCCAGTGCCGGCGGGAGCGTCGGCGAGGTGGGCATCGGCGGAGAGGCCCATGCGGGCTACTCCCATCACCATCTGAACTTCGGCGTCGGCGGTGATGTCGCGGCCGGCCTGGGTCTGCATGCCGATCTCGACGTTTCGATCAATACCCAGCCCTTTGAGCACGCCGCCGATTACCTGCACCATACGGTCGGCCCCGCCGTCGCGCACGAGGCGCAGAATATCGGCCATGCCGTTGCCCATGAAGCGCAGAACGTCGGCCATGCGGTCGTACACGAGGCGCAACATGTCGGGCATACCGTCGCGAACGAGGCCCAGCATGTCGGTCACGCCGTCGCGCATGAAGCAAACCATGTTGCGCATGAGGCGAAGCATGTGGCCCATGCCGTTGCACATGAAGCCCAGCATGTCGGACATGCGGTCGTGCATGAGGCAAAGCATTTCGCCCATACTGTCAGCCACACGGCCCACAAGGTCGGGCATTCGATCAAGCACGCATTCCATCACTGGTAAGCCGGGGCCGGACCCGCGTCTCACCGAAGCATGAATGTCTGATTCCACTGGAAAGGTAGAATGATGAGCGATCGCAATGCGGCCATCGAAACGGTCGGGAACGTCAAGGACATGCTGATCGGCCTCGCTGCCGCCGGGGCTTCGGTCTCTGGCTGGAAGCCGGGACAGGCGGCACTGATCGGGCTCAAGGCCGAGGAATCCGCAACGTCGCGGATCGCCGGCGGCGAAAGCACCGAATCGGCTCTCGCCTCGGCGATCGGCGAAGGCGAACTCGTGCTGGCGCTCGATGTCTTCTCGAAAACCCTCGACGAGACCGGTGATGTTCGCCAGGCCTTCGACCGGGTCGTGCAGATCAAGCGCGAGGCCCTGGCCGATGTCCCGTTCGGGGAGGCGACGATCAAGGCTGCCGAAGTCACCTTCTCGGATGCTCTGAAGGGAGGCATCTCCCCGCATGCGGCGCTCGCGAGCGCCTTCGTGAGCGCAGCCGCAGTCGCACGCCTCTCGAGCGCCGGCAAGCATTGAAAACCCCGCGCCCGGGATTGCGGATCATGGCGATCCCGATCCCGGTTTCGCATGTCCCGCCCCGCATTTCCCGGGCGAGAGTATGCCTTCAGGGTCGAGCGCGGCCCGCAATCGCGCAATGACCGGCGCGGACGCATCTTCGGGCGTCGCGAATGCGCTGATCGTCGCCAGCGCGAGCCGGTATGGGGTGAAGCCTCGCGCCGCAAAGCGCGCGACGAGCGCGTCATGCGCCCGCATCGCCAGCGCATCCGCGCCGGGCGCATCGCGATCCCAGGCGAGCGATACATAGGCATGAAACGCGCGGGCGCTCACCGCCTGGAAGCCCAGAGCCGGATGCAGGAAGCGCTGCCCCCCGTTCCGGAATTCCTGCATCACCTGATCGACATCCCCGGCGACCGCCGCGACAGCCGTACCATCCAGCGGAACTACCGGGCAGAGCCAGAGAAACCCGCAGCCGTCAGCATCGGGATTGCCGGGCACATCCGGTTTTACCGGCTTGCCCGCATAGACGCTCAGTACGTTGCGCCCATCGCTGAAACCCGTCAGCTGCGTGTCGAGACGCCGGCCCGACGCATCACGGTCGTCATGCACCGAAATCGCGGAGGTGACCGGCCTGAGCTCGGCTTCGACGATCGATCGCAGGATGCGCAGAAGGTCGGGATGCGCCGCCGTCAACATGACGGAGAGTGCGAAATCATCATCCGCCGTGGTGTCGGTCGATAGTCCCTCGGACAGATCCCGAGCCGCGGCTGCGGGGAGCGAGGCCCGCCGCTTCGCGCCGTTCCAGACAGCGACCGAATGCGCAGGGACGATCCCTGCATGGATGAGGCGCGCGAGGGTCGCAATTGCACCCGGCAATGCGTCATGCCCTCCGATCTCGGCCACGAGCGCGAGCGCATGGGGAAGTGTCGGCTGCAGCGCAATCGTCCCCGCCAGCGCAATGCCGAAACCTGATTGCGAGAACAGACCTTCCAGAACCGGTCCCGCCGGTCGCGGATGGATCGCGCGGGCCGGTTCGGCGTGACGGTCGGCCCCGGTCGAGAAACGCTCGCCGGTGGCGAGCGCGAGATCGATATCCCACAGCGCACCGAAACGGTCGCCGAACGGCCCCGCACCCTCTCCGCGCTCCAACGCATTGGCCAGCACGCTGGCATCGGTCGGTCCGCCGAAACTGGGCAGGTGGAATGCCAGCCCCTCATGCGCCAGCCGCCTTTGCAGCGCGGCGAAGGTCACGCCGGGTTCGATACGCGCCGTCCCGCGCCGCATGTCGATCCCGAGGATGCGATCGAGATCGCCCAGATCGAGCAAGACGGCATCGCGTGGCGGCAAACGCGAGCCGAGCCCCCAGCTTCGCCCCCGGCTGACCGGATGGATCGGCACCCGATGCCGCGTCGCCGCAGCGAGGAGCGGCGGTACACTTTCTGCATCGGCAGGGCGCAGGCAGCCGAGGATTCGTCCGGGCCATGGAAAGGTCGCGCGCTGCGCGGATCCGGCAAGCGCGTCGGGTGTCGTGACCCGCTCGCTCCCGAGGATCGCGCCGGCGGTCCGCAGAAAGGCGTCGAGATCCGAGGCGTCGCGGCCCGTCGTGTCGCGGCCTGCAAATTCATCGTCAGCCATCGGCAAATCTCCGGCCACGGCGGCAGGAATCGCAGCCGCTCCCGCATCTAGCAGAACAGCGGCATGGCTGGCCATCATGGATTTCCCGCTTCCCGTCCGAGCGCCGTCACGCTGTCTGGAGCGTCGTGAACATCGAGTACGACCGCCAAATGGCCGGGCCGGCAGGCTGCGCGGGGGCGGATCATTGCATTCTCGCGGAGAACGATCCATATTCGGGTGGATCAGTGCAGGATTTCGACTCCGCTCAGCGTCGGACGTCGAACTGGAAGCTTTGCCGTTAAACGGATTAGGGTCCGGGTCCGTGTCGACGCTTTTCACATTTGTGATTTTTTTTCAATTTCCGGCGTGTTCAGTTCTGAGAGCGGGTCGCATCTCTCGGCGTCAATACGGCCACGGCGAACCAGGCATCGTCATCCGTCAGGAATTCGGCGACGGACCAGCCGCTATTGACTGCCATCTCGACAAGGGCCTGACGGGTATATTTGTGGCTGTTCTCGGTATGGATGCTCTCACCGGACATGAAGGTCACCGTCTCGGTTCCGAGCCTGACCCGTTGATCGGTCCTGCTGACCAGATGCATCTCGATGCGCGACTTTTGCGCATTCCAGCGTGCCTCATGGGCGAAACTCTCCGGATCGAATTCGCCACCCGCCTCGCGGTTGAGCCGTGCGAGAACATTTCGATTGAAGGCAGCGGTCACGCCCTGCGCATCATCATAGGCACGCACCAGCACGTCCGGATCCTTGACGAGATCGATGCCGAGCACGAGGGCGGCGATATCGGGCCAGTCTCGGACCCGGCGCAGCAACGCCCGCGCCTCGGGCGGTTCCAGGTTGCCGAGGGTCGAGCCGGGAAAGAACCCGACGGTCGGGCGACCGGCGACGGCATCCGGCAGCGTCAGCTCGCCGAGCAGGTCGCCGGCGAGGGGCAAGACTTCGAGCGCCGGATAGCTTCGATCGATCTCCTCGGCCACTGACTTGAGAAAATCCTCCGAAATATCGACCGGGACATAGGTGTCGAAGCCGTCCAGAGCGTCGAGGAGAATGCGGGTCTTCGTGCTCGCGCCACTGCCGAGCTCGACCAGCGCCGAAGCCTGCGGCACATAGGGTGCGATCATCGCGACATTGTCCCGCAGCACGGCCAACTCCGTGCGGGTCACATAATATTCCGGCAGTTCGGTGATCTGTTCGAACAACACGCTGCCGGCGCTGTCATAGAACCATTTCGGGTGCAATTCCTTCGGGGAGGCGCGCAGCCCTTCGAGGGCCTCCGTCAGCAGAGGCGTGTTTTGCGTCACCATCTTGTTCATCTCAAACGTCCTTTGCCAGCCGCAGTCCCAGCATTTGCCAGCGTTGATGCGGGTAGAAGAACGTCCGGTAGCTCGGGCGCATCTGCGCTGCGGGCGTCGCGCAGGATCCGCCGCGCAGAACGAGTTGGTTGATCATGAACTTGCCATTGTATTCACCAATGGCGCCCTCCGGCGGTCGAAATCCGGGATAGGGCGTGAAGGGGCTTTGGGTCCACTCCCAGACATCGCCCCACGGTCCCTTGCCGGGAAGGGGGCGAAACTGCGCTTTCTCGAGAAAATTTCCGCGAATAGGCTGGTCGCGGAACGCGACTTCCGACTCCGCCTCGGTGGGCAGGCGCGAGCCGGCCCATCGGGCGAAGGCATCGGCCTCGTAATAGCTGACATGGCAAACCGGCGCGTCCAGATTGATCGGCTGGGGACCACGCAGGGTGAAGTTCCACCAGGAATCGTCCTGGCGCCACCAGTAGAGCGGGGCGTCCCAACCCTCGCGCTGGCGGCAGGCCCAGCCATCGCTCAGCCAGAGCGCCTGCTGCTCATAGCCGCCATCCTCCATGAAACTGATCCAGTCCCGGTTCGTGACCGGCCGATCCGCGATCGCGAACGGGGCCAGCCAGGTCTTGTGGCGCGGCCCCTCGCAATCATAGGCGAAGCCGTTCCCGTCATGCCCGATCTCGACGAGCCCGCCGTCATGCCTGGTCCAGTTCAGGGGCACCTCGTCGGTGACCGGCGTCGGTTCCGGATCGCGATAAGCGGGCAGGAGCGGATTGTAGGAGAGGCCGTGGAGCAGATCGGTCACGAGCAGTTCCTGATGCTGCATCTCGTGATGACAGCCGAGCTCCACCAGGGCAGCGATTTCATTGCTGTCGTCGCGGTCGCTGTCGAGCAATCTTTCGATCGCCTCATCGACATGCGCGCGGTAGGCCGCCACCGCCTCGCCGTCCGGTCGGGAAATCAGGCCCCGCTTGTCACGGGCGTGGCGCGGCCCGGCCTGGACGTAATACGAGTTGAACAGAAAGGCGAAACGGTCGTCGATCGCGCGATAATCCGGGAGATATTTCCTCAGGACGAACTCTTCGAAGAACCATGTCGTGTGGGCGAGGTGCCACTTGGCCGGGCTGGTATCCTCCATCGACTGGAGCATCATGTCCTCGGGGACGAGCGGCGCTACGAGCGCATGCGTTTGCGCGCGCGTGGCACCAAAAAACGAGAGGGCGTTATCGGGGGCGATGGCGGCGGCGACGGCGGTGGTCATCAAGAGACTCCTGTTCCTGCTGCACGGATTCCTGCTGCACGACAAAAATGCATTCGGGAAACCCCGGTTCCACTGAATGCCTCAACAAATATGGGCCGGGGAAAGGGCTTGGCGACCCATCGCCAGAGCGAGGCGATCGGTACGCCGAGACTTCTTTGATCGAATTGTTGCCGGATCTGGCCCTGAATAACATCCTGCCAAGGTGCATAAACACGAGCTTTGGCCCAAGCCTCCGCAAGACACTTATCGACGAACTCACCGTCCTTCAGATTGCCAGGGGGTGCCGGAAGCCGTTACCGCGGGTATGGAAATGGAAATTCACCTTGAGCCGGTCGACAACTGTTCGAACAAAGGGAAGCACCCGCCTACTGGTTGAACGACAGTGGCGATGAACGATCGAAATCGGCGCGAAGTGATCCGTCAGAATACGACCGGAACCGGGTCGTCCGTTTGCAGGTGCCGAGGAACGAACAGCTGCCGCGAAGGGACGGAAGGCGGAAAGACAGCAGTCCACGCGGTAACCTGCAAAACCGACGCACCGGAATCCGCTCCAGGGCCGTCACCTGTTGTGGGGGGCGTTCCACAGGCGGGTCCCGACGAAGCGTCACCTCCTGTCATTGATTAGAGCATCATGCCGTCAGGTGGATACCGGCTGACGGGCGCAATGATGCGACGAAACAATGATTTAGAGCGCCCGATCTGACTCTGTCAGGTCGGATAGCGCTCTAACGAGGCCAGTATCGTAAAAACAATCTGAAAACGAGACCGCTCATAGTCACAATAATTATGATACGCACCAAATGAAATGCCGTTACAGCTGGTACGTCCAAAAGTAATACTCTCGCTGTTATTCCCATCTCAGCTACTCCGCCAGGCGCCATCGCAAGCAATATTGTTGGAAATAAACGATCGAAGAGATAACTAACTACAATACTAAATAAAACTCCACCAAGTATTAAGAGAGCACTTCCTAACATAAGCCCCAGAACAACTCGTCGAAGTTCAATGATTACAGACAAATAGAAACGCGTACCAAGCGCACACCCAATAAGAAGTTGCCCAAAATCAATAATTCTTAATGGTAATACATCTGGTGAAGTGCCATTAAATGCAAATATGGCTCCTGCCAACAGCCCGCCGAGAAACCAGCTATTCATAACGCGGTAGTTCTCGAATATAATCGAAAAAAGCACCGCAGTCAAAATAATCATACCTATCATAAAGTATCGATAATTCGAAGCAATCAAATTTTCTTCTGCCACGTTATGCATGCGTGGAGGATCAATAAAAAACGATAATCCAATAGGTACGACAAAGACAACCGCCACCAATCGGATTGATTGGCTGAATGCGACCACTCCAGGGTCGCCGCCGAACCGTTCAGCCAAGTTCGACATCTCGGAAACACCGCCGGGCATGGTTGCAAAATAAGCGGTTGTTCTACTAATATTCGAAAAGTAACTTATAAAAAGCCCTACAATACCAGCAAACGCTACTGAAATTATTGCAATACCGATCATTAATCCAAAATCACCAATAAGATTAAGAGCTACTTCTTTAGAAAAGTACAATCCAATTGCTGCGCCAAGTATTAACTGTCCGATCTGACGAAATCTTACGTAAATCATTGCTTTCGAAGAACAAATCTGAAAAACAGAAACAGCAAAAATCGATCCCAAAAGAAATGGGAGTGGGCTATTGATAAATTCCGCAATTATTCCTCCGCAGAAACCAACCGCTAGCGTAATCAATAATCTCAACATTTCAAATTCTCCAACATAAGAGCAGTGCAAATTTGGTAAAGTCAAGCGCCTCCTTCATGGCAAACTTCATTTCTTGGATGCTCGACCAAAGGAATCGCGCCAGCAAAATTTGATATCCACTTCTATTCGAGATTCCGTCTTTCGCCCCTCTAAAGAATTCAGGAGATATGTAGCCGCTGCTTCTCCAATTTCAGCCTTTGGGGTCCGAACGGTGCTGAGCGGCGGGTCTAGTTGAGCAGCGATATCGAGATCGCCGAAACCCATAACCGAAAGTTCCTCCGGCACTTTTATGTTCCGCTTGCGTGCTTCCGTCAGTACTCCAGCGGCCAAAATGTCATTTCCGCATACAATCGCAGTTGGTCGCTCCCCCTTCTCCAAAAGGCGCGCGAGAGCTTCTCCCCCTGCGTCGAAGGTGTATTCACTATATGCAATCTTATCTCGCATTAATTCGAGGCCATGTTCTTTAAGGGCTTTTCGAATTCCCTTTAAACGAGCAGCGACACGGTCGTTTACATTTGCAAAACCGGTAACAACACCGATATTTCTATGCCCTAATTCTACCACGTAATCTACAACACGCTTCATCGCGGTTTCATGGCTAAATCCGCAGCAAGGGTGAATTGAATTTTTGCTATATATCCATGTTGTAATAAACGGTATAGAGGCTCGTTCTAGCATCTCATAGAACTCACTTCCGCGCTTTTGCCCAACAAGCATTAACGCGTCTACACCATGTTCGAGCATCACACGGGCTTGCCGAAATTCGAGCTCGGGATCGTACTCAGAAGTAGCAAGTAATAACGTATATCCTGCATCGCGAAGATTCTGTTGGAAGGTCATCACTTGGCGTGAAAAAATTGCGTTCTCAAGGGTAGGAACTATTGCGCCAACGATGAGGCTCTGACGCGAAGCCAGGGCTCGGCCTGCCCGATGTGGAATATAATTCAATTCCTTGATCGCGGCCTCTACACGGTCACGTAGTTTGGGACTGACTCGCATCGGGTCGTGCATGAATCGCGACACCGATGCCGTCGAAACGCCGGCAGCCGCCGCTACATCGGAAATGCCAACGCTGCGAGAGCGCGAACGACGCGATACTCTGTGCTTGACTGCCACTCGAATCTCCAATTCTTACGCCCCGGCCGATTGTTCAGTAGCTCCAATCGGCGGAGGGTCAGGGAAGTTGCTCATCGACCCCCCCTCAATCTGCCCAATCAGCCTGTATCCGGCTGAGCATCCTCTGGCACGCCCCGAGAGCCCGAGTGCCCGGAGTAGTAGCGTACCCTCATTGTGCCCAGCAAATTATTGCAAGAATGCGCCATTGACAATGAGAAATGTAAGCGTTTACCGTGTAAGCGTTTACACAACTATAGCCCCGGGAAACGGGGCAGGTCCTGGAAACGCTGTAACCAAGGAGGAAGCAAATGAGGCTTCTCACAGGCGTACTATGCCTTTCGTTAGGGGCTTCGATCGCCGTCGGCACGGCCGGCGAATCGAAAGCCGACGAAAAGCCCGAAAACTATCTGACTCGCCAGTTCACCTTTGTTGTGCCTTATGGCCCGGGCGGATTGACTGATGCTAGAGGACGCGCTTTTCAACCCGTTCTAGAGGAAATTCTCGGAGTGCCGGTCGTCGTGCAGAACATTTCTGGCGCCGGAGCCCTTGTCGGAATCAACTACACCTTCTCACGTCCATCGGACGGGACACATATCGTCACCGCAAGCGGTTCGGACGGACCGCACGCTCATTCGGTCCTTTCAGATTCCAATCTCGCATGGGAGTGGGAGGATTGGACGCCGGTCGGCGAGTATGCTCGCTCTGTTCTGGGATTTGTCGCGTTGCGGGGTGGTGATTGGGATTCGCTCGAAGAAATGATCGAGCATGTACGGGAGAACCCCGGAGAGGTAACCCTTGCATCAATTGGCCCCGGGCGTGCCGACGACCTTTACATGCTCGAATTCATGCAAGCCTCCGATACACTTGGAAAGTGGAACTGGGTAACCTATTCAGGCTCAGGTGCAATTCAAACAGATCTTCTCTCCGGTGACATTGACGTCGGGTATCTGGGTGTCTCGCGAGCCGACATGTTGGATCATCCTAACTTCGTGGTTCTCGCGCAGGGTATAAAAGAATCCGAGGTTCCTGACGACTGGGAGTTCCCTTGGCCGACCGTCGAAGCCGTTGTCGGTCAAGAGCTCGGTCTGATCGGCGCCAGCTATGCCGCAATATTCGTTAAGGCCGACACGGATCCGGATCGTGTTGAGTTCCTGAAATGGGCTTTCGAGGAGGCTGCAACACATCCAGAATTCATTCGCATCCGAAACGAATTCGGCGAACCTGCGTTGTGGAACGATGGTGAGACGGCACGGGAGCGTCTTACTGAAATGCATGAGCTGCTAAAAGAATATAAGCCATTACTTGAAGAGCACGGACAGCAATAAGAATCTCGCAACATGGTCGCTGCCAACAGTGCAGCGACCACTTAAGGTTGTCTATAAGTTTGGGGGAAGTTATGTACCAGGGGATCGGGGACGCAGTCTTATTTCTGCTTGATGTATCCAATCTGTCTTGGATCGCCTTTGGAACAGTTCTCGGGCTTGTCGCCGGAACGCTTCCAGGAGTCAGTGGCGTCGCAATGATGGCGCTTATCCTACCTTTTACATTCGGCATGGCCCCCGAAATTTCTGTCCTAATGTTGATTGGTGTCTATGCTGCGTCGACCTACTCCAGTAGTACAGGCGGAATTCTCTATAATATTCCAGGCGGAGCGGCAGGCATTCCGACCACGGTCGAGGGCTACAAGATTGCCATGCGTGGGGAGGGCGGAAAAGTCCTGAGCACCGATATTTACGCATCATTTATTGGATCGGTAATCGGGTTCATCGGTGCATTGATACTAACACCAATCTTCATTCAGATCGCGAGCAACCTCGGGACCGCCGAAAGGGGCCTGTTTGCGCTGCTCGCCCTCGTGCTCGTTGGAACCGGCGCCCTGTCGCGTGCCGACCCTGCACGCGGGCTTCTCGCCGTGGGTATCGGGCTCGTCGTGGGAACAGTAGGCATGCAGTCGACAACAGGTTACGTGCGGTTCGTCGGCGACTTCCCGCAGCTATGGGACGGATTTCACTTAGTCTGGATAATCGTTGGTCTGTATGCGATACCTCAGATATTCAGGCTTGCTTCGATTGAAAAATACTTCAATAAAACACGAAACATGAATCTCGATTACAGTGTTTGGCATGAATTTAAGCAGTTTCTTATTTATTTCCGGGAGAAGAAATACCTATTCTTGCGTGTCGGTGTGCTCGGTACCGTTGTTGGCGCGTTGCCTGGATTAGGCACGGTCGCAGCGTCCTGGCTCGGCTATCAGGAAGCTTACCGTAGCTCCAACAAAAAAGAAGAATTTGGCAACGGCTCACTCGACGGCGTTGCCGGCTCAGAGACCGCAAACAACGCAGCGGTGCCTACGACGCTTGTCCCTCTTCTGGCGCTCGGCATTCCGGGAAGTGCTGCAGCTGCACTTATACTGGGAGCGTTTCTCCTGGCAGGTGTGCATCCTGGCCCCCAGATGATGGATGTAAATCCGACGCAGATCTGGATAATCTTGCTTGGTCTATTCGTAACTGGGGCATTCTTTGTTATATTTGGCTTGCCATTCCATAAAGTGGTAATCTATGTAACAAAGGTTCGGCCAACTTATCTCATTCCAGCAATCGTCGCGTTCTCGGCTATCGGAACTTATCTTGCTACCGGTTTTGTTGAAGGAATCTATATTGCGCTTGTAATAGGACTTGCTTCGATGTTAGTGGAGCGCCTTTATCTACCAATTGCGAATGTTTTATTAGGCGCGATCCTTGGGCCAACAATTGAGCACGAATTATTGACTGCGTATAATATCGGTGGCATTGGGAGATTCTTTTCACCAGGCGCTGGATTTTTGCTTTCAATAATTGTTCTGATTATCATCGCAGGCTTTTACAAAAATTTTGTCCCAAGTTTAGTAGAGCTCTTCAAGGGAACATCCATTGATGATCTGATGCGCTCCAACCGACCCACCCCACTTCATGACATTCTGCTTGGCGCCAGCGCACTGGTAGCGGGCGGTATCGTCGCGTGGATTGCGTCTGGATACCCAGCTGCGCCCGCTGCGGTTCCTTATGCGGTGGCGGTTTATCTGGTTCTGCCCATGGCTACCTTGATATTGCTCAAAGGAATAATCGGGGCGGCCCGCGTGGGATTATACCGCTCGCCTTCTGAAGAGGAGCTTGCTGCTTCGCAACACGTCCAATTTAACTCGGTAACGATTGTTGTGATCTCAGCGGTGTGCGTGGCGATGCTCTCCGTGGAAGTTGTTGGATTTATTCCCGCGATTGTTGGTCTGATATTTATTGTTGGTATAACGCTTCGGTCACGTATCATGAATCTGGTGATTTACGCTGCCTTCCTCTCTGGAGCGTTATACTTCTTCCTTTCGTTCTTCCGAATTCAGATGCCGGCGGGCCTGTTCTTGCCATGAGATTAAGGACTATAGAGAATTCCTCCGTATCGTGTCAAAAGGAGATCCGATCATGATCGACAGAAGCATATCAGGAAAGTACGCGGTTGTTGGTGTAGGCACCAGCGAATATGGCAATTTCCCGGATAAGGATGATTTTCATCTGGCGGCAGACGCCTTTGCGCAGGCAATCGACGATTCAGGTCTTGACAAGAACAAGGTGGATGGTCTCGGTATTTGCCGCGTTCCCCATTATGCACGAATGGCGGAGATCATAGGTATCCAGCCTCGCTGGACGATTCAGATGCCCCCGCATGGTCGTATGTCCGGGATCTCGATTCTCGAAGCACTTGCCGCTCTTGATGCTGGATACGCTGATTACGTAACGCTTCTCTATGCGAATATCGGGCGCTCAAGGCGTGTGCAATATGGCGGTGAGGAGTCGCCGAGCTTCTGGGATCCGTGGGGATTTACCTCTATGGGTGCTCTTCATGCTCTTCTGTTTCGAGAGCATATGGAAAAATATGGAACAACAACCAGGCAGTTAGCCGAAGTTTCCGTAGCCTTCCGGAAGCATGCGCTGCTGAACCCTTCTGCGGTCATGCATAAGGAAATGTCTATCGAAGATCATGAGTCGTCAAGAATGATTTGTGAGCCCCTTAGATTGCTAGATTATTGTCAGATAAACGATGGTGCCGTTTGTATCATCCTTACGTCTGCTGAACGTGCGAAAGATCTTCGTAAAAAGCCAGTCTATATAACTGGTGTTGGTGCTCAAGATTCTCTCATTAATGGTTCTTTACCTCAAGATGATTTTTGGTATGAGGCTTTAAATAAGGCTGGGAGTCAGTCATATGACATGGCTGGTGTTAAACCGGAAGATATAGATGCACTTATGGCATATGATAATTTTAGTCCGACCGTATTGTTTACTCTAGAGGGACTTGGTTTTTGCAAGCCGGGTGAGTCAGGTGCGTTCGTCGAAGGGGGGACACTTTCACTCGGCGGGGCACTGCCCACGAATACAGATGGTGGCCATCTTTCAAATTCATACATGCAGGGCTGGGCCCTCAATGTAGAGGCCGTACGGCAGATCCGCGGCGAGTGCGGAGCCCGTCAAGTCCCCGACTGTGAGATCGTCCAATACGCGGCGGCGACACCATGCACGCGCTCGATCATCTATCAGGCTATGTGAAGCGCTTTCGGAAGTCCAAATCAAGGGGTTATGATATGAAAACGTCCATTTCTCGTCCACTCCCGGCCAGAACCGCTGTCAGCGCTCCGTTTTGGGAGGCCGCCGATCGTCGAGAGTTTCGACTGCCCTATTGCGATAGTTGCGGGGAGACACACTTCCCACCCTCGCCCCGGTGTCCGCATTGTCTTGGAGATAGCTTTACGTGGCGCCAGGCAAGTGGAAAGGCGACGTTGATTTCCTGGATTGTTTTTCACCGCGCCTATTGGGACGGAGTGAAAGGTGATCTGCCGTATAACGTTTGTATCGTTCGTCTTACTGAAGGGCCACGAATGATCAGCAATCTCGTGGGTGAAGCGGAGAAGAACCCAAGTTACGGAATGGAGCTGGCGGTTAAATTCAGTGATAGTTTTCCGGATTTAGTGCTTCCGGTTTTTGATGCTCAGTGATCACGACATCTGCAACAACACTTGTCGGTTGCCGTAAATCCTTCTTGGTTTGTCATAGCGGTGTCGTTCTTGACCAAGTTGGAAGCTTGTTACTCGCGACAAAAAGGGGCGTCATGGTATGGAACCTATGACTGAGAATATCGATGCGAAGCCGGGAATGCTTGATGGCCTGGTAGTCGTCGAAGTCGCTGATGAAATCGGTGAATATGCCGGATTGATCCTTCGAGGTCTTGGCGCGCGCGTCATTAAAGTCGAGCCACCCGGTGGCAGTCCCACCCGCAAGATCGGGCCGTTTGTCGATGACGAGGATGACCCGGAAAAGTCTCTCTATTTTTGGGGATATAATCGGGGCAAGGAGTCTGTTGTTATTGATCTTCAGAATGCTGAAGAGCGGAAGAAACTGGATTCGCTGATTGCGCGTGCAGACATTTTCCTCGATGCGGAGGCGGGGACGCGGCACCGGGAGCCGGCGCTTCGCAGCGAAGCCCTGCGTTTGCAGTACCCTTCGCTGATAGTCGCGCGTATCACGCCATTTGGTGATGTCGGTCCATGGAAGGACTTCGAGGCCTGCGACCTGGTCCATCTTGCTCTCGGCGGGGTCATGATGAATTGTGGCTATGATCGTGGCCTTGACGGGGCGTACGATTTGCCACCGATAGCACCGCAGGTCTGGCATGCGTACCATATCACCGGTGAACAGATTGTCCTTGGTATCATTGCTGCCTTGATTCATCGGCATAAGACCGGCGAAGGGCAAGACGTATCCTGCGCTGTGCACGAGGCGGTTTCAAAGAATACCGAACTTGATCTGATGTCTTGGGTCATGCGCCGTGCGCCGCTCTACAGGCAGACCTGCCGCCATGCTTCAGAATTTCCCACCCGCGTTCCCAATATCAGTCATACGAAAGACGGTAGATGGTGTATTACTTGGGGAGTCTCTGCACGTGACAAAGCCGCGCTCGTTCCGTTTCTCGAGCGCTGGGACATGCAGGGCGACCTGAACCCGCCAGACGGCGACGCGGATCTCACGGCGCGCAATATTCCCGGGACAGCCAGTTCGAGTGAGACGGATGCACATGTTCTGGAGGTCGTTCAGCGATTCGTACGATCGGCAACATATGAGAATCTACCATGGGAGGAGGCGCAGAAAGCCGGTCTATTCTGGGCTCCGATCAGAAAACCTCATGAGAATGCACTTGACGCGCACTGGCGCGCGCGAAAGACGTTTGCCGAGGTTGAGCACCCTGAACTGGATCGATCGTTTGTCTACCCGGTCAGCAAGTGGATAAGTTCGCAGACACAGTGGCAGACCGGGCGTCGCGCGCCACTCATGAATGAGGACTCGGATGTGCTCGACAGCTGGATTGCGGCGACAGGAGAGAAGAAGACGCTCCCTGCGCAGGCGAAGAGCGAACCAGTGCGATCCGAACTCGGGCAACCGTTTCCCTTGCAGGGTGTTCGCATTTTCGATTTTTCGTGGTTCCTCGCATCAGCGGGTGGGACGCGTATCGCCGCTTCGCTGGGTGCCGACTGCATCAAGGTCGAATGGAAGGATAATCCTGATACTCGGCTGGCAGCAATGGCGCCGATCGGTGGTCGAGAGGCGCGCGAACGCGCAACGGCGCCCCTTGAAGGGGTACGCGATTCAGATATGGGTGGACAATTCAACAACAAGAATCCCGGGAAGCGGGGCATGTCGCTCAATATCCGGCATCCGAAGGGGCTCGATATCGCGAAGCGGTTGATCAGTATTTCGGATGTGGTTGCAGAAGGCTTCTCGCCCGGGGTCCTCGACCGCCTCGGACTCGGCTATGACGTACTTCGAGAACTGAAGCCCGACATAATCTATACTCAACAGTCCGGAATGGGCTCGCAGGGGAAGTATGGGCGTTTCCGCACAGTCGGTCCGGTGGCCGCTGCGTTTGCAGGTACATCTGACATGTCCGGAATTCCTGAGCCAGCAATGCCTGCCGGGTGGGGTTATTCGTATTTGGATTGGATCGGAGCCTATGGTTTCGCAATGGCGATAATGGGTGCTTTGTACCACAGGGGTCGTACAGGCGAGGGGCAGTGGATCGATTCCTCTCAATGCGAAGCGGGCATTTTCCTTACCAGCACCTCCGTTCTCGACTGGTCGGCCAATCAACGGATCTGGCGACGCTACGGAAACCGATCACCCTATAAGCCAGCCGCCCCGCATGGCGCATTCCGATGCCGCGGGGATGATCGCTGGATCGCGCTTGCGTGTTTCGAGGAGCCTCAGTGGCAGGCTGTCGCGCAGATCGCAGGACGGGAAGACTGGCTTTCCGATCCGCGTTTCGCCAGTCTTCAGGCGCGCCTTGCAAACCAGGATGAGCTCGAGGCTGCCATGGGAAACTGGACGAAAGACGAAGATGCCTACGAGATAATGCTCAAGCTCCAGGCGGCCGGTGTACCAGCCGGCGTCTGCCAGACTGCCGAAGACCGCTGTGACCATGACCCGCAATTGGCGGAATTGAACTGGCTGACGGAGGTGACCGGGACGAAAATCGGTCGGTGGCCCGTTGCGGAATTGCCGATCAAGATGTCGGCGACCCCCCCCCATGCTGGTGGCATTACCGGACGTGGTGCGCCATGCTACGGTGAGGACAACGAGTATCTGCTTGGCCATCTTCTTGGTTTCGGAAAAAAAGAAATTGAGAATCTCGTTGAAGAAGGCGTGATTTGAAATAGCCCCCGCTCAGTTTTAGATAAAACAGCGGGGGCATATCAATCTTGAGTGCGGAATCTGGCAAATATATCACGCTTAATAAAATTATTATTTGAATTGTTTTGATAGGAGTCCTTTTTTTTTATTTTATGAGTTGATAGTGTCAAAGATCTTTCGCACATTTTCTCAGGCGACGGCTCCGCGGGTTGAG
>JAFIEI010000038.1 GCA_020832565.1 Salinarimonas sp. | reverse complement strand
CCGTCAGCGGCATGGGCGAGCATGAAGGATTGGATGCGATCCACCCCGCGCGGATCCATCTGCGGGACGATATCGACGAGCACGAGCGCGCTGAAACAGGGCGGCGCCCCCGGGTCGTCTCCGAGGGCGAGGATCGATGCGAGCCCGCCGAGCGAGGCCCCGATGGCGACGGGCGCGCGCCCGCTCCCATGCGCGAGCGCTTGCGCGACGCGACGCGCATCGGCACCGAAATCGCGAAACCCGTAGGCGCCGGAAGCGATTCGGTCGCTGTCGCCGTGGCCACGCTGGTCGAGGGCGATGGCACGCCAGCCGCGCGCAGCGAGGCGCTCGGCCGTCCCGCCCCAGGCATGGCGGGTCTGCCCGCCGCCATGCAGCAGGAGCGCCGTCGGCGCGGATGGGTCGCCGTTGCGATCATGAAAGACATCACCGACGAGGCGGTTTTCAAGGGCACCGGTGAAGCTGATCGTCACGCGCGTTCATCCAGGAATCGCAGCACACCGGCGCGGTGCACCTTGTCGCCGACGGCGAGGTTGTGATCGCGGCCGGGAATGTCGAGCGCCTCGGCATCGGGCATAAGCGCGGCGAGCTCATGCGGCGAGCCGGCGATATCGTCCTTGGTACCCACGCTGATCAGGGTCGGCACCATGATGCGCTCGATCTCCGCGCGCGTCAGCGTCTGGCGCGAGCCGCGAATGCAGGCGGCAAGCGCCTTCAGATCGCTGCCGGTCTGCTCGGCGAAGAGGCGAAACATCCGCTGCAGCGGATCGGTGAGTTCCTCGGCGGAGGCCACCTCCATGGCATCGGCGATACCCATCGGCAGGCCCACTCCCTCGACGAGATGGATCCCGAGCCCGCCCATCAAGAGGCTGCGCACGCGCTCGGGATGGGCCATCGCGAGATGCGAGCTGATCCGCGCGCCCATCGAATAACCCATCACATCCGCACGTGGGATGTCGAGATGATCCAGCAGCCGCACCGCATCCTCGGCCATGATGAAGCTGTCATAGGCGGCGGGGTCGTAGAGCTTTTCGCTCTGCCCGTGGCCGCGATTGTCGAGGGCGACGACGCGCCGACCCGCCCGCGCGAGCGTCTTCACCCAGAGCGTGTTCACCCAGTTGACGGCATGGTTGGAGGCGAAACCGTGGATCAGCAGGATCGGCTCGCCGCGATCCTCGCCCTCGGCAGGGGTGTCGATATAGGCGATACGCACGCCGTCGGATGAAAAACTCTGCATGGTCGGTTCGATCCCGGAATTCTCTGTCAGCCCTCGATGGCGCCACGCGGCGCGCGTATCAGGATATGGACCAGGCGAAGCCTCGTGTGCAATGGCCGGGATGGGCGATCTGCAATGCGCAAAGCGCAGCCGGGGCACTACCCAAGCGGCCAGCTTGTTGCTAATGAGCGCGCGAAGAACCGTCATGCCGGAGCGCTCATCATGTCTCACGCCGATCTCGCCGCCACCATCGATGCCGCCTGGGAGGACCGCGCCTCCGTCTCCGCCGCCACCACCGGCGCGGTGCGCGAGGCGGTCGAAACCGCGCTCGCCATGCTCGATTCCGGCAAGGCCCGCGTCGCCGAGAAGCAGGGCGACGAGTGGGTCGTGCATCAATGGCTGAAGAAGGCGGTGCTGCTCTCCTTCCGCCTCAACGACATGGAAGTCATCCCCGGCGGTCCCGGCCAGTCGGTCTGGTGGGACAAGGTCGCCTCCAAGTTCGATGCCTGGGACGCGGCGCGCTTCAAGGAAGCGGGCTTTCGCGCCGTGCCCAATTGCGTCGTGCGCCGGGGCTCGCATATCGCCAAGGGCGTGGTGCTGATGCCGTCCTTCGTCAATCTCGGCGCCTATGTCGACGAGGGCACAATGGTCGATACCTGGGCGACCGTCGGCTCCTGCGCGCAGATCGGCAAGAACGTGCATCTCTCCGGCGGCGTCGGCATCGGCGGCGTGCTGGAGCCGCTGCAGGCCAATCCGACCATCATCGAGGACAATTGCTTTATCGGCGCGCGCTCCGAAGTGGTCGAGGGCGTGATCGTCGGCGAGGGCTCGGTGCTCTCCATGGGCGTGTTCCTCTCCGGCTCGACCAAGATCGTCGACCGCACCACCGGCGAGATCTTCCGGGGCAAGGTGCCGCCGTTCGCCGTCGTCGTCCCGGGGACGATGCCCGGCAAGCCCTTCCCGGACGGCACGCCCGGCCCGTCGCTCTCCTGCGCCGTGATCGTCAAGCGTGTCGATGCGCAGACCCGCGAGAAGACCAGCATCAACGAGCTCTTGCGCGACTGAACGGGAGCCCGTCCATGACGCAGGCATCGCCCTCCCCCGATCTGCCGTCGGCGCTCGCCTTCGCGCAGGATCTGATACGCTGCCCCTCGGTCACGCCGGAAGAGGGCGGCGCGCTCGGGGTGGTCGAAGCTGCGCTGAAGCAGGCCGGCTTCTCGCTCTCACGCCCGGTCTTTTCCGAGCGCGATACGCCGGATGTGGAAAATCTCTACGCGCGCTACGGCACCAAGAGTCCGCTCCTGCTCTTTGCCGGCCATACCGACGTGGTGCCGCCGGGCGACGAGAGCGCCTGGCAGCATCCCCCTTTCTCCGCAGATGCCGTCGACGGGGTTCTCTACGGGCGCGGCGCGGTCGACATGAAGGGCGCGATCGCGGCGATGCTCGCCGCCGTGCTCGGCTTCATCAAGCGTCATCCCGATTTCAACGGCTCCATCGCCTTCCTGATCACCGGCGACGAGGAAGGTCCGGCGATCAACGGCTCGGTCAAGCTGCTCGACTGGGCGCACAAGCGTGGCGAGCGCTTCGATCATTGCCTGCTGGGCGAGCCGACCAACCCGCACAAGCTCGGCGACATGATCAAGATCGGCCGGCGCGGCTCGCTCTCGGGCGCGATCACCGTAGAGGGCGTCCAGGGCCATGTCGGCTATCCGCATCTCGCGCGCAATCCGATCGACGGCATGGTGCGCCTGCTCGCCGCGCTCAAGGCCGAACCGTTCGACAAGGGCACGGACCATTTCGACGCCACCAATCTCGAAATCACCACTCTCGATGTCGGCAACCCGGCGACAAACATCATTCCGGGCGAGGCGCGTGCGGTGTTCAACGTGCGCTTCAACGATATCTGGTCGCCCGAAACGCTCACCGCCGAGATCGACCGGCGGCTGCGCGATGCGGCGGGCAACGAAGTCTCCTGGCGGCTCGATGTCGAGCCCACCAATGCAATCGCCTTCCTGACACCGCCCGACGATTTCACCGGCTTCGTGCAGGATGCGATCGAAGCGCAGACAGGCATCCGCCCGCAGCTCTCGACCACCGGCGGCACGTCCGATGCGCGTTTCATCAAGAGCTATTGCCCTGTCGTGGAATTCGGCCTCGTCGGCCAGACCATGCACAAGGTGGACGAGCATGTCGCTATTGCCGATCTGGAAGGCCTGGCGGCGATCTATCACGGCATTTTGATGCGTTATTTCGCGATCAAAATGTAGTGCAGCAAAGCCATTGCAGCCTGCCGGCGCGCTTTGGGCGAAGGCCGCCATATTGCCGCGATGTGGCAGAAGACGCAAAATCAGCGCCCGGTCCATAAGCGGCGCCATCAGATGACGGAGTATCCATGCGTACCGAGAGCCCCCGCGCGATCCGCCTTGAGGAATACCGCCCGAGCGATTACCTGATCGACCGGGTCGATCTCGATATCTCCCTTGATGCGCATGCAACAAAAGTGCGTGCAATGCTGTCGATCCGCCCGAATCCGGAGGGCGTGCCCGGCGCTGCCCTCACGCTCGACGGCGACGAACTCTCCCTCGATGCACTCGCCCTCGACGGCAAGCCGATGGCTGACGGGGAATATGTCGCAAAGCCCGACTCCCTCACCATCGCGAAGCCGCCGCAGCAGCCTTTCAGCCTCACCATCGAGACGACCATCGATCCCACGGCCAATACCAAGCTGATGGGGTTGTATCGCTCGAACGGGGTCTATTGCACGCAATGCGAGGCGGAAGGCTTTCGCCGGATCACCTATTTCCTCGATCGTCCGGACATCATGGCCGTCTATACCACGCGCATCGAGGCCGATCGCGCACAGGCGCCGATCCTGCTCGGAAACGGCAATCCCGTCGCCGCCGGCGAGCTTCCCGACGGGCGCCATTTCTCGGTCTGGGACGACCCGCATCCCAAGCCTTCCTATCTGTTCGCGCTGGTGGGTGGAAATCTCGGCAGCGTCTCGCGCGATTACGTGACGAAGAGCGGGCGCGCGGTCCGGCTGGCGATTTACGTTGAAAGCGGCAAGGAAGAGCGCGCGCATTACGCGCTGGACGCGCTGGAGCGCTCGATGCGCTGGGACGAGGACGTGTTCGGGCGCGAATACGATCTCGAGGTCTTCAACATCGTAGCCGTCTCCGATTTCAACATGGGCGCGATGGAGAACAAGGGACTCAATATCTTCAATGACAAATACGTCCTCGCCTCGCCGGATACGGCGACGGATGCCGATTACGCGCATATCGAGGCGATCATCGCGCATGAATATTTCCACAACTGGACCGGCAACCGCATCACCTGCCGCGACTGGTTCCAGCTCTGTCTCAAGGAGGGCCTGACCGTCTTCCGCGACCAGGAATTCTCCAGCGACGAGCGCTCGCGTGCGGTCGAGAGGATCAACGCGGTGCGCACCCTGCGCGCGCGCCAGTTCACCGAGGATGCGGGCCCGCTGGCCCATCCGGTGCGCCCGCGCGAATACCGCGAGATCAACAACTTCTACACGGCAACGGTCTATGAAAAGGGCGCCGAGATCATCCGCATGCTCGCGTTCCTGCTCGGGGACGACGCATTTTCACGGGGCATGGATCTGTATTTCGAGCGCCACGACAACGAAGCCACCACGGTCGAGGCCTTTCTCGCCTGCTTTGCGGAGGTATCGGGCCAGGATCTGAGCCATTTCGCGCTCTGGTACGAGCAGGCCGGCACGCCGCGTGTCGTCGTCTTGAGCCATTATGATGCGCAAAAGCGCCATTACAGGCTCGATTTCGCCCAATCGACACCCGCCACGCCGGGGCAACCGACCAAGGAGCCGCTGGTGATACCGATCGCGCTCGGCCTCGTCGACCATGAGGGTGGCGCGCTCGACATTCAGGTCGAGGGGCTGCATGACGGCGTCTTCGTCCTGCGTCACGCCAGCGACAGCCTCTGCTTCAAGGATGTCCCCGCGCGACCGGTCCCGAGCGTCATGCGCGGCTTCTCCGCACCGGTGCGTCTCGGCCTCGATCTGAGCGATGCGGATCTTCTCACCCTGGTGCGCCATGACAGTGACGCCTTCAACCGCTGGCAGGCGGGCCAGAGCGTCGCGACGCGGATGCTCACGCGCGCGGCACGCGGCGATCGCGAGGCGGTGACCGGCAGCGGCGCGCAGGCACTGGCCGAGGCGCTGGGAAGCTTTCTCGACGACGAGGGCACGCGCGACCCGGCTTTCGCCGCACTGATGCTCACCCTGCCCCCGGAATCGGAGATCGCGCAGGAGATCGGCAAGGATGTCGATCCCGACGCCGTGCACCGGTCCCGCAACGGCTTGCGGGCGCAACTCGCGCAGGCGCTGGCGCCGCGTCTCGAGGCCGTGCGCGCCGCACCGGTGACGACCGATGCCTACAGCCCGGATGCCGCATCGGCGGGCGCACGCGCCCTGCGCAACATCGCTCTCGATCTGCTGGTCAAGGCGCAAGCGCCGGGCGTCACCGATGCGCTTGCGACCCAGTACGACGAGGCCGACAACATGACCGATCGCCTCGCGGCCCTGACCAGCGCCGTCCATGGCACGGACGTCCCGGACGCCTTGCGCAAGCGCCTTCTCGCCGATTTCCGCAGCCGCTTCGAGAACGAGCCGCTCGTCATCGACAAATGGTTCGCGCTCCAGGCGAGCCGCGCCGAACCCGGCACGCTCGCCACCATCGAAGCACTGATGCAAGACCCCGCCTTCTCCATCAACAACCCCAACCGCGTACGCGCCCTGATTGGCGCCTTCGCCATGAACAACCCCACCCAGTTCCACCGCGCGGACGGCGCCGGCTACGCCTTCCTGGCCGATCAGGTGATCACCCTGGACGGTCGCAATCCGCAGGTCGCGGCGCGGCTGCTGACGGCATTCAACTCATGGCGCATGATGGAGCCGGGCCGGCGCGCGAAAGCGCAAGCGGCGCTCGAACGTGTCGCTGCCCGTGACGGCCTCTCCGGAGATGTCGCCGACATCGTGCAGCGGACGCTCGACTGATTTGCCGAAGCAGGCGACATATTGCGATGCAGCATTGATTCATTGCGCCGCACAATAGTGGCGCAACCGAGACTTTTTGCGCGAATCACCAGTCACACTTGCGCGAAGCATCTTCGCACGCGCCCCGAATAGATTCGATATTACAATGTCTTGATTCCGACGCATTGTAAGCGACGAAGGACGTGGCGCAGCAGTTTTCGCGCACCTTAAAAAATCCTGAATGCAAGTCTGGACAATTTTTTTCTACAGGATTCTATTGTGGGTGATTCGGGTGGATGCGGCACATCTCCCGACACCAACAAACGGAATTCAATGGGGGTCTGCGCATGACGGGCGCGGAGACAACGTGCGCTTCTGCGCGCGGTGGGAGCATATTGGGAGTCATCGGGGCCGGCGCTTACCCGACTCTCGGACGGCTCGAACGCGCCGATCCCTGGCTCAAGCTCGCAGTCCCCATCCTCCTCGGCATCTTCCTTCTCACGCTTTGCGCAACCGTCATTCTCCAGTCCCGCGGCGACCGTCAGGCCGCGCTCAAACAGGCGGCGGCTGAGGCATCGCTTCTGGGCCAACTCGCCGCGAGCAGCTTTGCAGACGATCCCGATCACGCTACCGCGACGCGGCTCGACGACTTCACACGCGACCTGCCGAGTGAGCTCGACCGCAGCGGGCGCTTCTTCGCCGTCGCCGATCGCGCCGGTGTGTTGCTGGCGATATACGGCGCGGCACCGGCGCTGGCCGGGAGCGAGACCCTGCACGGCCTGCTCGGGCAGGATCCCGCCCTGCAGGCGCTGGGAGCGGATGCCGGCGCGCTTGCCGTTACGCTCCCCGACGAGTCGTCGGCTATCGCGAGCCTGCACGCGCTGCGTGACGGCGCACGTCTTGCGGTGATTCATACGACCGACAGCATCTTCGCCGCGAGCCAGCAGCGCAGCCAGTCCCAGCTCTCGCTGCTCGCGGCCACGATCGTGGTGCTGATAGGCCTCGGCGCCGCCTATTTCCTGCAGGCATCGCGGGCACGCACCGCCGATCACATCTGCCAGAAGGTGGGCAGGCGGATCGACTCGGCGCTCAATCGCGGCCGCTGCGGCCTGTGGGACTGGGATGTCGCGCGCGGGCGGATCTACTGGTCGGATTCCATGTATGCGATGCTCGGCTACACGCGCGAGGACGAGTTCCTTTCCTTCGGCGACGTGAACGATCTGATCCATGCCGAGGATACCGATTTCTTTGTGCTGGCCGACGAGCTCGCCGCCTCGCGCTCGACCGTGGTCGACCACGAATTCCGCATCCGCGACGTCCGGGGGCGCTGGGTCTGGCTGCGCGCGCGGGCCGAGCTGGTGGATGATCAGGATGACGGCTCGCGTCATCTCATCGGCATCTGCGTCGACGTGACCGACCAACGCCAGCTCGCGCAACGCACCGCCGAAGCGGATATGCGCCTGCGCGATGCCGTCGATGCGATCTCCGAGGCATTCGTGCTGTGGGATTCGGAGAACCGCCTCGTCCTGTGCAATTCGAAATTCCGCGAGCTGCACCGGCTCGATCATGAGACCGCCGCGCCCGGCACGGCCTATGCGCTCGTCATGCAGGAAGCGCATCAGCCGATCGTGCAGCAGGAGCTGCCGCGCGATGCCTGCCCGGAAGCAGGGGCGCGCAGCTTCGAGGCCGAGCTCGCCGACGGGCGCTGGCTGCAGATCAACGAGCGCCGCACCGGCGATGGCGGTTATGTCTCGGTCGGCACCGACATCACCGCCCTCAAGCGTCAGGAGGAGCGCCTGCTCGATTCCGAGCGCCGCCTCAAGGCGACCATCAGCGACCTGCGCGTCTCGCGCCAGAAGCTCGAAACCCAGACCCAGCAGCTCGCCGATCTCGCAGAGCGCTATCTCGAGCAGAAGGCGGAAGCCGAGGGTGCAAGCCGGGCGAAATCGGAATTTCTCGCCAATATGAGCCACGAGCTGCGCACACCGCTGAACGCCATTATCGGCTTCGCGGAGGTGATGGAAAGCGGCGTGTTCGGCCCGCTCGGAAACGGCAAATACGGCGAGTATTGCCGCGATATCCGCTCATCGGGCGAGTATCTGCTCTCGGTGATCAACGACATTCTCGACATGTCGCGCATCGAGGCGGGACGCATCCGGCTCGAAAAGCAGGATTTCGCCGTGGACGACGTGATCGAACGCGCCTCGAGGATGATCGGCGAACTCGCTCGCGCCAAGGGGCTCGAATTCACGATCGAGAAGGCGCCCGATGCCAGGATCTTCGCCGACGAACGCGCCATCCAGCAGATCCTCGTCAACCTGCTGCAGAACGCGGTGAAATTCACCGAGGAGAACGGGCGCATCGCCCTGCGCACGCGTATCGTCAACGATGCCATCAACCTCTATGTCGAGGATGACGGCATCGGCATTCCGCGCGAGGCCATGAAGAAGATCGGGCGCCCCTTCGAGCAGGTCGAAAGCGAGTTCTCGCGCACCTATCAGGGCTCCGGCCTCGGCCTCGCCATCGCCAAGTCGCTGGCCGAACTGCATGGCGGGAACCTGCGGATCCGGTCACAGGTGGGCGTCGGCACAATCGTGCTGGTACACTTGCCACTGAACAGCTACCAGGCCATGCCGCACGCGGCCTGAAGGCGGCGCCCTGAACACCGAAGCTCAGCGCTTGCGTTCTGGATAGGTCTGCTGCGGCGCCGGAAAGCTGCGCTCACGCACCTCACGCGCATATTCTGCAAGCGCCCGCTCGGCATCGGCGCCGATCTCGGCATAGCGCTTGACGAATTTGGGCGTGCGCGGGGTCAGCCCCAGCATGTCGTCGAGCACGAGGATCTGCCCGTCGCATTGCGCCGAGGCGCCGATCCCGATGACGGGCACCTCCACCGCCTTTGTGATCTCGACGGCGAGCGGCTCGGCGACCGCCTCGACGACGACGGAGAATGCCCCGGCCTGCGCGATCGCCTGCGCATCGGCGATCATCTGCGGCCATTGCGAGCGCTCGCGCCCCTGTGCGCGGAAACTGCCCAGCGCGGCGATGGATTGCGGCGTCAGCCCGGTATGGCCCATCACCGGAATGCCGCGCTGCGTGAGGAAGCGCACCGTCTCCGCCATATGCGCGCCGCCCTCGAGCTTCACCGCGCCGCAGCCTGTCTCCTTCATGATCCGCGCGGCGGCCTCGAAAGCCTGCAGGGGGCCGGCTTCATAGGTGGCGAAGGGCAGATCGATGACGACGAGCGCACGCTGCGACCCGCGCATCACCGCCTGCGCATGCAGGATCATCATGTCGAGGGTGACGGGAAGGGTCGAATCGAAGCCGTGCACCACCATGCCGACGGAATCGCCTACGAGGATCACATCCGCCACGCCGTCGACGAGCCGGGCCATCGGCGCGGTATAGGCGGTGAGTGCGACGATGGGTTCGCCCCCGGCTTCCCCCTTGCGCGCGGCGATATCGGGCGCGGTCAGGCGGCGGTTCTGAGCCTGTGAAGACATCGCATCCTCCTCACACGGTGAAGACCGGAACGCCGATCAGCAGACGGTGGAGCCAGAAGGCGAAGGCGATATAGGCCACCAGCCCGATCACGACGGCGATGATATCGTATTTCGCCTGCGGGTTGGTCACCGGCGCGCTGACGGCGGAGGGCGGATCCGTGCGCCGTTTCGTCGAGATGCGCGCAACCACCGCCCAGGCGAGGAGCGATCCGAACAGGATGATCGAGCCGAGATCGCCATTGGCGAGAAGATGCGCGAACGCCCAGATCTTCACGGCGGCGAGCATCGGATGCTTCGCCTTCGCCTTGATATAGCCCGGCATATAGGCAGCCGGCAGCAGGATGAACGAGAAGAGCACGAGCGTTGCCGCGAGATGCTGGGTCCAGATCGGCGGCCACCAGATCTGGATATAGCCGCCGGCGCGATACTGCCCGAAACCGATCCAGATCAGGATGAAACCCGTGAGAACCAGCAGCGCGTACACGCCCTTGTAGCCGTTCTCGCCGAGTTTCGCGATCGCGTCCGCGCGCTTCTCGCGCATCATCGTGAAGCCGTGCACGCCGATGAAGAGCACCAGCCCGAGAATAAGTAACGCCATAAGTTCCTCCGATCCCGCCTGCAATGCTTCTAACGCGGACGGACCTGCTTTGCGACCGCAAAAACCGCGTGCGGGTCGGATACGGGCCCGGCGCGGGTCGTGTGGATCGAAAAATCCACAAACCCGGCTTGCAACTGTGCGCTGGACAGGTGCACGCGACATGCGTTTGCCTGTCGCCGCCCCGGCACGTATCGCGCCTCACGCGGGGCCAGCCAGAAAGATTCCGGGAGAGAGACCATGGCCCCCCTCGCGCCGATTGCCGCAGATTCCGTTCCGCCGGTCGGGGATAGTGTTCTGCGTGACCTGCTGGAAGATCGCGCAGGCGCTCATCCCGACCGCGACTGCATCCGCTTCTGGCACGGGCGCGACCGGGCGCCGGAGGTCTGGAGCTATGCCGGTTTGCTCGAGCGCGTTCGCCGGCGCGCCTGCGCCCTCGCGACGGCGGGCGTACGCCAGGGCGAACATGTCCTGTGCTGGATGGGCAACGGCCCGGATCTGCTGGTCACGTGGTTTGCCATCAACTATCTCGGCGGCGTCTATATCCCGCTCAACACCGCCGCACGCGGGCAGTCACTGGCGCAGATCCTCGACAATGCCGATGCGCGCCTGATGATCGCCCATCCGGCCCTGGTCGGGCGGCTGGCCGATATCGAATGCGGCGCATTGCGCCATGTCCTGACGGTGGATGTGCAGGCCGAAGCGGCGACGATCCCCGGCATCACCCTGGAGCCTCTGCGCGATCCCGCCACCATCGACGAGGCGATGCTCACCCTCGAACAGCCGATCCGCCCCTTCGACGTGCAGGCGATCATGTATACCTCCGGCACGACCGGGGCCCCCAAGGGCGTGCTCTTCACCTATATCCAGCACTATACGATGGGGCCCGAAGCCATCGAGGCGATCGAGGCGGATGATTGCTGCATGATCGCGGGGCCGATCTTCCATTGCGGCAGCACGCTCTACGTCCATGCGAGCCTTGCCCGTGGCGCCACCATGGCAATGATCCCGGAATTCCGCACGGGCGATTTCTGGACCGCGATCCGCGATACCGGCAGCACGGTGGTGCTGCTTCTGGGCGTCATGGCGAATTTCCTCCTGAAGGCGCCGCCCGATCCGCAGGACCGCGATCACCCGCTCGCGAAAGTCTATATCGTTCCCTTCGGAGAGGATGCGCCGCAGTTTCACCAGCGCTTCGGAAGCGCGCTCTATACCGTCTACAACATGACCGAGATCGCGAGCCCCCTCATCGCCGGACCCGGCATCGGCCAGGCGGGAAGCGAGGATGTCGGCCTTGCGGGCACCGTGCGGGCGCCGTTCGAGCTGCGGATCGTCGACGAGAACGACATCCCCGTCGCCGCCGGGCAGGTCGGCGAACTCGTGATCCGCTCGCACCGGCCGTGGGCGCTGTTTGCGGGATACTACCGCAACGCCGAAGCCACGGCGGCCGCCATGCGAAACGGCTGGTTCCATACGGGGGATGCGTTCCGGCAGGATGAACGGGGCCGCTACTTCTTCGTCGATCGTATCAAGGATGTGATCAGGCGACGGGGCGAGAACATCTCGTCATTCGCGCTTGAGGCGGAAATCACCGCGCACCCGGCAGTGCGCGAGGCGGTCGCCGTCGCGGTGCCGAGCGCCGAGACCGAGGACGAGGTGCTGGCGGTAGTCACGCCGGTGGCCGGCGAGACGATCGATCCGGCGGAACTGGTCGGCTTCCTCGCCGACCGCGTGCCGCATTTCATGGTGCCGCGCTATATCCGCGTCACGCAGGACCTGCCCAAGACGGCAAGCGGCAAGCTGCAAAAGCATGCCCTGCGCAATGACGGCGTGACGCCGGACACCTTCGACCGCGAAGCCGCCGGGATCAGGCTGAAGCGCGAGCGCCTGTCATAATCCGCTCAAGTCAGCGCGGCGCGCGCTTGGCGAGGATGCGCTGGAGCGTGCGGCGATGCATGTTCAGGCGGCGCGCCGTCTCGGAGACGTTGCGCCCGCACAATTCGTAGACACGCTGGATATGCTCCCAGCGCACCCGATCCGCCGACATCGGGTTCTCCGGCGGATCCGCTCGACCCTCCGGGCCGGCCTTGAGCGCCGCGTCGATCTCGTCGGCATCGGCGGGTTTGGCGAGATAATCGAAAGCACCGAGCTTCACCGCCGTGACGGCCGTGGCGATGTTGCCGTAACCGGTGAGCACGACACCGCGCGCATCGGGGCGGCGCTCCTTGAGCCGGGTGATGACGTCGAGTCCGTTCCCGTCGGCGAGCCGCATGTCGATAATGGCGAAGGCCGGGGGTGCGGCATCGACCTGCGCGATGCCTTCCGCGACGGTCTCCGCGACGGTCACACGATAGCCCCGGCTTTCCATGGCGCGGGCCAGACGGGTCGAGAACGGGCGGTCGTCGTCTACGATGAGAAGGGCGTTATCCCCTTCGATGACGGCATCCTGCACGATTTCGGCCTCGATCATCACTCCATCTCCTCGTTCTCGAACACCCCTGCCTGCACCATCGCGCGGGCTGCCGGACGTCCCTGTCGGACTTACGCACGATGATCGCGATCCGATGACACGCGCGCGTCCAAAACATGTTCGTCTTCTAAAATAGGCGCGTTTGTCGCGGTATCCAGTTCCTGCGCGTCGAAAGCGGGATCACGCCATTCGAAAGTCTCGCGCCGCCAGACGATTCGCGCGATGGCGCCATGGCCGTGGGCGGGCTGATTGGTAAGCGACAGTTGCGCGCCCGTGCGCTCGATCAGCGTCTTGGCGATGAAGACACCCAGCCCGTGTCCCTGCATGCGCTCGCCGCGCCCGCGCTTGTCGGAGCCCCGGCTGGTCACATAAGGTTCGCCGAGGCGCAACAGGATGTCGGGGCGAATGCCCGGCCCGTCATCCCGGATCTCGATCCGCACCTCGCGGGAATCCCAGCGCGCGATCACATGTACAGCCGTGTCGGCGAAATCGACGGCATTGTCGACGAGGTTGGCAAGCCCGTAGATCAGCCCCGCATTGCGCTGGCAGAAGGGCTGTGCCCCCTCCCCGCTGATATCCACATGCAGCGGCACGCCGATGCCGCGCTGCGGATCGACCACCTCCTCGATCAGATGACCGAGGCTGATGCGTTCCAGAAAGCCGCGCTTGTCCTCGGCGCTCAGCGACGTCAGCTTGCCGAGAATGGCGCGGCAGCGCTCGGCCTGGTCGCGCAGCAGGGCCAGATCCTCGGCGGTCTCGGCATCTGCCGGAGCACGCCGGGCGAGTTCCTTGGCAACGACCGTGATGGTGGCCAGCGGCGTGCCGAGCTCATGCGCCGCCGCTGCGGCGAGCCCGTCGATCTGGGACAGATGCTGCTCGCGCGCCAGCACCAGCTCCGTCGCGGCCAGCGCCTGCGCGAGCTGACGCCCCTCCTCCGCGATCCGCCAGGCATAGACTCCGATGAAGGCGGTGCCGAGCAGGATCGCGAACCATTTCCCGCTGATATAGAGAAACGGCATCTGCAGCGTCTCGCCGGGAATCCACGGCAGCGGCAGATGCGCGAGCGCCAGCAGCGTCGCACAGCCCACGGCCAGCAGCCCGAGAAACAGGGTGCGCAACGGCGGCAGGGCCGTCGCCGAGATCAATACGGGTGCAAGAAAAAGCAGGCTGAACGGGTTCTGCAGACCGCCGGTGAGGAAGAGCAGCAGCGCCAGCTGCACGATATCGAAGGCGAGCAGCCCCGTCGCCGTGTCGTCATGCAGGCGGTGGCTCGCCGGGTAGCGGATGCGGATGGCGATGTTGAGCAGCGCCGCAAGGCCGATCAGGACGAGGCAGGCCGCGAAGGGCAGCGTATAGCCCAGCCCGAAATGCACGCCGAACACGGCGAGACTCTGCCCGGTCACGGCGAGCCAGCGCAGACGCACCAGCGTGTCGAGGCGCAGGCGGCGCGCGTTCAGGCTCAGGTCTTGCGGATCATAGCTCATCATCAGCGCAATCTAGCGCATGCGCCCGGCAAGGGGATGGCTGCGCGCGAAAATCAGTGCCTGCTCAGCCCAGCCGACCGAGCACGGGGAAGGTTTCCAGCATCCAGAAGGCCATCATCTCGATTCCGCCCGTCATGAAGGCGATGCCGGTGAGCACGAGAAGGCCGCCCATGGCCTTCTCGACCATGCCGAAGCGGCTCTTCATCCGCTTGAGGAAATTGACGAAAGGCTTCATCGCGAATGCCGCGAGGATGAAGGGTATGCCCATCCCGGCGGAATAGACCATCAGCAGGAAGGCACCGCGCGCCACGCTCTGCTCCGTCCCGGCCACGGCGAGAATCGCGGCGAGGATCGGGCCGATGCAGGGCGTCCACCCGAATGCGAAGGCGAGCCCCATCACATAGGCGCCCCAGAGGCTGACATTCGAACCCGCCTGGAAGCGCGCCTCGCGGTAGAGCATGGCGATGCGGAAGAGGCCGAGAAAGTGCAATCCCATCAGGATGATGATCACTCCGGCGATGATGCCGAACACATCCATGTACTGGCGCACCAGCTGGCCCAGCGCCGAGGCCGTCGCGCCCAGCAGCGTGAACACGGTGGTAAAGCCCAGGACGAAGACGATCGCGGTGGTGATCGCCCGTTTGCGCAGGGCGGGATCGTCGGAATCCTCGATCTGATCCAGCGAGGCCCCCGCCAGATAGGTCATGTATGGCGGCACCAGCGGCAGCACGCAGGGCGACAGGAAGCTGATCAATCCGCCGGCGAGGGCGGCCAGTATCGAAATTTCCATCATGTCTCGCTTCTAGCCCTCAAAAGCGCGCGCGAAAAGCCACTGCGACATGCTCTCGCGGCCTCGTGATGCTGCGTGATAGCCTGTATGCGTCAATAATCCATTGGCGCAGATCAAACATGGCCGCAGCACGATGACGCATGTAGACCAGACCCACCCGCCAGCCGGCATGACCGGCGCGACCAACGCCATCGCCGACATCGCCGGGCTGCGCATCGGCCAGGCGCATGACGCGGCGCTGGCTTCCGGGGTGAGCGTGGTGCTCTTCGACGACCCCGCCACCGTCGGCGTCTCGGTTCTCGGCGGGGCCTCGGCGGGGCGCGACCTTGCGGCTCTGGCGCCGGATTCGACCGTCGAGGGCGTCAATGCGCTCGTTCTCTCCGGCGGCTCCGGGTACGGGCTCGACGCGGCCTCCGGAGTACAGGCATTTCTGCGCGAGAAAGGCATCGGCTTTCGGCTTGGAGCCGCGTTGATCCCGATCGTGCCGCAGGCGATCTGCTTCGATCTTCTCAACGGCGGCGACAAGGATTGGGGCCGCTACCCGCCCTATCGCGAACTCGCCTACGAAGCCGCGAGCAGGGCCGGCGCGACGCTGCCGGCGCTCGGCTCCGCGGGCGCGGGATACGGGGCGACGACCGTCGATCTGAAGGGCGGGACCGGTTCAGCCTCGGCGCGGCTCGCGAGCGGCCATACGGTCGCGGCGCTGGCCGTGGTCAACGCGGTCGGCTCGACGGTGATTGAGGGCGGGCCGCATTTCTGGGCGGGCGGATACGAGATCGGCAACGAGTTCGGCGGGCTCGGCTGGCCCGCGACATCGCCGGGCGGGCGCCATCGGCTGCACTGGAAGGGCGGCCCGCAGCCGGGCACCACCATCGCCATCATCGCCACCGATGCCGCGCTGACCAAGGCGCAGGCCACCCGCGTCGCTATCGCCGCGAATGACGGTCTCGCCCGCGCGCTCGATCTGACGCATGCGCCCTTCGACGGCGACACGATTTTCGCTGCTGCAACCGGCAAGCGGCCCCTGGGCGATCCCGTACAGGACCTCACCGAGATCGGCGCGATGGCCGCCAATGTTCTGGCACGGGCGATCGCACGCGGCATCTACGAGGCGACGGCCCTGCCCTTCCCCGGCGCCTTGCCGGCATGGCGTGACAAATTCCCCGGCGGACGCTGAGAAAGCGCTGGCCAAACCCGCACCAATCCTTGCGACGACACAAGCAAGGCTCGCTAGCGGCGATCCGCCGCAGCCTCCAGCGTCTCCGTTTCCACGCTGTCGGCACGCAGCCGCCAGTTTGTGGCGCGTTCCGCCGCGCTGAACAGCTTCTCGGCCTTGTCGAATGCCTGATCCTCGGCTTCGGCTTGGACCTCGAATGAACGTTGACAAATCATCGTCTCATGGCCGGTCGCATCGCAGACCCGCTTGAGAAATCGTACCCGAAACAACGGCATGGCGCCCTCCCTGTTGCGCCCCCCCGATCAGACGGCACCTTCGCACCTTGTCTGACCTTTTGAGCTTGCCCCAACGGAAGGGGGTGAGCAAGCAATACCGGGACGCGTGGCACCACGATCGGGGTTTTCACGTGGGGCCGAATCTGCGCTACAACATCAGCCATGAACCAGCCCGCCTCCAATGCCGCCGAATTCACCGTCTCCGAACTCTCCGGCGCGCTCAAGCGCACCATCGAGGATGCGTTCGGCCATGTGCGCCTGCGCGGCGAGATCTCCGGTTTTCGCGGGCCGCATTCATCGGGCCATTGCTATTTCTCGCTCAAGGACCAGAACGCACGCATCGACGCGGTGATCTGGCGCGGTGTCTATGGTCGCCTGCGCATCAAGCCGCAGGAAGGTCTGGAAGTCGTCGCGACGGGACGGATCACGACATTCGCCGGCAAGTCCAGCTACCAGATCATCATCGACACGATCGAGCCGGCGGGCGTCGGCGCGCTGATGGCGCTGCTCGACGAGCGCCGGCGCAAGCTCGAAGCGCAGGGCCTCTTCGCCGAGGCCCGCAAGCGTCCCCTGCCCTATCTGCCGCGCGTCATCGGCGTGGTCACCTCGCCAACCGGGGCGGTAATCCGCGACATCCTGCATCGCCTGCAGGATCGCTTTCCCCGCCATGTCCTCGTCTGGCCGGTGCGCGTGCAGGGCGAGACCAGCGGCGAGGAAGTCGCAGCCGGGGTGCGCGGCTTCAACGCGCTCGAACCCGGCGGCGCCATCCCGCGCCCCGATGTGATCATCGTGGCGCGCGGCGGCGGTTCAATCGAGGATCTGTGGGGCTTCAACGACGAAGATCTGGTGCATGCGGTGGCCGAGAGCGCCATCCCCGTCATTTCCGCCGTCGGTCACGAGACCGACTGGACGCTGATCGACCTCGTCGCCGACCGGCGCGCGCCGACGCCGACGGGCGCGGCGGAAATGGTGGTGCCGGTGCGGCTCGACCTGCTCGCCACCGTGCATGACCTCTCCCATCGCCACGAGGATGCGATGCTGCGCCGGCTGGAGCGGCTGCGCGCCGATCTGCGCTCGGCGGCGCGGGCCCTGCCGACACCGGACGAAATCCTCTCCACCAAGCGCCAGCGCCTCGATCTTGCCGCCGCGCGGATGCCGGCGGCTTTGCGGGCGAACGCGCGGGGGCTGGAGCGACGTTTCACGCAGGCCGGGCAGCGCCTCGAGCGCGCCTCGCCGCGCCTCGCTGCAGCCCGCGCCCGCGTCGCGCTCGATGCGATCGGCGAGCGCCCGCGCCAGGCGCTCTCGGCCCTGACGACGCGGCTGCGCCCGCGTCTCGACGATCTCGGCGCGCGGCTGCACTATCTCCACGCGGCGGGCCTGCGCGAGCGCAGGGCGCTGCTCGACAGCCGCGTCGCGCTGTTGAACAGTTACAGCCATAAGGCGACGCTCAAGCGCGGCTTCGTGCTGGTGACGGATGGCGATGGCGCGCTGGTGCGCGAGGGCGCAACGCTGCATGCGGGCGATCCCGTGACGCTGACCTTTCATGACGCGAAACGCGCGGCGCAGATCACGGACGGAGATGGTGCTGGTTCGGGCGGCGAGGCGCCAGCGACTCGCAAGGCGGGCGCATCGAAGCCGACGGCCACAAAATCCCCCGCAGCGAAATCCCCCACGGCGAAATCCGCCGCGCGCAAATCCGCACCCGGCCAGCGCTCGTTGTTCGACCTATGACAACGCCGCCCCCGCCGGCCACGGTGATCATCGATCCCGGCGCACGCGAAGATTTCATCCGCGCCCATACCCGGCTGCTCCCGGTCCCGCACACCCCGGAGATTTGCCTCCATGTCGCGGATGAAGCGACGGTGCTGTGGCAGAAAACCGAGGAAGAACTCGGCGAACTCGGCCTGCCGCCGCCCTTCTGGGCCTTTGCCTGGGCGGGCGGTCAGGCGCTGGCGCGCTACATCCTCGACAATCCGGGAATCGTGCGCGGCAAGCGGGTGCTCGATTTCGCCGCCGGCTCGGGGCTCGTCGGTATCGCCGCCGCAAAGGCAGGCGCGGCGCGGGTCGAAGCGGCGGATATCGACCCGTTCGCTCTGGCCGCGATGCCGCTCAACGCCGCCGCAAACGGTGTGACCCTCAAACCGCGCGGGACGGATCTGATCGATACGCGGGAGGGCTGGGACGTCGTGCTCGCCGGCGACATCTGCTACGACCGCGATATCGCCGCCCGCGTCATCGCCTGGCTGGAGGCTCTGCATGGCGCCGGCGCGACAGTGCTGATCGGCGATCCCTCTCGCGCCTATCTGCCGAAAAACCTCATACAACTCGCAGAATACAGCGTCCCCACGACGCGCGACCTGGAGGATGCGGAGATCAAGCGCAGTGCGGTGTGGGCCTTCTCCGCCCCGGCGTAAGCCCTTTCACCCGCCATCTGCCACCCGCGCCAAAGGCTCCGGCGTCGCCTCGGCATTGGCATCGCCCGCGCGCGTCTCCCAGCCGAGATCGGGGAGCGCGACGATGCGGGCGCCGCGTAAATCGTTGCGGCAGACGATGTAGCCGCGGCTTTCCATATATTGCACCAGACGGCGCGCGCGCCCCGGCGAGCGGCTGCCGCAGATGCGGGCGATCTCGCCGTCGGGCGGGCATGGCGCGCCCTTGAGCGCGGCGCGGGCGAAAAGCAGGTAGACGCCCTGGATATCCTCGGGCAGGCCCTCGGCGCAGCGAAGGGCCTCGTCCCATTGCGGATTCTCGGCGGTTTGCGCATCGACGCCCGCGCGCGCCACGGTGAGGCGGCGGCGGAATTCCGCGAGATCGGGCGGACCACCGGGTACGCGCCTGATCCGGCAGCGCACCAGAAAATCCTGATACAACACCGCATGCGAGCGGAACGACGCGTCGGCATCGGCGAGGATCTCGCCCATCACCGCATTCAGCGCCGCCTCGCGCGCCTGCGGATCCGCCTCCGGCTCGTCCGCCGCCACCAAGGCCGGGCGTTCGCGCACGACGCGGGCGAGGAGGTCATTTGTCGAGGGCATCGGCGCCGGCGCGGGGCGGCGCTGGATCTGCTCGCGCTCCTGCTCGCGCTCTTCGGCGGAGGGCGGCGCGAAGATCAGATCCCGCGCTTCTTCGAGAGGCTGCTCGGGCAGCGGCATCAGCTTGGGCGAGGTCGAACGCGCCTGCGTTTCCACGTCGCCGATGCGAATCGGAGTCGGGCGGCGCGACAGGGCGGGACCGAGGGCGATGAAATGGCCGCGTGCGAGATCGCGGAAGGCTTCGGCCTGCCGGCGTTCCATGCCGAGCAGATCGGCGGCGCGCATCATGTCGATATCGAGAAAGGTGCGCCCCATCAGGAAGTTGGAGGCCTCTGCCGCGACATTCTTGGCGAGCTTGGCCAAGCGCTGCGTGGCGATCACGCCGGCGAGCCCGCGCTTGCGCCCGCGACACATCAGGTTGGTCATCGCCCCGAGCGAAACCTTGCGCGCATCGTCGGAAACCTCGCCGGCGGCGGTCGGGGCGAAGAGCTGCGCTTCGTCGACGACCACGAGCATCGGATACCAGTGGTCGCGCTCGGCATCGAACAGGCCACCGAGAAAGGCCGCCGCCGCACGCATCTGCTGTTCGGCCTCGAGCCCTTCCAGATTGAGCACGACGGAAACCCGGTGCTGGCGCACCCGCGCGGCGATGCGTTGCAGATCGCCCTCCCCGCGTTCGGCATCGACGACGATATGGCCGAATCGCTCGGCCAGCGTGACGAAGTCGCCCTCCGGATCGATCACCGCCTGCTGCACCCAGGGCGCGCTCTGTTCGAGCAGCCGGCGCAAAAGGTGCGACTTGCCCGAGCCGGAATTGCCCTGCACCAGCAGACGCGTGGCCAGAAGCTCCTCCAGATCCAACATGGCCCGGCTCTCGCCCGGCCCCGTCACCCCCATATCCACACCGACCGTCATGCCCGCTCCCGCCGCACTGCACCGGCCCCGGTGATAACACACGTGCCGCCGGTGAGGAGGCCGCACGGCGCGCCCTCCACAGCTTCGGGACGGCTCAGGCCGGGCGGATGCGTCCCGGCGGCTCCCCGGGCTGGAAAGGGGCCGAAGGAAGCAGATTGCGCAGGAAGGATTCGACCGCTCCGCTGAGCGCGCCGGCCCAGCCTGCGAGCAGCAGCAAGGCCTCCATGCCGAAATGATAGCTCAGCAACAGGTTAACGAGCGCGACCGAGCCGATCACCGCATATTGCGCCAGCGTCCCGGCAACTTCATCAGGCACAGGCCGCAGCACCCGCCAGCTGCAATAGACGAGCGCGGCAATGGCGGGGGCGAAAGCGAAAGGCAGTAATGCCATCATCCACAAAGCCGCGTACCGCTTGCGCAGTAAGCGCATTACCGCTTCGCGGATACGCGAATTCAGGCGCGCGGAGGCCCGGCGTAGACGTGCATCGGTATCCTCGACGGCGAGAATCACCCCGCAGGCCGGGCAGATCACGGCGCGCGCCGGTGCCGGGGCGCCACAGGATGCGCAATGGCGCTCAGGTGGCGGAGGCGGGCGGGCTGGGAGCCGCGCCCGATCCGCAGCTTCGACGGCCCGGATCATTGTCGCCACAAATTCGCGTTGGCGGCGATGTTGAGCCGTTTTGCTCCGCCATAGGCATCGATCATGCTCCAGATCCAGATGATCCAGCCCAGGAGAACCAGCCAGAGCAGGATGGTCAGGACCAGCATGACGATGCCCTTCGCGATCTCGCCATTGTAGATCTGACCGAGTCCAGCGAAGAGGAAGGAAAGGAACAGGGCGAGACCCGGGCTCTTGGGTCCGATGTCACCGGCTGCTGCAGCATAATGCGCGATGGGCGGCGGCGCGTGCTGGTGGATCTGCACGATCGTGCCGCCATTGCCGGTGGAAACGGTCCCGGTCGGGACAGGCGGAACGCCCGGAATCGCCTGATGCGCGCGCAGGAGATCGCGCAACACGCGGTCATCGGACAGGCGCGTCCAGTCCTGCGATCCGACACGGGCGACGCTCGTATCGGGGCCGATCCGCCCCTCCGCCAGATAGCCCTTGAGGGCGTGCCCGTCATAGGGCCCCCAACTCTGGCCGTCGAGGTGCAGATACCATTGCCCATCCAAAGGATGCGGCGGCTTCTCCGGCGTTGTTGCGGGCAGCTTGCGGTCGACCTCGGGATCAACGCCGGGCGCCGGGATGCGCGCGGGGTCATCGGGGGGTGTCGTCGTCATGACTTGCTCCTCAACGCCGAATGCCGAACCATCAACCCTTGCGGCCATAAACGACCCGGGTTCCGGCAATCAGATCGTGCAATCCCGTCTTCTCACGGGTCAGGCCGACCATGAGGTAGCCGATCATGAAGATGAGAGCCGAGAGAATCTCCGATAGATGGCGCCCGATCGCGCGCAGGAACGAAATATCCTGCCCATCGACGCGCATCAGATGAATACCGAGAAGGCGCTTTCCCGGCGTGGCCTGCCAGGCAGAGGCATTGAAAAGCGGGAAATAGAGCAGGCTGACGAGGATCAGGGCGAGGAAAGCGACACTGCCGAAAACGTCGTTACCGCCCGCTCCCGTACCGATCGTGATGATCAGGATGCCGACGAATGAAAACAACCAAAGCACGAAATAATCCACCAGATAGGCAAAGAACCTGATCCAGAAACCCGCATAGACCACTGGAGCATGCTGCCCCTGGAACATGACCCGGTCCGGTCGCGCAAAACCCGGCGGTGGCTGCAACGGCGTCGTGTTCATGAGTACCCCTCAATCCTGTTATGCAATCCAGAAATCTATTTATCCCATCTAAGCAATAATAAATTGCTCACACAGCCGCCATCCGAAGTTCTGCTAATACGGCGAACCTCTCGGCCCCTTGAAACGTTGCCCCCCGGTATGGAGGAGGTAACCATGTCACAGAATACCAATCTGCATGATCGCCCCTGGAGTTACGAGGAAGTCCAGCTTCTGCGTCAGATGGTCAATGAGGGTGTGACCGATTCGGTCATCAGCCTGAAAATGAAGCGCTCCATCGCCGATATTCACGCCAAGCTCTCCGAGCTCGGCCTAGTGGCAAAAACGGGTTGAACTCGGCAACCCGATATCCGGTTGACGGTTGCGAAAAGTACGTGGCTTCCGGGAGCGTTTCCGGTTTAATCTGCCCGGCAAAACCGGGGCAGAGAATTCATGAGTTACATCGACAGCTGGTACACACGCACGCTTTCCGACACGACCGAGTACCCGGCGCTTGCGGGCGAAACCGACGCAGACACTTGCATCATCGGCGGCGGGCTCGCCGGGCTGACTGCGGGAAGCGAACTCGCGCGCGCGGGCAAGCGGGTCGTGGTGCTTGAAGCAGAGCGGGTCGGCTGGGGCGCATCCGGGCGCAATGGCGGATTCGTCTCGCCCGGTTTCGCCGCCAGCCTCTCGTTGATGGGGCTCTATGCCGGGACGGAGCGCGCGAAAGCGCTCTACCAGCTCTCGATCGAGGGCGCGAACATCGTGCGCGGAAACGTCGATGCGCTCGGCGTCGGCGATTCCTGCAAGCCGGTTCACGGAAAGATCGGCGTCATGCGCTATCCCGCGCGCGACGCCCTGATGCAGCGCCGCGACCAGCTCGCCCGCGATTTCGGCTATCATCTCGATTACATGCCGCGCGAAGCGGTGCGCGAGGTCCTGCATTCCGACAAGTATCATGACGCACTCTACGACCCGCAGGCGTTCCATTTTCATCCGCTGAATTATGCCCGTGCACTCGCGCGCGACATCATCGCCCATGGCGGTGCGATCTACGAAAACAGCGCCGCGATCGGCGCCGTTCTCGATGCGCCGGAAAAGCGGCTTCGCACTATCGGCGGCAGCGTGCGCGCGCGCGATGTCATCCTCTCCGGGGGCGGCTACACCACGGATCTCGTGCCGGAACTGCGCCGCGCCTATCTGCCGATCGCGACCTATGTCCTGCTCACCGAGCAGGCGCCGGATCGCATCGCGCAAGCCGTCACCAGCCCCTGCGCGATATCGGACAACCGCCGCGCGAACGATTATTACCGCCTCGTCGATGACGGGAAGCGGCTGCTCTGGGGCGGACGCATCACCACGCGCAGGGCCGAGCCACGTGATCTTGCGGCGCTTTTGCGCAAGACCATGGTCTCGACCTATCCGCAGCTCTCGGATCTGCGCGTCGAGATCGCCTGGTCGGGGCTGATGTCCTATGCGCGCCACCTGATGCCGCAGATCGGCCGGCTGCGCGACGGGGTCTATTACTGCACCGCCTTCGGCGGCCACGGCCTGAACACCACCGCCATCGGCGGGCGCGTCGTCGCCGAGGCGATCACCGGCGAGAGCGATCGCATCCGCCTGTTCGAACCCTTCGGCCTTGCCTGGAACGGAGGCCCCTTCGGCACGGCGGCGGTGCAGCTCACCTACTGGACTTACCAGGCGCAGGATTGGTGGAAGGAGCGCAGGGCGGCCTGAGGGGAGGTTGAGGGATTCGCGCGCGTTTCTCACCCATTTGAACCGGCTTTCGTATTTGCCGGCGGCTATCCCGTCATTCGTTCGTTGGCGCCTGCTCATCTGCCACCAGGGAGTAGCTCGTGCTGCGCCCTCCACGCGCATCCCTCGCGAGAATGCCGCGCTGCATCAGATCGGTAATGTCGCGCAGCGCCGTATCAGGCGAACACTTCTGGATCTTTGCCCATTTGGACGATGTGAGCTTTCCCTCGAATCCGTCGAGCAACCGGTTCAGCATGTCGCGCTGCCGCTCATTCATCGAATCGCCGGCATGCTTCTCCCAAAACCGCGCTTTTTTCAACACGTCGGCCAGAATGCCTTCCGCTCCGTCGAACGCCCGCGACAGGCAGGCGAGAAACCATGTCAACCAGGGGGTGATGTCGAGATCGCCCTTCTGCGTCCGTTCGAGAATATCGTAATAGGCCTTGCGCTCCTGCCGGATCTGCGCCGACATGCTGTAGAAGCGTTGCGTGCTTTGCTCCGAGCGCGCAAGCTGCATGTCGGCGATGGCGCGCGCGATGCGCCCGTTGCCGTCTTCGAACGGGTGAATGGTCACGAACCAGAGGTGCGAGATTCCTGCCTTGAGAACGGGATCAATGCCCTGCTGCGCGTTGAACCAGTCAAGAAGCACCCGCATGTCGCCCGCCACGCGCGCCGCCTTCGGCGCTTCGTAGTGAACGCGTTCGCGTCCGAACGGACCGGAGATCACCTGCATCGGCCCCGACCTGTCGTCGCGCCAGCTGGCGACGGTGTTCCGATGCATCCCGCTGCGCCCCGTCGGAAACAGCGCCGCATGCCAGCCGAACAGCCGCTCGTCGGTCAGTTCCTTCTCGTAGTTCTGGGTCGCATCGAGCATCATCTCGACGACGCCCTCCACATGACGATCTGCCGGAACCAGCCCGCCGATATCCAAGCCGAGGCGCCGGGCGATGGACGAGCGCACCTGGCCGCGATCGAGGAACTCACCTTCGATTTCGCTGGACTTCACAACGTCCTCGGTCATGGTCCGAAGCGTGGCCTCACTGCGCAGGTCGAAGCCGAGACCTTCCATGCGCCCGATCAGCCGCCCCTGACGGTGACGGACCGCGGCAAGCGGCCCCACCAGAACCCTGTGGTCCCAGGTGAAAGTCGGCCAATCCTCCAGCTCATGGATATAGGGCATAACCTCCGCATCGAGTGCGGAGATTGGGCGCCACAATCTCCGCAAGACGTATCGGCATCAGCGACGGGCCGGGTAAGCCAGAACCCGATTTCTCAAGCGCAGCGCCGCCGTTCCCAGGCCCCCAAAGCATCATAGCCGGGTTTCGGCCCGCGCGGATCAGCGAGCGTGTGCAAGATCCACCTGTATCCCATCATGGTCGCTCAGGGTTCGGCCGTTTTCCATATGACGCGGGAAGCCGCCTATGGCCTCGCACCGAAAATGGCTCGAGCCGACGATGTGGCAGACCGGAGCATTCTGCATACCCGGTATGCTGCCTTCGGTCCAAACCTGGAAGCCCTCAAGCGTTGCCTTGAGCTCCGCAAAGACCGTTTTCGGGGCATGTCGGTGCGGAATGCGCTGGTTGATATCACCCAGCAGAATGGTCGGCACGGCGTTGTCGAGATTGCAAAGAATGGACCGCAGGCCCCGCAAATAGGCCACGTGATCTTCCCAGCGTCGACGGTTGCGGTTTCCGGTGGAAACATGGGTAGCCGCCCACGGGACACAGACGGCGATGACGCGCACGCGCCCCAGACTGCAGGTTGTCAGGCCGCTGACGAACCGCCCCGGAGGCAATTCCGGGGAACCCGCGTCATCGAGATTTTCCCACGACCAGCGGCTCCAAAGAACCACCTTCCGGCGCCCTGCGACAAGCGGATAGCCGTAATCCGGCTGGCTGGAAGCACAGTGCCAGCCCTCTTCGAAAAGCGACAGGCAGGCCTCCGGGCAGCAGATGATTTCCGATCCGCTTTTCAGCAGCCGGCGGCGCATCTCGCGCCCCTTCCAGCTTCGGGGCCCGTGCCACTCCGTGTTCCAGCAGGTAATCCTCATTTCCGGAAGGATAGGTTTTCCGGCATCACGGTGTCCAGGATGAAGAGGCGGAGTTGCAACGCAAGGAAAGACGACCGACTTTGCGGTCATCCATAACGAAACGGCCCACAGTGATGTGGGCCGTTTGTGTTTGACGGATCATGCCTGGAGGCATTGAGGCCGACAGCCTCAAACCGCGACCTTGAACGCTGCCTCGGTCCTGGCCTTGATCTCGTCGACGGTGACGCCGTCGGCGAGTTCGATCAGGGTCATGCCGCCGTCGCCTTCCTTGTCGATGGTGAAGACGCCGAGATCGGTGATCACCATATCGACGACCTGCGTGCCGGTGAGCGGCAGGTCGCAGGCCTTCAGGAGCTTGGGCGATTCCGAGCCGTCCTTGCCCTTGGCGACATGCTCCATCACCACGACGACCTTCTTGACGCCGGCGACGAGATCCATGGCACCGCCCATGCCCTTGACCATCTTGCCGGGGATCATCCAGTTGGCGAGATCGCCGTTCTCGGCCACCTGCATGGCGCCGAGGATGGACAGGTCGATATGGCCGCCGCGCACCATGGCGAAGCTGTCGGCTGACGAGAAGAAGCTCGTCGTCGGAAGCTCGGTCACGGTCTGCTTGCCGGCATTGATGAGATCGGGATCCTCCTCGCCCTCATAGGGGAAGGGGCCCATGCCGAGCATGCCGTTCTCGCTTTGCAACTGCACGCTCATGCCTTCGGGGATGTAGTTCGAAACCAGCGTCGGGATACCGATGCCGAGATTGACGTAGAAGCCGTCGCGCAATTCCTTCGCGGCACGCGCGGCCATCTGTTCACGGGTCCAGGCCATGATTGTTCTCCTTCACGCGAGCTTTCAGGCGGCGGGGCGTTCGCGCGTGGTGCGCTTCTCGATCATCTTCTCGACATCCGGCACATGGATCATGCGCTTGACGTAGATGCCGGGCGTGATGATGTGATCGGGATCGAGCGAGCCCGGCTCGACCAGATGCTCCACCTGCGCGATCGTCATGCGCGAGGCCGTGGCCATCATCGGATTGAAGTTGCGCGCGGTCTTGCGGTAGATCAGGTTGCCTTCGGTGTCGCCCTTCCAGGCATGCACGAGTGAGACATCGGCGAAAAGCCCCGTCTCCATCACGTAATCATGCCCGTCGAAATTGCGCACTTCCTTGCCCTCGGCGATGAGCGTACCCACGCCCGTCTTGGTGAAGAAGGCGGGGATGCCCGCACCGCCGGCGCGGATGCGCTCGGCCAGCGTGCCCTGCGGGTTGAATTCGAGCTCGAGTTCGCCTGCGAGATATTGCTGCGCGAACAGCTTGTTCTCGCCGACATAGGACGAGATCATCTTGCGGATCTGGCGGGTCTCCAGCAGCAGGCCGAGGCCCGCGCCGTCGATGCCGGCATTGTTGGATACGACCGTCAGGTCCTTGACGCCCGATTCCTTGACGGCCTCGATCAGCACGTTCGGAATGCCGCACAGGCCGAACCCGCCTGCCATGATGGTCATGCCGTCGCGCAGAACGCCGGCCAGCGCTTCCTTGGCGCTCGCGTGCACTTTTTTCATCGCCAGTCCTCTCCCCTCCTGCATTCGCGATTGGCCGAAACCGGCTGCGGATGCGGTCTCGATGTGCACCGCACTCAAAGGCTTGCCGCCGGGTTAGTCAAGCCGCGCGGGCGCGAATGCCGCAGCGAACACACGGCAATGCCATCATGCCCATACCGGCGTGAGCGGCACGCGCCTTGATTCGCACGCTTACCCGTCCGATCATCCGCCAAAGCCACGATATGCGGCAGGAATCGGCACCGGAACGGCGGCGGGAGCAACCATGAGCGATCGAACGAGCACGAATGGAACGCAAAGTGAATCGGGCACCGATTCACGCCCGGCCCATCCTGCCAATCTCTCCATGCTTGAGAAACGGCGCATCGAGGCGGAAATCCTCAAGCATGTCTACGACGTGCTCAAGGAGCGCGGCGACATGGCGCTGGCGCAGGAGACGATCCGCGAATCCGTGCGTCGTTCATCGATCGAACAGGCGCAGCGCTTCGCCGCGCAGACGCCCGAGGGCACGTCTCTCGACAGTTTCGTCGAGGCGACGAAGCTGTGGGAGAAGGAAGACGCCCTGCGCATCCGCGTCAAGGAGCGCACGGAGACGACCTATGTCTTCGATGTCGAGCGCTGCCGCTATGCCGAGATGTACAAGGAGATGGGGCTCGGCGAAATCGGCCACCTGCTATCCTGCCAGCGCGATGCCACTTTCTGCCAGGGCTACGATCCGCGCCTGAAATTCACCCGCAGCCAGACCATCATGCAAGGCGCCTCCCATTGCGACTTCCGCTACGATTTCCTCACCGACGATGAGGAGGCCGAGGGGACCGGTCGTGATCAACCATGAAGGAAATTCCGACGGGTAATTCAGCGAAGCTATATTAAGTTTCTTAATTTCCCGATTTCAATTGAAGAATGTATTTTTCGTCTTACCAGTGCATACGCCCCAGCGCCATGCGCCGAAAAACAATTTTTAATATTTAATTTTTTTCAAGGCGATTATTTGTTGTTCAACTATTATAACTCTCGCATTTATCGCCAGCCGATCAATAGAAGTTTCTATTAACCTCTGATTGCATAAGTGAGACCAAGAAATATTTTATTTATTAGAAATTGTATTTCTGCGCTCGTTAACAATACATTCAAATAGTATGCTTATATTTTGTTTGATCGATGCGACATTAGAATCTACCTGTGACGCAAATACCAGAAATCTTGTACAGGCGGACATCCGTCTTCGGGATATAGCCATGCCACACGAGATTAACTATACGATCGACTATATATCCGGTCGCGAGTTCAAGAATATTGATGCTTCAAAGATTGGACACTTGCTTGCTTCCAGCATTGAAACGAACCCGTTCTTTTGTCAGAAAATCATTGATTCAGCACAAATGCATCTTTTTGATGCAACCGATTTTGATGCTGTGCTGGTCTACGATAAAACCACAAAAGAATTAGTTGGATTTATCCCATTCAAGAGGCACAATCCCGGCTCTCTCTTTCCGAAAAACGTCAACAACACCCATCTGCATCTCTATCAAATGCATGGGGTTCCATTGATCGACAGCGCAAGACCGCGAGAGGTCATTGACGCATTTCTGAAACTGACCGATGCGGAAACGACGGCAGCCAGACGCTGGATCTTTCCGCATGTGCCGGTCGACGGCCCTTTTGCCGCGCTTCTGGCGGAATGCGCGGCAGATTCCGGCTACGAGGCGCGCTGCATCAAGCTGTATGACAGGCCTGTTCTGGTGCGGGACCCTGGAGGCTTCGCCGCACATGTCGATCGCGTCATCGGCAAGAAGCGCAAGAAGGATATCGACCGCAACTTCCGACGCCTGAATGAGGCCGGCACCGTTGCGTTCGAAAGAGCGACGGATCCAGATCTGGTGGCATCGCGCCTCGAGGATTTCCTCCGGCTCGAGGCGAAAGGCTGGAAAGGACGAAAGGGCACGGCGTTCCTGTCCAGGCATTCGGATGCGCGCTTTGCCCGCGCGGCCTTTTCGGGCGGCGGAGACGGGGTGGAGATCAGCATCGACTCGCTTCTGCTGAACGACGTAGCTGTTGCATGCAGCCTCAACCTGAAGATCGGTGAGACGATCTTCACGCCGAAATGTACCTATGATGAGGATTTGCGGAGATATTCACCCGGTCTGTTGCTTGAGTATCTTGTGATCGAGGAATTCTATCGCGACCGCGAAGTGCGATACATGGACTCCGCCGTGACCATCAACGATCATGTCATCTCGAACTTCTGGAACGAGACGCAAGTGATGGGAACGCTGATCCTGGGCCCCAGGGGGGCGTTGACCCGCACCCTGGCGACGATCGAGACCTTCACGCATGAAGCACGCGAGACGGCCAAGAGACTGGTCGCCACCGCAACGAATCGGCTTCAGCTTCTGTCCGAAATGCGATTGACGAAGTAGATTCCAGATCATGCAGCTGGAAGCGACACAATAGCCAAACCACGAACATCTCTCGCTGCTGTAGGCGCTGAAGCATGATCTTGCAAAGAAGCGCGCTGACGCGCTCTCCCTACCCTGAGGGGAGGGGAACCAGGATGAGCGCTTCACGCAGGGGGGCACATCACAACAGTTTTGCGCCGAAGTTCCGCGCCGGGTCGAGCTCCATCGGCAGGTTCCCCGTCGGGGCCGCTGCGGGGCCGGCCTTGCGGGCGAGGAAGCGGCCGGTGCCGGGTTCGGCGGCGAGCTTGCCGTCTTCGACCAGCAGCTTGCCGCGCAGGAAGACGCGCTCCGGCCAGCCGGTGACCTCCATCCCCGCATAGGGCGTGTAGCGCGTGCGATCGAGCACGATGTCGTCTGAGAGCGTGACACGCTTTTGCGGATCCCAGATGACGAGATCGGCATCCATGCCCACCGCGAGATCACCCTTGTTCGGCAGGTTGTAGAACGCTGCCGGCTGCGTCGCGGTCAGCGCCACGAAGCGCGACAGGCCGAGCCGGCCCTTCGAGATCATAGCGTCGAACAGAAGCGGCATGCGTAGCTGCAGTCCGGGCAGGCCGTTGGCGATCTGCTTGAAGTTCGCGTTCGGCCCCGCCATGAACTTGCCGGTCTCGTCCGGGGCGTAGGGCGCGTGATCGGAGGAGATCGTGAGCAGGTCGCCGAGCTCGAGGGCCCGCCACAGGGCCTCCTGGTCATCGGCCTCGCGCGGCGGCGGCGAGAACATCCATTTGGCACCCTCCATACCCGGCTTGTCGAGCGCCTCCTTGGTGAAGAAGAGATATTGCGGGCAGGTCTCGGCATAGACCTTGATCCCCTCCCCGCGCGCCCGGCGGATCACGGCGGCGCCCTCACGGGTGGAGACGTGGAAGATCATGATCGGCTGGTCGAGCAGCGCCGACATGGCGATCAGCCGCTCGAAGGCTTCCGGCTCGCTGGCGCGGGGATGGCTGATCGCGTGGTATTTCGGGGCGGTATAGCCGCGCTCGACCAGGCGTTTCGCCATCCAGGCGATCATGCCGTGATTCTCGGCATGGACGCAGATCATCGCCCCGTTCTCGCGCGCCACCGCCATCAGGTCGAGCATCTGCTCGTCATGCAGACGCACGGCGTCATAGGTCATGAAGGCCTTGATCGAGGCATGCCCCTCGGCGATCAGCGCCGGCAGGTCCTGCTCGAGCGTCTTTGGCGTCGGATCCGAGACGATCAGGTGGTAGTTGTAATCGATCACCGCGCCCTTGCGCGCCAGAGCGGCGTAATCGTCGACCACCTGGCGCATATCCTTGCCGACATGCTGGGCGGCGAAGGCAATCACGCTCGTCGTGCCGCCATGGGCGGCGGAGACGGTCGCGCTCTCCCAGGTATCGGCATTCATCACGCCCCCGCCGGAGAGCTGCTCGATATGGGCGTGCGTATCCACCCCGCCCGGGGTGACGATGCGTCCGCGCGCGTCGATCTCGCGTTCTCCGGCGCCGAGGCCATGTCCGATCGCGGCGATGCGCTCGCCCGAAACGGCGAGATCGGCCTCGACACTGCCGGCGGAACCGGCGAGAAGCGCGTTGCGGATGACGAGGTCGTAGGCGGTGTCCGGCATGGTACAAAAATCCCTTGTGCTTTTGTCCGACTGGACAATGTTCGCCCGGAGGTTTCAACTCCCGCCAAGAGGAAAAGCAGATGAGCCGACGCGCACGCATTCTCGTGATCAACCCCAATTCCAACGAGGCCGTCACCGACGGGCTCGCGCAGGCGCTCGAACCGCTGGCATTCACGGATGGCCCGGAGATCGTCTGCCGCACCCTGCGGGAGGGCCCTTTCGGGATCGAGAGCCAGAAGGATGCCGAGAGCGTGACGCTGCCGCTCGCGCGGCTCGTCGCCGACGAGGCGGCTGATGCCTATATCATCGCCTGCTATTCCGACCCCGGCCTGCATGTCTGCCGCGAAGCGACGTCGAGCCCGGTCTTCGGCATCGCCGAGTGCGGCGTGCTGACGGCACTGTCGCGGGCCGACCGGTTCGGCGTGATCGCCATCAAGGCCGGCTCGATCCGCCGGCATCTGCGCTATCTGCGCCAGATGGGCCTGATGGCGCGGCTCGCGGGCGAACGCCCCCTCGAAATGTCGGTGGCCGAGACCGCCTCCGGCGAGGGGACACTTGCGCGCATGATCACGATCGGGCGCGAATTGCGCGATCTCGACGGCGCCGAGGCGCTGGTCATGGGCTGCGCCGGCATGGCGCGCCATCGCAAGGCGCTCGAAGACGAACTCGCCATCCCAGTGATCGATCCCACGCAAGCCGCTGTCACGATGGCGCTCGGCGCGGTGCAGGTCGCGCGGCTGGGTTGAAACACGGCTCTCCCGGTCGGACCGGTACGGGCCAGGCGTCGGAGTGCGGCGTCTCCCGTACGGCTCCCCCTCCAGGCCGGGCGGTCGAGACGGCCGCGCTCCGTACCGGTTCAGTAGAATGACACGCGCAATCGCGGAGCAACTTCGTCGCGCCCCCCCGAAACGAAACCGACTCACCATGCGTTGGCCAGCTGCGCAGCATTTCTGTGTGCAGATGATTGACGAAGATCATGGCGCGCAGGCGCATCACGCGTCGCAATGCCGGAGGTGGCGCGGAAACGGTAATGGCGGCGCATAAGTCGCACAATCAGGGGAGAAGATGACATGACTCAGGGTTTGATGATCCCGCATGACTGCCGCGTCGTCGTCGGCGACGGCCGCAAGGCTCTGGTGCTGCGTAATCACGGATCGCCGATCGCGCCGGATCTGCGGGTCGAGGATGTCTTCAAGGCCCCGGATAACCCCGCCACCAGCGAGCAGGGCACCGACCGGCCCGGTCGCGCCACGGGTGTCGACGAGCGGCGCTCCGGGATGGAGCAGTCCGACTGGCACCAGCTCGCCGAGCAGCGCTTCGCCAAGGAGATCGCGGAGACGCTGGAGCGCATCCGCCGCGAGCGGGGCGTGAAGAGCTTCGTCCTCGTCGCGCCGCCGAAAATCCTCGCGGAGCTGCGGCAGGATATCAGCCATCAGGTTCGCGATATCGTGGTGGCCGAGGTGGCCAAGGATCTCACCGGCCACCCCATTCCCGAGATACAGCGCAACCTCGCCGACTGACGCCGGTTACGCCTCGACCGGCTTGTCATGAGGCGCGACGGCGTATTGCGCGTCGTCGACCCGCTCAAGCCATTCCACATGGACCCCGTCGATGTGCTCGTGAATGGCGATATGCGTCATGGCCCGGTCCGGCGCCGCGCCGTGCCAGTGCTTTTCACCCGGCGGAATCCATACCGTATCGCCGGGGCGGATGATCCGCACCGGACCACCCCAGACCTGGATGCGCCCGATTCCGGCGACGACATGCAGCGACTGCCCCAAAGGATGGGTGTGCCAGTTCGTGCGCGCTCCCGGCGAGAAGATCACCCGCACCGCCTTGGCGCGGGCCGGGTCCGGCGTTTCCACGATCGGATCCTGCCAGACTTCGCCGGTGAAATACTCCGCCGCAACACGGCGCGAGGGCCTGGATTCGGCTCTGAAGATTTCCATGTAACGCCACCTCTGTGCTGGCTGAATGAGCCGCGATTGGGCCGCAACCGCGCTCTCGGGTCAAGCTGCGTGTCGCGATACCGCCTTTGCGTTGCTGCAATGGCGGTGCGAGCCAGCTACGCACGCAAGCCTTTGCCAGACGCCGCGATCCGGGCCATCATCACCCGTCATGAATACGTCGTCGGTATCACCACTCTCCTCCGCCCGCCGCAGCATCGCGCCTACGCGCGAATGGCGCGAAAGCTATGGCGTGGAACGCCGCAGCGTCTATCTGTTCGGTGCCGGACATGTCGGGAGGGCGCTGGTTCTGGCGCTGGCGCCCCTGCCATTCTCCGTGATCTGGTGCGACAGCCGCGATGGCGCATTTCCCGCGCATATCCCCTCCAATGTCACACCGGTGCAGAGGCAGGAGCCGGATGGGCTCGTGATGCAGGCGCCCGCCGGCAGTTTCGTTCTCGTGATGACGCATACCCATCCGCTCGACCTCGCCGTGACGGCAGCCGCACTCGCGCGCCATGACCTGCCCTTCGTCGGGCTGATCGGCTCGCGGACGAAGCGGGCGCGTTTCGAGAAGCGTTATCGCGAACTCGGCATATCCGAGGAGCGCATCGCCACCCTCGCCTGCCCGATCGGCATCCCCGGCATCGGCGACAAGGATCCTGCCATCATCGCCGCCGCGACGGCGGCGCAATTGCTCGCGCTGCGCGAATCGCTTTCGGAAAACAAGGTTGCCGAAAAGGAGGTCACCGATCATGCATGACGACGATGCCCGTTTCCTGGCCCATGCGGTGCGGCTTTCGCGCGAGCACATGGAAGATGGCGCCGGCGGGCCCTTTGGTGCTGTGATCGTGCGCGACGGCAAGGTGCTAGCCGAAGGCTGGAACCGGGTCACCTCGTCCAATGACCCGACGGCGCATGCGGAAGTCGTTGCGATTCGCCGGGCCTGCGAGGCCGTGGGTGATTTCTCGCTGAAGGGCGCCGTGCTCTATACCAGCTGCGAGCCCTGCCCGATGTGCCTCGCCTCGGCCTATTGGGCGCGCGTCTCGCGCATCGTCTACGCCAATACGCGCGCCGATGCGGCGGCGATCGGTTTCGACGATTCCTTCATTTATGACGAGATTCCAAAGCCGCCTGAGGCGCGCAGCCTGCCGATCGAGCACCACCCGACCGCCGATGCCAAGGCCGTGTTCGAGGCCTGGCTGAACAAGCCCGACAAGATCCCCTATTGATCCGCACGCGCCACCTGCCCGGCGCGCAGATCCTCGAGTACAAAGACGCGTAGCGCCGAGGAGAGATTCTCGCCCGAGCGGCCCTCGTCGATCTCGGCGACGAGCCTTTGCACCGCGATCCCGCGCTCGCGCGCAATGCGGCGAAGCTCCTCCCAGAATGGCTCCTCCAGCGAGATCGAGGTGCGATGGCCGGCGATGGCGATGGAGCGTTTGACCACCCCGCGCGACGGGCCGATCGCGCCGCGCTCCAATCTGATCACGCTGCGCTGCTCAGTCATCACGCAGCTCGCTTTCGCCGCCGGCATCACCGTCGCCGCCTCCAGCGGGTCCCTTCCCCGAGAGGCGATGCCCGTCGAGCCGCGTCGCTTCGCGGGCGCGCTCATCTGCGGTCAGCAGCTTCTCGGCCTTCTTGCGACCGAATTTCACCCGGTTGTCGGCGGCTTCGCGCTCGGCCTGCGCACGCGCCTTGCGCTTCCTGAACTGGCGCAGATTGACGATATCGCCACTCATCGCCTCACCTCGTCTTCTTTTTCGGCGCCTTCGCCGCGATCATGTCCTGCGGGCGCACGATGGAGTCGAATTCATCCGCATCGACCTTGCCGGAAGCGAGCGCTTCCTCGCGCAGGGTCGTGCCCTTCTTGTGGGCGGCCTTGGCGATGTCGGCGGCGGCATCATAGCCGATACTGGGCGCGAGTGCCGTGACCAGCATCAGCGAGCGCTCCAGAAGATCCCCGATGCGCTCGCGGTTGGCGGTGATGCCGACGACGCAATTGTCGGTGAAGCTGCGCGCGCCGTCGGCGAGAAGCCGGATGCTCTGGAGCATGTTGAAGGCGATGACCGGCTTGAAGACGTTGAGCTCCAGATGCCCCTGCGAGGCGGCGAAGGCGATCGTCTGATTGGCGCCCAGGATCTGCGTGCAGACCATGGTCAGCGCCTCCGCCTGGGTCGGATTGACCTTTCCGGGCATGATCGAGGAGCCGGGCTCGTTCTCCGGCAGCGACAGTTCCGCGAGCCCCGAGCGCGGCCCCGAACCCAGCAACCGGATATCGTTGGCGATCTTGAACAGGCCGGTGGCGAGCGCCGTGAGCGCACCATGGGCGAAGACGAAAACGTCGTGGCTCGCCAGCGCCTCGAACTTGTTGGGCGCCGTCTCGAAAGGCAGATCCGTGATGCCGGCGATCTCCTGGGCGAAGGCCTTGGGAAATTCGGGATGGGCGTTCAGCCCGGTTCCGACGGCGGTGCCGCCCTGGGCGAGGTCGAGCAGCGCCGGCAGCGTCGCCTCGATGCGCGCGATCGCATGCGCCATCTGCGCGGCATAACCGCCGAACTCCTGACCGAGCGTGATCGGCGTCGCGTCCTGCATATGGGTGCGGCCGATCTTGACGATATCGCGAAACTCCTCGGCCTTTTGCGTCAGCGCCTCGTAGAGCTGCATCAGGGCCGGCAGAAGGCTGCGATGAATCTCCTCGACGGCGGCGATGTGCATGGCCGTGGGAAAGGTATCGTTGGAGGATTGCCCCATATTGACGTGATCGTTGGGATGGACCGGCGTCTTGACGCCACGACCGGCGCCCAGCATTTCGTTGGCGCGGTTGGCGATCACCTCGTTGGCATTCATGTTGGACTGGGTACCCGAACCCGTCTGCCAGACGACGAGGGGAAATTCGTCGTCATGCTTGCCGTCCGCCACCTCGCGCGCGGCCTTCCCGATCGCATCGGCGAGTTTCGCATCGATCAGCCCGAGCTTGTGATTGGTGCGCACGGCTGCGAGCTTCACCAGTCCCAGCGCCCGCACCATGGGCGTCGGCATGCGCTCAACGCCGATGCGGAAATTCTGCAGGGAGCGTTGCGTCTGCGCGCCCCACAGTCGATCGGCAGGTACGGCGATCTCGCCGAAGCTGTCGGTTTCGATACGCGTCTCATTTCCAGCCATATGCTCTTTCTCCCGCGCCTGTCGCGCACCACATTAACGTGTGAACGGCCCATGTTGCGAGGCCGCGGGTGAAAAATCATGCACGATGCAATCAGTTCCGACCCTGCCGGCCCTCTCACCCCGGACGATCGGCGCTTGCGACCGCCCGCGCCGGAACCGCGCGACCGCCCGTCGGACCTGTTCGGCTTCCTCGCCGCCGCCAGGACCAACCCGCTCACGACATGGACGAAAGCACATTTCGAAAAGCCCATCCTCTACGGCAAGGGCGTGATGGGGCGCGTGCTCGTGCTGAACGAGCCGCAGGCGATCCGCCACGTGCTGCTCGACAATGCCGGCAATTACCGCAAGGACGACCTCCAGCGCCGGGTGCTCGCACCGGGCCTCGGCGAGGGACTGCTCACCGCCGAGGGAGACGAATGGAAGCTCTTGCGGCGCACGCTCGCCCCGCTTTTTTCCGCGCGCAACGTGACCGGCTTCATGCCCGTGATGGATGGAGCCGCGCAGCGCCTCGTCGCCCGCCTCACGCGCCGGCTCCCGCGCGAGCGCGACATGGCGCTGGAAATGACGCGCGTCACTCTCGACGTGCTGGAGCGCACGATCTTTACCCACGGGCTCGACCGCGACCCGGATGCGCTGTCGCGGGCGATCACGCGCTTCTTCGAGGCGATCGGCCCGATCGATCCGCTCGACGTGTTGCGCATGCCCGATTTCCTGCCCCGGATCGGGCGCCTGCGCGCCCGCCCGGCCAT